>CAZGJA010000080.1:0-78206 GCA_964526695.1 uncultured Phycisphaeraceae bacterium
ATGCGTCGCACGCACCTGAAGGGTCACAACAACATATTAAAACGGCTGCTGATCCACGTGGCGGGCTTCAACTTAAGTTTAATTCTTCGCACAATGCTCGGCTTCGGGACGGCGAGAGGCCTGCAAAACGCGGCAGGGCGCGCTTTGCGCGCCTTCGCCGGGCATATGACCTATGCCCTGTGGGCGCTGTGGCAGGTTTTGAAGGGCTTATGGGAATCGCGGCGCCGGAGAAGGACTCCGGTGGCGCCGATCTCCCCCCTGGCGCGCTGCGCCGCATGAAGTTCGCGAGCGCACGAAAATGGGGTTCTACCACGGGCTGTTAAGACCGGTGATCTGCTCGCACTCCACGTGAAGCGGACATAGCTCGAAAACGTACCCGCCATCACCCACGGCAAAAGTGTTGCCTGATAGAGCCACGGAGTCTCCAAAGTAGTCCCCGCGACGGATTCTCTCCGATTGCGTCCAGCCTTCGTCACCGCGGGAATAGACGTAGGCATACGACGGCGTATCACGGTAGGCGGCGCCGACGATGATGTCGTTCTTGCCCAACGACAAGGCGTTGCCGAATCCTTTAACGTCTCGACCGTCGTGATGCACCAATTCCGCCTCTTGGAACCAGCCATTTCCCTGCTTCTTCAGGAGGATGGCGCTGTTGGGGTAAATGCCAACATTATGCGTTCCGCCTGACAATAGCCGCTTTCCGCGAGCCGAAAACGCCGCTGCCAGGTGATGGCCCAGCACGTTTTTCAAAACCCATACGCCGTTTTCCTGCTCATAAACATGGATGACTCGGCCGTCTGCGTCGATGCTCGTGTCCGCAACCGCAATCCAGGTTCGGGAGACGGCCACCGTGGCGCCGAAACGATTGTTGAAGTAGTTCACGGGAGGTCTCAGAGTCTGCTCGAGATTCCATTGTGCGCCGTCGTAGCGGAAGATCAGCGCTTCCTTGACGTCTCCCGAATACCCCACACCGGCCACAAGCACGTCGTGCTTCGCAGCCACCGTCGAACCGAATAACCCGCCGCCGGTGGCCCGGGTTGAAGTCAGTTTTGCCTCCTCGATCCAAACCCCGTCCTCGTGCCGGAAAACGTACACCGCGCCCGCGTTGTAGATTCCATCGAAATCGGCGTGGGGAACGCCGACAAAAATGCGCTCTCCCTCCACGACGACGACCTCCCCAAAACTCTGGAGCCCACTCCCGTCGGAGGCCGTCAAGCGCGATTCCCCAACCCAGTTTCGTCCATTATCGCGGTACACGACGACCGCGCCTGACCCCTCCCCCAGGTCGTCCGCATAGGGCAAGCCTACCGCGAGGACAGACTTGTCCAGCCCGACCACGTCATAGGTCCTATGCCCCAACACTTCGCGCTCCGCCGCAGGCGGGCACTGCGCGGACAACCGATCCGCGAAACCCAAGGTCAGGAGTCCAACCCAGACCCATCGGAAGCCCAGTCGAATGCTCATGATCCAATCTCCTGCACTCCAAATCCAAGTCTTCCACCCCAGTGGGAGGGCGTTCGTCGCGGTCGAAACCCGGTGTCCGGCGCTTGTCACGGACAAGTATACCCCTTCTCGCCCGTCGCCCCGCAGCCCCAGGTAGCCGTGGCCGTGCCGGCGTCGCCCGCCGGGCGGTTGTTGAACTTGGCTTTGCCCTGGCCGCGCGCGTTGATCGTCCCGGATCTCGTCGAACCACCCGTCAAGGTTACGTTGAACGTATCGCCTTCGACGCCGTCCATGAGGATGACTTTGAGTTGGTTGAGGCCGTTGCCCTCCTTGCAGGAGGCTTTGTTGATCTGCTCCCGGCCCGAGCACGCGGCCGCAAACTCCCAGATCTCATCGCTCAGCCCAAGACTATCTCTGCCTCCGAAGAGCAGGAGACGCCCTCGATCGCTGTCGTACGTCATGGCGTGTCCGGAGCGCGGGGTTGGCCCCGGTGTGGACACCTGCGTCCAGGCGCTGCCATCCCAGGACCATGTGTCGCTCATCGCTTGTTGATGACCGCCCTCGCCCCCGAACAGGATGACGCGGCCCAGTCCGCCGTCGTATGCCATCGCGTGGTCACGCCGGCGGCTTGGTCCGGTCGTGGCGAGCAGGGTCCAGGCCACGCCATCCCACTCCCACGTGTCGCCGTACAGGTTGACGTCGCCGCAACGATTATCGAGGCCGCCTCCGAAAAGCACGGTTCGCCGACGAAGGCTGTCGTAGGCCATGGCGTGCCCGGCGCGAGCAGCCGGCCCTTCCGTCGCCACGGAAGCCCAAGCCGTGCCATCCCACTCCCAAGTATCGCCTTCATACCTGCAGTTGTCGCCGAAGCGACCACTGAACATCACCACGCGATCCCGGTAGCCGTCGTAGGCCATCGCGTGGCCCCACCGATGGGTCGGTCCTTCACCCGTGGCATAATCCCAGTTCGTGCCGTTCCACAACCACGTGTCTTGGTAAATCCGACCGCCCCGTCCCCCGAACAGCACGACCTGCTCGCGCGCCCGGTCGTAGGCCAACGCAAGCCCAAATCGCGGCCCCGGCCCGCCGAAGCGATACTCCCATTGATCCCCGTTCCACAGCCATGTCCCGACGGCGAGGTCGTCGTCCTGCTCTCCAATGCTTCCCCCCTGCAATAGAAACTGATCGCGGGCGCGGTCATAAACCAGCGCGTGCCCGCTGCGCGGTTCAGGCCCAGGCACCTGCGACCATGCGCTTCCGTCCCATTCCCAGGTTTCTCCAATGGGTTTGCCGTTGTTCTTTCCACCGAACAGCACCGTGCGTCCGCGGACGTTGTCATACGCCATGGCAAGGGCTTTGCGATAACTTGGCCCCGTGTCCGCTCTGCGTTCCCAGCTCTGGCCGTCCCACTCCCATGTGTCTTTTACTGTGTGGCTCCTGACCTGCCCGCCGAACAGGACGACGCGCGCCCGGGCAGAGTCGTAGGCCATCCCGTGATGTGATCGCGGCCCCGGATCGCCTGCGGACCGCAACTCCCATGCGTTTCCGTCCCAGGTCCAAGTTTCCCAGCTATCGAGGCCTTCAATCGAGCCGCCCATGAGCACGACGGTTTTATGCGCGACGTCATACGCCATCGCAGGAGCGACCCGCGCACTTGGGCCCGTCGTGGCCCGAAGCTCCCACGCGGCGCCGTCCCACTCCCACGTCTCTCCATTGCGCTCGCCGTCACTGCCTCCGAACAGCACCGTTCGGCCCCGGTAGCTGTCGTAGGCCATCGCGTGTTGATGACGCGGACTGGGGCCGGTCGTGGCCTTGCGTTCCCAGGACACGCCATCCCACTCCCACGTGTCGCCGAGCCATGCGCCGTTGGACCCCCCAAAAAGCACCACGCGCTGCCGGGCGCTGTCGTAGGCCATGGCGTGCTCCTCGCGCGCTCCCAACGCCCCCGGCGCATGCACGACCCAGTGCGTTCCATCCCACTCCCACGTGTCGGCTTTGCGAGACCCATCGTTCCCGCCAAACAGGACCGCGCGCTGCCGAGCGGCATCGAACGCCATCGCGTGATTCGAGCGGGCCCGAGGAAACGGAGTGATGTTTCGCCACTGGGGGTTGTCCGCCAACGCGTGAGCGGATGCGAAAACGAGGACCCATGCAATCAGACTGGAACGGCGCACTGACATGTTCGGCCTCCCCTTCAAGAGAAAAACCTGCTCGAGCTTCCTCGTCGGCATTTGCGATAGCCTGCGGCGCGGTGGTGTGCGTTGTCCTGAGAGCATGCCGAATTCGCTCGCGCGACGGCACGAGTGTCCGCACCGCGATGCCAAGTCGAAAGTCGGCGCGTGACGCTCCCGGGAACCGGCAGCGATCCGCCGCGGGGCCCGATCGCGAGATCATTCTACTTCACGGAGCGATCGCCGATCAAGAGATTTTCCATAAGGGACTCCGCTATCCCGCTACGGGCACGAGTAACCTCTCTGGTCCTCAGCCCCGCAGCCCCACTCCGCCGTGGCCGTGCCCGCGTCGCCCGGCGGGCGGTTGTTGAACTTGGCTTTGCCTTTGCCGCGCGAGTTGATTGCGCCGGATTCTCGCCTTGTTCGAGGGCAGAACACGATCGGCAGACGCAGCCACTAGACCATGAGGCGGCCTGGGTTTGACACGTGGCTTCGGCACCGATACAGAATGTGCGGTTTGCCCATCGGCAGGCCCGGATGATAAGGAATCGCGGGATGCTCATGACGAGTACCGATCGCGGGCGCGAACGAGGCAGGAGCCGAGCGCGAATCGAGCGGGCCTTCCTGGGGTTCGCACTTGCAACGTTGGTGTCCGCCGGTTGCACCGCGCCCCCCAAGGCCGCCAGCGCCACGGCGACCGATCAGATGCTCACCCTCCTGATGCCCACGCGCATCGAGGTGGTCAAGCCCTCCACGCGCGTCCGCAGCCTCACCGGCTCCGGCAAGCCCGAGGTGCTCGAGCTTCTCGTGCGGGGGTACACACTGCTGGAAAACCCGGGAGCGCTGCTCGTCGGGGAGGTGCGCGTGGAGCTGTTCGGATACCAGCCGGCCAGCGCGAACAACAAGGGTCCGCGGATCACCGTCTGGGAAGTGCCGCTGGACACGGAGGAGCAGCAGCTTCGCTTCTGGAACCCCGTGATTCAGATGTACGAGTTTCAGCTTGGCATCGAGGCCGGCGCGATTCCGCCCGCGGAGAAGTACGTGCTGGCGGTCACGTACAACACGCCGCTGGGCCAGCACCTGACTGATGAGATCATTTTCGATCTGCACAGCAGCGCAGGCGGGGTGACGTTGACACAACCCAAAGGTCGATAGTGAATGGAAGGTCGGCGGGGTTCCTTTCTAACCTCCGCCCGCTTCGGCGTTTCTTTGTAGTTGTAGGGAGAACAAGACATGCTGCGGAAATACTCAGCTCGGATCATGGGCGGTCTGGCGGTCGTAACCTTCTTTTTTGTGGCCGGTTGCGACAACCTCACGATCGAGCGGTTCAACACCATTCAGAACGGCGACTCGCACGCGGCGGTCGAGGCCACCATCGGTGTTCCGAACGACAAGGTCATGGACTACTGGCGCTGGTATCGCGGCGACCGCCAGCTCGAGGTGTTCGTTCACTTCGACAAGGAAGGGAAGGTCGCGTCGAAGTCCTGGGTGGGCGAAGGTCGGACCTACGTCGAAGACCTGCCCGGTGCGGAAAGCGATGGGGACGTTCACAAGAGCACGCGCATCCAGAGCATCAACAAGCCGTAACCCGCTGTGCATGAAGAGGTTCTGCCGCGCCCCGCTGGCGGGAGCCGCGGCAGGGCCGCTGATAATCTGGCGAACCCCGACGGGGCCGGGCTTGATTTTGCCCGGCCTTTTGCTATATTTGTGCAACTGCGCCATGAAGGGAGCCGATCCGAACAGGATCGTGCATGGTTGACAGCTCCTTAACTCGTTATCCTTTAGAACCTTAACGAGCGGAAGCCAGCATCGGCGAACGGGGCGGTTGGGGCCGCCTTCGTCGGTTCGGCTGCAGGTGCAGACTTAGGGCACGGACGTCAGGGGATTCGAGCATCAGGTTTTGGGGAGGCCCGCGACAGGGCCGCGACGATCATGGAAGAGCTATCAAACATTCGCAACATAGGCATTTCAGCGCACATCGACTCCGGCAAGACCACCTTGTCCGAGCGCGTCCTGTTCTACGCCGGGCGCATCCACAAGATGCACGAGGTCAAGGGCAAGGACGGGCTGGGCGCCACCATGGACTTCATGGAGCTGGAGCGCGAGCGCGGGATCACCATCACCTCCGCGGCCACGACCGTCCACTGGAAGGGCTGCGACATCAACCTGATCGACACGCCCGGTCACGTGGACTTCACGATCGAGGTGGAGCGTTCACTGCGCGTGCTGGACGGGGCGGTGCTGGTGCTGTGCGCCGTGGGCGGCGTGCAGTCGCAGACGCTGACCGTTGATCGCCAGATGAAACGCTACCGCGTGCCGCGCATCGCGTTCATTAACAAGATGGACCGCACCGGCGCGGACCCCAGCCGCGTCATCAGCGAGCTGGAGGCCAAGCTCGGCATCGTCGCCCTGCCGCTGCAACTGCCGATCGGCGAGGGCGAGTCCTTCGAGGGCGTGATCGACCTCATCACCATGAAAGCCATCTACAACGAGGGCAAGATGGGCGAGACTCTGCGGGAGTCGGAGATTCCGGCGGCCCTGCAGGAAGAGGCCGTCCGCGCCCGCGCCGGTCTGCTCGACGTGCTGAGCCTCTACGACGACACGCTGATGGAGATCATGCTCGAGCACGAGAAGGCCACCCCGGAGCAGATCATCCCGGCCATCCGCCGCGCCACGATCGCCCGCGAGATCACGCCGGTGATGCTCGGCACCGCGTACAAGAACAAGGGCGTGCAGATGCTGCTGGACGCGGTGATCGGCTATCTGCCCTCGCCGCTGGATCGCATGGCGTATGCCTGCGACAACACCAACGAAGGCGCCGAAGTCGCGGTGACGGCCGACCCGTCCGCGCCGCTGGTGGCGATGGCGTTCAAGATCGTGGACGAGCCGTTTGGACAGGTGACGTACACGCGCGTGTATCAGGGCGAATTGAAGAAGGGGCAGGTCTATCTGGTCCCGCGCACGGGCAAGACCCAGCGCGTGGGGCGCGTGTTCCGCATTCACGCGGACAAGCGCGAGGACGTTCCCTCCGCCCGCGCGGGCGACATCGTCGCGGTCATGGGCGTGGACCTCGTCTCCGGCGACACGCTGTGTCACCCGGACGTGAATCTGTCGCTGGAAAGCCTGCACATCATGGAGCCGGTGATCTCGATGGCCATCGAGCCGGAGCGCACCCAGGACCGCGACGCGATCTCCGCGGCGCTCAACCGCTTCATGAAGGAAGACCCGACGTTCCACGCGCGCTTCGACGAGGACGCCGGGCAGACCATCATCTCCGGCATGGGCGAGCTGCACCTCGACGTGTATGTCGAGCGCATGCGCCGCGAGTACAAGGCCGGCGTCGTCGTGGGCAAGCCCAACGTCAGCTACCGCGAGTATCCGACGAAAGAGGTCGAGTACAACTACCGGCACAAGCGTCAGACGGGCGGCACTGGGCAGTATGCGCACGTCATCGGCCGCCTCGTTCCGCTTCCGGCGGATGCCGAGGAGGACTACGAGTTCGAGAACGCGGTGACCGGCGGGCGCATTCCGACGGAGTACATTCCGTCGGTGGACAAGGGCTTCCAGATGGCCCGCGCGAAGGGTCCGCTGGCGGGCTACGAGGTCGTCGGCGTCAAGATGATCCTGGAGGACGGCACGTATCACGCGGTGGACTCGTCGGACCTTGCGTTTCAGGTCTGCGGGCGCGACGCGTTCAAGGACGCCATTCGCCGGGCCAACCCCGTCATTCTCGAGCCGATCATGAAGGTCGAGGTCGAAGTGCCGACGAACTTCCAGGGTCCGGTCACCGGCAACATCGCGCAGCGCCGCGGGCTGATCACCAACTCGGAAGCGAAAGGCGCGTCAACGATCATCGAGGCCGAGGTGCCGCTGGCCAACATGTTCGGCTACTCCACGGACCTCCGCTCCATGACGCAGGGACAGGCCTCGTTCTCGATGGAGTTCCACTCCTACCGCAAGGTTCCCGCCGCGGTGCAGGCGGAAATCGTCGAGGCCGCCCAGAAGGCCAAGCAGGCGGCGAAGTAGGGCCTCAGAGGTCTTTGGGACGCAGGGTGACGGGATGGACCGCGCGCCGCCCGCCGGGCTTCAGCCCGCTTGCGCTGCCCACACGACAAACCCGGCTGACGCCGGCTCCACAGATGCGCCGAGCGATCACCCCACGCGCTCGAGCGGGTGGCAAGCGCAGGTCGGCTGAAGCCGACCCCCGAACCCGTCGCTGCTCGACCCTTTGTCGGTGCATCCATCGCCGCTCAAGTCCGCCGCAAGAATCGCGCAGCTTCAGGCGCCTTAGTCGGGGGTGACTTGCCGCGGATCAACCCCCAATCCTCAATCCTCTATCCTCAATCCCCAATCCTCTATCTTCAATCAACACGCGCGCCGACGTTCGCACAAGGCGGTATCATACGCATGGTGACAAGGGGAGAAGACAAGATGGTCGAGGCCGTTCGCGCGTACGCCGAGGAGCTTTGCCCACCGCCGCGCATCGTCGAGGCGTTGCCCTGCCCGCAATGCGCCTACGATTTGCGAACCCTCAGCGGTGAGTCCGTGCGATGCCCGGAGTGCGGCGAACGCTACGATCCCCGAAATCTGCCGCGCCTCAGCGCTGAAATGCGCGCTGAACACGTGCGCCGGTCGGCTCGCACAAGCGTCCTGTTGTTGTGGCTCGCGATACTCGCGGGAATCTTCGCGGCGCGGAGCGGGATTCTGTGGATCGTGGTCCCCGCAATCGGAATCCTCGTCGTCTCCCTGAGCATCCTGATCGCACTGCATGTTCGTTTCCACCGACTGGGGCTGAGGAGCTTGCCTCTCGTTTCCTACGCTCTTTCCTGGCTGCTCCTCGTTCCATCTGCGGTCACCGCGCTGATCATTCTCCTCGGCATGACTCGCACGTTTTCGGGAAGTCGGTCGGGCTTGGAAATCGGGGAGCTACTCATATCGCTCGCCCTTGCAGCGGGTTTCTTCCTCCTGGCGCGAGCGCTGCACCACAGCGCGGAGGTCGACATGGAGAAGCTCTCCGGCAGCGTTTATGACAAGGCGCTGCGTTCGATTCGGGGCTCCCTGTCATCAGAGCCGAAGCCGCCCGACCTACCCGGTCTCGAACAGGAAGTGCGCGAGCGGCTTCACAAAGGCCATAGACCGGACGATCCATGAAAGCCGCCCCCACCTGAAAGCCCTGGTGAGAGCGTGGAACCGTGCTCGCTCATCCCCGCGGCAACACCGCGGCGCGCTCAATCACCCTTCCCGTGGCCTCCCACTTCAATTCGGATAGCCCCGTCCGAATCGCGTCAAGCCTGACTCCAGTAACGATCTGAACAAGGACTGTCCAAGGCCGGGTTCATCGCGTCTCAAAGGCATGCCGTCCGTAGATGAGGATGGTGTCGATCGTCATCGGGTTGTGATCGCCCTTCGTTACGTCCTCGACGCAATCCCATCCGTGGCCGATCGCGGGGCCGGCGCGCGGTCAAGCTGTACCCCGAGTTGCGCCTCCAGCCATGCCACCGCCCTGCGATCGTATTCCAGTCGTTCGGCGTCGGAAAACCCCATCACTTCATCGCCCACGGCTTGTTTCCACTTGTCCACTTCCGCCAGATGCTCGTTCAAGGTCATTCCCATTTGAGAACCTCAAGGTCGCTGATCGCCTTCCGCCGGAGTTCGCCTCGTCGCGGAGCAACTCGCCTGCCGCTTCCTTGCTGGCGCGGCTTGTTTCACCACTCCGGACCGCCGTCGTAGCTGCCGAAGACTTCGCGCATCGTGTTCATCATCTCGCCCACGCTGGCGTCCGCTTCCGCGGCGCTCACCAGCGCGGGCATCACGTTGCGGCCGGCGCGGGCGTCTTCGCGGAGGCGCGTCAGCGCGTCGGCGTGGCGCTTTTTGTCTCGCTTCGCCTTAAGCTCGCGCAGCCGCGCGATCTGCTGCTCCTCGGTGTGGTGCTCGATCTTGAGGATGTCGATCCCGTGCGGCTCGTTCTCGACGAAATCCGTAACGCCGACGACCTTGAGGTCTCCCGCGTCGATCTTCCGCTGCTCCGCCAGCGCCGACTCCGCGATGCGCCGGCGGAAATATCCGCGGTCGATCGCCTTCAGCACGCCGCCCATCGCGTCGATCTGGTCGATGATCGCCGTCGCGGCCGCTTCGATCTCGCTGGTGAGCTTCTCCAGGTAGTAGCTGCCCGCCAGCGGATCGACGACGCCGGGCACCTGCGTCTCATGCGCGAGGATCTGCTGCGTCCGCAGCGCCACCGTGGCCGCGCGCTCCGTCGGCAGCGCCAGCGTCTCGTCCATGCTGTTGGTGTGCAGCGACTGGCATCCGCCCAGCACCGCGGCCATCGCCTGATACGCGACGCGCACGACGTTGTTGATCGGCTGCTGCTCGGTGAGCGTCACGCCGGCGGTCTGGGCATGAAACCGCAGCATCATGCTCCGCTCTTTTTTCGCGCGGAAGCGGTTCTTCATCGCATGCGCCCAGATCTTCCGCGCCGCGCGGAACTTGGCGATTTCCTCGAAGAAATCGTTGTGCACGTCGAAGAAGAAGCTCAGCCGCGGGGCGAAGGCGTCCGCGTCCAGCCCGCGCTTCAGCGACTCCTCCGCGTAGCACATTCCGTCCGCCAGCGTGAACGCCAGCTCCTCCGCCGCGGTCGCGCCGGCCTCGCGGATGTGGTAGCCGCTCACGGACACCGTGTTCCACTGCGGCATGTGGTGCGTGCAGTGCTCGATGGTGTCGATGACGAGCTTGGTGCTGGGGCCGGGCGGAAAGACGAACTCGTTCTGCGCGTGAAACTCCTTGAGGATGTCGTTCTGCAGCGTGCCGCGAAGCTGATCCAGCGGCACGCCCTCCTCCTGGGCGACGCAAATGTAGAACGCCAGCAGAATGGCCGCGGGCGCGTTGATTGTCATGGACGTGCTGACCTCGCCGAGGTTGATGCCGTCGAAGAGCCGGCGCATGTCGGCGAGCGACGAAATGGCCACCCCGCAGCGCCCGACTTCGCCAAGTGCCAGCGGATCGTCACTGTCGCGCCCCATGAGGGTCGGCAGGTCGAAGGCGGTGGACAGCCCGGTCTGCCCCTGCTTGAGCAGGAACTTGAAGCGCTGGTTGGTGTCGGAGGCGTCGCCGAAGCCGGCGAACATGCGCATGGTCCACAGCCGGTCGCGGTACATGGTGCGATGCACCCCGCGCACGAACGGGAAGACGCCGGGTTCCGGCAGCGTCTCTTCGAGCCGCAGCCCGCGCACGTCGGCGGCGGTGTAGAACGGCTCTCGCGCCGCCGCATCCTGCCCGCACGGCTTTGCCGAACCGCGGGCGGCCGCGCCTTCATGCCTGTCCGGCCGCGCGGCTTCCACGCCCGATTCACAACCGCAACCCGTTTTGTGCAATGGCTTTATGCTCATGGTCCACCCTGCTTGAGCCCCGTGATCCATGCCGCTTCGCTGGGGATTGCAGTCTCCCAAGCATCGCGCCCGTCTCCATGCGCCCCGACTCGGCTTTATTGTATCAGCCCCCTCAATGACCGCACAGCCGCCGGCACGGGCGCCGAGCACCGCGTGCGGATCGTCGGACGGATGCCGCGTTGCACAAGACGGTTGGATTCCTCGTGGTCCATGTTATCGGATTGGGCTGGAAGTTGATCTGTCAAGCTCGTGTTCCGATGCCTGTCTGCTCATCCCTCCGGAGCGGGTTGGAATGAGCTCGCTTCAAACGGATGCATCGTGCGAGCCAACGGAACGTGCATGTGTCCGACATTCACCGGTCCACTGCTGCGGACCCGTGCCACCCGATCTGCGCGCCAGCGACATCGAAGCGCCATGAAAGCGGCCGCTGCCCCGTTTGACCAATCCCCCGCGCGGACGATCATACTTCACCATGCAGTCCGTCGACGTCGCTGATCGCATTACCGCTGAAGACCTGCGCGGGGTCTGGTCCGCCCTGCATCCGGATGAGCGCGTGGAGGCCTTCCGCATGCTCAACCCGGAGGACGGCGACGACTTCTTTCAGGCGCTGACCGCTATCGACCAGGCCGAGATCATCCACGAGCTGACACCCGGCGAGCGGCGCTTGTGGATGCGCTTCCTCGCGCCGGACGACGCGGCCGACCTGCTGCAGCAGGTGCCCGGCGAGGAGCGCAGCGCGCTGCTGGAACTGCTCGACGACTCGGCGCGGCGCGAGGTGAAGGCGCTGCTCGCCTACGCGGAGGATGAGGCGGGCGGTCTGATGAGCCCGCGATTCGCCCGCATCCGGGCGGAGATGACCGTGGAAGAGGCCATCCGTTACCTGCGCCGGCAGATTCAGACCCACCTGGAGACCATCTACTACGCCTACGTGCTCGACGCGGAGCAGCGGCTCACCGGTGTCGTCTCCATCCGCGAGCTTTTCGCCGGGCGCGGCGACCTGCCCGTGGCCGACGTCATGCAGCGCACCCTCATCAGCGTGCTCGACACGATGGACCAGGAGGCGGTCGCCAAGCTGTTCGCGCAGCACGACCTGATGGCCATCCCGGTCGTCGATGCCGAAGGGCGCATGAAGGGCATCGTCACCGTGGACGACATCGTGGACGTGGTGCAGGAGGAGGCCACGGAGGACATTCAGAAGATCGGCGGTATGCAGGCCCTCGACGCGCCGTATCTGCAGACGGGCTTCCTGCCGATGCTCAAGAAGCGAGCGGGCTGGCTGGCGGCGCTGTTCGTCGGCGAGATGCTCACCACCAGCGCGATGACCCACTTCGAGGAGGAGATCAAGGCCGCCGTCGTGCTCGCGGTTTTCATGCCGCTGATCATCGCCAGCGGCGGCAACTCCGGCTCGCAGGCGTCGACGCTGGTCATCCGCGCCATGGCGCTGGGCGAGGTGGCGCTGCGCGACTGGGTGCGCGTGGTGCGCCGGGAGCTGGTGTTCGGCGCGTCGCTGGGCGTGGTGCTGGCGGTCATCGGATTCCTGCGCATTCTGCTGTGGGAAGCGGCGTTCCACAGTTACGGCGCGCATTACTTCGTGGTCGCCGTCAGCGTGTCGGTCAGCCTCGTCGGCGTCGTGATGTGGGGAACGATCTGCGGCTCGATGCTGCCGTTCGTCCTGCGCAAGATGAACTTCGACCCCGCCAGCGCCTCCGCGCCGTTCGTGGCCACGCTGGTGGACGTCTGCGGGCTGCTGATCTACTTCAGCGTGGCGCGCCTCGCGCTGCGCGGCGTCGTGAGCTGATCGTCGTCCCACTTACTCGCAGACGGCGGTTCCGCGCCATCGAGGGCACTCCCCCACCCACACCTCATGCTCGCCCGGCGCGACGTCGAACCGGCATTTGGCCTTGCCGCGCGCGCTGACTTCGGCCGTGCAGGATTCATCCTGATGTTTGATCGTGAGGATCGTCCCCTCAGGAAGCGTGGAGCGCACCGTCGCGCGCAGCACGCTGTCGCGGCATTTCAGTTTCAGCCCGGCGATCCGGTCGCAATCCACGCCGTTGCCCCCGCGCGCCAGAATGAACGTCGGCCCGTCCAGACCCCCCTGTCCCGGCGGAATGAACGTATCGATGAAATCGCCCGTCGCACCGTCAAACCGGAGGACCGAGTCGCTGGGGACCGACGTGACGTACAGGTGCCCGTCATGCCCGAACGTCATGCCCACCGGCGTGTCCAGCCCGCCGGATCCGCCGGCAACGAAGTCATCGACGAACTCGCCGGTGCGCAGGCGGTAGCGCTTCACTGCGTCGGCCGTTTCGCTGGTGATGTAAACATACCCCGCGTCGAACACGAGCACGCGAGGCCGGCCGATGCTCGCCACGAACGTGCCGATGAAATCGCCCGTCAGTCCGTCGTACATCAGCACGCGGTTGTTCCAGTAACTCGGGACGTAGAGCGTGCCGTCCGGGCCGAACGTCGTGCCGTTGTCCGGACCGTTCAGCCCGCCGTCGCCCGGATCGACGAACACCCCCAGCGGATCGCCCGTTCCGCCGTCGAACTTCAGCACGGAGTCCGAGTTGAAGCTGGCGACGTAGAGGTGCCCGTCCGCGCCCCACGCCAGCGAGGTCGGTCCGTCCAGCCCGCCGCTGCCGGGGGCCACGAATTCATCGATGAAGGCGCCGGTGAGCGCGTCATAACGCTGCACGCTGTTCGAGCCTTCGCTGGCGACGTACAGCTTCCCGTCCGGTCCGTAGCGCACGCAGAGCGCGCCGTCCAGTCCGACCCCGGTTTCGAGGGCGCCGATCGAAAGCCCCAATTCCCAGTCGTAGCGGTGCACCGCATCAGAGAAGAACCCCGCCACGAGGTACTCCTGCGCCGCGCACGGCACCACGCACGCCGCGCCGACGACCACACCCATGCACCACACCTGCCATCCCGAATGTTTCATCACGTCTCTCTCCCCCTTCAGCCTGAGTCGCCCATCAAAGCAGCCGATTTGGCTTGGGGCACCGGCTTTCCAGCCGGTATCCGATTGGGGGACCGGCTTTCCAGCCGGTCAGCCAGGCTGCAACGTCCACCCTTTTGTTGCTTCATCAGGCTGACGGCCTGATTTCCACAATGCCCCCCCTGGCAATCCACCTGCAAACCTGCCGAGTCGCCTACTTGCGACCGCTCTTGCGATGCCGCTCGATCAAATACTTCTTGCCCGACGAATGCGGCGATTCCAGGATGCGCAACTGCTCGAGCAGCTTCTTGACGTGCTCGAAGCTCTCGTCGCGCTGGATCGCGCCGCGCACGGCCGCGAGTACCAGGTCCGAGCTCAGCCCCGTATAAAACGCCCACGTCATCAGCGCGCTTTCGCTCCAGGCCGCGTGCAGCAGCTCCGCCGCGTCCATGTCGAACAGCGCCTGCATGAACTCGCGTCCGTCCACCGTCAGGAACAGCCACTGCCCCGGGCCTGTCTGCACCGCCGACTCGCCGCGCGGATCAACAATGACCGTAGCGCCGGCCACCTCCACCGGCTTGAACACCTTCAACCCGACGACGACGCCGCGGCGCACCATCCCGCCCAGTTCGTCGTACACCTCCTCCACCAGTCCGGGACACACCGTCAGCAGCGCGAACGCCCGCGCGGACTTCATCATGCGGCGGCAGCGCTGGAAGAACTGCTCGCGGTCGCTGATGCGGTACACCCGGTCGTCCGACGGGTCCGCCGAGGGGGGGGGGAGCTGTTCGAGCAGAAACTCACACTGATCGGTGGTGCGCCGCTTCACGCAGGCCAGCAGCTCCGAGACCGGCACGGCGCGGCAGAGCCGGTTCTGCGATTCGTCGAGCGTGGTCACCACCGCGCCCTTCGCTTCCAGCGCGTCGATCGCCTTGTACACATGCCCCACGGCCTTGTTCAGCCCCTGCGCAATGCCGTACCCCGTCGCCGGCGACTCGCGCAGGAGGAAGACGTACATCTCCGCCTCGACGCGCGTGAACCCCAGCGCCTCCAGCGCCTCCAGCACCTTGTCCCGCACCTTGGGCGTCATATTATTCTCTTATAAGAATAACACCGGCCACCCGGGAAGTCAAGCCCGGCATCGCGGCGAAAACCCGTCATGCGCGTGCAACCGCATTCCGGCGCGCAAGAGGACGGCACGGTCCGGCGCGCTCGCCAGGCCGCGGCGCGGGTAAAATCCGGGCGCGATCGCGCGTTCCGCGGGTCCGTTGCCGCGGACCCGAACTGCCGGTCGGCTGGCGGCTGGAGACGGCGTGGCGTCAGCCGCGTTCAGCCGGGGCTGCTTCTCACAGGCCTTGCGAGGGATTAGCTTTCAGGCTGGAGGTGGTGACCAGATCGAGAGGTGCTCATGTACTCCGTAAGCGTCGAGGCCGGATTCTGTGCGGTGCATCAGGTGCGGCTGGCGGACGGGTCGTTGGAGCCGCTGCACGGTCACGACTGGGTCGTGAAGGTGGTCTGCCGCGCGCGGCAGCTCGACGCGCTGGACATGGTCGTGGATTTCGAGCGGCTCCGGGCGGCGCTGGAAGACACGCTCCGCCCCCTGCACCACGCGAACCTCAACAGCATCCCCATGCTCGCCGGTCGCAACTCTACCGCGGAGGTCGTGGCCGAGCGCATCCTCACGTCGCTGCGGTCGCAGGGGCTTTCGTCGGTTGCGCGGGTCACGGTCACCGAAGCGCCGGGCTGCACGGCGACGTTTGAGGCGGAGGCGTGACCCATGTTGTATGAGGCGAGCGGGTCGCAATCGTGGCGGGTTGGTCTTCGCCCCAGCCGGGGCGGCGGTCGTTAGCCGGGGGTAAAGGTTGCCGCAGGCGACCGCAGCCCCCGGTCAGCACACAAGCTCAAATCCCCAAACCCGCGCGAAGGGGGGCGTCGGGATTGGGCCGCAGTGGTGAGCGTCGAAACCGCGGCAGCGCTCCATGCCGCGCCAGCGTAGTCTCAGTCGCCCTCGCCCTCACCGACCTCGCTGAGGTATTCCTGAAACTCGCGCATCCGGTACGAGATGAAGCAGAAGGCGTGGTGCAGCGCGAGGTATTCCGGGCTGGACTTATCGTCTTCGGCGTCGTGGCGCAGCTCGTTGAGTTTGGCGAGTAGCGGTTCGGCTTTCATCGACAACGTTCCTCAGCTTGCCGGCGGGGCGTGCGAAACACCGGTTGCATCACGCCCCGCCGGCGATGGCCGCGGCGACGGGGTTGACCATGTTGGGCACGACGAAGTCCGCCGCCAGCTCGTCGGCCAGATCGTAGAGCCGGTTCTGCACGGTCACCAGCGACTCCTGCGCGCCCACGCCCCAGTACTGCCGCGTGGTCAGATAGATGCTGATCGGCTGAGGCTCGAACTCCCGCGCGCGAATCTCGAAGGTGTTGGTCCGCGACTTGATCTCCACGTACGCCTGAAGGTCGCACTCCGGCGACAGGGCGATGCCCAGGTACGGCTGCGCGTCCAGCACATGCGCCGCCCGCTGTCCGAAGAGCAGCGAGCCGAGCGGGTGATCGCGCCACAGCGTCTCCGCCAGGAGCTGGTCGTGGTTGCCGTGGTAGTCCAGATCGAACCCGTAGATGACGTCCATGTGCTCGAAGTCTAGGTCGTTGAACGTCAGGTGGTACGGCGCCTGCTCGAGGATCAGCTCGGCGAAGCGGCGCATGGCCTCCAGGTCCGGCGGATCGTACGCGCCGAAGCGCAGACTCGCCGGGTCGAGCCGCAGCCAGCGCCGCCCGGTCGAGGCGCCGCGGTCCGTTTCGAGAATGAGGCTGCCGTCCTCGCGCCGCCGGAAGCGGGACAGATCGGGGAACTCCTTGCGCACGCGGTCGAAAAAGTGAAGGACCGTCTCCCGCTCCAAAGCCATGTCCAGCTTCAGAAACAGGCGCGTCGTGACGTAGAACTCGTCGCATGTCGCCCCAAGCCGGGAACTCATTCCTGCCATCTCCGCGTAGAAGCCGGTGGTCGCCGTGATGCTTCAGCATTATTGAGCGCGCCGGCTTCGGTTTCAACTGCGTCATCGCCGAGTGTGCCCAGAAATCCGGGCAAAGCGATCGCAAGGTCTGCGCCATCGACGTTCCTGCCGAGGCCACTGCGGTTTCCAGCATTGCCATCGACGGTTCCAGCAGCGCCATTGACGGTTCCAGCAGCACCATCGACTTTTCCGGCAGCGCGATCGTGGGTCGGCTTCAGCCGACCGGCCCTTGCCACCAACTTCAGTTGGTGGGGAGCCTGCGACCTTTCTTGTTTTCAGCCGGCTTCAGCCGGACTTGTCAAGGATGGACTCCCCGTTGGATGCTCGTCGATCGGCTCGTGCGCCTCCAACCGGACATGAATCGTGCCCTGTGCATGGTGCTCGCGCTGGCGGCGTATGCACTCAACAACCCAAGGCAGGTGCCGCCGCCCGAAACTGACCACGCCGTAACCTCGCTGCCACTCCAAGGTCTTGTGGCGCAAGACATGGTTGACCTCGAACGCGCTGGCGCCCTTGAGTTCCTGCACCAGTTCACTGATGGTCGCGGAAGGCTCGATCTGCACGGCCAGGTGAACATGGTCATCCGTGCCGCCGAGTTCGAGGATGCTTGCTCCCTTCATGCGCGATGCCTTGTCCCGCAATGCGCGATGCGCAAGTTCCTCCGTGCGTCCGCGAAGCAACGGTTGATCGTGCTTGGTGTGCCAGTTCAAGTGGATGAGAATTCCATGGAAGACATGACTGCTCATGCGGAGGCCCTTTCGGCAAGCCGGCTGAAGCCGGCTCCCTGCAGTTGATTGTGAGCATTGTACCCACCAACTGAAGTTGGTGGCAAACGCCGACCGGCTGAAGCCGGTCAAGGGACAGGTCAACAGAGAGGTCGAGGGACAGGTCAACGGAGAGGTCAAGGGGCAGGTCAAGAGATGTGCCTTGAAATCCGTGCAAGACGCAAGCACAGCCTGCGACATCGATGTTTCCGACAGCGGCGTCGAAGATTGCGGCAGCGCCATCGTGGTTCGCCGCGTCGGATTTGCCGACTCGCCCGAAAAAATGGGCACACCCGCTTCCCCGCCGCGGCTTGCTTTTTCAGGCCGATCACTGAACACTACGCGGCGATCGCGGCGCCGGCCCCTGCCGCGCGGGACGGATGACATGGAACTCCCGTCGAACGTGCTGGTGCTGGGAGCGAGCACGGAGCGCAAGCTGCGCTCCTTGGCCGCCGCGCTGCTCTTTGCCGCCTTCGCCGCCTACTTCCTCTATGACGGCTTTGTCGGCTATCCACGTAAGAATCTCGCGGCCCTGCACGACACGCTTAATCCACGCCCGGCCTCCCCGCCGCCGATGAGCAAGTACGTGCATCCGAAACTCGTCGATGTCCACGTCCCCGGCGCGACGCTCGCATCGCTTGAAGCGCATCTGGGGTCCGCGGGGTGGGCTAGCGGCGGCGAGATGCGCTGGTTCGGACCGGCCGGGAGCCTGCACGCCGAGGTCGAAGGAGGGCTGGTTCGCAGGATCGAGTGGAACTACGGACCGTTCAAAGACGTGTATCTGCAGCGCTGGATCGGCTTCGCCCTGGTCGCCGTCATGTCGGGCTGCATCGTCCTTTTCGTCCGCGTGCTGCTGACGCGCGCGGTCGTCGATGCCGGGGGGCTGTCCATTCGAGGCCACCGGCACATCGCCTATGACGAGATTCTCTCCATCCTCACGGACCAGTGGCCCACTGACGGGACGATTGACCTGGAAGTCCGCCATCTTGGACGGCGAGGTTTGCACGTCTCAGGGACCACAAGCGCGAGCGGCAATGTGGATCTGGAAGTCCGCCCTCACGGCAAGCCCTTTTTACTTCGACTGGACTCCTACACATATGCGGGTCTGCCCGCCCTCGTGGAGTACGTCTGCGGTAGGAAAGGTTGGCCCCTGCCCACGAACATGGGCGCGGCCGACTCCTCGCTGCCCGCACCGCAGGACCGCCCCTCGATGCCGACCGGATAACTCGACCCGGTTCCGTATCGCGGCGCGCGCCGCGCTGTCCCCTCGATCGCGCACCCCGACCTTCGATTCTCGGCCGTCCACAGTTGCCGCTTATCGGCGCGTCGCCCCAACCTCCAGCCACCGGTCGAGTCTGACCAACGACACGCGAGCGGAAACGCTGCGAAGCGAAGAACAAACCGGATGACCGGCTGACGACGAGGGAGTTTGAAGCCATGACCCATAACGTGCTTTTCGCGGAACCGAGGGACGAGACGCTGCTGATCGAAAGCTGGCTGGCGGAAGCCCGCGAGGAAGGTCGCGCGGACGTTTATGCCGGCAAGCGCCGGCATCCCCGCGTGGAGTGGAACGCTCCGGTGATCGTTCAGCCGGAGGACGACTCGGATCGCACGGTTTATGTGACGGCCCTGAACATCAGCGCCGGCGGCATGGGGCTTCGCTGCGGCGAGGCGATCTCTCCGCGGACGCGCATTCGCCTCTTCATCAACGACGGCGTGGACAGCATTATCGGCGTCGTGCGTCATTGCTCCTCGACCGTCGGCGGATACATCGTGGGCGTCGAGTTCGTGATCGAGAAGCAGCAGACCGTCCGGTTGGCGAAGACCGCGTAACCGCGGGTGATGAAAAGCAACTCTCGTCATTCCGGCGCAGGCGTGAATCCAACCCCGTCATTCCCGCGCAGGCGGGAATCCAGCAGCTTGCAGGTGCGCCCTGGACCCCCGCCTGCGCGGGGGTGACGATGATGACGCCCGCTCCGAGTGCGGGCCGGACCTCACAGCGCACGGACCGCGATCACCCAGGTTCCGAAAACTACATCATGTCCCTCTGACCGCGGCTTTCCACGTTCGCAGGTTCCCGGACGCTCTCTCCTCAAGCGACCCACCCGTTCAGCCGTCACGTAGGGCGGGGACCGCGCCCGACGCGTCAGGTTCCGTGGAGCAACGGCGTGGCCTACACTTCAACTCCCAAACGGAAACTCAGCTCTGCGGCGATCATCCAGCAGTGGATCACCGAAGCCGTTGCCGATGGCGGGCGCGACCATTATTCCGGCAAGCGCAAGAATCCACGGATCGAGTGGTTCGCGCCGGTGATGCTCGTCGTAAGCCCCGGGCAGCCCGGAGAGCGAACTTGCTTCGCGCAGTGCCGCGACATCAGCAAGAAGGGCCTCGGTGTCCGCTCTCCCGAGAGCATCCCCGAGAGGACGATCGTACGTGTGTACGTCAACGACGGGGAGGACTTCGTCGCGGGGCGCGTCAAGCACACGTCCTCGACGGTAGGCGCCTACGCCCTGGGGATCGAGTTCCTTCCGGAACCCGGCTGACGCTCCACGGCCTCCCGGTCCACGACCTCACCCTCCCACCCGCCGAGGCGCCTCCAAGAGGCGAGTGGCCAGGCGGCGCCCCGTATCCCAAGCCGAGCGGCAGTTTGGATGGCACGGTCTGGCGTACTCTCCAGGCCGTGGTGGCGGTCGGGTGGCACGGTCTGGCGTACTCGCCAGGCCGTGGAGGCTGGGTAGCCTGGGCGCGGTCGTGCCATCCACCGATTCCCTGCTGCGGACTCGTGGCGCCCGCCAGATCGCTGCGGCGGATCCAGGCCACCGGGCGGTGGTCCGATTCTCGGAAAGGGGTTGCTCCGATTGCCTCCGAACCCCCGATTCCCCAAGCACTTGCATTTCACGCCGTTCCCCTCCAACATGTCCCGGTTCGGATCGGAGGGCTGTGAGGTTTTTCCTTGAAGGTCCGGGAACCTTGGGCTAGACTGGGTTCTCGGAGCGGCGCCAAGGCCGAAACGGGTTTCCGGATCCCCCTGTCAAGTCTCCGGGAGCGGCGATGGCAACGGTAACGAAGAAAGAACTGATCGACCGGATCTCCGAGCAGACCCGGACGAAGCGGACGATTGTCAAGCAGATCATCCAGAGCTTCCTCGACGAGATGATCGCCGAGCTGGGGAAGGGGAACCGGCTGGAGTTCCGCGACTTCGGCGTCTTCGAGAGCCGCGTCCGCAAGGCGCGCGTCGCTCAAAATCCCAAGACGCTCGACAAGGTGCCCGTGCCGCCCAAACGCACCGTCAAGTTCAAGATCGGGCGACTCATGCGCGAGCGCCTCGGAGAGTTGGCGCCCACCGTGGACGCCGCCACCGGCCTGCCGCTGGAGTCCAGCGGAAGCGGCGCCAGAGCGCGAGCCGGCGCCCGCGCGGCCAGAGCGTAACGACGGCTCGCGTATGGGGCGCAGCGAGCGCCCGCGCGGCCGCAGCGCAGCGAGCGATTCCGTTGAGTTCGCGTCGCGGGCTTTCCTCTCGGACGCAAGCGCGAGCGCTCCTTCAGTTCCTCCCTCCTTTGGCGTGCGGTGCAGCTCGGCGCAGCCGCCGCGGCGCGGAGCGTGATGTTAGATCGAACCGGCGACACGATCGTGGCGGTCTCGTCCGCGCCGGGCGCGGCGCCGAGGGGCATCGTGCGCCTGGACGGCCCCGCCGCAGCGTCCACCGCCGATCGCCTGATTCGACTGGCGGACGGGCGGCGGATCGCGGACATCCCGGGCCACTCCCGCGTCGCGGGATCCGTCCTGATCGACGCCGACCGCGCCGCGCCGGCCTTGTTCTACGTCTTCCGTGCGCCCCGCAGCTACACGCGCAATGATCTAATCGAGATCCACACCGCCGGCGCGCCCGCGCTGCTGCGGGTGATTCTGCGCCGGGCGATCGAATGCGGCGCGCGGCAGGCCGAGCCGGGCGAGTTCACGGCGAGGGCGTTCCTCAGCGGCGCCATGGACCTCTCGCGTGCCGAGGCGGTGGCCGGTGTGATCCGCGCTGCGGACGATCGTCAGCTCGCCGCCGCGCGGCAGCTTCGATCCGGTCGCCTCGCGCAGCGCGTCGAGCGCGTCGTCGAGGCCCTGTCGGACCTGACAGCGCTGGTCGAGGCCGGCATCGACTTCGCCGATGAGCCGATCGAGTTCATTACGCCCGCCGCCCTGACGGCGCGCGTGGACCAACTGGACGCGGAACTCGATGAATTGGCGTCGCAGGCCCTGTCCGTCGAGCGGCTGGAGGAGACGCCGCGTGTGCTGCTTGTGGGTCGCCCCAACGCGGGTAAGAGCACGCTGATGAACGCCCTTTCCGGTCAAGCCCGCGCGATCTGCTCCGACACCGCGGGCACCACGCGCGACATCCTCAGCGCACGGATTCGCTGCGGCTCGATGGACGTCCTGCTGCTCGACGCCGCCGGCATCGACGACGCTCTCAGAGCCGCGCCTGACAGAGCCGCGCCCGTAAGGAAGCGATGCGCGCATGAGTCTTGTGCGCCCCCGCTTCTTGACGGGCGCAGCTCTGAAGGAGCACCATCTGCGCAGCCGGGAGCCGACTTCGGCTGGCTGGCGGACGCCGCGAAAGCCGCGCTCGAACAAGTCGGCGTCGTTGATGCCGTGCTTCTCGTGTGCGACATCACCGAGGGCGTGGACGGCGAGCTGCTTGCTGAGGTGCAGTCGCGCTCCGGTGCTCCGCTCCTGCTGGTGCTGAACAAGTGCGATTTGCTCGCAATGGCTGATCCGAACGACGGCGCCGCACGGGGTGAACGCAATCGTGGAGACGCAACGCGCTGCGGATCGGAGCTGACACGCGGCGGGCAGAATGCGACGCGCGTCAGCGCTCGGCGCGGCGACGGCCTTGAGGAGCTGCGAAGCCGGATCGCGGAGGTGCTCGCCGATCCCTTCCGGCCCGACGCCGCGGGCGCAGCGCTCCTCATGACCGCGCGCCATCGACAGGCCATCGCCGACGCCCGCGCCGCATTGGCGCAGGCCCGGCAGGTCATCGGCGAGGCCACCCGCGTTCACAAAGTCGCCGAGCTGATCGCCTTCGAGCTGCGCGACGCGCTCGACGCGCTCGGCACGATCACCGGCGCGGTCACCTCCGAAGATCTGCTCGGTCGCATCTTCGCGGGTTTCTGCATCGGCAAATGATGCGATGGCTTTGCACAACCGGATGGCCTGCGCCTCCGCGCCCCGGCCACCAGCCCCTCGACCAAGACATCCAACCCCACACGTTGCCATGCCTTCCTTCGTGACCCTGTTGGGTTCGGCCCACTCCCCGCTTACAATCCGCCCGGCGTCAGCGGGCGATTGGAATCCCTATCCGCCCACGGGGAACTTCGCATTGCGGCGCTTTGACTGCCAGGAGTAATCCATGCCAACAACCATCCGAACTCGCCGACCCCATCCTCTGATCCTGCTCGCGCTCGTCCTGTGCGGACTCCCATCCGGGTGCGACGAAAAAATGGACCAGCCCGCCATCGTGCCGCTCACCGGAAAAGTGATTTCCATTGACCTGAAAAAGAA
This sequence comes from uncultured Phycisphaeraceae bacterium, assembly GCA_964526695.1. Taxonomy (GTDB): domain Bacteria; phylum Planctomycetota; class Phycisphaerae; order UBA1845; family UBA1845; genus JABWBH01. The sequence goes on from CAZGJA010000080.1 coordinate 23,262, forward strand.
CGACATCACCGTCGAGTACCAGCTCCCCAAGCGCCAGGAGAAGGCCGTGGACACCGCCAGGGTGACGGACGCCACGGAGATTCAGATTAACGGCGTGCTGGGCAAGCTGGCGGACATCAAGGTCGGCGAGCACATTCGCGGCGACGTGCAGGTGGAAGGCAAAGGCGATAAGCGAGTGCTCACGGTTCTGCGGATCTACGTCGATCGCGCCGCGCCGTGAGGGCTGCGCGTCATCACCGCGCCGCACTGAACCGCACGCGCAAGCCCGCGAACATCGCAGCCGCCGGCGCAAGCCGGCGGTCGTTTGAGATCCCGCGGTGACCAACCGGCTGTCACCGGGCTTGCGCCCGGTGCTCTGATGGGGCTGCTCCGCCAGCTCCGCCGCGCACCCGACACGGCGCCGCCCATCGACAATCTCATCCCGATCTCCGTTTTTGCATTGATCCGCCCTGCCCGATTCGATACCCTCAAGATGGGCGGATTCTCCGCTCCGGGGGTATCGGGGTCTGGTATACAAGGGAGGAAGCCATGCAGAAGCAGAACAAGTTGATGAAACTCTGGATCGCCGTCATCGCGGGGGCGATGACCGTCGGTGCCGTCGCCGCCGAGCGCCGCGCGTTTCCGCTGCGAACCGTCGGCGCGACCGACGCCAACGGCGTGACGCGGCTGACGTTCGACCGCGCGGTCTACGACGCCATCAAAACGGCGGAGGACATCATAATGACCCGCGTCCCGCTGGACGACCGCAGCACCGTGGATGTCGTCGTGCACCGCGTCGAGGTTTTCGCCGAGGACGCGGTGATCGTGGCGGCCCTCGGCGGGCGCGACGTGCCTGCGGCCCGACCGGATGTGGTGCTGCTTTCCGGCAGCGTGGCGGGGCGTGAAGGCTCGCGCGTGTTCATGGGTCTGTCGCCGCACGGTTGCAACGGCATGATCGAGCTGGACGGGCAGACGCACATCATCTCCGCAGGCCCGTCGTCGGGCGGCGGTCCGGTCGTGTACAACCTGACCACGCTGCCGGAAGGCGTGATCGAGTGGGCGCCGTTCCAGTGCGGCACGGATCTGCTTTCCGTGCAGAAGCACGAGCCGCGCATCGCTCCAGCGTCGGGCAACTCTTCGCCCGCAGGCGATCCGCCGTGCCGCGTCGTCGATGTCGCCATCGAGACGGACTACGAATACACGCGCGACATCTTCGGCGGCAACACCGACGCCTCGGCCGCGTATGTCGCCACACTGATCGGCGCGGTGGGCGAGACGACCCTCCGCGATCTGAACGTCCACCTCAAGGTTGCTTACCTGCGCGTCTGGGCGGACGACAGCGATCCGTACACCGCGACCAACAGTTGGGACCGCTTCTTCCAGTATCAGGATCACTGGAACGCCAACATGCGGCACATCGTCCGGGACAACGTGCACATGCTCTCCGCGCTGCGCGACGGCTCGATCGGCGGACTGGCGTATCTGCCGGGCGTCTGCCAGACGGACTATGACTACGCCTACTCGTCCTATCTCAACGGCACCTTCCCGTATCCGCTCGAAGATCATCGCGCGGAGAACTGGGACGTGTTCGTCGTCGGTCACGAGGAAGGCCACAACCTCGGCGCGCCGCACACCCACGACCACTCGCCGCCGATCGACGGCTGCGGGCTGGGCGATTGCACCGAGGCGTTCGGCGGAACATACCTCAGCTATTGTCACATCTGCTCCGGCGGCATGACCAACATCGAGCTGCGATATCATGAGCGGACGATCAGCGAAGCCATCCTGCCGTACCTGAACGAGGCGCCGTGCGACCTGACGCACGACCCGGACTGCACCGGCGTGGACTGCGGGCTGATCACCCAACTGAAGACCGTCTGCCGCGACGGCAGCTTCAAGTTCAAGGCCGTCGTTAAGTCCGGCCTGGCGGAGGGCACCACACTCACGCTGACGCGCGACGGGTCGGACTCGAAGACCGTCACTGTCAACAGCCGCGGCAAGGCCAAGGCAATCTGGACGGGCGTAGCCGGCGGCGAGCACACCGTCTGCGTGGACGAGTGCCCGTCGATCTGCGGCGCAACGAGCTGCAATCCGTAAGCGGCGCGGTCGCCAGATGACGGCACGTGGCGCACCTGGGGGTCACGGCCTTCGGGCACAACGGCGGGGAGGCTCGCTGGTCGGCACGAAGGCCGTGATGCGCTTCAACTTCGAGTGTCAACGGCCGACTTGGTCGAAGGAGGGGCGGAAATGCGGTGCTTGAATCGTCCGATGGTCATCGCCGGGATCCGCATCGGGCATGGTGGGCGCAAAGCGGTGGGCGATGTGATCTCCTGCCGCAAACGCGGGAATGCACGGCGACTCCTGACGCTGTGGGGGTGCGCCTTGGTTGCACCCCTCGGGTCTGCTGCGAGCTTCGCGCAGGAGCTTGGCTGGACGAAAAGGCTGACGGGACCTTCCCCCGTTCACTGGTACGCGACCGCCTATGACAGCGCGCGGGACGTGGCTGTGCTCTTCGGTGGTGAGGCCGGTCTGATCTATGGGCAGACGTGGGAGTGGGATGGCAAGGCTTGGGCGCTGCGGGTGACGACCGGTCCGTCGGCGCGAGCGGGCCACGCCATGGCCTACGACAGTGCCCGAGGCGTGACCGTGATGTTCGGAGGGCCTGAGGACGACAGAAACGGCTGGAAAACGTGGGAATGGGACGGGGAGACGTGGACGGAGCGGGCGATCGCAGGCCCGTCGCAACGAAGGGGTTGCGCGCTGGCCTATGACAGCGCCCGAGGCGTGACCGTGCTCTTCGGAGGGTATGATCGGCAGGGCGACCAATCTGACACCTGGGAGTGGAACGGCGACTCTTGGACGCGACAAGACACCGCAGGCCCGCCGCCGCGCCACGGTCACGTCATGGCCTACGATAAAGCGCGCAACGCAACAGTCTTGTATGGGGGGTTCGGGGAGCCGCACGACAGGGATACTTGGGAGTGGAATGGTCGCTACTGGAGGAAGTTTCCCGTGACGGGTCCCGGCACGCGCGACTTTGCCGCCATGGCGTTTGATCAGAAGAAGCAAGTTTGCGTCCTCTTCGGCGGCGAGGAATGGGGCCGCTTGCACGGGGACACATGGGAATGGGATGGCCGTGCCTGGACGCAGCGGACCACAACAGGTCCCGCGGAACGTTACCGCCATGCCATGGCTTACGACGCGCGCCGCGATGTCACCATCGTTTTCGGTGGAGACGGCGTTTTTTTCGACCTGTGTGACACCTGGACATGGGACGGGGCTTCGTGGACCTGGGCGGCGGTTACCAGGCCCCCGTCCCTGCAAGGGTCGGCCATGACTTACGACAGCGATCGCCGCGTCGTGGTTGCCTTTGGCGGACTGAGGTATAATGGGTACGAGCCATCGACATGGGAATGGGACGGCAAAGCATGGCGCATTCCGAGTACGGTCGGCCCCTCGGCAAGGTACAACCACGCGCTTGCCTATGACGCCCGCCGGCATGTCACGGTGATGTTCGGCGGCTACGATCAGCGACAGCAGAACGGCGAGACCTGGGAGTGGGACGGGGCGGTCTGGACGCAGCGGGCGGACACAGGCCCGTCACCTCGCGAATCGCTGTCGTTATGCTACGACAGCGCCAGAGGCAAGACGGTTCTGTTCGGAGGGAGTGACGGTTCCGGTGCCTTCCGAGACACATGGGAGTGGGATGGGGACGTTTGGACGCTTCGGTCCACCGCCGGACCGGCCCTGAATCTCGGCCACGATATGGCATTCGACCATCAACGCGATGTCGCGGTGTTGCACGGCCTCGGTTCCGAATCGGGTGGATGGGCGACTTGGGAGTGGGACGGTGAATCATGGATCCTTCGATCAGATCATGGCCCGACGGCTCCCCGCGGACATGTCTTGGCTTACGATATGGCTCGTCGGGTGACGATGCTGCTGGGCGGTCCAAGGGTCAACTGGGAATGGGATGGCAATGCGTGGTTCCGTCGCGACCACTCCACTGTGTTCAGTTTGGAGGGGTCTGCGACGGCCTATGACAGCCATCGGCGCGTCGCAGTCCTGTTCGGGGGCGATGGCTCCAGCGGCCGCGAGGAGTGCGATACCTGGGAGTACCAGGCTTGCACCAACAAAGAGAGAATCAGAAAAGCAGGGTGTCCCAATCTCCGCCGACCGGATACGCTGAAGGTTCTGCTCTCCGGCGGAATTCCCGGCGACGATTTCACGGTAATCCTGGCCGACCGCGCCACGCAGTCCGGCACGCTCGATGACCGCGGGAAAGGCAAGGCTTATTTTGCAGATCGGCCGGTCGGCGACTCAGGCACAGCCACCGCCGATTGGGGCTGCCGGGCGACTTCACAGCTCGGCTACACCTGCTCGCGCTAGGGAAACTCAAGAATGGCTCGAAGAACCTTGATTGCCGGCAACTGGAAATGCACAAGACGCTCGTCGAAGCGCGCGAGTTGATGACCGCGCTGAAGGCGGGGATGATCCCGCCAAGGACGCGCATGGCAGCCGCGCCCGTCAAGGGAGCATTCTCCTCGAACCCGCAAGATTCCGCGTGACGAACCGCTAGGGTGCGTCTGCGGTACTCGCACCGGCGACCTCAGCAGCGTCGCCCTCCACCCCGGGAGCGGAAACAGGCTCAGCGCTGCTCGCCTTGCGCGCGGGTCGGTCCGAAGGCTTGCAGAAGCGAAGCGGCGAGCCGTTCCCGGCCGGGTCCACCTGAACGGTCCATGAGCCGGTCAGCACCTTGCGGAGCGTCCGCCCGACGACCTCCCCGCGCCAGCCCGAAAGCAGGTCCGGAACCGGCGCCAGCGAATCCAACCGTCCGTCCACGAACGGTTCCACCAGGTCGGCGATGCCCTGTTTCGTCGCCAGCAGACCGTACGCAATGTCCAGCCTTGCGGCCTCGCTGCGCAGTACCGAAGTCAAAAGCGGCATGAGCACGGCGTCCAGCGGATGCTCCGCCCGCACGGTGCGGTGCGCCGATTTCGGCGCGGGCGGCTTCTCCGCGGAACGCACGAGCACGGCGCACAGGTCGTTGATGTGGTCTTTGCGGAGGTTCAGCCCGCGCAGCGAACGAACCTGCTCCGGCTTCGACCACCCGTGCTTGGCGATCTCGACGAGCAGATGGTCCTTCAGCACCGCGCGGGCCGGCCGGTTCAAGCGATCCGCAAGCTGCTCGCGCCACTGCATCAGGTCCAGCGCCGCCACCAGCGCCGAGCCGTGCAGCGAACCCGTGCCTTTCACCCGCGCAAGCTGTGCCTCCGGCGGACGCTGGTACAGCTCGATCCGCTCGAACGCGGCGAACTCCTCCCGCGCCCACTCCATCCGCCCCAGCTTTTTGAGCCGCGCCGTCAGCTTGTCGTGCAGCGGCAGCAGGTAGGCCACGTCCTCATTGGCGTACAGAAGCTGGTCCTCGCTGAGCGGGCGCTTGCGCCAGTCCGTCAGCGTCTGGGATTTGTGCAGCTTGATGTGGAGCTTCTGCTGCACCAGCTTCGACAGGCTCATCGGGTAATTCGACGTCACCAGCCCCGCGGCGATCTGCACGTCGAAGATGTTGCGCGGCGGCTGATTCACCGCGTGAACGCACAGCGCCAGGTCTTCCTGCCCCGCGTGCAGCACCGTCTCGATCTGCGGGTCGCTGACCAGCTCCCACAGCGGCGTGAGGTCCGGCGTTTCCTGGGAGTCGATGAGAAAGACCCCGTCGGTCGCGGCCACCTGCACCAGGCACAGCTCCGGCTCGTACACGTCCTCCATGACGAACTCGGTGTCCAATCCGAAGCGGCGGGTCTCGCGGATGTGGGCGCAGAGGCGGTGCAGGTCGCGGGGGCGGGTGATCATCGTCGCGGATCGCTCCGAGCTGGTCGTCACGGTTCCATCCCTGGGGCGGCTCATCTCTCCCATCCTGGGGCGATGTCGGCATCCACCCGCGCCACACAAAAGTCCGGCGGGGCAGGCATGAAACCATACCAGACGAGCCGCAGGAGGCAAGCCGGAGGGCGCGCGTCATCGCTCGCCGCGCGCGGGCGTGACCAGATTCTCAGGACAGGCTTTCTGTCCGGCCCGGCCCGGGGGCTGGGTCCAGCGTCGATCCGCCTCCTGGCCGATGCGCTGGAGCGGATGGAAGGTCACCGGGACAGGCATTTCCGGCTCAAGGGGGCGCTGCAGGTGGCCGCACTCGAATCGCCGCGCAATGCGCCGCAGGAGACGAGCCGGCTTGACGAAGGGCTAGGGCCGATGGGTGCAGGAGTCCACTGTGGTCGACCGATGGTTGCGACAGGCTTGCAGTTGCCCTTCACCCTCAGCGTCTGCAGTCGAGCGCCGGAGCTGACATCCTGCAGGATCGCCGCGGAAGGGAGGGCGCCCCTTTCCCTGCGAGGCGCCCCTACAGCACCGCCTGCGTCACGCGGACGATTTCATCGATGGTGGTGGTGCCGAGGCGCACCTTGTTCCAGCCGTCCTCGCGCATGAGCTGCAAACCATACTTCTTGCGCGCCAAGTCCTGCATCTGCCCGGCGCTCTTGCGATTGACGATCATCTCGCGCATGTCGTCATTGATCATGAGCAACTCAAAGATGCCCAGTCGCCCGCGATAACCCGTATGCCGGCAGTCGCGGCAGCCGACGGCGCGATAAACCTTGTCGCCCTTCTCGTATTTGAAGTCGCCGGGAATGTCGATGGCCTCGGGCTTGTATTCCTCTTTGCAGTCCTTGCAGAGTTGCCTCACCAGTCGCTGGGCGAGCACACCGCTGATCGAGCTGGACACCAGGAACGGCTCCACGCCCATATCCAACAGTCGCGTATTGGCCGTCGTCGTGTCATTGGTGTGCAGCGTGGAGAACACAAGGTGGCCCGTCAGCGACGCATTGATCGCCACTTCGGCCGTCTCCAGGTCTCGAATTTCGCCGACGAGAATCACGTCCGGGTCGTGACGCAGGAAGGAGCGAAGCCCCGCGGCGAACGTCAGCCCGATGCGCGCCTTGGTCTGCACCTGCTGGATGCCGTCGATGTAATACTCGATCGGGTCCTCGACGGTGAGAATCTTGATCGTGTCGTTCTTGATCGTGTTCAGCGCCGAGTACAGCGTGGTCGTCTTACCGGAACCCGTCGGGCCGGTGACGAGGATGATGCCGTAGGGCTGGGCGATGAGCTTGTTCATGCCCTCCAGCGCCGGGTCGATCATGCCCAGCTCGGTCAGCGACAGCAGCGCCGAGGCCTTGTCGAGGATACGCATGACCACGGCTTCGCCGAAGGCCGCGGGGATGATGCTGACGCGCAGGTCGATGTCGCGGTTCTGAGCCCGGATCTTAAAGCCGCCGTCCTGCGGCAGGCGTTTTTCGGCGATGTTGAGGTTCGAGAGAATCTTAATGCGGCTGACGATGGCGTTCTGGAAGCGGCGGATTTCCGGCGGGCAGTTGGTCGTGTGCAGCACGCCGTCGATGCGGTAGCGGATCTTCAGGTCGTGCTCATAAGGCTCGATGTGCACGTCGCTCGCCCGGTCGCGGATGGCCTCGACGAGGATCTCGTTGACCAGCTTGACGACGGTGGCTTCCTGCGCCTCTTCGATGAGGTCTGCGTCGGTGGACTCGCGCTCGGAGATGATCTGAAGCCCGCCGCTGCCGATCTCCTTGACCAGTTCCTCGACGGTGTGACCGCCCACGCCGAAGTGCTTCTTGATGATCCGCCCGATGTCCTCCTCCGTGGCCAGCACCGTCTCGATCTTCGCCCCCGTCAACATACGAAGCTCGTCGAACGCGTACAGGTCGAACGGGTTAGAAGTCGCCACCTTGATCGTGCCGTTGTTGCGCGCGATGGGGACGAGGTGGTAGCGGTGGACGGCCTTGGTGGGGAAGTCCAGCATCAGCTTCTCGTCGAGGTTGACCTGGCTGAGATCGACGACGGGGATGGAGAGCGACTCGCCGTAGATTTCGAGATAATCACGCTCGCGGATGTAGCCCAGCCGGACGAGGCACTTTTCCAGCCGCTCGGAGCCGCGGCGGGCGGCCTTGGCTTTTTCGAGCTGCTCCGGCGTGATCTTTTTTCGCGTCAGTAGTGTTTCAGCAACGCTCACGGCCGATTCCTTTGAAGATTCCCGTACCACCTGTCTGCAGCCCGCAACCCGCAACCCGCAGCCCCGGCGGCCCCGCCTGACCGCCTGCCGATGCACCGGGGCTTGGCTTGCGAGGCCCCGGTCCGCACCCATGAGCCTTGCCCGTATTCACAGCCCCTGCCCGTATCGACAGGCCCGAGCCGCATCCGCCGAATAGACGGACCACGGGCGCGGTTGTTCGCTCCACCCCTTATACCGATTTCGGCATCGCCGGGTGCGTCCGCCCGCTGGCGGGCCGATCCCTTTTCGCGGCTTGCTGCCTCCCCTTCGGGGCCAGCAATCCCCTCCCAAAGCGCAGAATCGGCCCGTGGGGGCAGGGAGGCGGTGCTTTGAGCCTTGACAGGGCTTCGGTTGCGAGGCGTCTTGCCCCTCCCCCTGCCCCGACGGCACCCAGCGAGAAGGCACAGGTGCAACCCCTCAGGCCAGCGTTGTGCCGTTGTGCGTCTCAGGGGAAGCGACGATCATCCCCGCTTGGCGTCTGTTGAGCGCGCGGCGGACGGGGCGGGTCTCGACGCCGCCGCGGGATGGGAGATGGTCAATGCGTCGAACCGTTCGATTCTGGCAAGGTCTCGCCTGCGCCGCCGCGATGGCCGGCGCGCTGCCGCTGGGCGGGTGCGTGCGGCGCACGATGACGATCACCACCGAGCCGCAGGGAGCGCTGGTGTACCTCAACGATCAGGAGGTCGGGCGCTCCAACGTCACGGTGGACTTCACGTGGTACGGCGACTACGACGTGGTCCTCCGTAAGGAAGGGCACAAGACCCTCGCCACGCACTGGAAGCTCGACGCCCCGTGGCACCAGCACGCGCCGTTCGACTTCTTCACGGAGATTCTCTGGCCCGGGAAGATCGTGGACGCCCGGACGCAGCACTTCGTCCTCGAGCCGGAGGAACTGCCCACCGCCCCGGACCTCCAGTCGCGCGCCTTCGAGATGCGCACGCAGACGCTGGGGCTGGATCGGGCCGAGAGCGAGCCTTGACAACCGGCGCGACTCCTTTTTTCAGAAGGTGCTCTGAAAGGCGCCCACGGTTTGAGGCACAACCCTAACGCGACGCGGTTCGCGCGGATGCGTCCGCGGACTGATCGCCCTTGGATCCCGGCAGCGGCGCCGCATCCGCGCGCGACGGCCCGGCGCGCTGCAGAGCGCCCTGCACCACCGACGGCGTCAGCAGCGTCGGCAGCAGTTCAGGGCTTTTCGGCTTGTCCGCCGCGTAAACTAAGCACATGGGCACGGAGGGCCGGCCATACTGCTTAAGCTCCTTCTCGATGTCCGCGTCGGTGTTCGAGTAGTCGGCGTGGATGGCGACGACCTTGAGCGCATTGATGAGCTGCACCGTTGAGTCCACTTCGATCGCCAGCGCCTTGTTCGTCTTGCAGGTGGCGCACCATGTGGCCGTGTAATCCACGAGCACGGTGTGGCCCTGCGATGCCAGCTCCTCCGCCAACCCCTTGCGGTAGTCGATCCAGTGCAGCGGGTGATTGTAGAGGTAGGCGAAGCTGAACCACCCGCCGATGAGGGCCACCGCCGCCGCCGCGACCCAGTTGCGAAGCTGTTTGCCCATCGACCAGCCGTGACCGATCTTCCCGATGATCCAGCATCCCAGCGCCAAAAACGTAAGGAACGAAACCGTCTGCACCACGCCCGGTCCGCCGAGCTGCGCCGCGACCGTCATCAGCAGCCACACCGCCGTCCCCACCAGCAGGAAGCCCATGAACTGCTTGAACGTGATCATCCAGTTGCCCGGGCGCGGCAGGAACTTCATCCATCCGGGATTGGCGGACAGCAGGAAGTACGGCAGCGCCATGCCCATTCCCGCGGCGGTGAACACGGCGAACGCCACGACCTTCGGCTGCGTGCTCGCCCAGGACAGCGCCCCCGCCAGCAGCGGCGCGGTGCAGGCCGTGCCCAGCAGCGTGGCGAGCAGCCCCTTCATGAACGCCCCGCCGTACCCTTCCTTCTCCGTCGCCTCGCCCGCCACCTGCGCGGCGAACCCCGGCAGGTTCATTTCCCACACGCCGAACAGACTCAACCCGAACACGAACATGGTCGCCGTCAGACCGATCACCACGCCGGGGTTCTGCAGCGGCGGCGTCCAGAACAGCGTCACGCACGCGAACACCCAGAACCACACCATGATGCCCGCGCAGAACGAAAGCCCGAGCCGGAAGACCCGCCCGCGATCCTCGCCGGACTGCTGAACGAAGCTGAGAATCTTGATCGAGATCACCGGCAGCACGCACGGCATCACGTTGAGGATCAGGCCGCCCAGAAGACCGAAGAGGAGGTAAAGCAGGATGCCCCCGCCGGTATCGGCAACCGCGACATTCGCCCCCGCCTCGTTCTTCACCGTCGTCGGGGCGGCAATCGGGCCGCTCGTTTCGGTCGGGGCGGCGACCGGACCACTCGCATCAGCCGCACCGGCGGGCTTTTCCGCTGCAGTGGGGGGGGGAGGCTCAGCGCCGGCTGGCGGGGTCGGCGCCGCTGCACCGCCTGCCGAGCTCCACGAAAACGCCAGCGTCTGCGGCGCGTAGCACTGCCCATTGTCCGTGCAGGCCTGAAACGTGAACAAGCCCGCGATCGTGACCGTGCCCTTGGGCGGATCGTCGCGCACGACGCAGGGGATTTTGATCGTGATCGTGCCCGAGAACTCGCTGACCTTGCCCAGTCCTTCCACTTCCTTCTCGTGCGCGGGCGGGAACTTCGGCGCGCCGAACTTGATCCCTTCCGTCGCATCCATCGTCACCTCGGCGGCGATCAGCCCCGGCTGCGACGGCTTGTCCGATTGAATGTGATGCTCAGGCTTGATCTGGGCTTCGATCAGCAGGTCGAACGTCTTGCCGGGCGTCGGGTCCAGCGGCGGCGCGGTGACTTTAAGCGCAACGTACTCGCTCTTCGCCGCGGGCATGGCCGACGTCGCCTGCTTAAACACGTCCGCATTGTCGGCGACCGGCGCGGACCCGGCCGCGGCGATGGGCAGCTCAAGCCGCAGCGACTTGTCCTCCGGGATGCAGGATTCCTTGCACACCAGCCATCGCAGATCGACCTGCACCTTGAACTTGTCGCCGGTCAAAGTGGGCGGCGGCGTGATCGTCGTCAGCAGGACGGGCTTGCCTTCCAGGATGAAGGTCACGAGCTGCTGGCCGCCGAGGTCGGTGACGTGCTTTTTCGGCACGGGGAAGCGCAGCGGCCCCGCCGTCGATCCCTCGGGCAGCGTCCACTTGGCGCTCGGCGACATGCCGCTGTCGCCGGGGTTGCTCCAGTAAACGTGCCAGCCCGATTCAACCTCCATCCGGATGGCGACGTCGAACGGTTGCCCCGGCACAACCTGCTTGACGGACGCGAAGGCGGAAGGCTTGACCTTCGGCGGTCCGCCCCCGAAGGGCTGGGCGTGGACGGTTGTGCCGATGCACAACAAGGCTCCCAGTGCGATGGCGACTCTTCTCATTCTCCAGACGCTCCTGATTTCAGATCGAATCTCGCAAGCGTCGCCGACTCCGGTCCGCTTGACACCCCGATTGTAAGACGAACGCCCGCCCCACGCCCGTTCAGTGCCTGCGACTGGACGGAACCGAGCCGGGTGGCACGGCAGGGTGGCACGGTCTGGCGTACTCGCCAGGCGGTGGCGACTACGCAAAACGTGCATGATCGACCGCCACACGGGTCCGCTGCTCCGGAGCAGATTCCTGATTCCATTCAAACCTTAAAACTCTTGACAGTCCCGTACACATTCTTATACTACCTTATTGCGATAGGGAATTCTGGTTGCGGACTTTCGCGGCAGATCGGCGACCCGGCGGCAGGACCGTCGGACCGCGGATCAGGCGCAGGATGCAGCTTCATCACCCGGTCAACAGGTCGGGGCGGGCTGTATCAGGCCGCGCGGAATCATCGTGAATTAGCCGTTGCGTCGTGCGAGGGAAATCGACGAAGCCATGCGGGTTCGTCCGGTTTCAATCGCCCGACTTTAGGATGTCGTACGTGGTCTTTGCGTTACTGCTCATGTTGGCTGTCAGCTTGCGTCTGGCGATCCGTCCGGCGGAGCGGCGGGGTTCGGATGTCCGAGCCTTGTTCGCCCTGCCCGTGGCCGGCCCGTCCGCTTTGCAGCCGGCGCGCGTGCCGTGCGGAGCAGCTTGCGCCAACCTGATGCCGGACTTCGCCGTGCGGGAGCGGTCCATTCGGGCCGTGCGCCTCGCGCGAAGCTAGACCTCGTGCGCCCATCCTGCTCAGCGGCCTCACGACTTCCACGCCGCCCTTGCGCCTCTCCGCTCGATCAGCCCGGGCTTCCGCCGCCTCTAAACGCCGGTGATCGGACGTCGCTTCACTAGGTGAATGCTTCGCGGTCGCCGCCATAGGCCACGATTTCGAGGTGAGCGATGATGGCGTTTGACCAACTCCTTCTGGCGAGTGTGACGGATTGGGTGCTGCCGGGGCTGCTGGGCGTTCTTGCGGGGGCGGCCGCGCTGTACGCCTATTCCAGGATGCAGGCCGGCTCAGCTCTTGCCGCCGCCAAGGCGGAAGCCGCGCGAATCCAACAGGAGGCGAAAGCCGAGGGCGAGCAGGCGCGCAAAGCCGCCGAGGTCGAGGCCCAGGCCGAGTACATCAAGCGCCGCGAACAACTCGAAAACGAAACCAACGAAAACCGGCGCGAGCTCAAGGAAGTCGAAAAACGCCTCGCCAAGCGCGAGGACAACTTCGAGCGCAAGATGGACACGCTCGCCGTCAAGGAGCGGAAGGTCGAGCAGCTCGAAGCCTCCCTTGCCGCGCGCGACGGCGCCATCAAGCAGCGCGAGACCGACATCGCCCAGCTCCACGAGCAGCAGCGGCAGCGGCTTCACGAAATCAGCGGCATCGGCCCGGAGGACGCCAAGCAGATCCTCTTCCGCCAGCTTGAGGAAGACCTCCTGCACGAACGCGCCAAGATGGTCCAGAACGCCGTCGAGGCCGCCAAGGAGGAATCGAAGGAGAAGTCCCGCGAGATCATCCTCACCGCCATCCAGCGCTACGCCGCCGAGCACACGTCCGCTGCGACCGTCGCTACGGTGGCCATCCCTTCCGACGACATGAAGGGCCGCGTCATCGGTCGCGAGGGTCGCAACATCCGCGCCTTCGAGAAAATCACCGGCGTGGACGTCATCGTCGATGACACGCCGGGCGTCGTCGAGGTCAGCGCCTTCGACCCGGTCCGGCTCTACAAGGCGCGCGTCACGCTCGAACGCCTCATTCAGGACGGGCGCATCCACCCCGGCCGCATCGAGGAGCTGTTCGCCGCCGTGGTCAAGGAAGTGGACCGCGAGATCATTGAGACGGGCAAGCAGGTGGCGATGGAAACCAAGGTGCCGGGGCTGCACCAGCGGCAGATCGAGCTACTCGGACGCCTCAAGTTCCGCACCAGCTATGGACAAAACGTCCTGCGGCACAGCGTCGAAGTCGCCTACCTCTGCCAGGTCATCGCCGACGAGCTCGGCCTGGACGGCAAGCTCGCGCGGCGCTGCGGGCTGTTGCACGACATCGGCAAGGCCATGGACCATGACGAGACGGAGGGCAGCCACCCCAAGATCGGCGCGGACCTGTGCCGCAAGCTCAACGAGCGCCCGGAGGTGCTCAACGCCGTCGAAGGGCATCACGGAGACGTGCCCTCCACCAGCCCCTACACGCCCATCGTCATGGCCGCCGACGCCATCAGCGCCGCCCGCCCCGGCAGCCGCCGCGAATCGCTCGAACGCTACATCCAGCGCCTCCAGCAGTTCGAGGCCATCGCCACCTCGCACGACGGCGTCCGCGAGGCGTTCGCCATTCAGGCGGGTCGCGAAATCCGCGTCATCGTCGATGCCAAGAAAGTCGATGACGCCCTGGCCGCGCAAATCTCCCGCGACATAGCTCGCCGCGTGGAAGCGGAAATGACCTACCCGGGCGAGATCAAGGTCACCGTCCTGCGCGAGGTGCGCGCGGTCGAGTACGCACGCTAGGACGAAGTTTAGAACCCGGGTTCAGAACCCGGGTAGCGAGCCGCGGACTTCAGTTCGCGCGGATTCGCGTCGGGGTGGCACGGTCTGGCGTACTCGCCAGGCCGTGGCGACTGTGAAGCACCCAAGCACTGGAGCGTCCCACGGGTCTGCTGCCGCAGACCCGCGCCACCCGCACTTCCCGAGCCACCCGAGTCGTCCGCACCAGTCGCGCCACCCATGCGATCCCCGCCGCCCGCGCCACCCGCCGCGCGCAGACTTGCCCCCCGTCCTCGACAAGGCGACGCTATAATCGACTGCGCGAAGACACCGGTTCGATCCGGTGACGCGCACCGTCGATTTCGCAACACAAACGCACGATGCCGCAGGACGATTTCTACGCCATTCTGGGAGTTGGGCGCACCGCTTCGGCGGACGAGATCAAGCGCGCCTACCGCAAGCTCGCCAAGCAGCACCACCCGGATCGCAACCCCGACAACCCCTCCGCGGAACGCAAGTTCAAGGAGGTCCAGCAGGCCTACAGCGTGCTCGGCGACGCGGCCAAGCGGGCGGATTACGACGCTTACGGCAGCGTGGGCGTGGGGCGCGTGCAGACCGATCCGGGCGGTCGCCGCGTGTACACCTGGGGCGAGGGGCAGGCCGTCAACGTGGAGGATCTCGAGGAGCTGTTCTCCGCGTTCGGTGGAACGGGGAGCGGGCGTCACGCGAGCATCTTCGATCAGATCTTCGGCGGGCGCGACGGCGGGCGGGCGGCATCGAGAGGCCCGGGTCGCGCCGCTCCCCGCGGCGGACCCTCGGCGGGACGCGGCGGTCCGCGGTCGCCGTGGGGGCAGCCGCCGCAAGCCGAGCCGTCGCAGGCCGGCGACGACGTGACCGAGGAGGTCAGCCTCAGCTTCGAGCAAGCCGTCTGCGGCACGAGCCTGCAACTTACCGTGCAGCGTCCGGACGGGCGCCGCGAGACGCTGGACGTGCGCATCCCGCCCGGCGTCTGCGAGGGGCAGCGCGTCCGCATCAAGGGGCGCGGCGAATCCGGTGGCGGCGGCGGGCAGCCGGGACATCTCTACCTCGTCTGCCGCGTTCGTCCCCATCCGCTCTTTACGCGCGAGGGCCTGGACCTGCATGTCACGTTGCCCGTGACCATCAGCGAGGCCGCCCTCGGCGCGAAGGTCGAGGTTCCGACGCTGGATGGAGCGGTGACCATGACCCTTCCGCCCGGAACGTCGAGCGGAGCGAAGCTGCGCGTGAAGGGAAAAGGCGTCGCCGCAGGCGCGGCCGGCGAGCGCGGCGACCTGATCGTGACCACGCAGATCGTTGTGCCCAAGAACCTGACGGACCGGCAGAAGGAGCTGCTTACGTTGCTGCAAGGCACGGAGACCCGCTCGCCGCGCGAGGACATGGGCTTTGCAGGCCCAGCGAAGACGTGATCAGAAAGGACCGATCGAGTGTACGCCAACCCCGTCTTGCACACCGACCCGACGCCGCACGCTGACTTGTTTCCGCAAGGGAGCCTGCTCCTTCAAATCACGGCCTTGCCGCGCACTGCCCTGCTCCTGCAAGTTCAGGACACCAGTCCGGGCAACATGCTGCGCGTGCTGATGCTCATCGCGTTTCTGGCGGCGTTGCTGATTATTCTCGTCATCGGCGCGGCCATGCTGATGCGCTGGGGCCGGCGCATGTCGCAAAGCCCGCGCCGCCGTGCGCAGTCCGCGACGGACACCACCGACGTGTGGTCGATGCACACTGTTCCGGGCTTCGCGGACTCGGGCGGCGGTCATGCAGGCGGGCGGCACGGGCAACACGAACGCGATGCCCATGGCGCGGGCGGAGCCGGGACAGGGGATCCCGCCCACCGGCAGGACGTTTCACCGGACGACCGAGGCTTCGACACTCACCACCCTGACGCGGGGCCGCTCGACCACGGCGGCAGTGGGGATGGCGGGGGAGGCGGCTCCGACGGCGGCGGGTTCTTTGGCGGCGGCTTCGACGGCGGCGGCGGAGACGCGGGCGGCGGAGCAGACGCAGGCGGCGGTGGTGATTGTGGTGGGGGCGGAGATGGAGGGGGGGGCGGAGATTGAGCCGCGCCCGGCAGCAGACCCGAAGCGCCGCCTCCGCGGACTCGCGCGGCAGGGCGGCCATCGCGCTGGCGTGCGCCGCTGTCGTTCTTGCTCTGCTCGGGTACAGCGTGATTGCCCAACGCCGGTCGCAGCTTCTCGCCCGCCGGGTGCACGCGCTGGAAAGCGAACTGGCGCAGTTGCGGACGGCTGCGGCGAACCCGCGTGATGCCGTCAGCCAGACAGATGTGCCGGATACAGTTGAGTCTGGCGCCGGATCGGCGAAGGAGCCGACTCCGTCGCAGCCGGAAGGCGACGCGCGGCCTCAACCGCCGGAATCCCCCGCGACGGATGCAGCCGATTTGCTGGCCGAACTCCAGCAGGCCCGGCAGGCGTTTGAGCGGGAACCTGATTCCGCAGCGCGGACGTTGCTGCTGCGTCGCTTGGCCGACTTGGATGCCGCTTATCAGCAGCACTCACCGGACCAGCCTGCCCTGACCGAAGCCGCTTTGGATTCGGCGGTGGCCTTGCGAGACCCGGAGGCGGCGCTGACGTGGCTGGAGCGAAAACTCGCGGACGCTGCGTCGCTCGACGCCGCGCGGCTCTCTCCAGCGGTGGTCTTGGCCCTCAAGGCCGGGGACGCGGCTCGCTGCACCGCCGCATTCACCCTTGCCACCCAGCGAACCGGGAACGACCCCGCCATCCTGCTGTGCGATGCGGCGCTTCAATGGAACCAAACCCGCCGCAGCGAGGCCTACGCGGCGCTGACGACCTGCGCCGAAGCCCTCGCGGAGACCCCGCGCGCCGGGCTGGACCTCGCGCTCTCCATCGCGCCGGGCGACCCGCGATACCCGGCGGCGCGCAGGCTTCTGGCCATGCTCCTCCATGCCGGCGGTCGACCGGCTGAAGCGGTCAAGGTGTGGAAGGAAGCGGTCAACGCCGAGCCTTCCGACGCCATCGGCTTCGACCGCCTCGGCGTGGCGCTGCTCGACGTTCTAGAGGATGCCGCCGCACGGGCCGCGTTCCAGTCCGCGTTAGCGCTCGATCCCCCGGCGCCGGACGCCCGTTACCATCTGGGCGTGGCCGAAACGAACCTCGATCATCTAGAAGCGGCGCTGGCAGCCTTCGACGAGGCCGTGCGCGAGAACTCGCGCCCGGCGGAGTCGCGGCTGGGGCGAGCGGTGTGCTTCGCGCGGCTCGGGCGAATGGCGGATGCGGAGCAGGAGCTGACCCGCGCGCTGGCGCTGGATGCCGCGCTGATGGACGTCGCCGCCGAGGTTCCCGCCTTCGCGGGCATCCTGGAGGGACGCGAATGAACCCCGAAGGTCGCGTGGCGCTCGTGACCGGCGGCGCCCGCCGCGTGGGTCGAGCCATTGCCTTGGAGCTTTCGCGGGCGGGGTGCGATGTCGCCCTGCATTATTCCACCTCAGAGGTGGATGCCGGACAGACGGCGTCGGACATCCGGGCGCTGGGTCGGCGGTGCGAGACCTTCCGTATGGACTTTCTCCACGGCTTCGACCCAAAGGCGTTGGTGGACGATGTGGCCGTGAAAATGGGTAGCTTGGACATTCTGGTCAATAACGCCGCCGTCTTCGAGTCTGATGGTCCGGGCGATGCCCACTCATTCACAGAGGATGCGTGGGACACGGCCGCATGCGAGAGGATCTTCCGCGTCAACGCCTTTGCGCCGGCGGCTCTGTGTGGCGCGGCGGCGGCGGCGATGCGTACCCGAGGACGGGGCAAGATCATCAACATCTGCGACATCTGCACGGAGCGGCCTTGGGTTAACTACTTGGCGTATGGCGCATCGAAAGCTGCGCTGGCGTGCCTGACGCGGGCTCTGGCGAGGTCGCTGGCGCCGCAGATCCAGGTGAACGGCGTGGCTCCGGGAATCGCCGAATTCCCCGAAGAGTTCGATCAAAGTCAGCGGGAAGTTCTCATGAGGCGAGTGCCGATGCAGCGGGCGGGCAGCCCTGAAGACATCGCCAAGACGGTGCGGTTCCTCGTGGAGGGTCCGGACTACATCACCGGCCAGATCATCGCGGTGGACGGAGGGCGCAGCGTTGCTTGGTAGGGCGGGCTATGCCCGCCTTGGGTGTTCATGCCTCTTGCGCGAGAAGGCGGGCGTAGGCTGCCCTACGGCGGACGGGAGCATGGACGTTTGCGCGAAGCGCCTCAGGGGCGAAGCGAGCTTGGTTTATTCAGACGTTTGCAGCGCAGCGGTCGGGCGATCGGGTTGAAGTCCCGGTCTGGGTTTGTCACAATATCGTTTCTCGGCGCTTCGAGAAGGAGGTCCGCGGGACAGGGGTGAACTGCGGATTTCCGGCAAGCGTCGTCAGGGACGGGGGCGCTGCAGGCTCCGGCTCAGGGAACCTGCGGCGAGAACGGGCATCATCGATTGGGGGACATCAGCATCGTGTCGGACATTCTGGAAAACGAAATCGAAGCGTTGGATCGACCGATTCCCGCGGAGCCGAAAAAACCGCCCAGAATCAACAAGTACTTTCAGGCCGTTCACGACCTCAACGCCTCCGACCTTCACCTAAAGGCCGGCTCGCCGGCGAAGATCCGCGTCAAGGGCGACATCCGCAACATCAACCCGGATGTCCTGCCGAACGAGAAGATCGAGGCCATGATCTTCGAGATCATGACGCCGTCGCAGCGCGAGCGCTACGCGGAAAAAGGCTCGATGGACTTCGCGTATCAGCTCACGGACAAGGTCCGCTACCGCATCAACGTCTTCCGCCAGCGCGGCAAGTCGTCGGTGGCGGCGCGGCGCATCAACGACAGGATCCTCAACTACAGCCAACTCCACTTGCCGCAGTCGCTGGAGAAGATCGCAGACCTCCACCAGGGGCTGGTCATCCTCGCGGGCATCACGGGGTCCGGCAAGACGACCACCATTGCGGCGATGCTCCAGCAGATCAACGAGAATCGCGCCTGCCACATCGTCACCATCGAAGACCCCATCGAGTTTCTCTACGAGGACAAGAAGGCGTTCATCAACCAGCGCGAGATCGGCATCGACGTCCAGAGCTTCCCCGACGCGCTGAAGTACCTCATGCGCGAAGACCCGGACGTCGTGCTCATCGGCGAGATGCGCGACCGCGAGACGTTCGAGGCGGCGCTCAACGCGGCGGAAACGGGCCACCTGGTCTTCTGCACCATCCACGCCTCGAGCGCCCCGAGCACCATCGCCCGCATTCTCGACCTCTTCGAGGAGGGCGAGCGCGACCTGATCCGTCTGTCGCTGGTCTTCAACCTTCAGGCGATCATGTGTCTGAAGCTGCTGCCGGGTCTGCGGCCGGACGTGCCGCGGCTTCCGGCCTGCGAACTCATGCTCGCCAATAGCATGATCCGCAAGCTCATCGAGGAAAAGCGCGATCACGAGATTCACGCGGTCATGCGGGCCTCCTACCACGAGGGGATGCTCGACTTCACCGAGTCGCTGAGGCTGATGGTGGAAAACGAGTTTATTTCCGTGAAGACGGCGTACGCGGCGGCCCCGAACCCGGACGAGCTGAAGATGCGGCTGAAGGGCATCAAGGTCAGCGGCGGCGGCATCATCGGCTGACGGTGGCGAGGCGAGGGGCGGTCGGAATGCGGGCGCGAACCGCCCGGGCGGCATGAACCGGCTGGGTGGCTTGAACCCGCCGGGTGGCACGGATCCGCAGCAGCGGACCCGTGAGGCGCAGGAAGGAGCATCCAATCTGCCCACTTCCACGGCCTAGCGAGTACGCCAGACCGTGCCACCCGGGCGCGAGACTGGAATGCCGTTGTCCAGCAGGAGTTCCTGATCCACGGGCGGTGGGCTGGCGTTTTCCCGCCGGTCGTGGATGATGCCCAGCGCGGTCGGTTGCGGCCTGGGGCACGTGCCTTGCAGGCGGACCGGGGAGCAGGCGCCTCCCAGCCGCGACGTTTTTCACGGGATTCCTCCAATCCTTGGATGACCCCCGCCGGCTTGGGGTGGGACGGATCGGATCGGATATGCAATCGAGCTTCTTTCCACTGATTCTCGGCACGATCTACGTCAACTTCTTCAAGATCGGCGTCGTCGTGCTGGCGACGCTCGGCTGGGCGGCCGTCACCGCGTGGGTGGACCGCGACACCGACGTGGTCAAGACCAAGCGCGAGCAGTGGAACATCATCGTCATTGCCGGCGGCGCGGTGGGCTTTGCCATGCTCCTCTTCGCGCCGTGGAAGGGGCCTCTCTACTTCGTCGCGCTGGGGCTGTTCCTCCTGCTGGCCGGCGGATCGCAGCTTATCTACGTCCTCCACCGCAACAACCGAGTCGTTCCCAAGGCCAAGGTGCTCACCGTTGATCACTTCAAGCGCCTGCTGGCCGGCAGCGAGAAGAAGAACAAGGGCGGCGACTCCAAGGGCATGCAGGTTCGCCTCCTCAACGCCGAGGGCAAGCCGGTGAATCCCTCCGACGAAGATCCCGATGACGTCGCCGACTACGACCTCACGCAAGGCTTCCTGTACGACCTTCTCTGGCGACGCGTCTCCGACGTGGACCTCGTCCGCAACAACGACCGCTACCGCATGGTTACGCGCGTGGACGGCATGGCCAGCGAACGGGCGGACGGCCTGCCGCTGGACGACGGCGACCGCATCGTGCGCTACCTCAAGGGCGTGGCCGGGCTGAACGTGGAAGAGCGGCGCAAGCCTCAGACGGGCAGTGTCCGAGCCGCGTTGCTGACGAAGGAGGGTTCGCCGGGCGAGATGGAGGTTCACACCTCCGGCTCCACGGCCGGAGAGCGCATGCGGCTGCGAACGCTGTCCGGCATGGAATTGCTGAAGCTGCCGGACGTCGGCTTGGCGCCGCAGCGGATCGAGAAGCTCAAGGCGTTGATCGAGCAGAGGCACGGCATGATTCTCATCAGCGGTCCTCGCGGCAGCGGCGTGACCACGACCCTCTACGCCGTGCTGCGGGCGCACGACGCGTTCCTCAACAACATTCACACGATGGAGCGCCAGCCGCTTTCCACGCTCGACAACATCACTCAGAACAAGCACGATCGCTCCACCACCGACGTGTCGTACGCCCGCATGTTGCAGACCGTGCTGCGCCGCGAGCCGGACATCGTTGCCGTCGGCGAGTGCGAGGACCGCGAGACGGCGCAGATCGCCTCTCGCGCGACGGAGGAGCGCAAGATCTACATGGCGATCGAGGGCGGCGACGCCTTCGAGGCCCTGACGCGCTACCTCCAATTCGTGGAGGATCCGCGGCTCGCCGCCCGCGCCCTGCTGGGCGTCACCAGCCAGCGGCTGCTGCGCAGGCTGTGCACGTCCTGCCGCGAGGCCTTCCGCCCCGACGCCGCCAAGCTCAAGAAGCTCAACCTTCCCGCGGACAAGATCGAGCGGTTCTTCCGCCCGCCCACGGAGCCGATCCTCGACAAGAAGGGCAACGAGATCATCTGCGAGAACTGCCAGGGGACCGGCTATCACGGTCGCACGGCCATCGTCGAGCTGCTCATCGTTGACGATGCCATCAAGGCGCTCATCGCGGAAGGCGCCTCGGCGGACAAGCTCAAGGCCGCCGCGCGACGCAACAAGATGTACCTGCTGCAGGAAGAAGGGCTGTTCAAGGTGATCGAAGGGGTCACGAGTCTCAACGAGGTGCAGCGCGTGCTGACGCCGTCGGGGAAGTAGGGGAGAGCCAGACCATGCTGTTTTCCATCCTGATGGTGGTGTTCCTGTTCGCCGTGACGTTTTTTCAGGCGATGCACGGCTTCTACAGCTCGCTGATCATGATGGTGCTGACGCTGTGCTGCGCGGCGCTGGCGGTCGGCACGTTCGAGTGGGTGGCGCTCAACTGGACCGTGCAGCTTTGGCCGGACTACGCCTATTCCCTGGCGCTGGCCGGGGCGTTCGCCCTGCCGCTCGCCGTGCTGCGGGCGGTGTTTGATTCGTTGATTCGGCGCTCGACGCTGCTGCCGACGTGGCTGGAGCGCGGCGGCGGCGGCCTGTGCGGGCTGATCACCGGGCTGATCGCCACCGGCGTGCTCGGGCTGAGCATCACCTCGTTGCCGTGGGACCGCGGGAGCTTCCTGACCTTCGCCCGCATCGACTACGAAGAACCCGACCTCGTGGACCCGGAATCCAACGTGAATCCGGTGGTGCGCGATCCGCAGGTGAACCACAACCTGATCTTCACTCCCGACCGCGCCATGATTGCCCTCGGCGGCTACCTCTCGGACAACCTCTTCAGCGTGCCCGACGCCAACTTCCGCGCTGAGCACCCCGACGTGGTCAAGTCCCTCGGTTGGGTCAACGCCGTGCCGATGGAGATGCAGCGCTTCGCTCCGCCCGGCTCCGTCTCCGTCGTGGAAGGCAGCACGCGAAAGGTTGATCATGTCTTCCATTACACCAAGGACTGGATTCCATCCGATCAGGACAAGCCCGTCGATCCCGGCAGCGGCAACGAGTTCTGGGCTGTGCGCCTGAAACTTTCGCCGCAGGCGAAGGGCAAGTATGCCTCCCACGCCTACACGCCGCGGCAGGTGCGCCTGGTGGGTCGCCGTCGCCCCGGCGGAGATCTGGAGCCGGTGTTCCCCATCGCCGTCGAAGGCCCGGACAAGCAGGGGCGGCACATGAACGCCGTGAAGTTCCGCTATGGCGACTGGCCCGTCGTGGACCTCGCCCTTTCTCCGCCCGAATCCGCCGATGAACTCGAGTTCGTGTACGAGATTCCCAAGGGGTTCCGCGCGGAGTACGTGGAGTACAAGCTCGGCGCGCGGGCGGACGTGTCCTTTGTCGCCGGCGAAACGCCGTCCAGTCCGGTCGGCGCGAGCGGCAGCGCCAGACCCGCGGGAGAACCGGGCGGCACGCAGAGCGCGGACGCGACTCAGCCTTCCGGGGGTTCCAACCCCGCGCCCTCTTCCGGCGGCGCGCCGCCTTCGAAGGATGGCACGGTCCCCAGCGTGGGCCAGGGCGGAAACGTCCGCGCCGTCACGACGCGCGCGGGGCGATCCGGCTTCGGCGATTCCGCTCCCTTCGCCCTGAAGAAGTACACCACGCTCAAGGACACGCAGATCCAGGGCGCGACGCTTAAGCAGGGGCACCTCGTCGGGTACGCCGACGAGCAGCAGAGCGCTTCCGGCGAGGCCGTCTCTGTCTTCGAAGTCCCGCCGGAGAAGCGGCTCCTGCAACTGAACGTCATGAGCGTGAAAGCCGGCAGCCTCTACGGCAAGGCCATGCGTTTCGCCGTGGGAACCGTGCAGAACTACACCGTGCTCGACGACCGCGGGCAGCGCATCCCGTTCTGCGGCAAGGCCGCGGCGTCAATCGTCGGCGACCGCGAGGTCATCGAGATCCAATACTTCCCCGAGCAGGTCGGCTCGATCGGCGGCGTGGGCGCGTTCCAGGCGATCAAGGAAAGCCAGCTCGACAAGGACGACCAGCTCGTGCTGTTCTTCCTCGTGGACCCCGGCGTGAAGATCGTCGAGTTCAGCACCGGCGGACAAGCCAACCGCGCCGACGACCTCCGCGGCGAAGGGCTGGCGGCGCCGCAGTAATCCACCTCCCGCGCACCCCGGCAAAACCCCGCGCCGGCTGGAATGGGCACACGCCGGGGGGGCACGGGTCCGCGCCGGACGCATGGGGCCGCCGCAGCGAAGCGGTGCGGCGGCGCACAGAGGCGCCCGATCCTCCACCACCGCAGCCCGGCAATGACGCTCGTCCCCGCGACCGCCGCCGAGGTTGGCAGGCGGTTTTCGCGTCGCCACAAACACTGAAAGTTTTTCTTGACTCCAGTTTCTGTATCGGTAGCCTGATAATGCAGTTCGGCAACCGGCCGCTGCGGCGAGCGCAGGATTCAGTGCGGCTGGTTTCGCCCTGAAGGGGTCTGGCGCCCAAGCAGGCGGCATGGCGTCGAGCCGATAGCCCAGGCATGCTCTGTATGCAGAGGCTGGCCCCTTGGCCGGCTTGTGTGAGATCGGATCCCTTGAATCTCTGAAGGCTTCAAAACAGGAGACCCGCAGGATGAGCATTACGATCGTCCACCTGAGGCGCGCAATTTCATTGGTCGTCCTGACGATCAGCAGTGCCATGCTGCTCGGCGCATCGGCCCGGGACACCGGCGGAACCTGCGGAACCATGCTCCAGCAGGCCTGTACCGGACCCGAAAGAACCTGCGGCTGCTCGACGGCCAGTGCGATTGCCAGGTGCCGGCCGCGAGAGGAAACCGTCTTTCAGGTCCGCACCACGAACATCTCCTTGCCGGGCACCATCTGCTGGACCGGACCCACAACGGAGATTTGCCAATACTATCGCACCTGCACCGTTAACCGGGATCCCTGTCGCGTGTTCGTGCCGACCGACTGTCCTCAACCGACGGGCGATCCCGTTCCCGAGCAAGTCGCGTGTTACACGTCCGTGGGGCAGTGCTGCCAGGGGCCTTGCGCGAACAACTCGGGTTGCCAGTAACGCCACGCCGCCCCGGCTGCGATCCGGGGGGCCCGACTCCGAGTCCATGCTGAAACCCCAAGGGTGGAATCCACGGGCGGGGTGCGGTCGGACGGGCTTGCCGCGCCGACCTCATTTCGCGCACCCTGCCGCCCTGAGGAGATCGTCATGTTGATGTTGCCGCCGATGTGTGGGGCATGGTCTTTGCTGTTAGGTGCGCAGACTCCCAATGATCCGCGCATCATCAGCCGCAGCGAGATCGCTCCGACGCCGCCCGCGCTCACCGAAATGATGGAGCGACGACTGCGGGGGCTGAAGACGGCGCATATCGAATCCGCCTGGCATTGGCACGATCGTGATCGCACCACGTTCTTCACCCACAAGTTCGCCGAGAACTCCCTGCTCGAAGTTCGGCGCGGTGATGCCGATGGACTGGTCTTCCCCACCACGGCGGGCCAGCCCTTCTCCCATTCCCCAATCTATGTGCTGCGCGAGGGCCGCACGAAGTCCGAATGGAAATACATCGAGGGTTCACTCGGCGCGGGCGTGCGGCTGGAGGATGAGGAGTTCACGTCCGCCGTTTACGACTTCCGCGTGTGGGGGCTTCAGCCGATTGCGTCCGGACCTTCCAACTATGACTTCCGTGAAGGGCATTTTGATCCGCGGATTGTGATGGACGCCGTCTATCGCGATCGGGCGGATTCCGCCCGGCAGGAGGACATCGGCGGCGGCATGGTGCGCGTGACCCTGGGCTTCAATGAAGGCGGGGGCGCCGTTTATGAGTTGTCCGAGCGGGAAGACTTCTCTCCTCATCTGATTGTGGTGACGGACGGGCAGGGACAGGAAGTCTGGAAATCGGCGTTCCGCTGCAGGAAAACCGGGGATCGTTGGTTCCCCCATTGGATGCACTTCGAGTACCACGGCGAGCCGCTGGCCACCGTCGACGTGCTCCACGCCTCCTTCAACGACCCGGCGCATCCCGCGCAGCTCGCTCCCGGCGCCGAGCTGGGTCTGTCTGCGGGAACCAACCTGACCGTCTGGTCCCGCGGCGGCCAGGAGCTGCGCTATTGGGACGGCGAGGGCATTGCCACCCTCGAAGACTATTCCGACGGCTTGCGCGAAGGGCGGATTGACAACTCCGAGTTCCTCCACAGATGTGAATCCAACAAGACCGATCCGCCCGGTCGGTTTCCCACATCCGCCTCGCGCCTCTTCGTTGAGGCGGCGTCCGACCTCCTCCGACGCCCTCGCTTGTGGGAGCAGTACACCCGGGACTTCATTACCCTCTACAACCTCAAGCCCGACCAGGCCTTTGCCGCATGGGCCGTCTGGCGAGAATGTCACGACTCCGCTCAGACGTATCTTGCCGACCGGCAACGCGAGATCGACGCCGTCGAGCGGACCTTGCGCGCGTTGCAAGCCAGCCCCGACAGGCCCGGCACGGAGGCTCGAGTTGCAGACGAGTCTCGCGGCGCTGCCACCTCAGCCGACCCGCCGAATGCTCCGGACAAGGGGCTCGCGCGACAGTCCGGGCGCACGAATCCCAACAGTTCTCAAGAAATGACTCGCCTTGAGGGGCGAGTGGCCGCGCTGTGGGCTCCCGTCGAAAGCGTCTTTGCACAGCGCCTCAAGCCGCGCCTCAAGTCTCTCCTCACCCAAGACCAGATCGCCGCGGGCGACGAGGCCAAAAGGCGACTCGAATCCTTGATGCAGTCGTCCCTCACCGCCGATGATTGACCCGTCCGCGCTGCTGCTTATCTCGCGCAACGACGAGTCCGAGGTCGGCGCTCAACCCGTGTCCGCCCGGCGCGTCAGCAGCGTCAAGAACATGGGAACCCCCACCACTGCCGTGACCACGCCGATCGGCAGGATCGAGCCGGAGAGCTGCCGCCCCGTCAGCGTCCCGACCCAGCCCATCGCCGACTGCCCCAGCCAGTCGCACACCATCAGAAACGCCGCCCCCGTCAGCAGCGACGCCGGCAGCAGCACGCGGCAGTCCCTCCCCACCACCAGCGCCGCCAGATGTGGCACGATCAGCCCGACGAAGCCGATCGGCCCGCACTGCGCCACCACCGCCGCCGTCGCCAGCGTGCACGCCAGCACGATGAGCCGCTGCAGCCGCCGCACGTTCACGCCGCGGCTGACGGCCAGCTCGTCACCCATGCGGTATTGATTCATCGCCGGCGACAGCATGACGAGCACGGTCGCGGCGGGCACGATGAACGGCAGCAGGGAAACGCTTCGCGCGTGCGTCACCGTGTCCAGCGAGCCCATCATCCAGCGGATCATCTCGAACGCCATGCGCTCGTTGGACAGGAATTGCAGCAGCAGAATCATCGCCGAGCAGAACATGCCCAGCGTCACGCCGGAAAGCAGCATCTCATTGGAGGTCCAGTGCCGCGAGCCGCGCGCGAACAGGTGAACCACGCCCACCACCGCAAGCCCCCCCGCAAACGCCGGCAACGTGGTGAGCGAAACGCCCAACACGTGCTCGTGAAGCGCCAGCCGGATGGCGATCATCGCGCCCAGCGCCGCGCCGCTGGCCACCCCCAACGTGTACGGCGTCGCCAGCGGATTGCGGAAAAGCACCTGGAACGACGCTCCGCAGATCGCCAGCGTCGCCCCGACCGTCAGCGCCAGCAGACTTCGCGCCAGGCGGAAATCAAACCCGATGCTGACGGCCGTGCGGTTGTAGGTTTCCCGCTCTTCATCATCGACGCGCCCGTCGCCATTGCGGTCCACGCCGGGCTTGGCGAGCAGCCGCGCGGCGTCGATGGGCAGCCCGAGACGCGCGCGCCACGCGTCCGACCACGCCACCAGCCCGCGCTGCGAGCCGATGCCCGGGCTGATGACCAGCAGCGCCGCGAGGAGTGCGACTCCCGCCGTCATGCGCGCCAGCAGTGCGCGTTTCGAGAGGCTCATCCTCGCGGCTCCCCTTGGGGTCCAATCTCGGGCACGAGCCAGCTTGCCCCGCCGCGTGTCGTCGCGGCGGAGAACGGCATGTCGAACGCGGCCTGCAGAACGTCAGGTTGCACGACATCGCGCGTCTCGCCGATGCCGGCAACCCGCCCCTCGGCAAGCAGCAGGGCATGGGTGCAGAACCGCAGCGCCAGGTTCACGTCGTGCAGCACGATCACGGCCGCGCCGCCGCCCTCGCGAACCCGGCGCTCGACGACGCCGAGGATGCCAAGCTGATGCTTCACGTCCAGCGACGCCGTCGGCTCGTCCAACAGCATCAGCCGCGGCGCCTGCGCCAGGCACGCGGCCAGGTGTACGCGCCGCGCTTCTCCGCCGGAGAGCGTGGCGAGCGCCCGCGTCGAGAATCCCGACAGCCCGGCCGCGACCAGCGACGCTTCCGCGATGCGATGATCCTCCGCGGATTCAAAGAAGTTGAGCGCGCGAAACGGATGCCGCCCGAGCAGCACCACATCCAGCGCGCTGAGGGTCGTGTCCGAAGGCGCGTGCTGCGGCAGGTACGCCACGCATCGCGCCCGCTCCCGCAGCGACCACGCATCCAGCGGGCGAGACAGCAGTTCGATGCCTCCGCTGCGCGCCGGCAGCAGCCCGGCCATGAGCTTCAGCAGCGTGGACTTGCCCGCGCCGTTCGCGCCTAGAATCGCCCAGACCTGCCCCGCTTCAACATCGACCGTGATCGGTCCGACCGTGTCCCGCTGCGGCGCATAACCGAAGCGCACGCCGCCCACGCGCAGCAACGGGGATTCGGGGTTGTTCGGATTGGGTAGGTTCGATGCCCGCACAAGTCATCCGGCGAAAGGGTGTGGAGAAATCTCCCGGTTTTCGACGCTGCTGTCCTGAGTGCTGGCAGCAGCTTACGAGCCGCGAACCACCCTACAAGCGCGTTGACTCAGGCAAGGTCGGCGTAGCCTCGTCCCAGCCGCAGGTCTGGGTGGCACGGTCTGACGTCAGGGTGGCACGGTCTGGCGTACTCGCCAGGCCGTGGCGGCCGCGAAACACGAGCGCTTTCTTGGACACACCCCACGGGTCCGCTGCTGCGGACCCGTGCCACCCGCCAGTTTGGATATGTTCATCGCGTTGCAGCCGTCTTCTCACGGTCGCGGCGCGGAGTCCGTCGAAGTCGGCGGGTGAATCAAGTCCAGGAAGACCCGCGCCAGCTCCACCACCCGCGGCGACGGAATCAGCGAGCCGGCGTACCGCGGCTCATCGCCAAGGATGTGGACGCGCCCGGTGGTGCAGGCCGGGATCGGCCCCGTCTCGCGCCACTGCTCCGCCATCTGCCGCCCAAGCTCCCGCGTCACGTGCACCTCGGGCATCAGCTCGATGATGACGTCCGGAGCGCGTGCGACGATGTCCTCCAGCGACACCTGCGGGTATTGGATGTCGATGTCGCCGAAGAGGTTTTGCCCGCCTGCCAACGTGATCAGCTCGTCGTGAATCGTGCCGCGCGCCGACGTGAGAATGTCCTTCAGCCCGGCCGGATTCCGCGCCGTGGTCAGCAGCACGCGCGGGCGCGGCGCGGCGCCAAGCCGGCGCTGGGCTTCCAGCCGCAGCGAATCCAGCCCGCCCCGCAGGCCCTCCACGCACTGGCGCGCCTCCTCATCCCGACCGACAAGCCGACCAACGTCCTCGACCGTCTTGAACAAATCCGCCAGCGTCTCCGTTGGATCGTGGTACAGGCGGATGGCGTGCCGCGCGCAGAGTTGCTCGACCTGCTCGTTGCGACCTCGAAGGATGATCAAGTCGGGACGCAGCGCGATGATGCGCTCCAGATCGGGGTCATAAAGACCTCCGACGCGCGGCCTGTCCGCGAGCTCGGCGGGGAAGAACGTGAACCGGCTGACGCCGACGATGCGATCCGCCACGCCCAGCGCGGCGAGAATCTCATCCGCGTTCGGCGCGATGGTGACGATGCGCGAAGGCACCGCGTCGGTGGCGGATGCGGACGGCGGAGGGTTGGGCGGCGCGGCCCGGCGACAACTCGCCAAGAGCAGCATCCCCGCGAGGAGTGCTCGGCCGAATCCGCGCGGGCTTGAGCCGGCGGCTTGTCGCAAGGGAAGCAAGGGACTGCGGCTACGGCGACGCATGATCGGTCTTTCCCGCGGTGTAGAGTTCGATCCGCCGCGCCGCCTCCGCCGCCAGCCGCGACCGGGATCGCTGCTCGGCAAGCTCGCGCGAACGATGGGCGGCCGCGACGGCCTCCTCAAACCGCCCCGCCTCCGCGAACGCCTCCGCCAGCGTCAGCAGCGCGTCCGGATGCGCATCGTCCAGCAGCGCGCTGGCCTGACGCGCCCAACGCACGGCCTCCTCTCCGTCGCGCAGCGACGGATCCGGGTTCCGCGTCAGCAACGTCGCCAGTTGATTCAGCAGCGGTACGCTCCGCGGGTTGGCTTCCACCCCCTCGCGCAGAACATCCAGACCGCGTCGCGCCACGGCCGAGGCGTCTCCGGCTTCGTGCAAGGCGAGCTTGCCATAAACCTCCGCCAGATCACCGAACGCCTCCGCCCGCCGAGGATCCAGCGCGATCGCACGGTGCAGCGCATCACGTGCCTCGTTCAAGCCGACCAGGTCCGGCTCCGCCAGCAGCAACCCGCGTCCCAGGTAATGCCAGGCGATCACGTCCTTGGGATTCTGTGACAGCGCGTAGCGATAGTGATCCAGCGCGATGTGCATCGCCTCGATGTGGCCCAGCCCCATGGCCTGATGGGCAAGCTCATTGGCGTACTGCACGTGGGCGATGGAACTGGTCGGGCACGCGCGAATCGCCTGCCGCCACAGCGACAGCGAACCCTGCCAATGCTCCGCCTGCCGTGATGTCAACCGATGCAGCCCCGCGACGGCCGCCGCGCAGACGAGCAACGTCGCGCCGGCCCGCACCGTCAATCGCCCTCCCGCTCCCGGGCCAAAAGCTCGAGCCGCCGCGCCGCCCGCGATCACCGCCAGCGGCAGACACGCCAGATAGCTGTATCGATCCGCCACAAGCTGCGGCCCGCTCTGAAAAAAGCCCAGCACCGGCGCCAGCGCAAGCCCATACACCGCCAGCCCCGCCGCTACCCACGGATGCCGACGCCGCCCGCGCCACGCCATCACGCCCACCGCCGCGATCATCGCCGCGATCAGCCAAAGCCCCCCCCCCAGCAGCTCGTCGCGCGACGGGATCTGAATCAACGGCCCCAGCCCGACCGGCACGACCGTCTTGTGAATATAGAACCCCAGCCCGCGACACGCCTGTGCCAGCCGCAGCGTCAGCGGATATTCCGCCAGTGTGTAGGCCGCCCCCGCGCCGCGCTGCGCCCCCCACGCCATCCCCGCCGCCGCCGCCGCCGCCGCCCACATCGGCGTCTTCTCGACGAGCAACCGGCGAAGCCGCGACACGCCTTCCGCATCGCGCCATCGTCGCAGCGGATAAGCATCCATCACCAGCAGCGCCGCCGGCAACACCATCGCAGAAGCCTTGGCCATCAGCGCGAGGACGAACAACCCAAAGGTTGCGAGCCTCCACGGAGGACTCAGCGCCTCGGCGCCTCCGCCGCGACTCACCCGTTCGCAAACAAGCGCGGACGGATCGCCGTCGGTGAAAGCAACTGGCGCATCCGCGTCGCCGCCCGCCAGGCTCCGCAGCCAGCAAAGCGTCGCACCCAGCAGCAGCGCCATGCACAGCACGTCCCGCCGCTCCGTGACCCACGCGACCGACTCCGCGCGCAAGGGATGCACCGCAAACACCAGCGCCGCCACCCCCGCGCCGACCACCAGCGGAAGCGAGCGCAGGTCCGGCGGCGGACCGCTCCACGCGGCTCGAATCAGCCGTCGCGCGATGAAATACACCAGCACCGCCGACACCGCGTGCAGCAGCACGTTCGTCAGGTGATAGCCGAACGCCTCCAGCGACCACAGCCCCGCCCGATGCAACGCGTCGTCCGCCGCATAGCTCAGCCACGTCAGCGGCTGCCAGTGCCCGCCGGCGTTCGTCGTGAACATCCAGCGAAGGTGCTCCGCCGAGAAACCGCGAAAGGACGCGTTCTGCTCGATCAGCTTGTCGTCGTCCCAGTTGACGAACCCGCCTTCCAGCGCCGGCTCGAACGCCGTCAGCACGGCGCCGAGAATCAGCAGCGGCGCCAGCCACCGCAGGCGGGTAGGAGGATTCGGGATGACCGAGTCAGCAGTCAAAAGAAAGGCGACCCCCTCGCGCGACGATTATCGGCCGGCATGAACAGAACGGAGAACGCAAGTCTCGCATCGGCGGACGGTCACGCCTCGCCCGCTGCGTTTGCACGGCCGCCGCCGACCGATACGATAGGGACCGCGGGTCTGACGCGAAATCGCCCACGCCGCGCCGGCCTCGACGTGCCGATGGCGCGGCGCTCCGGGCGGTCCGGCGGACCTGCGCCGCGCGGGGCGCGCCGTGCCGATCCCGGCGGTAAGCACAGGCATTCTACTTCGGCGGACATCATGAACAAACGAGACTTCATTACGGTCGTGTCCGGGCTGCCGCGATCCGGCACCTCGATGGCCATGAGCATGTTGGAAACCGCGGGCTTTGCCGTCGTGCAGGACGGCATCCGCACCGCGGACGAGGACAACCCCAAGGGCTACTACGAGTTCGAGCGCGTCAAGAAGCTCACCGAGGGCGACACGGCGTGGTTGCCGGACGCGGTGGGCAAGGTGGTCAAGGTCATCTCGCGCCTGCTCATCGAGCTGCCGCCGGGCTTTAAGTACAAGGTCGTGTGGATGCGGCGCAACATCGACGAGATCATCCAGTCGCAGAAGAAAATGCTCGTCCGTCGCGGAACCTACGACGCCTCGGTCCAGGACGACGAAATCCGCCGCATGTTGCTGCGCCACGTGGAGAAGACGCTCTCCACGATCAAGGAGCGCTCGTACATCGACCTGCTCTTCACCAACTACAACAAGCTGCTCACCGGCTCGCACGAGGAGGTGGAACACCTCGCGAAGTTCCTCGACATCCCCAATGTAGAGGTCATGACCAAGGTCGTGGACCAGAGCCTCTACCGCAACCGCGCCGGGGGGAGCTGACGCACGCGGACAGCCCGGCTCGGCGCCGCGGAGGAGCTGCGCAGCGAAGGTCGCGCATGGATTCGGAACATGACATTCACGCGAATCACGTTTGATCCTCTGGTCTGTACCGGGAAAGCGTGCATACGAGGACTGCGTTTCCCCGTGTCGCGGCTCTGATCAGAGCCGCGCGCGTCAGCAAGCGAGCCGTTCGATCATCCCTGGCGGGAACGGTCCCGCATCCGCGCTCGTGCGGCGCGCTCCCTCACGGTCGCGGCTCTGATCGCGGAGAGGTTTCGATCGCGATTCCGAGAACCTGGTATCGCTCATCGGTCGAGCATTATGGCTCGACCCCCGCCGCCGCGTACAGGCTGGTCCACGCCTGACGCAGCCGGATGCGCGCCAGCGCCAGCTCCGCGTCCGCCGCGATGAAATCCCGCTGCGCTTCGTTCAGCCGCGTCAGCGACTCCTTCCCCGCCTGATACGACTCCTGCACGATCCGCCGGTTCTCCATGCTGATCCGCACCGACTGCTCCTGCAGCACGATTTCCCGCTGCGCCTGCTCCACGTCGATGATCGCCCGGCGCACGTCGGCCTCCACCGCCAGCCGCCGCGACCGCAGCAGCGCCTCCGCCTCGCGCTTCCGCGCCGCCGCCTCCAGCACCGACTGCCGACGCAAGCCGCCCGTGAACAGATCCCACCGAAGCTCGACCGCCGCGGCCGTGGACTGATCCTCCTCACTGAACTCCAGGTTCGACGTGCGATCGAACCCCCACGAACCGCTGACCGACACCATCGGCTGATACAGCCCGCGCGCGGCCGCGATGTTCTGCTCTTCGCTGCGAACGAGGGAATGGAATTGGTGCAGGTCGGGTCGATGCTCCGCCGCGCGGGCGATCCAAGCCTCCGGGTCCGGCGCGGCAAGCTCCTCCGCCGATTCCGGACTCAGCGGCGAGAGCTGCACGCCTTCAGGAAACGCCGCCCCGGACACGCCCATCAGCTCCGCCAGCAGCACCAGTCCGGTCCGTCGGACGGCCTCCGCCACCGTCACGTTCGCCAGCGCCGCCGTGGCGCGAAGCTCGAAGTTGCCCACGTCCGCCCCGCCCACCTTGTGCGCCTCGAACAGCTTGCGCGTCACGTCGAGCTGCTCACGGCTGAAGGTCTCGTCCGCGCGGGCGATGCGAAGCTGCTCCTCGCCGAGCTGCGCCTGGTGATACGCCGTGCGCACCGCCTGCAGGATGAGCCGCCGCGCGTCCTCGCGCGAAGACCGGGCGGCGTCCTCGACGTGCTTCGCCGCCCGCGCCCGCGCGTCGCGGACGAACCCGTCATACACCGTCCACGAGACGCTCATCGACGCCGAGTGTTCCGAAAACGAATTGCGGTCGCCCGTTGCGTCGTTCCCGCTGAACAGCGGTCGCCGCAGCGCGCTCAAGATCGTCGAAAGATCGAAAAGACTTTCGCTGCTCGGTTGCGACGCCAGCACCGGCGCCGGCTGCAACCCCAGCGCCAGCCGGTTGCGGCTGGCCGGCGTGTGAAACGTTCGCGCCGATTTGTGCCCGAACGCAATCAGCGGCCAGAACGCCGACTGCGCCTGCCCGACGCGCGCCTGCGCGGCCTCGAATCGCGCCAGCGCCGCGTGAATGTCCGGGTTGCTCCGCAGCGCCACCCCTTCCGCCTGCTCCAACGTCAACATCCCGTCCGCGGGCCACGCGGGTTCGCTCGATGTCGCGCCCGACGCATCCGCCTCGTCTGGCTGCTTTTCGTGACCTTCCGCCGTGGAAGCGCGCAACTCGTCGCCGCCGTCAGCCGCAAGAAACTCCGTGGGAACGGACAGTTGCCGCTCACGCTCCTCCGTGGTGCGACAGCCCCCGGCAACAAGGATGCCCGCAATCAGGAGAAGGAGTCTGCATCCGATCCCGGCTGCCGCAGGTCCGCAGGGGGGAACGGGTCCGCAGCAGCGGACCCGTGGACCCGCGCAGTAGTGTCGCATCTCGGCAAGGCTAGCCCCCGCGCGGGCGCTGCCCTCGCGCGCAGCTTGCGTCCGCCGCTCACCGTTGGTCATCTTGGACCGAGGCTCCTGCGTCTCCATCTGCCTCCGATGCGCAGCGTCTTGAAGGTCTTGAGGTTGCGACGCGGCGTGCCTTTGTGCCCCGGAGGGGCATTCGAGAATAGCCCAGCCATTCATGGCTGGGGGCGCGGGATTCGGACAGCGCAGTCCCGGAGGGACGGCTGATGGGCAGCGCGATGGGTACACGTCATCTCCGAAGTTCATCCGTCCCTCCGGGACTTTCGGTCCATCGCCGCGACCACCCCAGCGATAAATCGCTGGGCTATTCTCGAATGCCCCTCCGGGGCACAACATCTCCCGTCGATTTCCCGGCATGATCGTAAGTTCATGCAATTCCAATTCCCAGCAACCGTAGTCAAGTGGAGACTCAGTTTGAGCCTTTATCGCCATCGCGTCATCCATGCGCCGCAGGCGCCCCATGCTCCACCCGTGCCCCGCGCTCCACCTGCTCCGCGCTGGGAAACGCCCCGCCGCGCACCAGCCAGCGGCCCGCCCGGCGCACGTCATTCGACATCAGAACCATCGCCGGCACCAGCACCAGCGTCACCAGCGTCGAAAACGCCAGCCCGAAGCTCATCGCCACCGCCATTGGAATCACGCTGTACACTTCCCCGCTCGTGTCGAACGAAATCGGCACGATCCCCAGCACCGTCGTCACCGACGTCAGCACCACCGCCGTGAATCGCGCCTTGCCCGACTCGAACACCGCCTCGCGCACCGTCGCGCCCGCCCGGAGCCGGTCGTTGATGAAGTCGATCAGCACCAACACGTTGTTCACCACGATCCCCGACAGCCCCAGCATCCCGAACAAGCTCATCAGCGTGATGTCGTAACCCATCAGAACATGACCGAGGATCGCCCCCACCAGCCCGATCGGAATCGCCGACATGATCACCATCGGCTGATGATACGAACCCAGGATGATCGCCAGCATCACGTACATCCCGATCATCGCCAGCGTCGCGCCGCGCCCCAGACTGCTGAGCGACTCCTGCACCAGCTCGCGCTGCCCGGCCACGCGGAAACGCATCCCTTCGTGGCGTCCGACCAGCTCCGGCAGGAACTGCGGCGTCAGCGCGCCCACGATCTGCTCCGCGTTCGCGCGCCGCTCGTCGATGTCCGCGTACACCTCGACTTTCCTCACGCCTGACTCGTGCTCGATTGATCCATAGCCGCGGACCCACTCGACCTGCACGGCCTCGTGGAACGGGATCTCCGCGCCCTGCTGCGTGCGGAACCGCGCGTTCTCCAGCGACGCCAGACTGCTGCGCTCATCCAGCGGGTAGCGCACGCGCACCCACACCTCGTCGCGCCCGCGCTGCAGCCGCAGCGCGTCTCCGCCGAAAAACCCCTGCCGAAGCTGCGTCGCCACGTCGCTCACCGTCAACCCCAGCAGCCGCGCCTCCGGCTTCAGCGCCACGCGCAGCTCGCGCTTCCCCGCTGAAAGGTCATCATGCACCGACCACACCCCGTCGAAGGAGGCGAGCTTGCGTTCCAGCTCGTCGGCGGCCTGGCGGAGGTCGTCGAGGTCCGGTCCCATCAGGCGAATCTCGATGGGGCGGTCCGTCGGTCCGATGAGGTCCGGCTCGACCTTGAACTGCATGGCCTCGGGGATATCGCCGGCAGCATGCCGCCAGCGGTCGATGATCTGCCGGTCACGAATCCACCGCTTCCCCGGCGCCATCAGCTCCACCTTCACCTCGCAGAGGTTGTTTCCGCGCCGCGGCAGGAATTCGTTCCAGGATCCCAGCGTCGCATAAACGTGCCGCACCAGTTTGCCCTTCTCATGCGGCGCCAGCTCCGCGTCGTCGTTGAGCGACCACGCCGCCTCCTCCAGCCGCGTCAGGATCCGCCGGCTCGCCTCCTCCGGCGTGCCCTCGGGCAGCTCGACGCGGGCGCGCAGAATCGTGTTGTCGTCGTTCTCCAGCAGCACCAGCGGCAGCCGCCCGCCCACCACCAGCCCCACGCACACCAGCACCAGCGCCGCCGCGCCGGACACGAACACGTAGCGGTGATCCAGCGCGAACCGGTACACCGGCTCATACACGCGCTCGATGACGCGCTGCAGCATCCCGTCGAGAAACCGCCGCACCCGCGTCCGCGTGTCGCGCAAGGATCGAAACGCCTCCAGCCCCCCGTGATAACGCAGGTGCGGCGGCAGGATCAGCAGCACCTCCACCAGCGACGCCGTCAGCGCCGCGATGATCACGATCGGCACCTCGCGCACGAACTTGCCCATGAGCCCCGCGACGAAGAACAGCGGAATGAACGCGATGATCGTCGTCAACGACGACCCCACCACCGGCATGGCCACGTCCATCACGCCCTCGATCGTCGCCGTGTCCGGATCCTCGCCGCGCATCGCCCGCGCGTAGATGCTCTCGCTGATGACGATCGCGTCGTCGTCGATCATGCCGCCCACCATGATCAGCGCGAACAGGCTGATCATGTTCAGCGTGTGGTCCGTCCCCTGCATGACCAGCAGCGCGCCCGCGTAAGCCACCGGCAAACCCATCATCACCCACAGCGACACGCGCGGACGCATGAACAGCGCCAGCGCCACCACCATCAGCGCCAGCCCCTGCAGACCGTTCGACAGCAGCATGCCCACGCGGTTGTCGATCTCCACCGAGCCGTCGCCCCAGGCGGCGATCGACAGGGCCTCCGGGAGCGCGGCCCGCTTGCGCTCGACGTAGTCGCGCACCTGCGCCGCGAGCGTGATCGTGTCCTGTTGCGGCGTCTTGAACACCGCCACGACCGCGCAGCGCTTCCCGTCGAACCGGCCCTCGACCGTCGCCTCCTCGAAGCCTTCGCGCACGTCGGCGATCTGCCCCAGCCGCACCTGCGTTCCGTCCGGCTGCGAGAGCACCGCCATGTCCGCGTAGTCCGTCGCGGTCATGCGACGCCCCGTCACCCGCAGCACCAGCTCCTCGCGCGACGTCCGCAACAGCCCCGCGGGAAGGTCCAGGCTGTTGGCGGCCACCGCCTGCATGATCTTCTCGAACGTCAGCGCGTAGGCGCGCAGCGAGTCCTCCCGCACCTCGATGGTGATCTCCCGTTCGCGCACGCCCCACGTCGCCACCTGCGAAATCTCCGGCAGCGTCATCAGGTCGTCGCGGACGTCGCGCGCGTAATCGCGCAGCGTGGCCTCGGGAACCTCGCCGAAGAGTGAGACGTTGATCACGCCCGTGCGCAGCGCCAGCTCGCGGACGATCGGCTTCTCCGCCTCCGGCGGCAGAGAGTCCACCTGCTCCACCGCGAGCCGAAGGTCATCGAGCACCCTCGCCTTGTCCGCCTTCTCGTGCAGAAAGGCGATCACCAGCCCGTGCCCCTCCGACGACACTGACGACAGCTCGCGGATCCCCTCGATCCCCGACATCGCTTCTTCGATCGGCGTGCACACGGCCGACTCGACGTCCGTCGGACCCGCGCCAGGATAGACCACGTCCACGGCGATGCGGTCGATGGAAAACGCGGGGTAGCGCTCGCGCACCATGGACCGCGCAGCGTAAAACCCGCCGGCCACGATGCAGAGCATCAGCATGTTCGCCGAGACCGGATTGCGGACGCCGAAGGTAATCAGACTGCGCATGAAGGAACCCGTCGCCCGCACATCCCAGCGAGTTTCAGAGCCGCGCCCGTGAGGAGCCGCGCCCGCAAGGAAGCGGTCCTTGCGCCTGGGGGACCGGCTTTCCAGCCGGTCAGCTCAGGCGGGCCATGTCCGCCTCCGCGGCCGCCAAGCTCCCGCGTGCGCGCCCAAGCCGATGGTCTGATTTCGACAAGAACGGCGACTCCTCGCGCCTGAGCCCGCGTGCCGCCACTCAAGGATCCAATGAACTTCGGCGCGAATGGGGCAACGCGACCGTCCGCGCCATCACGGTCAGTCCGCCGAAACCAGCCGCACGGCGGAGCTGCCGAATGCCGAATCCCTCCGCGACCGCGCCTCCGCGACCAGCTCATCCCCCAGCCGTATCGACATGCCCGGCACCGGGCGCGACAGCGGCGACACGATCACGCGGTCCCCGTCCGCAAGCTCACAGGCGTCCGACGACTCGTCCCGACCCTGAAAGTCCACGAGAACTTCGTCGCTGGCGGACCGCAGCATCGGAACCCGCCGAACACCGAGCCGCCCCAACCGCGGATCGGACGACGCTGGATCATCCTCGAAAACGTACACGAACGACTGGTCCTGAATCGCATGACGCGGAACCACCAGCGCGGCCTCGACGGGCCTCGCCGGAATCTCCGCCCGACAGAACATGCCGATCGAAATCGGCGGCTTGTCAGACCCGCCGTCAAAGTTCAGCCCTAGGTCCACCCCGCGCAGCTCCACGGCGATGCGCGCCATCCGCGTGGCCTCATCCAGCCGCTCGAACCGCGTGACCCGCCCGTTCCACTCGTACTCGTGCCCGAACAGCGACCAGCGCACGACCACGTGCGGCGCTTCGGGCGATCCCTCGTCGCCCCTCGCCGCCGCCGTCACGTCGTCATGAATCCAGCGCAGCTCCCTCGGATCCACGACGGCCGAAATCTCGAACGCCGCAAGGTCCGTCAGCGTCGCAATCGCCAGCAGCGCCGTCACATACTGGCTGGACCGGGCCGACACGGCCTCCACCCGCGCGTCGAACGGACACAGAATCCGGGTGTTCTCCAGATCGTGCTCCGCCTGCTTGAGCCCCGCCCGCGCCGCGTCGAGCTGCGCCTCGGTCTCCGCGATCGTCAGCGGGATCAGCCGCACCCGCGAGTCCAGCTCGAGCACTTCCGCTTTCAGACGTAGGTAAGATTGCTCATCCGCATGGAGCTGTACGCCGCTCAGAGTGGTTTTGCCGAGGCCAGTGCTGGCGTTGAACTCCTGCTCCGCGATGTCCACCATCCTCTGCGAGACTTTGATCCGCCCGTCCAGCGACGCAAGCTCCTCCTGCTGCCGCTTGATGCTGGCTTCCAGCCGCCGCACCCCGGCATTGGCCGAGTCGACCTGCGCCTGGTACACGATGGGATCGATCTCAAACAGCAGCTCGTCCTTGGCGATGGTCTTCCCCTCCGCCAGATCCGGGTGCGAAAAGACCAACCGCCCGCTCACGTTGGGGACCACTCGAACCTGTTTCTCAGGTCTGAGATTGCCATACCCGACGATCGGCTCGTCAAACACCCCCGCGCGGACCTGGGTCGCCTGCACCGTCGGCACGGACGCGGCCACCTCATGACCGCCCGGTTCGGGCCGAGTCGCCGCCAGCCAAGCCAGCGTCGCGATCCCGCCCCCGAGCAGCCCCAAGCTCAGCACGAAGTTGATGCCAACACGAAGCTTATTCATTCAAGCCCTCAAGACGTTTTTGGATAGCACGAGCGGTTGCAGCGGCCTCCTGCCGACTCGTTCACGCCCGACCTCGGAGCAAGCCCAGTCGCCGAACCGCGCCAAGCCGGCAACGGCTGCAGCTTCCCCCGAAACGCAAAGCGGGGCATTTGCGCATAGGGGACCGGGAATGTCAATCGGGTAGGGGAGGGGTATCGACCCGCCTCTTTCCGCCATCCTTCCCCCCGCGCGCCTTATATGTATTATCGGTGCCCCAAGCGTCCAATCGTGCATCTTGTTTCACGCGACCGGCCCAGTTTCGTGATTGAATAACACAAGTAAACTGGTAGTTTATCACCGGGCTTGAAAACGCTGCGTAATCAACTTGACGGCGGCCCGGTTAATGGGGGTCTGCCACATGATGCGGACGCGCTGGCGCGGCTGAATCGCTCGCCGCTCTCGAGAATGACAACCCTCATGGTTCTCGTGCTCGCAACCGTCGTTGGGTTTACCTTCGCTTCGACTTTGCATTTTGACTTTGTTAATTACGATGACGATGAAGTCGTCATCGAGAACACCCACGTGCATGGTCTGTCCGCTGAGAATCTGACCTGGATGTTCACCGAGTCGCGCGCGGGGCACTATCACCCGCTGACATGGCTCTCGCTGGCCCTCGACTACCAGCTCCACGGCGGGCTGAGGCCGATGGGCTTCCATCTGACCAACCTGCTCCTGCACATCGCCGCTGCCGTCGGCGTGTTCCTCGTCAGCCGGGAGCTGATCCGGCCCGCCGCCAACGCCAGCGCCGCCGCTGACGCCGAATCGATCGCTGCGCGGCCCCTCGCTCCAACGGATGAACACACGACGTGGGGCGCCTTCATCGCGGCCCTGCTCTTCGCCGTTCACCCCCTGCGCGTCGAGTCGGTGGCATGGGTGACCGAGCGGCGCGACGTGCTCAGCGGAGCGTTCCTGCTGATGGCCGTTTACTTCTACCTCGCCGGCGCCAAGCGGTCGTCGAAATCCGCGTATCGAACCCGAATGGCCGTAGCCTGGCTGATGTTCCTCCTCTCGCTGCTGTCGAAAGCATGGGGCATCACGCTTCCGGCCGTGCTGCTTATTCTCGATGTGTTTCCGTTGCGGCGAATCCGGCGCGGCCCGGACGGACGCCTTGCGGCGGATCGGGCCGTGTGGATCGAGAAGCTCGCCTTCGCCGTCCCGGCGATGGCGGCGGGCGTCGCGGCCATTCTGGCGCAGCGCGCGTCCGGCGCGCTTCAGCCCCTAGACTCGTACACGCCGTGGATGCGGCTCCTCCAGGCGCCCTACGCGCTGGGCTTCTATCTCGCCAAGACGCTCTGGCCCGCCGGGCTGGTTCCCTTCTATGGCTGGCCTGATGAGATGACCGAGATGTACGTGCCAGCGCTGGCCTCCGCCGCCGTGCTCATCGCCGCAGCGACGGCGATCTGGCGATCTCGACGACGCTTCCCCGCCCTTGCCGCGGCCGCGGCAGCCTACGTGGTGCTCGTCTCGCCCGTGCTCGGCATCGCTCAGAGCGGACCTCAGCTCGTCGCGGACCGCTACACTTACCTGTGCGTCATTCCCCTGATGATGCTGCTCGGCGGCGGAATATCTCGGCTCCTCACGCACGCCCGCCGACGCACGCTCGGCATCGCGGCCTGCGCGGCGGCGCTGGCGATCACCGCACTCCTGGTCGGCATGACCCGCCGACAGGTTTTGATCTGGCAGGACGGGTCGACCCTCTGGGCGCATCACGTCGCGCTTCGCCCTGACTGCCCCGTCGGGCACGTGAACTACGGATCCGCACTCTTCGATGAAGTGGCGGCCGTGGAAGACCGCAACGACCCGCGCCGAGCCGAGCTGCTCGAGGAGGCCTTCAGCCACTACGTGCGCGCATCGGAGCTGCGCCAGACGTATCTCATCGCCGTCCGCGGAGCGGGGCGATGTCTGATGGCCCTTCGCCGCCCTGAAGAGGCGCAGGCATGGTTTCAGCGGGCGCTCGAGCTTCACGACGATGACCCGGTGACGTTCATCGATGTCGCGGACTCGCTGGCGGCGCAGGGTCGGCTGGACGAGGCGCTCGAATGGTATCACCGCGCCGCGGACACTTCCGGCAAGGAGGCCTTCGAGGCGCGGTACGAAGCGGGCCGGCGCCTGCACGAAGCCGGACGCTTTGAAGAGGCCGCCGCGGAGTTCGAGCACGCCCTGCAGCTCAAGCAATCCGACGCCACCTGCTACCAGGCGCTGGCCGAGTCGCGCATCGCGCTGAACCAGGATGTCGGCGCCATCGCCAGCCTCGAAGCGGCGCATCGACTCGACCCGGACTCCGTCGCCATCCGAGCACGACTCGCGTTCATGCTCGCCTCGACGGATCAAGACGTCCTGCGCGATCCGCCCCGGGCGCTGAACTTGGCACAGCAGGCTTTCGATCAATCCCGCGCCAAGGGCGTGGACGTGTACGAAGCCCTCGCCGCCGCGCACGCCGCGCAGGGCAACGTCGATCGCGCGGCCGCTCTGCTCGGCGAAATCCTCGCCCGCGCTCCGGCCGGCGCCTCGCTGAGCTGGATCGAGCGGCTGGAAAGGCAGCGAGCCCAATACCTCAAGGGCAACCCGCTGCGCGAGTAGCCGGCATGTCCGAGATCATCTCAAAGGTGATTCCGGATCAGGGTAGCCCGTCGCGGCGCGGCAAACACGCGCTCCCGGCGCGCCGCGGTCGCAGGGTCTCCCCTTGCAATCACGGCGATTCCGCCACAGGACCGTTGCGCCTTCGGACTCCGACCTCTTCACCGACACTCACGGTCCGCGCGCTTCGCATTGGGAGTCATGCCGGCGGATTCTCTTCGCACCATACCGCAGTGCTCACCTGCACCTGGTCCAAAGGGGGGCGCGGTGCGCTTGAACGACGAGAACGCCCTGACCGTACGGCTGAAGGGCCCCGGCTGCATTGGTGAAGCCTACTACACGGCGCTGATCGGGAAGTACATAAACGGGTACGAGATACTGATCGCGTCAGAGCACGCAAGCGCACTCGCGCGAGGACTCGCGCGGTTCGCTCCCTGACGGTCGCGGCTCCGTTGGCTATTGGCTGTTGCCTACTGCCTATTGCCTGCTGCCTGTTACCTACGGATCGCAGGTGACGGTCTGCGTCATGCGCGGGCAGTCGGCGGCGGTGAGGGTGTGGTCGCCGTGCTGGTCGGGCCATTTGTGTTTGGCCTTGCCGCGGGTGTTGACGGGGATGCGCTCACGCTCAGTTGTGTGGTTGGCGAGGTCGGTGTTGTCCACGGGGACGGTCGAGCCTTCGGGAAGCGTGGTGCGTACGGTGACTTTGATGACATGGCCCCCAGCGCCATCGGCCTTGCAGCGGGCTTTGAGCTTCGAGAGACCCACGCAGGGATCGAACTCCCAGGTGTCGCCCAGGCGCGCGTTGTGCTCGCCCCAACCGCCAAAGAGCACAATCCGTTGACGGTCGCTATCATAGGCCATGGCGTGTTCAAATCGCAGCGGCTGGATGCCTTCGACCTGTCGCTGCCGCCACTCCATACCGTCCCATTCCCACAAGTCGGAGAAAAGCTCTTCGCCCGCTCTCCCTCCATAGAGAACAGTCAACCTTCGAACCTCGTCGTAAATCATGGTGTGGTCGTAGCGGGGGGGGGGCCGCTGGTCGCCGCGAGCGCCCAGTCGCGGCCGTCCCACTCCCACGTCTCGCCGCTCGCGCCTATGCGCTGCGCGTTTCCCCCGAAGAGCACGGTCACCTCGCGAGCGGTGTCATAGACCATCGTGTGCTTGAAGCGCTTTGACGGCCCGCGCGAGCTCGCCAGAGTCCAAACGCTGCCGTTCCATTTCCAGGTTTCGTCGCTGAGGCTGTCGTCGTAACCGCCGAAGAGGACGACGACGTCGCGGGCACGGTCGTACGACATCGCATGAAGTATCCGCGCCGAGGGGCCGATATCCGTCAGCCAGGTCCATTCGTTCCCGTCCCATTGCCAGGTGCTGACGTCGTCTTCGCCCGGGAACAGTAGCGTGGAATTCGAGCGGCTGTTGTAGGCCATCGAATGGTATAAGACGTGTGCACCCGGCCCGGTTGTCGCCAAGAGTGACCACTGCCGCCCGTCCCACGAAAAGGTACATTTGTCCTCGTCCGACGGCGGGTGCCGAGATCCGCCTAAGAGCACGCTGTGTCCGCGGGCGGCGTCATAGACCATCTCAGCATCTGTTCGGCCTAATGGTCCGAATATCCGCTGCCTCCACGTCTGCCCGTCCCATTCCCAGGTGGTGTCTCGTCCGTCACCGCTTCCAGCGCGAAAGCCCCCGAACAGCACGGTGACGCCGCGAGCGGAATCGTAGGCCAGACCTTGCGCGTAGATGAGCCCAACGCCCTCTTCATCCGCGATCACCCACGATTGTCCATCCCACTCCCAAGTGAAGTCATTGGTCCAGTAGTCGCCATAACGCACGGTCACACCGCGCGCCGAATCATACGCCAGCGATGCAGCCGTCGTAAGCCCAGTCTCCTCATTCAGCTTTATCCACGTGCTGCCATCGTATTCCCAAGTCTCTTCTATGTTGCTGGTAAGACCGAAAAGAACCATCACTCTTCGCGCGCTGTCGTAAGCCATACTGTTGTAACGCAGTTGGGGAGGCACTATCTCATCGCCGAACTCCCGCAATACCCATGAGTTCCCGTCCCACTCCCATGTATCATCCTCGGTATTTGGAGTAAGCCCGCCGTGCAGCACGACCACGCCGCGCTGCTCATCATACGCCAGCGCGGGCCAGAAGCGCGGACTGGGGCCATCCGTGGCTCGCAGCGTCCAAGTCGTCCCATCCCATTCCCAGGTGTCACCATAGTGGCGCTCTGCGTCCTGACCGCCAAACAACACCATGACCCCGCGCGCGATATCATAAGCCAGCTTCGCGCCGGCTCGAGGACCGGGTCCCTCCGTGCTCACTCGTGTCCAGCGTTGCCCGTCGTACTCCCAAGTGTCACCATGATACTCGTCGTAATCGCTGGCTGGGCGATTGTAGCCACCAAACATGACGGTGACACCGCGCCCGCTGTCGTAGGCCATGGCA
Organism: uncultured Phycisphaeraceae bacterium; assembly: GCA_964526695.1. Lineage (GTDB taxonomy): Bacteria > Planctomycetota > Phycisphaerae > UBA1845 > UBA1845 > JABWBH01. Next base: position 68,219 of record CAZGJA010000080.1, read on the forward strand.
AGATGTCCCCGAAACGACAGCCAGGGATCCACCAATGTCCAAGCTCCGCTGTCGGAGGCAAAGGTTGGCGGACTGAAGCCAAGCCCGGAGGCAACGAAAAGCAAGAGTACGAAAGAACTCTGCAGATGTCTGGACATAGTCACTACTCCGTCCCACTCGTTTTCTCGGACCTGGGTCGCATTCTCCCGGCGACGCCTCATTTTACGTGGAACCAGCGGAAACTTCAATGCGCGGCCCTCACCTGACCCTTCCCAATGGGAGGGGGGATCAGCCCCTTGAAGCGCCGACGGCGCAGCGCCGACACCACTGCCCTCGTTTCAGTTCACCCTTCAACTTGCCGAATAGTCGCCTGAGTCTCTCGTTCCGCTGGTGCGGTGTCATGGAGTTGTCCGCGTGAAGCATAACGCCTCCTCCACTCGTCTCTTTCTTCTCGCTTGCGGCCTTGTCGTCGTGGGCGCTGTCGCCTGGCGATTCCTCGCGCCCAACACGGTGCAAGGACCGGCGCCGGTGTCCGCCCAGGCGGGTCCACCCGTCCCGGTCCCGTTCAACATCATCGTGCTTGAAACCGACGACCAGCGCTGGGATACGCTCTTTCGCGATATCGATCCGCTGACTTCGGGCGACCAGTACGCCATGCCCAGCGTACGGGAGTTCTTCATCGAAAACGGCGTCTATTTCCCCAATGCCTTCGTCACCAACCCGACGTGCTGTCTCTCGCGCGCCAGCCAGCTTTCTGGCGGGTTTTACTCACACAACACCGGCGTGCTGACCAACACCTGGCCCAACGGGGGCGCGCTGCGGTTCGAGGATGAAAACTCCCTGGCTGTGCGGATGAAGTCCAAAGGGTACTACAACGTGCTGATAGGCAAGTACATGAACGGATACGAAGACCTCGAGGTCGCCAACGAAAGAGCACGCTATATCCCTCCCGGCTGGGACGTCTTCATCGTGGTATCCGACTCCAGGGACTGGGACCGGGACTATAGGATGACGGTCGGTGGCAACGGCGTACAGGATCCGCCCGTCGGCGTGATCCTTCCGGATGACGTGTGCCTGAACGTTTAGAGCAATGGGGCGTGTGCGGAAGCCGACAATCACTGGACGCATGACGATCAGACTGGACTGAACTTGGAGGAGAAGCTGCAGGCCATGGGCGTTCCCGCTGCTGTTATCGCCAAGCTTCGAGATGACCACTTCGAGTGGGTTACAAATGAGAACAGCCGCACGTATGATTATCTGCCCGAAGTGGAGTACTCGCTCGCCAAGGCGCTGCTGGACGTGTACCGCGTGCTGCTTACCGGCATCCATCTCATGCGCACCGGCGAACTGGAAGCCCACCTTCGGCGGCTCAATGAAACGGCTCGTTTGTCCGCCGTGGAGGATCGGATCGCCCGCAAAGCCCAGAACGTGGAACGCGCGGCGCTGAACGATGCAGACTTGCCCTTTCACCTCGGCGAGTACGACCGGCTCACAAGCGAACTCCAGCGCGAAGGCGAAGCGAGTCAACTGCCCGACGCCGCGAGCGGGCGCCACGCCCTCAACGATCTGCTCATCCGAATCCGCGGGCGCTTGTGACCGCTTCGGCAGTGGACCCGGGCAGGAGCGGGCGGGCCCGACGGTCCGGGCTTTCCCGGCTAAATCTGGTACGCCATCGCGCACTCCAAGACACCGTTCATGGCAATCGTCAGCGGGCGCCCCGCGGCGGCCTCGCGGGGGTCGATGACGCGGACTTCCTCGGCCAACTCGGCGTTGTTTCTGGAAAGGCCCCTGCGGCGAGTTGGGGCTCCATCATGTGCGGCAGGCTTGAATGTCGGGCAAGGGCTTGACATCCCTGTCACTCGCATCAATGCTGAATTCAAACCTCACACTCACGTTGAGTGCAGTCGGAATCCCGTTACCAATCAGTGGAGTTGCACGTGGCCAGGTCAACACGTCCCAAAGTGCTTCCAGAATTCGCCGTTTCCCTGTCCAGAGTTTCTAAAGGACAACAAGCTGTGCCAATCGGTTATCCAATGAATCTGGGCCAACGCACCAAGCTCGGCGGGAAGCCGGACTGGATTCAATGTGAGGATGTCCCGGAATGCGACGAGTGTGAACGGCGAATGACGTTTGTCGGCCAAATCGACTCGATTGAACACGACTCCGAGCACAATCCTCACCGCAAGAACGCTCTCGGGAAGCGAGATTACATGTTCGGAGACGTGGGGTTGATCTACGTATTCTATTGTTTTCACTGTTTAGAGGCAAAAGCGTTCTTGCAGTCCTATTGAATCCCGGAGCGCCGGATCCAAAGCCCGCTCCGCGCCGTGGGTTGCATGAGATCGGCATGGCCGCGGCACACCCTGATCGGCCTATCCGGCGTCTCTCGCTCACGCCAGGTACGCCATCGCGCAATCCATGTCGCCGTTCATGGCGATGGTCAGCGTGCGTCCCGCGGCGGCCTGGCGGAGGTCGATGACGCGGACTTCCTCGGCCAGCTCGGCGTCGTCGGGGAGGAGGAGACGCAGCGAGTTCGGGCAGTGCATCAGGAACGACTCGGCGAAGATGATGCCGTCCGCGTCGGGGTACAGCGGGAGGTAGTCGATGCGCGCCTCAACCAGGTCCTGGAAGAAGTGCGTGCCGAACGACACTTCGGGCACGTAGCCGCCCTTCTGCCGCGCGACCTCGATCAACATGCGCGAGTGGTTCAGGTCGGCGTATTTCACGGGAACGCCGAGACGGATGTCGTTGCTCCCCCAACGGCCCGGACCGATGAGGATGAACTTCCGCCGCGGCAGCAGGTGGTTGAGCCGCCCGACCACGCGACCGATGGCCACGCGCCGCTCGCGCGACGGCACGCGGTCGTACGCCAGCGGGTCGATGTACACGATGTACTCGATGCCATCGACCAGCCCGCTGCGCACGTACTTGCGCGCCGTGAAGAGGATCCGATGGGCGGGGATGTCCTTGGGAATGGCGACGGCCTGCTCCTGCTCCGCCTGCGAGAGCGGGCGGCATTGCAGGATGTAGAACTTCTCGCCGTCGCTGGCGAACTCCATGTCCACGGGCATGCCGTACGCCTCTTCGAGCCGGTGCAGCGTGTCGCGCGCCTGGGCGGCGAACGGCGTGGCGCCCAGCAGCTTCTCGAAGGTGATGTAAAGCTGCGACGGATCGCCCTCCACCAGCGCGCTGGTCGGCGGATACAGCCCTTCCTCGCGGCGGACGGAGACGATCTTGTCCAGCATCGGCATCGGCAGTGCGGGGTCGAGAAGGTCCACGAGCCGCACGGCCTCGAAGCGGTTGGCGTCGAGGTTGATGACGTCCACGGTGCGCTGGGAGTAGCGCATGATGTCGAGGGCGTTGGACTCCGGGCGAAGCGTGGGCGCGCCCAGCGCCACCATGCGCGGGTAGTCCGACCCGACGCGATCCACCGCCCGCGTGCCCAGCCCCATCACCAGCCGCATCAAGCCGTCCTCGCGCCGGATACGCGACGTCCAGCGGTATTCGTTCCGCGAGAAGCCGACGCCTGCGAACAGCGGCAGCAGAAAGTGGCGGTAGGTCACGCCGACCACCTTCTGAATGATGACGGCCATGTCCTCCTGGTAGTCGATGAGGTTGTGCTCGCGGCGATATTGAATCGGGTCTGGCGCCAGCGTGCTGGCATACACCTCCGCGATCGCGCCGAGCAGCGCCTGGATGCGGCTTTCCAGCTCGCCCTGATTGGCCACGAACACGCTGGCGTACTTGCCGGAAAACGCCGTGCCGAACCGGTCCTCCAGCAGACTGCTCGAACGGACGATCAGCGGGTGCGTACCCACGTCCGCCAGGATGCGCCGCAGCGACTGCACGATCGCCACCGGAAAGTCGCCGTTGCGGAACACGCCTTTGATGAGCGGATACTCGTCGGCCACCTGCTGAATCGGCTTGTATTTCTGGTTCTGCCACTCGCCGAGGCGGTTGATGCGCATGAACTCTTCGATGATGTCGGAGCGGATGAAGTACGAGTCGGGCAGAGCGATCGGCAGAAACGTCTTGGCCTTCGCCTTGTCCTCCGTCGTCTTGAGGATGCGATGCGCGAGGATCATCCCGCCGGCCTTGCCGCCGATCTTCCCCACGGCCTTGTCGGTGGAGATCATGCGCTGCGTCAGCTCGGCGAAGTCGCGGATGCGCAGGTGGTTCTTGGCGACGCCGATGTATTCAAGGTCGTCGCTGATGAAGTGGCGGACGAGCGCGACGCGCGTGCCGAGGACTTCCGCCTGTGCGATTTTGATCTCGCCCTCGGGCAGCTCGGCGAATTTCTGCAACTTCTGCGAGAGCGTGAGGAAGGACACGTCGCGCTGGGTGACGAGATCCTCGATCAGGTGCACCTCCTCGCGCTTCACCGTCGTGCTGACCAGGTCGCTGACGTCCTCGACGGTGAAGTGCTGGCAAACCAGCTCGCGGATCAGCTCGTGCAGCCAGATGCGGTCCAGCTCGTCGAGGCGGTCGCGCTCGGCGCGGTTGGGGTCGTCGAGGTTGGGGCGGCTTTCCCGGCCGGCGCGGGCGCGGGCTTCGTCGTGAATGGCGTCCACGGTCGAGACGCCGCGGGTGTGCAGGGCGATGAGGAGCTGGCGGTAAATCCGGTCGGCCAGCTCCGGAAACCGGCGCAGGTGCTCGTCCATGCAGGCGGAGACGGCGCGGCTGCGTTCCTCGATCGTGTTCATCGGCCTTCCACCGCGCCGGCGGCGACCCGATCCACCGAGGCGCGGATCGCAACGTAACTCCCGTATCCGCCACGGTCAACGAACGCGCTGCCGGAGTCGCGAGGCTTGGGAGGGTCCGATGAACTTGGAGGCGTGGAATGACTCGGGCGGCACGGGTCCGCAGCAGCAAACCCGTGCGGGTCTCGATGCGGTGAAGGGCTCTCCTTCGCCACGGCCTGGCGAGTACGCCAGACCGTGCCACCCACCGATCCGATCAGCGCCCGTGCAATAAGGCCGTCGCCCCCGCGTTCCGCCAACCACCTGCCTGTTGGGGGAGACACCCGTCCGGTGGATCAGCCGCAGTGGCGAGGACGGGCCGCGATCCCCTTGCTTCACCGCAAGGAAGAGCGCTGATTCTGCCGATGCGATGGGGAGGGCCGACTCGAGGCGTGTCCGCCGCAGCGCGAGCGGGGCGACTCCGTTGCGGATGGGGGAGCGTCGCTTTAACATCGGCGTTGCATCCGGGTTGCGGGAACAGGCTGGGACGACCGGGCATGGGGCGTTTGTAAGTGTTTACGGATAAACGGGTAACGTTTTTTTCGCCGCGTGGACGACGGGCTGCAGAGCGACGCGAAGACCGGCTTTCGCCGCAAGTTGAAAGACCAAGACTGAGTAACGATGAACTCGACTAAGACTGGAAATCGGCCCCGAACTCGGCACGGCCTCCCACTGGCATGGGTCGCCTGTGCGATCGTGCTTCTCGCCGCCGTGGATGCTCACGCGTACATCGGCCCCGGCGCGGGCTTCGCGGCCGTGTCGTCGATGGGCGGCATCCTGATTGCTTTTCTGGCCGCGATGTTCGCCCTGATCTCCGCGCCGGTGCGGGCGCTGATCCGGTGGTTCAAGCGGCGCAAGGCGCATGCTCGCGCGCGGGTGAAGCGTGTCGTGGTTCTCGGTCTGGACGGGATGGAGCCCAAGCTCTTCGAGCAATTCCTGTCCGAAGGCAAGCTCCCCAATTTCAAGCGGCTGATGGAGCAGGGTTGTTTCCGTCGCCTCGGCACGGTCGCACCGCCGCTGTCGCCGGTGGCTTGGTCGAGTTTCCTGACCGGTTGCAATCCCGGCAAGCACAATATTTTTGATTTCCTCACGCGAGACCGGCGCAATTACATGCCCATGATGTCGTCGGTGCACATCAGCAGCCATCGGCGGACGTTGAAGATTCTCGGCAAGGAGATTCCCTACGGCGCGCCGGAAATGCGCGGGCTTCGCCGGGGCAAGCCCTTCTGGACCACACTCGGCGAGTACGGCATTTTCAGCAGCGTCATCCGCGTGCCCATCACCTGGCCGCCGGAGAAGCATAACGGCGTGTTGCTGTCGGCCATGTGCCTGCCGGACCTGCGCGGGAGCCAGGGGACGTTTTCGTTTTATACGTCCAAAGGCAAGGACGCGGAACACACGGGCGGCGAGCAGATTCACGTCGAATTCAAGAATGGCGTGGTGGACTCGTATTTCGTCGGTCCGCCGGGCCAAGACGGCAAGCCCGTGCATACGCCGTTTCGCGTGACCATAGATTCAAAGACGGGGAATGGGCGCATCAGAATTGGAAAGGACACGCACGAGCTGGTGCGCGGCAAGTATACGCCGTGGATGACCGTCGAGTTCAAGCTTGGGTTTCGCAGCAAGGTGACGGGCATCTGCGAAATCCTCCTGCTGGGAACACAGCCGCATTTCGAGATGTACGTCACGCCGTTCAACATCGACCCCAATGCGCCGGCCATGCCGATTTCACATCCCCATGTGTATTCCCAATACCTCGCCAAGACGCAGGGCAACTTCGCCACGCTCGGTCTTGCCGAGGACACTTGGGCGATGAATGAGAAGATTCTCGACGACGACGGGTTTCTGCACCAGTGCATTGAAGCCGACGCCGAGCGGGAAGTGATGTTTTTCGACGCCCTTAAGAAAGTCAAAGACGGTCTGGTGGTCTGCGTGTTCGACGGCACCGACCGGATTCAACACATGTTCTGGCGCTATATTGACCCCAAGCATCCCGGGCGGCAGGGGCAATGCCCCGCGGACCGGCAGCGCCGACTGGCCATTGAGGATTTATACAAGCGGAACGATGAGCTGGTCGGCAAAGTGATGGCCCAATGCAATGACGAAAAGAACCTGCTGTTCGTCATCAGCGATCATGGATTCAACTCCTTCCGGCGCGGCATCGACTGGAACCGCTGGCTTGTCGAGAACGGCTACATGGCGCTGAAGCCGGACGCCAAGCCCGGCGCGAAGTATCTGGCGAACGTGGACTGGTCGAAAACCCGCGCCTATTGTCTGGGTCTGGCGGGCGTCTGGCTCAACGTCAAAGACCGCGAGGCCCAGGGCATTGTCGAGCCTGGCGACGAGGAGCAGAAGCTCCGCGAAGAGTTGTGTGCGAAGATGAACGAGGCGCGCGACCCGCAAGGCGGCGAGTTGGCCGTCAAGCGCGCTATGGATTCGCGCGTCATTTACAAAGGCCCGTTCAAGACGGAAGCGCCGGACATCATTGTGGGATACAACGAAGGCTATCGCGTTTCCTGGGAGGCGGCCGTGGGCGACATCACCGCCGCGGCGTTCCATGACAACTTGAAGGCGTGGAGCGGCGACCATTGCATTCACCCGTCGCTGGTGCCCGGCGTGATGTTCTGCAACCGCGTGATTGAAGCGGACGCGCCGCGGCTGATGGACATCGGCCCGACGGCGCTGGAGATGTTCGGCGTTCCGACTCCGGACATCATGGACGGCAAGGCGATGGACGTGCTGGATTGGGGGCAGCGCTCGGCTTCCGGCAAGGCCGCGGACCCGCGGCGGGAGATGGCGGCGACGTGAGGGAATGCAGAATGTTGAATGCTGAATGCCGAATGAAGGCCGTGCTCATCGGATCGCCCTGCGAATCCGTTGGGGTTCCTGCCGCGCCTGTGAACCGCCTCCACAACAAGGACAGCAGCCCGAGTGGTTTTATTCCTCATTCGCCATTCGCCATTCGCCATTCGCCATTCAGCACATGGCATTCAGCACTCGGCATTCGGCATTTCTCGCTGTTGCTTCTGGCGCTGGCGACAATGCTCCTTTCCGGCTGCGGCGAAAAGCCGTCCAAGGCCGGCGGCAAGCGCGTGGTGGTGCTGGGCTTTGACGGGATGGATCCGCGACTGGTGCGCCGGCTCATGGAAGAAGGCCGGATGCCCAACTTCTCGAAGCTGGCCGCGGAGGGCGGGTTGTATGAGTTAGGGACCAGCGTGCCGCCGCAGAGTCCCGTGGCTTGGTCTAACTTCATTGTCGGCGGAGATCCCGGCGCGCACGGCGTCTTTGACTTCATCCACCGGCAGTTCGAAAAGGGCGAGGTTCATCCGTACTATTCGACGAACCAGACCGTGGACGGCGACAAGCCGTGGGACGTCATGGGTTACAACGTGCCCATGCCGTGGCAGAAAAGCGGCGAACTTCTGCTCAGCCGCGGCGGCACACCATTTTGGGATTATCTTGACGAACGCGGCATTCCGTCTGTTCTCTACCGCATTCCGGCGAACTACCCCCCAAGCCCATCCAAGAACGGCTATGTCAAAGCGTTGTCGGGCATGGGCACGACGGACCTCATGGGAACCCAAGGGACTTTCCAGTGGTTCAGCCCGGAATTTGATCCCGACATGAAGCCGCCCACCGGCGACGGCATTGCCCGACCCCTGACGTTCGACCCTGAGACGAAGCGCTGGCACGGGGAAATCGAGGGCATACCCAATCCCATGCTCACCCGGCTTGAAGATCCGGTGATGCGCATCGACCTCTATATTGAGCCGGACCGCGAGGAAGACACGGCGCGCATCTCCTATGTGAATCGCGGCGCGTACGGGCATGGGGATCAGACAATTGAGTTTCTCTTAAGCGCGGGCGAGTGGAGCGACTGGAAGCCTCTGGTTTTCCTCCCGTCCAAGCTCGATGTGATGTCCAATGGCGGCGGCAGCAGGGGCATTGTCCGCTTTCTGCTGCGCAAGGCCGGTTCCGAGCCGGAACTGTACATGTCGCCCATCAACTTCGATCCGGCCGCGCCCTCGGGCAAAGTCACGGAGCCGGACGACTTCGGCGTGGAGCTGGCGCGCAGCGTCGGGCCGTTCGCCACCAAGGGCTTTGCAGAAGATTTCAAGGCGCGGGAGGCCGAGGCGACCATCGGATTCGGCGAGTACGCCTACAAGATCACGCTCTTCGGCGACGAGGAATACAAGACGCAGTCGCAGTTTGTCTTTGACGAAGGCAAGATGCTGCTGAGCCACGCCCTGTCGCAGTACCAGGACGGGTTCCTGTTCTTCTACTTCTCCAGCTCGGATCTGATCGGGCACATTTTTTATTGGGAGCCGGAGCCGGGCCAGCCGGAGACGTTCACGGACCATCCCGTGCGCGAGGATGAGGACGCCGAAAAGTACACCAAGGTGCTTCGCGAGGTGTATGTGCAGTGCGACGCCGAGCTGGGCAAGACGAGAGCGGCGCTGCCTGCGGACACGACCCTCTTCGTGATGAGCGACCACGGCTTCATGCGATTCAGCCGCAAGCTCAGCCTGAACACTTGGCTTCTGGAGAATGGACTCATCACCCTCAAAGACGAGGAAGTTCGCACCGGCAGCCTCAACGATGTGGCGGACTGGTCGAAAACCAAGGCATACAGTCTTGGCCTGAATGCGATTTATTTGAACCTGAAAGGCCGGGAGCCGTTCGGGAGCGTCGAGCCGCAGGATCGCGAGGCGGTGCTGACGGAACTGACCGACAAGCTGATGGCGGCGCGTGATCCTAAGAACAATCATCCGGTCGTCAAGACAGTGTACCGCACGGACAAGGTGTATCACGGCGACTACGCGCCGGGCGGGAAGGACGATGCGCACACGCCCGACATTATCGTTGGATTGCACCGGGAATACGTGGTCCGCCTCGGCGCGCAGGGCGACATCAACAAGAAGTGGATCTACGACAACACCGGCGAGTGGAGCGCCGACCATTGTGTGGCGGCGGAGCTTGTGCCGGGTATCTTGCTCACCAACCGGAAATTGGCGATTGATGATCCGAATTTGACCGACTTGGCGCCGACCATTCTATCCCAGTTCGGGATTTCCAAGCCCGCGAAGATGACGGGTCGAGAGTTGTTCGGCGCGGACCCGGCGGCAAAGCCCTAGCAGCCCGTGGTAAAAGTCCTCTTGACACATGAAGTATAATGATCGGAGAAGGGCGTGTCGAAGGCGGGTCATGGAGGACGGCGATGGCGATGGGGCGTCGAGAGTTGGAAGCGCAGGGCGATTTGTGGATTGTGG
>CAZGJA010000081.1:0-9239 GCA_964526695.1 uncultured Phycisphaeraceae bacterium
AAGAACCGGTCGGCTGAAGCCGACCCCCGAAACGCCCGCTGATCGACCCTTCACGCCTGGACCCGGCGCGGCATCCATCCGCCGCAACCTGTGCGCGCTGCAAGCCATGACGAACACTTATGCGCCCTCACGGAGGCCCGATGCGGGGTGACGGATACCCATGCGCGATACCGAACACGCCGCGCGAGTCAGCCACGCGGCTGATGCTTCCCATTCCACGTCGTAAGCGATACGATGGATGTTCAGCAGATTGAGGTCTGCTCGCGGTGAGCGCCATGCAGCGCGGCAGGCAGACGGCGCCGCCGGTGGTCGCCCGAGACGCGCAAACGCTTGCCCTGCGTGCGGACCTGACAGGGAACTTGCAAATGCCTCGCCAACTCACGCATCAGCGGAAGCTGCTGTACTACGTCGGGATGGGCGTCTCGATCCTCGGGCTTCTGCTCTTCCTATCGACTTTTGTTTCCCTGCTCATTGATTTCGAGCGCTCCGCCAACGTGAGCGATTCCTTTCTAAGCCCGCGCTTCAGCGGCGCGGTTGCGCCTCAGCCCCCAAGAGACCTGCCGATGGCGCGAGCATTCATCGGAATGATCCTTATCGCCGGGGGAGCGTTCATCATGCGCGTCGGGGCGCGGGGCGCAGCCGGTTCAGGGCTGCTCCTTGACCCCGACAAGCCACGCGGCGACTTGGAGCCGTATTCTCGAATGGCCGGCGGAATGCTCCGAGACGCGCTCGATGAGGCCGGTCTCAATCCGGGTGCCGGTGCTTCCGAGATAATCATCATGCTCAAGTGTGGCCAATGCGGGAAGCTCAACGAGCAGGATTCGAAGTTCTGTCAGGAGTGCGGCCGCCCGATTTGAACTTTCCGTCTTCCCCTGCTTGGGGCATGATGCCGGTCATGGACCCAAGTCGCATCGGGGTGGACGTGGATGATTTCAGGCTGCCGGTCCGGGAGGCGATGCCGAGGGCGGCGGAGCTGGGGTTTCGGGCCGTCGAGGTGGGGCTTGCGTATCCTGAGCTTGCGCCCCGCGAGCTGAGCGAGAGCACGGCCCGGCATTTCGTGCGGTTCGTCCGCAACCTCGGGTTGGATTTTGCGGCGCTTACCGCGGACTTTCCCGGGCTGCGCCTGACCGATGCGGCGCGCGTCGAGGAGCGCGTGGACCGGACACGGGCCGTACTCGACGCCGCGGCGATGATGCGCGTGCCGATCGTCACGGCTGCGGTGTCCGCCCTGACGCATCCGCAGTCCGGCGAGCCTTCCGCGCATGCGGTGGAGGCTCTGCGACAGATTGCCGCGGACGCCGCGCGTCGCGGCGTGGTGTTCGCCCTGCGTCCGTCGGCCGATACGACGGAACACCTCGCGCGAATAATTCAGGCCATCAACAGCGCGTCCGTAAGAATCTGTCTTGATCCCGCGGCGCTGCTCATGTCGGGCAACGATCCTTCGCGTGTGTTGTCCGCGCTGCCGCAGGAGATTGTGCTGTCGCACGCGCGCGACGCTACGGCCGGTGGACGGGAACGCAGCGGCACGGAGACGGCGCTCGGCGAGGGGGACGTGGATTGGCTCGGGCATTTGATGCTCTTGGAAGCCGCGGGGTATCACGGTCCACACATCGTCCGTCGCACTTCGTCGCAGCGCCCGGAGCATGATCTAGCGGCGGCGCGCGCCTACCTGCAATCCATCGGCGAAGCCTGATCGGGAAAAAGAGGATGCAAACGGCGACGTGAGCCGATAGAATACCAGCCTTGGCTTGGCGCGGGCTTGCCGATGGAACCCCTTTCATCCCGGCAGGCTCGTTCGATTGGCGATGCGGCACCCGTTTTTTTTTGCATTGAGGCGACCATGACGAAGGTCAAACTTCTGCTCGTGGACGATCATGCGTTGGTTCTTGAAACGCTCCGCGATCGCCTTGCGCGCGACGCGCGATTCACGGTGACGGCCGTGGCGTCGAACGGGGATGAGGCCGTCGCCGCGGCGCGAGACGTTCAGCCCGACGTCGTGGTGATGGACGTGGACATGCCGGGATTGTCGGCGTTCGAGGCGGCGCGGCGAATTCTGGCGATCAGCCCCGCATCGCGCATCGTCTTCCTCAGCGGGTACACCTACGACCAGTACATCGAGCAGGCGCTGGCGCTGGGCGCGATGGCGTACATCCACAAGTGCGACCCGCCGGAGTTGCTGGAGAAGGCCATCGTCGATGTGTGCGAGGGTCGAGCGTGCTTCTCGCGGCAGGTGCAGGAGCGGATCATCTTCGATGAGAGCGGGCCGCGGCTGGGTAAGACCGGGCGATCCCGGATTTCAACGCTGACCCCGCGTGAGCGCGAAGTGCTGGTGTACATTGCCGACGGGCTGGCGAAGAAGGAGATCGCCGATCTGCTCAGCCTGAGCCTCAAGACCGTGGAAAAGCACGCGGACAACCTCATGGCCAAGCTCGACATCCACGATCGCGTGACGCTGACGCGCTTCGCGGTGCGCGAGGGGCTGGTGAGCGTGTGAATCGCTGCCGGCAATCGCGCGAGGCCGACGGAGCACCGGCGCGGGCCGAGGTGCGGTGAAGCCCGTCTTTCCCGCGCAGGCGGGAATCCAGTCTCGTCGCGGAGCGACGAACTACCCAGGCGGGAATCCAGTCTCGTCGCGGAGCGACGAACTACCCAGGCGGGAATCCAGTCTCGTCGCGGAGCGACGAACTACCCAGGCGGAATCCCGTCTCGTCGCGGAGCGACGAACTACCCAGGCGGAATCCCGTCTCGTCGCGGAGCGACGAACTACGCGCGACAGCGTCACCGCGCGTCGAACTACGCCGCACACCGTCACGGTCCGTCGAACGCCGTTTGGAATGCGGCCACGTCCAGCAGGTCGATGTCGCTGTCGCCATCGAAGTCGAACGGCAGGCACGGCAGGTCGATCGTGCTGGCGGCCGGACCGGTGAGGCAGTCGGGCAGGCTGGCAAAGTCAGCCAGGTCAACCTCGCCGTCGCGGTCGCGGTCGCCCGGCATGGCCTCGTCGAGCGTCAGATAGGGCTTGCTTGCGGACTCCGAGTCGAGCGCGTCGATGAACGCCTGCTGGCGATCCTCCGGCGTATCGGGGTCAATCTGAAATCGCAGCGCGAGTCGGTCGTTGCCGAATTGAACGACCTCATTGGCGATCGCGGACACGTTGAGCGTGTACTCCCGCGGGTCTTCGTACGCCCGGAGCCTCACGTAGCCGAGGTAAACGGTCGGACCGGCGGCGTAGTCGGTGGAGGCCTCTCGACCATCCGCGGGGTAGGCGTACACGTGAACGATGGAATCCGGGAACGGGAAGATCGAGGGTCCGCGGAGGGTGAAGGTCAGCCCGGCCTGAAGCGGCGGGATGGAGCGAATCCGGGTCAGGTCGTATTCCCAGACGACGCGCGTTTCGAGGCAGGACTCCTCGCGCTCGCAGGTCAACGTGATGGCGCCTTCATAGCCGGACTCGTTGAATGTCCAGTCCCAATCATCCGCCGTGCCGTCATAGGGTCCGTAGGGCAGACCATCCGCCAGCGTGCCGTCAGCGCCGGGCCGGACGACGTCCTGCGCCGCGGCGGATAGGGCGCAGAATCCGATGATGGCCGCGACCCCCATCGCGCGCCAAGCGGATGCGGCTCGCAGATTGGCGAATCGACACACGCGCCGTGATTGCAATGAGAACATGATGTCAACTCCGTCCCGGGCGTCTGTGTTGGGTTCCCAGCTCCGATTCAACCGCCAAACTGAGAAAGCGGCTTCGCGGTTTCGAGAAGTACCTTGCAGATGGCGTGCCAGTGGACCTGGCCAGGTCCCAATTGCACAGTCAGGCAGTGTCATGCGGAACGCACGCTCGCGCTGAGTGCGGCGATGTGCGCAGGGGGCATGAATACCGTACTGCCCCCCCCACATTACGCCGGAGAACCGTTGGCCTGCACCCACCACGGCCTGGCGAGTACGCCAGACCGTGCCACCCCCCTTCCGAGCGTCTGCCGCACGGGTCCGCTGCTGCGGACCCGTGCCACCGGCCATGCGTTATTGAATTCGCATTCCTGCTGGGACGCTGTTTCAAAAGCGGCACAGGTTGAAAACCTGTGCTACATCCCCTGGTTGGAAACCGGGGCCACACGTGGTTCTGGCAACGGCCTCCTCGAATGAAAAACGGCCCCGCGGGGGTTGCCCGCGAGGCCGATCAATTGGACTACGCATTGCCGAATCGCCGGCTGTCTTCCTGCGACCGAAGGCGGTCTATTTGCCGATCGAATCCAAGATTTCGTCCGCCTTCACGAGGATGGCGCGTGCGTAGCCTGGATTGTGCGCGCCGTAGCTGCCGTCGTTAAGCACATAGTAGTAGAGGAACCGGATCTTCTTGATCTCCGGGATGATTCCGCCCTGTTTGCCCTGCCCCTGGCCCTCCGGAGGGCCGCCGTTGGCCGAGTATTCCCACTCGCTGGGCGGACCCAGTCGGGTGTAAACGTCCAGCAGGTCGGCCTGCATTTCAGCCTCCAGCTCTTCGAAGCGGGTCTCGGCATCGTGCGGCGTGGCATGGCAGCCGCTGCCGGTGCAACCCTCAAAGCTGACGGCGAACGCGTGACCGGTAATGGCCGGATCTTCTTCGCTCTCAAACCCCTTCTCATACTTGTGGCAAGTCACGCACTGCACCGGCACGCTCTCATGGATGGAGTCGGTGAACTCCACGAGGCGCGTGTTATCGTCCACGGGGAGCGGCATCTCGCCGATGTAGAAGTTGGCCTGCCCGCTGTGGTGCGGCGGACGAGTCGTCGTCTTCCACGTCGTGCTGCGGTTGTGGTGGCAGTGCCCGCAGAGGTTGAAGCGGTTGGGATCCTGATTCGCCGTCAGATTGTCCGTCGGCTCAGGATACGCGGTTTCGTCCCACTTCAACTGGTAGTCGCGCCCCTCCTCCGGTGCATACGCATTGCCGGTCTGCTCGTGCGGGTCGTGGCAGGCCACGCACTCCACGCTGAGGTACACCGGCGGATCGCCCTGCGTTCCCAGCGGAACGTGACAGACGTAGCAGGAACTGGAGTGTCCGTTCGCCTCCGAGAACGCGTGACGAGACGTACCCCACTCATCATACGTCGGGTGGTGCGAATCCGTGTGACAGGATCCGCACAACGCCGCGGCCTTGTCCACGGAGATCCTGGATTTGGTCGCGCGATTCACGTGGTCCGAGCCGGGTCCGTGGCAGTTTTCGCACTGGACATCCGCCAGATGCGGCGTGGTTCCCTGATCCACATAGCCGCTGTCCTGCCCGAAGCCCACGGTATGGCAAGGCAGGCAGGCGGGGTTGCCGCCAAACCCGATGTTATTGAGCGTATCCCAAGCCTCTTCATGCAGGGTGCCGCCCCATTCCTCATGCTTGTCGGTATGGCAAACGCCGCACTTGTCGGCGCCGACAAACTCGCCCGGTGGCAGATCGCCATCTACAAACTCGAAGCTGTTGTGATGCTGATGGCAGTTGGTGCACTTCGGCATCCAGGTCAGACTGTGCTTCGGCTCCAAACCGGGTTTGTCCGATGGATAGTTGTGGCAAGCCTCGCAGATGCCGTATTTGTTAGGATCCGGATCCACATAGGCTCCCGGCCCGACGCCCACGCTGCTGTCCGTGAAGACCACGGTGTGCGGGTCGAATGCGTCGATTTCATCGCGGATTAGCCACAGGTTGTCGGTCTGACCGTGCGCGATGTGGCAGTTGGTGCAATCGCCGTCGAACAGCTCGCCATGGCGCTTGGGGGCATCGGCTCCCATGTGGCAGCTTTCGCACAGCGTTGCGTCGTTGGTGGTGCGAAGCAACTTCCCGTCGCCCAGCCCATTGTTGGCGCCGCCGGAATCCGCATCGTGCAGCGCGTGGCAGGTCATGCACTCGACGCGCCCATCCTTGAGAACCACGTGCTCAAGAATGTCGTCCGCGACGAACTCATCGAGGTCGTCCGGATAGGCGATGCCCACCGGATGCGAGCCACGGTTCTTCACCGGGTCATCGCGATACAGCCCCTTGTCGCGCGGGGTGTGGCATTCCTTGCACATCTGGTCATGGTCGTTTTTCACGCGGAGGTAGGGCGAGCCTTGCTGGTTGTTGTGTTGATTGTGACAGGTGGCGCACTTCATGTTGCCGCCGTCAAGGTAACGGTTGACCTGCCCGCCGGCCTCGGGACCGTCGGAGCCGGCCTGTGCGTTGACCGCCGGAACGCCCCAGGCGTGGGATCGACCCATGAAATCCTCCGCTCGGGGATTCGTGCCATACGGATCCGCCAGGTCGGCCTCGTGCAAGGGAAGTTCCAGCCCCTGCCCGCCGCTGCTGTGGCAGGACATGCAAAGCACTTCCTGCCCCTCGACCAGTCCGACATCGCCGCCGGGCTGGCCGTCGATGCCGTGGCACCGACCGCAGATTACGCGGCCGTCCACCATGTGCGGACCTTCGTAATCGGAGTTGGCGATCTGCTCATAGTCGTCGCCCCACTCATCGGAGTCGAGGTTCTTGGGCAGCACGAGTTGGTCGTCGCCAATCGTCCCGTTCTTGCCGTCGCGGCATTTCCTGGCATGACGGAAGAGAACATCGTAAACGGAGTCATTCTTGACCCGCTCGCCGTCCCCTGATGCGCCGTCCTTGCCCTTCAAGTCCTTGTCGCCGCCATCGAATTGTCCCCACGACGGCGTGGCGTAAACCTCAACGCTGGAGGTGTTGGTGCTGACGACGTAGAGGAACCGGCCGTCCGGGCTGAGCGCCATGTCGCACGGGGTTCGCAGGTCGCCGGCATCGTGCCCGTACTCGACCACCTTGCCCAGCTCGCGCCCGCGATCGTCGAAGACGCGGACGGTGCTCATGAACGCGTCGGCGACGTAGATGCGTCCGGCGGCGTCGGCGACGACGCCCTGCGTGCGCGGCATGAAGCCTTCTTCATAGCCGCCGCCGTATTTCATGCGACTGCCGAAGCGCTTCAGGAACACGCCGCCGGTGGTGAACATCTGCACGCGGAAGTTGTCGTGGTCGCCGACGAGGAGGCGTCCGCGCCCTTCATCCACGCTGATGGCGCTGGGATATTTCAGTTGTCCGACGCGCTCGCCGCGGATGCCGAAGATCAGCGCAAGCACGCCGCCGGCGTCGAAGCCGTACACGCGGTCGGCCTCCGCATCGACGACGTACACGTGCCCGCTGCTCGAATCGACGTCAATGTCCGTGGGCATGACGAACGTGACCGCGCCCTCACCCAGAAACTCCATGAACGTGAAGTCAGCGGCATACACGCCGACCTGGGCATCATCACGGCGGGACACGAAGATGCGCCCGTCGGGATGCGCGGCCACGCCGATCGGACCTTCAGGAACCGCCCACGTGCCGAGAAGCGCCCCGGCGGAGTTGTAGCGGGCGATCTGGTTAAGGTCCGGATCCGTGACAAAAACGGTCCCGTCCGCGGCGATGGACAGCCGCGCGGGACTGTGCAACGGGTCGGTCAGCGAACCGACGTGTTCGAGCGGATTGATCCCATAAAGGGCAAGCCCCACAACCAACAGACAACCCGGATTCATTGCAATGCCTCCCGGCAGAATAGCTGAACCAAGTCCTCGTCCGGGAAGTTGGGCAAGGAGTGTGCCATCGCACAATCGGGGCATTCAGGCCTTGCTGCGACGGCCCTGAGAATCCGTATCTTCTTGCAATCCATGAAGTTACGCCGACGGCGGGCGTTGCACACTCAAGCGAGTTCTCGCGCGCGGTTCTCAATTCTCAGACAACGTCCTCCGATTTCCCCAACCTCAAGAAGCTCCACACCCCCTCCGATCCGTTGCTGGGTTCCTTGCGGCATGGCTGCCGAACACACGCGGCAGCGGCGGCAAGACGCGGCTCGACGCCGGGTTCCTGACGGGAGTCACGATGCGACGAGCTGCTTTGACCGTGCTGTTCCTCTTGGCAGGCGCGGCATCCCGCGCCGGCGACGAGGCGGGCCATCCGGCAGCGCCGTGGTCCGCGGGACCGGGCGACATCAACCATCCCGTGGGCGTCGTGCCGAGCGCTGCGGTGCGTATCCCTGAGGATTGGCCTCTCGACGGCGGCGGCGCGATCACGTGCCGCACCTGCCACCGCGAGTTTCCTTCACGGGAGCGCGGTGTGAGTCTTCGCGGACCGTTGCCCGACCCGGCCGGTGAACGCGGGGACGACCTTGCGGCAGGGAGTTTTTGTCAAAACTGTCACGGCGCGGCGTCACGCGGGTCACGCGTCGGGGCGCATTGGCTGGCCATGGAAGGCGCTCATATCCGAGTGGGGCGCGACGTCGCCGCGAAGTCCGCGGCCTACCTGGATGAGATTTCGCGACGCTGCCTCGAATGCCATGACGGCGTCAGCGCGGGCGATGCGCCGGGCATGAAGACCGCTTCATGGAGCGATGTCGACGATCATCCGGTGGGCATGCCGTATGCGATCGATGGAGGTGAAGCTTCGGATGTCGGTCTGCGTTCGGTGATGTCGCTGCCGAAGGCGGTTCGCCTGCCGGGCGGGCAGGTCAGTTGCGTGTCGTGCCACAACCTCTACGCGGGAAGCAAGGGACTTCTGACTGTGTCGCTTGAGGGGTCGGCGCTGTGCTTCACCTGCCATGAGATGAAGTAGCGCGATTTCTTGGGGGGAGCGGCCAACTCCAGCCGCGGGACACTTACGGTCCGATCACAGACCCGCGCCCGGTGCATCACGGCGCCAGCTCAGCGCGACGTTGCGTCCGTGCGGATCTGATCGAACGCGAGGGTCAACGCGGCGTCGAGGATGCTGCGACTCGCGGTCTCGAAGGCATCCGCCGTGGCATTCTGCATCTGCTCCGGACAGCCCCCCATCAGCAGCGGCAGCAACGGGACCATCAGCGCCATGCAAGCCGCCCGCACGCCTTGACGCCCGACGCTACGCCTTTTCATCGCGGAAAGCCTCCAGACGAACGACTCATCACGGTCCACCGAGGAGCATTCGCGCCTACAAGGGGATCATCACCCGATTGACGCGCAGGGCAAGCTCCCTGCTCTTGTTTCGCCTTGCACGAATCATACCCGACGGTGACCCCAGGTTCTTTCGTTCCCCCCAAGCTGCCTCATGCGCTCAGGGCAACCGCATTCTGGGAACTGCAAGCACGCCGGGTGAAACTATGAAGCAGGAGGTCGAGCCGATTCACGGTGTCCTGATCTCGTGGTAAACGGTTGGGTCGTGTTCAAGATACCCAGGTTTCCACACAAGGAGCGAACCATGAAGTTTGTCGGCATCG
>CAZGJA010000082.1:0-20530 GCA_964526695.1 uncultured Phycisphaeraceae bacterium
CGCGCAGTTTCAAACACGTTGCAGTTTCAAAAGCGTTCTGTCCTAGGGGGGGGGCGGGCGTCTCGCCCGCCGGCGGGCCCGAGGCCCGCCCCCCCGTTCGAATACGGTGCAGTTTCAAAGAGGCAGTACGCGAGTTCATCCTGCCGATGCATCGCGCCCCACGGATGCGGACAGGATTCACAGCACCTTCAACGAACGCTCCACCGCTCGCTCGTCGGTGACCATTTCGGCGATCACTCGATTGGCCACCAGCATCCCGGCTCGCGTCAAAGCGATGCGGTGACAAGTTGCTGTCACCCAACCCTTCTGAACCAGGCGGCTTAGTGCGGCGGCGTACTGGTGCCTCGGATCCACGCCGACGCGCTGCCGGAAGTCCGACACGGACAACCCGTCGGACAGCCTCATCTGCATCATCACCAGCTCCAGCGCGAGCATCTCCCGCGTCAGCGTCTCGCTCTCGGCCTCGGCATCGCCGCGCTCTTCCATGCGCCTCACGTACGCGGCGATGTCCGGCACGTTCTTATACCGACGACCGCTGAGACAGCCGGCCGCGGACGGGCCTACGCCGATGTACGGTTGATTGCGCCAGTAAAGGAGGTTGTGCCGGCACTCGCAGCCGGGCCGGGCGAAGTTGCTGATCTCGTACTGGCGATAGCCCGCCGCGCCGAGCACGTCCACCGTCGCGTTGAACATGTCCGCTTCGATGTCCTCATCGCAGGGCGTGACGTGCCCATGATGAAGCTGCGCGGTCAGGCGAGTGGCCGGCTCGTACGTCAGCCCGTAGCAGGCGATGTGATCCGGCGCCAGCTCGATGGCGCGGGCGAGCGACTGACGCCACGAGTCCAGCGACTGCCCGGGAATGCCGAAGATCAGGTCGAGATTGACCTGCCGCACGCCGCAGCGTCGCAGGGTTTCGACCGAGGGCGGAATGTCCTGCGGCGAGTGGAGGCGCTCCAGGGCGGCAAGCTCCGCGGGAAAGAAGGACTGTGCGCCCATCGACACGCGCGTCACGCCGTTCTCGACGAGCAGGCGCGCCTTTGGCTCGTCCACGGTGGCGGGGTTGGCCTCGACGGTGAACTCCTCCACGGCATGCTGCCGCGCGATCGTGGCCAGTGCGCCCATCAGCCGCTGCAGATCCGCCGGCGGGAGCAGAGTGGGCGTGCCGCCGCCAACGAAGATCGTGGCGATCGGCTCGGGCGCCGCTTTCGTGCGATCGTCCAGCTCGCGCAGCGTGGCGTCCACAACGGGCGAGGTGGCGCGATCCCCCAGCGGCACGGAGTAGAAATCGCAGTACCCGCATTTGGTCTCGCAGAAGGGAACGTGAATGTACAGCCCGAGCGGCATGGACGTGAGTGTAGGGATCGCGGCGAGTGAGGGCAAAGAAAGGCCTGGTGGAAACGTCGAAACGTCAAAACGTCAAAACGTCGAAACGTCGAAACGTCGAAACGCCGAAACGTCAATACGCGGGGCCGTTGAAACGCGGAATTGCTGATAAGCTGAAGATGGGGCACCAAGGCGACGCTGCGTGGCACGGGTCCGCAGCAGCAGGCCCGCGACCTTTCCGGTCGTGCCCTGGTTGCTCATTTCCCACGGTCTGGCGTGCTCGCCAGACCGTGCCGCCCGGCCGCGGGCATCACGGAGTACGCCGAACCTCACCCCCCGGCGCTTCTTCGATGCTTGTTGAATCCTCATGCGTGAGTGCGTTAGCATACCGTCATGCTGGCCATTCGGATCCATCCGCCGCGCCGCGCCGCGTTCACGCTGATCGAGCTGCTCGTGGTCATCGCGATCATCGCGCTGCTGATCTCGATTCTCATCCCCGCGCTGCGGCGCGCCCGCGAGCAAGCCAAGACCGTCGTGTGCCGATCCAATCTGCGGCAGATCAGCGCGGGGTTGACGCTCTACGCGCAGGACTTCAACGACGAGGTCTGGCCGGTCAACGCGGAGAAGGTGGACGCCTGGCCTCAGTACGGCGGCGCGTGGGCGCGGCTGCCGGGCGTGGACGGCGCCGAGCCGGGGCTGCTCTACCCTTACGTCAGCAACGTGGATGAAATCGCGGAATGCCCGTCGAATCTGCGTCGCACGTCCACGCGCGATTCGGGCGACAACATGTTCGACAAGAACGCCCCGCTGGACTTCGACTACACGTTTGTGATGAACCTCCACGGCGCGCGGCTGAGCAACCGCAAGGACATGGCATATCTCGCGCAGCCGCAGCGTTACCCGGTGAACACGTTGCCGCCCGCCGTGCTGCCGGCCGACGTGCCGATCCGCCGCTTCGACGGCATGCCGGTGATCGTCGAGGAAAGCACGAAGTGGTGGAACGAGACCTACGTGGACGGCATGTGGAGCAACCAGGATCAGCTTGAGACGCGGCACAGTCGCGGCGGGAGCGTGGCGTTCGCCGAGGGCTTTGCGCAGACGTTTGAGCCTCCCATGGGCCCCAAGTATCAGGTCCGCGAGAGCGCCGACATGGACGCCAACGACTTGTACGTCAAAGGCGTCAACGACCAGTGGTTCCGCCTCGAATACCGCTCGGGCACGTTCCGCCCCTACGGCTGGATCAACGCCCCGCAGTAGGCCTGGGATCCGTGACAGGATTGGCGGCCCCAGCGGGGCCGAGGGTTGTAGCCACGGGTGAAGCGAAGACCGTCAGGTCGGAGCGGAACCCGTGGTGACGAAGCGCGTCGCGTTGCGACCCCGGCAGGGGTCGAGGGAGTCTGCATCGCGGCTTCGTCGTCACGCGGGTCTCCTCCGCCCCTCGCGGGGCGGACTCTCCCACACAACCTGACCACCACGGGTTCCGGTTGCTGAGGCGACCTCCACCCGTGGCTACACTCCGGCGCCCCTGTCGGGGCGAAAACCAGTCCGCCAAAACTGTCACGGCCCCGTAGGCCTGCTGCCCCCAGCGAACGAGGTGGCAAGGAACCGACGATCGAGTAACGATGTCCGGCTTCGTCAGTTCGACGCGAACGACGTGCGCCGCGCCGCGTTCAGTGCTCGCAGCCGGTCGATGTCCTCGAACTTCAGTTGCACCAGCAGCAGGTCGTCGGCGCTTAGCTTCGTGTCCGCCGCGGGAAAGGTCCGCGCCTTCTGGCCGCCGGGCTGATGCGCGACGACGTGCAGCGGAAGCAGGCCCGCCAGCTCGCCGATCGTGCGGCCGGCCAGGTCCGAACCGGCGCGCACCTGCACCCGGCTGACCACCACCAGTTGCCCGTCCACCATGAACGACGTCTTGATGCTCCGGTCGGTGGCGGCCGCGGCGAAGGAGGGGGCGGCCATGGCGGCGGCGCTGAAGGCGACCTGGATGTTGAAGCCGTCGCGGATCTTGTTGGCGAGGTTCTGATCGAACATGCGCAGGACGACGCGGATGTCAGGGTTCATGCGCCGGGCGTCGAGGGCGATCTCGAGGTTGGCGAGGTCGTCGTTGGTGCAGCAGATGATCGACTTTGCCCGCTCGATGTTGGCGTCGAGGAGCAGTCGGTCATCCCGCCCGTTGCCCAGCAGCACGGGAATGTGCTGCGCGCGGGCCGTGTCGAGGAAGGGGTTCTTCTCGTCGCTCTCGATGATGACGACGGGCATGTGCATCTTCAGCAGGTGCCCCAGCGTGCGGAAGCCGAGCCGCCCGCACCCGACCAGCACCACGTGGTCCTTCATTTCCGCGGCGATCATGCGCGACCACTCCCTTTCATTGTGACGACGATCCCGCAGCGTCAGCGAGATCTCCATGAACGTCTCGACGAGAATCAGCAGGCCGAGAATGGGCACGACGAAGACCAGCGCCTGGAGCATCCACGAATCGGGGTACCCGACGACCGGCTGGAAGAACACCAGGCACCACGTGTAATACAGCCCCTCGAAGAAGCCGATCGGCTGGCCCGGGTTCGCGGGATATCGCATGAAGAGCAGCGTGCCGCCGATCAGCACGACGGCCAGCAGCAGCAAGCGCAGGCGGAAGCGGCGAAAGATCGCCCGCAGGTACAGCCAGTTGGAGCGCAGGCGCGTCCGCCATGACGGCTTGGCGTCCACCCAGACGATGGGGTCGATGAGTTCGTGCATGTGGGAATCCGATCGCCCGCCGCCGACGGCTGAAGTATGATAGGGATCGGGACCGATGATGAAAACAGAGGCGCGTGCCGGGGGCATGGCGAGCCGGGGCAACGGTGTTCCACCTTCGCGGGGCGCGGAAGGGCTTAGGGGTAGTTCGTCGCTCCGCGACGAGAGGGGTAGTTCGTCGCTCCGCGACGAGACTGGATTCCCGCCTTCGCGGGAATGACCGGATGGGTTTTCGCCATTGCGGGCGGGGTGGCATGGTCTGGCGTACTCGCCAGGCCGTGGTCCATGGAGAATAGGAGACGATCTCCGTCCCACCACACGGGTCCGCTGCTGCGGACCCGTGCCACCCCACGTAGATGTGTCGCTCGACGGATCGCTGCCACACAGAGAGCATGGACCAGAGCACACGGTGAGGCATCAAGCCGGAAGTGGCGGTCGCGCAGGTTTGCATGTCAGAGCCGCGACCGTCAGGGAGCGATTCGCGGTCGCGCCTCGGCGTGAGCGGTTCTGTCCACCGCGCGCGCACAAGACCGGTGCACCGTCCGCTTGCTAACGCGCGCGGCTCTGAAAAAAAGGCACCTGGAAGCCGAAACGGAGACCATACCAACGTGGCCGTTGCTCCGCTGGTAACTCGTGAGGATCTGCGTTTGCGTCTGTCGGCGTTCAGCCCGCAGCACGCCGACGCCGTCGCGGCCTGGGCGCCGACGCCGGAGGCGCTGCGATGGCTGGCGCCCAGCACGAGCTTCCCGCTGACGGCGAGCGGTGTCAGCGCCTGGCAGCGCCCGCACACGCGCGCCTTCGTGCTCCTGACCCGCTCCGGGGCGGGCCCGCTGGGCTACGGCGAGATCAACCCCATGAAGGCAGACCCGCGCCACTTCTGGCTGGGGCACATCGTGGTCGATCCGCGCCTGCGCGGTCGGGGGCTGGGCCGGGTGCTCGTGCATCGGCTGCTGGACGTGGCGCGATTCGAGTATCGTGCCACGCGCGTGTCACTGATCGTGTTCCCGGAGAACCGCGGGGCGATTCGCTGCTACGAGTCCGCCGGGTTCGATCGCGCGGGAGACGAGCTGCACCGCTTCTCCGCCTGCGAAACGCCGATGTTACTGCAGCGATACGAGTGGCACCCCTGAGCGCGCGGCACCGTCCCCTCGACGCCCAATCCCGATTCATGCAGCCGCGCACATGCATTGCCCGGCGCAGCAGATGAGGCGAAACAGGGTCTCCAACGGGCTCCTGTTGCCGGGCTTTATAATGGCATGAACTTACGATCGTGCAGGGAAATCGTCGGGAGGTTCCGTGCCCCGGAGGGGCATCCGAGAATAGCCCAGCCATTCATGCTTAAGTTCACCCACATCTCGCGCGCTCCACGGCCAGCACGCCGAGCATCGTGCTTTCGAGTTTGGTCCATCCTCGCCACAGCACCAGCCAGCCCGGCGGGTGATCGTGCTTGCAGTTCTGGTGACCGCTGCGGCCAGAGCCGCGACTCGCGATCCACCTTTTCACGACGCTGCCGGCGCGTCTCGTGCCGCGGCGCGGCCGGTCGGCGGTGCAGAATCTGACTGACGAGTCCCAAC
The DNA here is from genome assembly GCA_964526695.1 of uncultured Phycisphaeraceae bacterium. Classification (GTDB taxonomy): domain Bacteria; phylum Planctomycetota; class Phycisphaerae; order UBA1845; family UBA1845; genus JABWBH01. The sequence goes on from CAZGJA010000082.1 coordinate 5,631, forward strand.
ACCTCCCGCGTGCCCGCGACCACGGCCAGAGAGTGGTGACAGATATACCCCCGCTGCGGGGACCCTTGCCGACATAACCCAGGTCGCTCAACGTGGTTTTTCCGGTGCAATCCAGCTCCGTGCTGTCATGCAGCAACAAAACCCGGCCCCCGCAGTCTTCGATCCGTTGCCGCACCCGCGCGCGATGCGGCGCCAGAACGGAGGCAGGAGTCACCTGATCCTCATCGACCAGGCGGTAAAGCCCTTTCAGCTCGGCCGGCTCGTGCAGCTTGTCCGGCTCGTGCCGCTTGTCCGGCGAGGTTCCCTGCGGATGCTGCATCATCCGATCCGTCGCTCGCCGGTTGACCGCGTGCGTGCACGGACGATCCCTCATTCGCCGATGCAACCCAGCACAATCGACCGCGCCTGGCGTGCCTTATTTTTGGGAGTCGATCATGATATGATCATGGCGTGGCAGGCAGACTCGCCCCGCAATCAACAGGCTCGGGGAAAGCGAGGTGGCCGCTGATCCGAATGCGGGACGAAAGCATCGGCAGGTTCTCGGTGCGGCTCTCCATCGCCAACTTCGAGGATGTTGCTCGCGCGCAGGCCGGTGACATTCCGCAGGAGCAGGTGCGCAGCATCGAGCTTCCCGGTGTCGTGGACAGCGGGGCCGCGCAGCTTGTCCTGCCGGAGAGCATCTGCCGACAGCTTGGGCTGCGGCACGCGGGCGAGGCCGGCGTCCGTTACGCGGACGGGCGGACGGCCGCGCGCGAGATCGTGTCCGGCGTCCAGCTCGAAAATGCGGACCGCACCGGCGTGTTCAACGCGATCGTCGAACCCGGGCGGCAAGACGCCCTCATCGGCGCCATCGTGATGGACGCGCTCGACCTCATCATCGACTGCACACACGGCGCCCTCGTCCCCCGCGACCCGGAACGCGTAAGCGCGGAGATAGAGTAGCAAACCGCAGCTTGGGAGCCTCTCGTTGCTATACCCCTATTTCACGCCGTCGAACTTCTGGGTTTCGCTCGCCATTTTCGTCATCCTGAAGCCCTTGTGCTACTTCGCGTTCATCCGCGCGTTCCGGTACAGGGTGAGTGGTCCGATCCCGATGACGACCGTGCAATCCGTGCGCCTGGCCATCCTCCGTGCCGTCATCGGTCCCGCATTCATGGTGGGCGGCGCGACGGTTTTTGCATTGCCTTTTGGGCACTCCGAAGAAACCCTGCGTGTTCTCGCTGTCTGGTTCTTCCTGTCGAGGATCCTCGCCTGGTATGTCGTGGGTTCGATGAGCGCGCGTCTTCGAGGAACCCGACTCTGGGCATGGACTGGCTTGGGAACTCTGCTGAATCTGTTGATCGATGGCTCGTTCTACGCGGGATACTTTTTTGGCCCTGGGGGATGGGTGGGGTTTGTGTCGATTCCGCTGCTGATATCCGCTCTCGACGTTCGGGGATCCCGACAGTTGCTTCGAGAGCGGTTCGACGGCTGCCCGCGTTGCACGCAGTGCGCGTACAACCTCACCGGCAATCTCTCGGGAATCTGTCCCGAATGCGGGACGCCGGTCGGCCCGCTTGTCGCCCGCCTGCGGAAACACTGGACCCCTCAATGAACGGGGAGGGCGATGCCGCAGCGCCGATCGGGGCTATTGGCTGCTCGACCCTTACCGAGCCGGTCAGTCGGCCTTATCCCTGCGCAAGCGACTGCGACGAAGGGCGGACGCGCAGCAGCGAAGCCAGGCGGGTGAGATGTTCGCCGCCGAGCGGAAGGAGATCGACTCGACGCGCCTCACCCCATGGGCTGGAACGACGGGTTCGACGCTCGAACCAGCTCGTACACTCGCTCCGGCGCAATGTCGGCGCCGTTCGGCCAGGAAACCGTGCCGCCTTCGATTCCCACCTGCTTGAACAGGTCGAGATCCGCCAGCGCCGCGAACACCGGTCCCTTGTCGAGGTAAGCGCTGATGTCGATTTCTCCTGACAATCCGTCATCGAACTCGACGTAGCACACGTACCCCCTCACATGGCGGACGAAGATGATGTCATTCATGTCCCACATGGCATCACCCTAATCCAGCGGACGAATCCTCTCAAGCGGGGCGCCAGACCGCGCGAGATCCCAATCCGTTCGCAACTCCTCAGCATGAAGATCAATCCACTCCCGCGCTAGTTTCAGCGCCGTCCGTGAGCCAAGATCGCCTCGCAGTACGTTGCCGACGAAATCCAGCTTCGCCTTGTTCCCCTGGTACTCCGCGTGCAGGTGAGGCGGATCGTGATCATCATAGTACATCCGGATCACAATCCCGAAGAACCGCGATATCTCTGGCATGACCTGACTCACCTTTGTGAGTTGTCCAACGCGTGAAAAACGCACTCCGACGACCTCGGCGGCGTCCTTCTTTCAACCAGCGACCTGATCCCCCCCTACGACAGGTTCATCGTCATCAAAAACTCGCGGTTCGTCTTCACCTTGCTCAGTCGCGCCGTCAGCAGCTCGACCGACTCGACGATGTTCATGTCGGACACCACGCGCCGCAGCCGGAAGATCAGCTCCAGCTCCTTCGGGTCCAGCAGCAGCTCTTCCTTGCGCGTGCCGCTCGCCGGGATGTCGATCGCGGGCCAGATGCGCTTGTCCACGAGGCGACGGTCGAGGTGCAATTCGCTGTTGCCCGTGCCTTTGAACTCCTCAAAGATGACCTCGTCCATCTTCGAGCCGGTATCGACCAGCGCCGTGCCGATGATCGTCAGGCTCCCGCCCTCTTCGATGTTGCGGGCGGCGCCGAAGAAGCGCTTGGGCTTCTGCAGCGCGCTGGCGTCGATGCCGCCGGAGAGGATTTTGCCCGAGTGCGGCATCTCCGTGTTGTGCGCCCGCGCCAGTCGCGTGATCGAGTCCAGCAGGATCACCACGTCCTTGCCGTATTCCACCAGCCGCCGCGCGTTCTCGATCACCATGTCCGCCACCTGAACGTGGCGCGAGGCCGGCTCGTCGAACGTGGAGCTGATGACCTGCGCCTGCGTATGGCGCTTCATCTCGGTGACTTCTTCGGGGCGCTCGTCGATCAGCAGGATGACGACGTGCACTTCCGGATGATTGGCGGTGATCGCGTTGGCGATCTTCTGAAGCAGGACGGTCTTGCCCGTGCGCGGCGGGGCGACGATGAGCATGCGCTGACCCTTGCCGATCGGCGTCACCAGGTCCACCACGCGCATGTTCAGCTCCTGCGGCGTGGTCTCGAGGATGACGCGCTGCTCGGGGTGAAGCGGCGTGAGATCCTCGAAGTTGGTTTTTTCCATCACGGCTTCGGGGTCTTCGTAGTTGATCGCCTCGACGCGGAGCAGCGCGAAGTAGCGCTCCGACTCCTTCGGCGGGCGGATCTGACCCGAGACGACGTGACCCGTCTTGAGGCCGAAGCGGCGGATCTGCGAGGGGCTGATGTAAATGTCGTCCGGACCGGGCAGGTAGTTGTACCCCGGCGACCGCAGGAACCCGAAGCCGTCGGGCAGAATCTCCAGCACGCCCTCGCCGTACATCAACCCGTTGCGGTTCACCCGCGCCTGGATGATGCGGAAGATGAGGTCCTGCTTCTTGAGGCCCGTGTACTCCTCCAGCGCCTCGGCCCGCGCCAGCTCGTGCAGCTCGTTGACGCTCATCTGCTGAAGCTGCGTGATGTGAAGCTGCCCGCGCTTGATCTCCTCGTATTTCGCGTGCGTTTCGGGATCGAGGATCGGGGCTTCCGCGGCCGGCTCCCCGGCGGGGGCAGCGGAAGGAGGCGGCGGCGGCGCTACGGTCGCCACGGCTGCCTCATCGATGTCCGCGGGCAGGCCTTCATACTGCGTGCGGGGCGCCGGCTTGCCGCGGGGCTTGCCGCCCCGGCCGGGGGTCATGCTGCGACGTGTGGTGGAACGAGTCCTATCGGTTCCGGCTTTCGCCATGGGAACAAACCTCCAGATTGGTGTGAGTATCCGTGAAACTAAGCCTGATGCCCGACGCGGGCGAGCGGGTGTTTTACGGGGTTTCTTGTGAAGAATGTCGCTGGACGCTGCGTTGCTTGAAGTCGTCCAGGATCGTGATCAACAACCGTTCAAGTGTGCGACGTAGCGAGCCGATGTCCGAGTCGTTGATAACAATATGATCGGCTTTTGCCCGCTTCTCGTCCAGTGAAATCTGCTGCTTCTCTCTCTGCTCCACCTCCTGCGGAGTCCAGCCGCGAGAACGCGCAAGGCGCTCCTGCCGCGCGCGGGGGTCGGCATCGACCATGATCACCGCGTCGCACATCGACTCCAGACCCGCCTCGAAGAGCTTCGGGCTGTCCAGGATGATGGCGCGGATATTCGGGTCGGCCTCGTAGTCCGCAATCGCCAAGTCGCGTTTCTGCGCGATTCTCGGGTATAGTAATTCCTCGAGCCGCTTCAGCTCGATCGGGTCGGCGAACACGATGCGCGCAATCGCCGAGCGGTCAATCGCTGAGCGGTCAACTCCGCCGCCGCCAAGGCTCACGCCTTCGCCCCACCACTGCACGAGAATGGCGCGCACCTCCTCCGTGGCAAGCACTTCATGTGCCTGCTGATCCGAGTCAATCACGCCCGCGCCCAATTCCCTCAGGAGCCGCGACGCCGTCGTCTTGCCGGCGCCGATCGAACCGACAATGCCAATGATGGGTTTTGTGCGCTTCAGCGAGTGGGTCCGGACTAGACTCGTCAGCGGGAGAACCGGTGTCGGCGGAACTGTATCGTTGGGAGAACCCGCCCGACTTGTGCACCCTATTCTTGCCGTGGAAAACCCGGATTTCAACCCCCGGACTAGGAAACAGCCGGGGAAATCCGCGGGATCCGCGGTTCGACACGCCTCATCCGCGCCGCGCGGGAGGACAATCGCGGCACTTCAAGAAGAGCAAGATAGAGCCTGCCCGTGCCCGTGTCAAGCCCCCATTTCTTGATATTTCGAGATTCCCGGATTCATGCCGGGCAACCGCCTGCTGGAGGGGTGATCCGGTTCCTGCGGAACGCTGCGACCGTATTACCCGCGCCGCCCAGGATTGCTCCCACTTGCGTAGCGCCCGGCTCGGAGCAGGTCGCCCCCCCTTCCCCCACATGGCTTCCGGGCCCTTTTTCTCCGCCCATCCGATCCGCGTCCGCCAACTCGGCTGCCACAGGAGCGGATGCGCATGCCGAGCGCCGCACGAAATCCGCACGGATCTCGATTTGCGGCTGCCCTGCACGCCGGGCACTTTGTTGCTGGAAGTACCCGGCGATTTCGGCGATGATGGTGGAGTTGCGGCTGATCGCCTGTGATGCCCGGAGGCATGAGCATGACAACCTCATTCTTAACCGTCCTCAACACCGCATCGCCACACGCCGGGGGCCACGCGCCGGCACAAAGGGAGCCACGAGCCATGCCACGCGGAAAGACCATCAGCCTTGCCGCAATTGCCCTTGCCGTCGCCGCCGTTTCATCCACCTCCGCCCAACCCGTGTTCCATGCCTCGTGGGGGGGTAAGACCGATCGCGGCGTCTATCCGGAGCCTCCGCTGCCGCAGCTTCCGCCGGCGGGAGGCGTCATCATCGACCCGACGTTCGGAACCTCGATCCTGCGCGTGACGGACGAGCACGACGGGGAGTTCCTTCAGGTCGCCTACTCTTACTGGCCGACGTTCAACCGCGACAGCACGCGGCTCTTCGTGCTGCGCGACGACAGCGGACTGGAAGGCGTGCGCTACCGGTTCGATCCGCTCAACTTCCGTCTGCTCGAGCAGGCGCCGTTGTTTGTCGGGCCGTCACCGGACGGCGACTGGCCGCGCACGGAGGACGCGATCTGGAGCGGCGTGAATCCGGATGTGATCTTCTGCCACTCCCGACTGAACCTCTGGGCGTACAACGTGGCCACCGACGCGTACGCGCTCGTTCGGGACTTTTCGCCCGAGCTGGGCGAAGGCTATCTCAGCCAGATGAGCCGCAGCATCGACGACGACACCTTTGCCTGCACGACGCTGAACCGGCGCTATCGCGTCAGCGGCTCGCTGGCGTGGAGGCGCACGGAAGACCGAGTGTTCATCCGCCCCGTCGAGCCTGAAGGGCTGGACGAAGTGCAGATCGACAAGACCGGGCGATACCTCGTCATCTCGACCGGCGCGCAAGGCGAGGGCGCGATTCAGAATCGCGTCGTCGATCTTGAGACCGGGCTGGAGGAAGAGCTGATCGACGGACCGCCGGACTACGCGCCGGGGCATAAGGACGTCGGGCATGGGTTCTGCATCGGCCACGACAACTGGACCAACCGCCTGCGCAGCCGAAAGCTCAGCGATCCGCATCAGAAGAAGCCGATCCTCGACTTCAACGACGACTGGTCGCAGGACCAGCACGTCTCGCTGCTGGCGGACAATGAGGACTGGGCTCTCGTCAGCCTGTATGAGCAAGGCCTGGAGCATGTGCCGGGCTTGTTCCACGACGAGCTGCTCATGGTCGCCACGGACGGCAGCCAGCGCGTCCGCCGCCTGGCGCACCATCGGTCCTACGTGGACGAATACTGGGAATCCCCGCGGGCCAACATCAGCCGCGACGGGCGGTTCATTGCGTTTTCGTCCAACTGGGGCCAGCCGCAGCGCCGCGACGTGTTCATCCTGCGCGTTCCGGGAAGTCTGCCGGCGCTGAAGGTCGTGCCCCTCCCTTCGCCGTAACGGATCGCCGTCGTTGACCTTCGCGCCGCTTGCGGTATGAAGCAGCGGCTCATGGCGCTTCGAGAAAAACTCAGCCATCCGCTGGTCACGGCCCTCCTGGCGCTGGCGCTCGTGCTGGCGCTGGGGTGTGTCTTTCACTATCAGGGGACGTTCTTCAAGTGGGGCACGCACCGCGACACGCTGCGCCAGGCGTCGGTGTACGGCGTGCTCGCGTGCGGCATGACGGCCGTCATCCTCTGCGGCGGCATCGACCTGTCCGTCGGCAGCGTGCTGGCGCTGACGGCCGTGACGTTCTCCATCCTCGGCATTCACCGTGGCTGGCCCGCATGGGCGGCGATCCCCGCTTCGCTGGCGGTCGGCACGGTTTGCGGTTCCGTCAGCGGCTCGCTGATCTCGCTGTGGCGCATCCAGCCGTTCATCGTGACGCTGGCGATGATGGTGCTCGCGCGGGGACTCGCCAAGACGGTCAGCGGCGGGATGAAAATCTCCACGGCCGTGCAGGCGCCGGATGGAACGTACCTTTACGTCGGATTGCCGCCGGTGTTTGAGGCGATCGATTCACGGCTGCTGGGCGGGAACGTGTCCGTGGTCACCGTGGTGTTTCTCGTGTGCGGCGCGATGGCGTGGGCGGCGCTGTCGCGGTCGCGCTGGGGGCGCTGCGTTCACGCCATCGGCGGCAATGAGGAGGCGTCGCGCCTGTCCGGCGTGCCGGTCGCGCCCGTCAAGGTCAGCGTGTACGCGCTGTGCGGATTGCTGGCCTCGATCGCCGGCATCTGCCAGGCCGCTCAGGAGCAGCAGGGCGACCCCGAAGCCGGAGCGGGCTACGAACTTTCGGCGATCGCGGTCGTGGTGATCGGCGGGACGAGCCTGCTGGGCGGTCGCGGAGGCGTCGGGCTGACGCTGCTGGGCACGCTGACCATCGGGTACATCGAGAAGATTCTGAGCATCAACAACGTGCCGGAGTCCGGGCGGTTGATGCTGACCGGCGTGATCATCATCGCGGCGGTTCTGCTGCAACGCGGTCGCGCGGGAAAGTAGCGCCCAAGAATGGCCAAGCAGGGACGATCTTCGCGCCAGCGATGAATCGCCGCCGGACCGAACGAACCCTCCCCCAAGAATGGCCAAGCAGGAACGATCTTTGCGCCGACGGTGAATCGCTGCCGGACCGAACGAACCCTCCCCCAAGAATGGCCAAGCAGGGACGATCTTTGCGCCAGCGCTGAATCGCTGCCGGACCGAACGAACCCTCCCCCAACCCCTCCCTGGGAGGGAGGGGGGTCAGAGGATGCTCCTGCTCGAAGCAGGGAAGGGGGGGCTCCGGCGGCGCCTACTCGAAATCCCCCGTCTCGCTGAGGATGTCGTCCAGCTCCGCGTCGGAGAGCACCTGCCCATGCTCGCCGTCGATCAAGTCGTGCTCCTCATCCACAAGCCCGTCCTCGTCGCGGGGCGACTGGCGGAGGATCGTGCGGGCCAGTTCGAGTTTCTCCATCACCGCCGACATGTCCGGCAGGCGGCGATCCATCGGGGTCTGGCAGCAGCTATCAATGAACCGGGCAACGCAGACGGGCATGCCGGAAAGCTCCATCTGCGGCAGCGCCGCGACGCGCTTGCCGAGCATGCGCTGGCTGTGCGCGCTGACCGTCTGGTTCATCTCCGTGGGCACCGGCTTGCCCGTCAACACGCGGTGCAGCGTCGCGCCGAGACCGAACACGTCGGTGCGCTGATCGAGCATGGACTGGGTGGCCTGCTCGGGCGCCATGTAGTCGATCGTGCCCTGCACGCGCGGCTTGGCTTCTCCAAGGCGCGAGCTTTGGCCGAAGTCGATCAGCTTCACGTCGCGATCCGGCGTCACCAGCATGTTGCCCGGCTTCAGGTCGGCATGGACCCAGCCCGCGCGGTGCATGGCCGACAGCCCCTCCGCCGCGCGGGCGAAGACCGTCAGCAGCTCATCGAGCGGCAAGCTGAAGTTGCGGTCCGACAGCGGCGAGCCGGGCACGTACTCCATGAACAGTAACGCGCCGTTGACGCGCGTCAGCCGTCGCAGCGGGCGGAACTCGAACGTCTTGCGGATGACCGGATGGTCGATGGCCGAGCCGACGGTGTGCTCGTCGCGCATCAGCTCGATGATCTTCATGTCCTCCGGCTGGCGGACTTTGACGACCTTGATGGCGTAATCGCCGCCGGTGCGCATGCAGCGGGCGCGGTACACCGTCGTGGCGGCGCCCGTGCCGATTTTCTCGATCACCCGATAATTAGGCAGCTCCAACGTCATGATCAATGCAACATCCTTGAGAGCAACGATTTATGATCTAAACGAATGAATGAAAACTCACTGCTCTCATCCTAGAAGACCCCGCGTCCGCGCATCTGGCGGATTGGTTTCTGCTAATCCGCGGAATCCCGCGCCGCGGCATCCAAGCATAACATCGGCCGCGGCTGCGACTTTCAAGGGGAGTGACGATAACTGCGGCGGCGGCAGCCACCAAGTGTCCGAGCGGCCCGAGGGAACGGACAAAGGTCATCTATAGGCCGCACCGAGTGTCCGGTCCATGCGATCGGCGTCGTCCGCAGAACCACGCTGCACTTCATCCGCGATCCGAGCCGCGCACGCCTGCAGGCAGACCCGAAGCCCCGGGGCGTTTCCGCTTCCTGACGGGCGCGGTTCTGATGGGCGTGGGTCCGACGACGCGGCGCTCATCGCGCTGCGCCGGACATTGCGGAGGGTCGAGCGGCCGAGGGTGCGCCCAGCGCGGCGCACTTCTGCGGGCGCAGCGTGAGGATCGTAATCTCCGGCGGGCAGTTGATGCGCGCGTGGACGGGCAGCGACGTGCCCAGCCCGGCGGAGACGTGGAGCTGCGTCTGTCCGATACGGTGCAGCCCCCACGCGTAGCGCGGATGGATGCGATCGTTGCCCCACAGGCAGCCGATGTAGGGCAGGCGCCACTGTCCGCCGTGCGTGTGCCCGGAGAGCTGGAGCATCACCTTGCCCGGCGGCAGTCGATACACGGTGGACGGATAATGTGCCAAAAGCACCGTCGGCATGCCGTCCGCATACGCCAGCGCCTTGTGCAACTCTCCCCCGCGCTTCTTGAGCTGGTCCAGACCCGCCAGCGCCACCCTCGCCGAACCGCGCTCGATGATCACCGACTCGTCGCGCAGGAACTGAATCGGCAGCCCGTGGTCGCCGGCGATGTTCTCGTGATCGTGGTTGCCCAGCGTGGCGTAAAGCCCTTCTCGCCCGGAGATCGGCTCGAAAAACCGCTTCATCAGCTCGACGGCCTTGTGCCAGTGCCGGGGCCAATGGGCGTAGTCCCCCGTGGCCGCGAGGAGGTCATATTCCAGCGAGGCCAGCAGCTTCGACGCGGTCGCGAGCACGTCGTTCCACCGGCGGAAGTGCAGATCGGAGATGTGCGCGATGCGCAGCCCGTCCAGCGCCGTGTCCTGTGCGGCGAAGGGAACATCGTGACATCGAACGGCGACCGGACTCATGGAAATCTCCGCACACAGCCGCCGCGCTACTTGGTGACGAAGCCGTGCGCGCTCACTCCGCGCCTGCGCCCCACGCGGTGCGGCTCAGCCGTGAGTATAGCATTCGTCGGCTGGAAACCGGGAGGACGAGAGAGGCCGTTTCTTCCCTTCGGGGTTCAATCGCGCAATTCCGGCGCGAGCTTCACGGGAAAAGCACCTGAATATCGTGTGGGGATCACTCTTCCATCATGCGAGGATCGCGGCGGGTGTGCCCAGACATCCCGGAAAGTCGCTCGCAAGCCCGCCGCTCTCAGCGTCTAGTCCAGTCCCCTCGCGCGTCCGCGATCAGGTCTTAACGACACACGCGAAAGCATGAGCGCCCCCGGCGGCAGCCGCCCTGCACAGAAGCCCGGCGCGGCATCCCAGCGCAGCAGCGCTGCGCAGCATCACGGCGCAGCAGTCCTGGCTCCTGACCGGCTTCAGCCGGTCGGTGCTTGCCACCAACTTGAGTTGGTGGACAGGATGTTCACGCCACGAGGGAGCCGGCTTCAGCCGGGCTTTCCGCCGGGGCGGAACGCATCCACTCCAAGCCCGGCTGAAGCCGGCTGACAAGCAAAAGGGCGGCACGTCCTCCACCAACTCAAGTTGGTGGCAAGCGCTGGTCGGCTGAAGCCGACCGCATGTCATCCAAAGCCGACCGCATGTCGCCCACAGCCGAGGGCGGGTGATCCAAAGCCGATCGCACGTGATCCAGAGCCGGACGCATGTGATTTATAGCAGTATTCGATTTCGTGTAGCGGCGCTTCCGAAGCAGCGGGCACCTTGTGATACGCGAATCCGCGCGGACTGAAGTCCGCGGATCGCTACACGAATACTGGGTTTGCTCTAGAGCCGACCGCCGATTGACGGTCCCGGATTGAGTGTGTCCAGGGATCCGCGCTGGAACCCGCCTTCATGCTTCGAAGCCGGCCGCGCGGAGCTCACGCGTCCTCCGCTCCATCCGCCGGCGCGGGCGGCTCGCCCGACTGCGGCGGAGGCTGAGGCTGGCGGGCCTGAACGAGGGTCAGGCGCGCCTCGCGCAGAAGCTCGCTTTCGCACCAGATCTGCACGCGGTACTCGCCGGGCGCGGGGAAGCGCAGCCCGTGAAACTGCAGCGTGAGATTCGCGATGCTCCTCGGGTTCTTGAAGATGACCTTGCCGTGCCCTTCGACGAGGGGCGGGCGGGCTTCGTTGGAATCAACAAAGCGGATGGTCAGCGGCGTCTCGCCATGACCGTCCGTCAGCGAGCAGAACACGCAAAGCTGACCGTGGACGGCCGGGAAGCTGAACGCGTTGATCGTGCTGAACATGCCGATCAGCGACTGCTTGCCGGTGAGGCGGTCGGTGATGATCTGGTCGCAGACGACCAGCGACAGCACGTCGGGCACGGGTTGATGCATTTTTGCCATAATCCAGTCGGACTCCCCTCGAGGTCGGCGAGAATCATACCGGACCTCGCCCGGATGGGACACCCTCGGCTTTGGATCTGGACAATCTCGTGCGGTTCGGGAGAATCCGGCTGCGCCTTCGACGCGATCGGCCGCGAGTCGCCCCGCCGACAGCATCCCGAAGCGGGCGCGCAACCTTGATCGACAGGAATCCCGGGAACCCGACACGATGAAGATTCACGAATATCAGGCTCGACAGTTGCTCTCTGAAACCGGCGCGCCGGTGCCCGCCTCCAGCGTGGTGGACACCGTCCCGCAGGCGCTGGACGCCTATCGGGGCATCGGCGGCAAGGTCGTCGTCAAGGCGCAGGTCTTCGCCGGCGGGCGCGGCAAGGCCGGATTCGTCAGGCTCTGCGGCAGCGAGGCGGAGGTCAAGACCGCGGCGGAATTCATGCTGAAAAACCGCATGGTGTCGGTGCAGACCGGACCGGAGGGCATCGCGGTCAAGAAGCTGCTGATCGCCTCGGCCGTGGACATCGAGAGCGAGTACTACGTCGCCGTCGTGGTGGATCGCGCGAAGCGCTGCCCGGTGGTGATGGTCTCGCGCGAGGGCGGCGTGGAAATCGAGGAGGTGGCGAAACGCAACCCGCAGGCGATCGTGAAGGAATGGCTCGACCCGGTGAAGGGCCTGCAGGACGCACAGGTGGGCAAGCTCGTCGCGGCGCTGGGTTTTGCCGACAAGGCGCAGGCCGACGCGGCGGGCAGGATCATCCGCGGACTCGTCAAGGTCTTCTACGAATACGACTGCGCGCTGGCGGAGATCAATCCGCTCGTGCGCACGCCCAAGGGCGAGATTCTGGCGATCGACGCCAAGATGAACTTCGACGACAACGCCACGTTCCGCCATAAGCGCCTGCTCGAGATGTTCGACCCGACGGAGGAGAACCCCAACGAGCTGCGCGCCAAGGAGCACAACCTCTCGTACATCGCGCTGGACGGCAACATCGGCTGCCTCGTCAACGGCGCGGGGCTGGCGATGGCCACCATGGACATCATCAAGCTGCACGGCGGCATGCCGGCCAACTTCCTCGACGTCGGCGGCAGCGTCACCAAGGACGGCGCGATCGAGGCCTTCCGCATCATCCTGTCGGACTCGAAGGTCAAGGGCGTGCTGGTCAACATCTTCGGCGGCATCGCCAAGTGCGACACCATCGCCGAGGCGCTGATCGCCGCGGCGAAGGAAGTGGGCTTCAAGGTTCCGGTGGTCGTGCGACTGGAAGGCACGAACGTGGACCGCGCCCGCGAGCTGCTCCGCGAAGCGGCGATTCCGCAGCTCATCCCCGCCACCGACCTGACGGACGCGGCGAAGAAAGTTTGCGCGAAGGTGGCGTGAACAATCAATTCGCCGCGCTTCGGGGAAGGTCGATCCTGCATGGTGTCCTTCAGAGACATTCAATCTTACGCCGACGCCATTGCGCAGAAGTTCCGCCCCGAGCGGATTATCCTTTTCGGATCCTACGCGCGCGGCGATGCGACGGCTGACTCGGACGTGGACCTGCTCGTTCTGTTTCGAGGGAAGGGTCACGGGGCGGATCGTTCGTTGGAGATTCGGTTGTGCCTTCAGGCCGGCTTCGCGATGGACCTCATCGCCCGCACGGAGGGTGAAGTCAAGAGAAGGCTGAAGGAGAACGATTGGTTTCTCCATGACGCTCTCGACGAGGGGATCGTCCTGTATGACAGGTGTAACACGGGAATGGCTCGAAAAGGCGGAGGCCGACTTTCGAAGCGCCCAGCGCGAGCTGCGAGCAAGAAAGTCACCAAATTATGACTTGGCGTGTTTCTGTGCCCAACAATGTGCAGAAAAGACTCTCAAGGCACGCCTGCTCGTGGCCAATGTTCGATTTCCCAAAACGCACGATCTTACGAGCTTACTCAAGCTCCTGCTGCCGCTTGACCCGGAGTGGGAACTCATGCGCGAGCAGTTTGCTTGCTTGACGGACTATGCGGTTCGCTTCCGTTACCCAGGTTCGTGCGCGTCGCGTGAACAAGCCCGAGAGGCCGTCAAGATCGCGAAACGCATCCGCGCGCGGGTTCAGGAGATACTCGGGATTGTCGGACGACCGCCGAGCAGGAAGAAGCAGCGAAGAACCTGACGGAGGTGAAGTGAGCGTATCACTTCTGCTACGATGATTCGAAGGGAAACTTGGTCGTCGGTCGACCATGCTATGCAAGTTCTACTTGGAGAGAAGCTGATGGAGGCTTTGTTCACAGAAGCATATCTGAGAAAGGACTGCCCCTGCTCGATGACACGAACGTAGACCTCGCCCGCGAGGTGCTGCGCGAAGCGGCGATCCCGCAGCTCATCCCGGCGACGGACCTGACGGACGCGGCGAAGAAGGTGTGCGCGAAGGTGGCGTGACAAATTCAGCATGAACCAAATGACACGAAGCCACTCAGACCGACTGCCTCGCGACGGCTGGCGCCGCGAACCCGTGTGCAGGAAGCTATCCCATCTTTTCGACCGACATATGCTTCCGCTCCTGGTAGATGTCAACTTGAGCGGAAGCCTCCAGACCTTCCTTTACTCTGGGTTTCTCTATGAACACCAAGGGATGCCCTTCTGGATCACGGCAGCTCATGTATGTAAGGAAATAGCCAAGATTCTGGGCACGCCATCCGCGCGTATCACAACTCTCAAGTGGGTCGACTCCTCATCGGATGGCGGAGTACCGATTGCACGCGAGCACCTCACTTTGCTCCCATTCGAGTCTGCGGGTATTGATGTCGGAATAGGTGTCCTCAGGCCATACTATGCGAACCTAATCCTTCATCGAGGAGAAAAGGTCTGCTTGGACAGTCGTGGGGGTATTCCGGAGCCGACCTATACTCCAGAAGGATACTATTTGGTCGGCTTTCCGGGGGAAAAGAATCAGATTGTGCGGAGGCAGGTCGACTCTGACCACTTCAGAGCGGATTTCAACTCCCCACTTTACTGTGTTCCAGTTGAGCGTGTTGTTCGGGAGGGGCAATCCGGTGATCTCTGGGATTATCCCGACGCATTCTACGGCCAGCTACTCCCCTTTGCAAACGGGCAACTCCCCGATTTGGCGAGCATCAAATTCATGAGCGGGGGACCGATCGTTTCTCTCGAGATCAAGAATCGAGATGCCATGATCTATCGGTTGGAGGCCGTCCAGAGTGCTTGGGAGCCTAAATAGCTCCCCTTGAAAAGTAAACTGGCTTGCCCCCAGGATACCGGTGGTTAACGAGAACCCGGTGATCCTGGAGGCGAAGCCATGGACGGCATTGTCTCGTTGGGCCGGGCCGGACGCAAGCGGCTTTTGGGGGTG
>CAZGJA010000083.1:0-13877 GCA_964526695.1 uncultured Phycisphaeraceae bacterium
CGCCACAATCCACAAATCGCCCTGCGCTTCCAACTCTCGACGCCCCATCGCCATCGCCGTCCTCCATGACCCGCCTTCGACACGCCCTTCTCCGATCATTATACTTCATGTGTCAAGAGGACTTTTACCACGGGCTGTTAGTTCAGCATTCTGCATTCGGCAGTTGGCATTCACCATTCGGCATTCGCCATTCAACATTCACCATTCGCCATTCGCCATTCAAACATGCCACGGCGCCCGCATCGGTTGCCTCACGATACGGTTGGCTTCCTCGTCCCCCACGCACATCTGCTTGACCGGATCGTACTTGAGGGGTCGGCCCAGGCGCACGGCCATCGCCGCGAGATTCACCAGCGTGCACGAGCGGTGGGCGACATCGACGTTGCCGCCGGGCTGCTGCCGCGTTCGCACGGCCGTCTCGAAATTCACCAGCGGTTTCGGATCCGGCACGCCGTCCAGCTTGTCGAACAGCCCCGCCGGCTCGGTGCGGTAGTTGGCAAACACTCTTCCCTTTGGTCCTTCGATGAACGGCTGACCGGGCTTATCCTCCGCGCCCCACTCGCCGCTCTTGAGGATGATCGTGTCGCCGTCGGCGTACTTGAGCCTCACCTCATCCCACAGACCCGCGGCGTCCGGGTGGGCAGGCCAGGGTGCGACGGCGCTGATCTCCACCGGCGACGTGTCGTCCTTGTTCAGCAAGTACTGCACCGGATCGAGATAGTGCATGCCCATGTCGCCCAGCCCGCCGCCGTCGTAGTCCCAGTAGCCGCGGAAGGACTGGTGCACGCGGTGCGGGTGATAGGGCTTTACCGGCGCGGGCCCCAGCCACATGTCGTAGTTCAACTCGCCCGGCACGCCCTCCGGCCTAAGGTCCGTCCGCCCGCTCCACATCTTCAGTTTCCAGTCGAAGCCCAAATCGCGGCTGACGCGCACCGTCAGCGGCTTGCCCAGCAGCCCGCTGTCCACCGCCTTGCGAAGCATCTTCGACGCGCCGAAGGCGTAGTAATTTTCGAAGCGAAAGTGCGTGTTCACCTGGAGGATGCGGCCGTAGCGATGGACCGCGCTGGCCAGCGCGACGCCTTCGCCGATGGTGCGGGTCAGCGGCTTTTCGCACATCACGTCGAACCCGCACTGCGCCGCGGCGATGGCGATCAGCGCGTGCCAGTGCGGCGGCGTGGCCACGTGAATGGTGTCGATGTCCTTGCGATCCAGCACCTTCCGCCAGTCAGCATACGCCTCGCAGCTTCGCCCCGTCTTCTTCATCGCCTCCGCAAGGTGCTTTTCATCCACGTCGCACACGGCCAGCGTGACGGGCGGCTTGCCGTCTTCGTTCGCGGTGACATGACCGGCCATGCCCATGCCGCCCGTGCCGATGACGGCGCGGGTGATCGTCTCGCTGGGCGGGGTGTAACCGGGCCCGCCGAGAACGTGGCGCGGGACGATGGTGAAGGCGGCGACGGATCCGGCGGTGGTTTTGAGGAAGCGGCGACGCGAGACGTTTTGAGATGGCATGTCTGTTGGCTCCACGGTCACTCGTTGGCAGGCAGGTCGATGCGCGAACTGGCGGAACCGAATCGCCGCACACTGAAGCGCTCACCCGACCGGAGCATCAATATAGCCGACAGCTCGGGATGCCGTAAGCAGCAGGCCTCCACCTGCTCGGGGGGCATCACCATGAACGCCGTGGAGAAAGCATCGGACAGCGCGGCGGAGTCGGCGACGGCCCAGGCGGCGACCGTCTCCCGGCGGCAAGGCTCTCGCGTGCGCGGATCGAGAATGTGCTCGCCATGCAGCCGCCGCCCGGACCCGCTCAGCGAGTTGTTTTGCAGAAGCACGTGGCCCAGAACCCGATCATGATCGCGCGGATCGCGCGGATTGCACGGATCGCGCAGCGGCATCCACCACCCGCCGCTGAACGCACCGGAAGCAGCGTCCGCGTCCTCTGCACAGACTCGGGTGCGAAGCTCTTCCCCCCTCCCCCCGGGAGGAGGAAGGGGGAGGGCCTCTTCCCCCCTCCCCGCGGGAGGGGGAAGGGGGAGGGCTGCTCCCCTCTCATCATGCGGATTCGCTCTGCGCCGCTCTTCCCCCCTCCCCCCGGGAGGGGCTAGGGAGAGGGCCTCCGGATCGGACGGACCATGCCCCAGCGCCAGCACCGAGCTTTGCCCCGCCTGAACAAATCCCCTCGTGATGCCCCAATCTCCAAGCACCTCGACGGCCTGGTCGATGGCATACCCCTTCCCGACCGCGCCAAGGTCCACGACGACGCCGGTTTCGATCACGGCGACCCTGCGCTGCGTTGCGTCCAGTTGCAGGAGGTGCATTCCGACGGGCGCGCGATCCGCGGCAGCTTGCGTCGGCGGTCGATTCGGCAGAATCCCGCCGACCGTCACGTCGAACGCGCCGTCGGTTTCCTGCCAGACGGCTTGGGCCAGTTGCAGGCACTCGAACGCCTCGAGGCCCACCTTGACGGCCAGGCCTGCGCGGAGCGCATTCACGCGCGCGATGTCGCTGTCGGGAATGAAGCGGCTCAGTTCGCCCTCGATCCGATCCACTTCGTCGAACGCGGCGCGGGCGGCGGATTCAGCGTACTCGCGGCTGCGCGCTTCGATCATGACCTCGAATGTCGTGGCCATGGCGTCATGCGCGAAGCGATGGAATGAGGATGGGTCCGGCGACGGCTTCATCGTGAGAAGCCATCATAACTCATTTGCAAACGTGGAGCGCGGTGGGGCACGGCGTGGCGCTACTTTGGACGGTACTCGACGACGACCTCGACCCAGCCGTCGGGGCGATAGGTCGGCGGCAGATAGCGGAAGCCCTGGATGCGCGAGCCGGGCGGCAGGCGCAGCTTGGCGGCGAGGTTGCGCACGGCCGTAACTTCCGCCGCGCGCCGCGCCATGAGCCGCGCTCTGGCGCCGGACAGGTGCGCCGGCGGGCGACCGAAGCCCTTGGCGCGGACCACGCTCGCGGGCCAGTTCGCCTGCACCGCGGCCGCGGAGGCATCCGCCCATCCGGACGGAGCCAGCAATCCGGCGCCGATGCAGAACAATGCGAACTTGATGCTCCCGTGGGCGTTGTGCAACACGGCCATGCTCCTGAACTTCGGATGGCGGCATTCGGCCGCATGAATCCCCGATGCTCGCTTCCCGCCGGGTTCTTGCCAACGACGATGCCCTCGGCGAAGCTTGTGCCCTCCCGATTGGACAACCGCGGTTTGCCGGGGATAGCCGCCGCATGGGCAAAAAGGGACCGAAAATCAAGGAGCTTGCCCGCGAGCTGGGGGTGACCTCGCACCGCATCCTCCAGCGGTGCCACAGCGAAGGCGTGCCCGCGCAGAACAGCGCGTCACGGCTTGACCTCTCGACGGCGGAACGCGTCCGCGTGTGGTTCAGCGCTGCGACGGCAGGTGACATCGGCGAGGGTGCCATCGACGGCTCTGGCGGCGACGACGGCTCCGGTGGACACGACCTCGCCGAGACCGACGGCACGCTCGACGACTTGGACACGGATGAATCCGCGGAGGAGGGCCGACCCTCGTGACCGCGCCTTCCTCATGGGACCGGTTCTGCCGATACCTCTGCGTCGTTGAGGGCGTCGGGCTGAGGCTGGACATCAGCCGCATGGCGTTTGACGAGGCGGACCTGTCGCGCATCGCGCCGGCGGCCGGACGGGCGCTCGACGCGATGGCGGCGATCGAGGCCGGCGCGATCGCCAACGTCAGCGAGAATCGCCCGGTCGGGCACTATTGGCTTCGCGCGCCGCAGCTCGCGCCGACGCCGGCGCTCCGTACGGCGATCGAGCAGGCGATCGCCGATGTTCTGGCCTTTGCCGCTGATGTCCACGCGGGGAGGGTTCGACCTTCCGCGGCAGGCGCCGCATCGCGGTTCCGACATGCGCTGCTGATCGGCATCGGCGGGTCGGCGCTGGGGCCGCAGTTCGTCGCGGATGCGCTGTCGGGGGCGGACCCTGCGGCGGGCAGCGCGTCGAACGCCCTGCGCCTGCACTTCCTCGACAACACCGATCCGGCGGGCATCGCGCGCGTTCTGACGGGGATCGGCCAAGACCTGCGCGAGACGCTGGTGATCGTCGTCTCGAAATCCGGCTCGACGATCGAAACTCGCAACGGCATGTTGGAAGCGCGGCATGCTTTCACGTCGCGCCGGCTGGACTTCGCCGCCCATGCCGTCGCGGTCACGGGGGAGGGCAGCGCCCTCGATGCGCTGGCGAAGTCCCAGCGGTGGCTGCGCACGTTTCCCATGTGGGACTGGGTCGGCGGGCGCACCTCCGTCACGTCGGCGGTGGGGTTGCTCCCCGCGGCGCTTCAGGGGATCGACGTGCGGCGGCTGCTTGCGGGAGCGGCGGCGTGCGACCAAGCCACGCGGCAGCGCGACGTGCGGCGCAACCCGGCGATGCTGATGTCACTAATGTGGCACTTCGCCGGCGGCGGGCGGGGCGAGCGGGCGATGGTTGTTCTGCCGTACAACGACCGCCTCTTGCTCTTTTCACGTTATCTTCAGCAGCTCGTCATGGAATCGCTGGGCAAGGCCGCCGCCCGCGACGGTCGAGCGGTTCCGCAGGGACTGACCGTTTACGGCAACAAGGGCAGCACCGATCAGCACGCCTTCGTTCAGCAGTTGCGCGACGGACGCGACGACTTCTTCGTCACGTTCATCCATGCGCTGGAAGACGGCTGCCCGCCGACGCTCGACGTGGAGCCGGGGATCACGACCGGCGATTATCTGCTGGGATTCATGCTGGGTACGCGGGCAGCGCTGTCCGAGAAGGGCCGCCAGTCGATGACCCTCGCGCTTCCGCGGATCGATGCGTTCGCCGTCGGCGCGCTGATCGCGCTCTTTGAACGGGCCGTCGGGCTTTACGCCGAGCTGATCGACGTCAATGCGTATGACCAACCCGGCGTGGAAGCGGGCAAAAAAGCCGCCGCCGGCGTGCTTGACCTTCAGCGGGCCATCACGTCCTGGCTGCGGTCGCAAACCGCAGGGAGCTGGACGGCGGAGCACATTGCGTCCGCGATGGGCCGCCCGGAGGAGGCCGAGCACGTTTTCCAGATTTTGGAACACCTCCGCGCCAACGTGCAGCGTTCGATCCAGCTTGAATCAGCGAGCACGGGCTTGCAGAGTCGTTACCGTTGGGTCGGCAGCTCCCAGGGGTGATCCCGCGGGATCCCTGGCGCCTCGCGTGAAGCGTCGGATTGACCGTGGCGCGCAACGCTTTGAAGGCTTCGATGTGTGCCAGGCGGCGCGCCTGGGCGCCCGGACATGCAAATCACGTCGCGGCAGGTTTGTACGGTGACAGCAACCTCAAGCCATCTTGATGCGTCGCAACGAAGGGCAGGTCGATGCGCCGCGGACCGGAGTCGCCCCGCAGGCCGAAATCGCCCCGCGAACCGGAATCGCGCCATGAGAGGGTGCCATGCTCTCGCTGTACGCAGCGTGAGCATGTCCCGCAGCGCAGTATGTCTCCGGCATATCGCGACAGGGTGCCATGCTCTCGCTGTACGCAGCGTGAGCATGTCCCGCAGCGCAGTGTGGCTCTGGCTTATCATGGGAGGCGTGGCGCGGGGCGGCGCGCCTCCGCAGATCAGCACGCTGCTTCCCCGCGGCGGGCAGCGCGGAACAGATGTCGTCGTCACGTTCAGCGGCGCCAGATTGGAGCATCCGCTTGAGGTGCTGACCGATGCGCCGGGCGTCTCGGGGGTCGGCTTTGAGCCGGTGGACGCCGGGAACGTGCGCTGCACGATTCGCCTTGCCGCGGACGCATCGCCGGGGCTGCATCGCCTGCGGCTGAGGACCGCGGACGGGGTTTCCAACTTGAAGCTCTTCTCCGTGTCCAATCTGCCCGAGTCGCAGGAGGTCGAGCCGAACCACACGCGCGAGCAGGCCGGGGCGCTGAACCTCCCTGTGTGCATCAACGGCGCGAATCCGCCGGAGGACGTGGACATGTTCGCGTTTCATGCGAGCGCGGGGCAGACGCTGGCGTTCGAGGTCGAGGGCTTGCGACTGGGGGACGCCCTGTTTGATCCGCGCCTGGCCATCCTCGACGCTGGCGGAGGCGAGCTGGCGGTGGCGGATGATGTCCCATTGCTGCGGCAGGATGCGGCCATCGTGCGTACGTTCGCTGCGGAGGGGACGTACTTCGTGCAGGTTCGCGAGACGGCCTATGGCGGCGGCGGGAACTTCTGGTATCGACTTCACGCGGGATCGTTTCCGCGGCCCACGGCGTGCGTCCCTTCCGCTTTTCAAACCGGCGCGACGGGGCAGGTCACATGGCTCGGCGACGCGACGCTGAGCACGCAAAGTGTCACGGCCGGCGCGGCGGGGTGGCAGGCGATTCATGCCCAGCGAGCCGACGGGGCGGTCAGCCCGACGCCGCTGCCGCTGCGCATCAGCGCGTATCCGGTCGGGATGGAGGTTGAGCCGAACCAAGCGACCGAGACCGCGACGCCCATCGCCGCGCCGGGCGGCGTGTCCGGCGTGCTGAGCGGCGAGCGGGACGTGGACTGTTTCGCGTTCGACGGCGCAGCGGGTCAGGCGTTCGAGGCGCGCGTGTACGCCCGCGCGATCGGGTCGCCGGTGGATTCGGTGTTGAACGTGCGTCGGGCCGGAGGCGAGGGGCTGGGCGGCGCGGACGATTCCGGCGGACCCGACAGCCTGGTGCGGTTCACCTGCCCGGCGAATGAGAAGGTCGTCCTTGAAGTGCGCGATCTGCTGTTTCGACAGGGACCGGATTTCACGTATTTCATCGAGATCGCGCCGGTCAAGCCCGCGTTGACGCTCTCGGTCTCGTCGCCCGAGGCCGCGCTGACCGTTGCCGCCGGCAATCGTGCGGCCTTGCTCGTGACCGCGACACGCGCGGACTTCGGCGGAGCGCTGAAGATCAGTGCGTCGGGGCTTCCCGCAGGCTTGACGCTAACTGGCGAGGCCATGCACGAGTCGGTCGGTCAGCTTCCGCTCGTCTTTGAGGCGGCGCCTGAAGCTGCGCCCGCAGGCGCGCTGGTTGAACTGGTCGGCGAGACGGTGGACCCCGCGCTGGGCGTTCGCGGCGGTCTTGCGCAGTCGATCGACCTCGTCAAGTATGAGAACAATCCGTTCTATGCGGTGAGCGTCGATCGGCTGGCGGTGGCGGTGGCAAGACCCGCCCCGCTGCGGGTGGAGGTGGATCCGCCGGTGGTTCCGATCGTGCGTATGGGGTCCATGGTGCTTCCGGTGCGGGTGCAGCGCGCGGAAGGCTTCAACGGACCGATCACCGTGCGAATGCTCTGGAATCCGCCGGGCATCGGCTCGGGCACGCTTGAACTTCCGCCGGACAAATCCGAGGGCGGGCTTCCGCTCAATGCCGCAGGCAACGCGACCGTCGGCACGTGGAAGATCGCCCTGACCGCCACGACCGACGGCGGCGGCGCGCCGATCGAGGTTGCGACGTCCCTGGTTCCGTTGCAGGTGGCCGAGCCGTTCGTCGAGTTTGCCGTGCAGAAATCGCGCACCGAGCAGGGCAAGGGCGTCGAGGTCGTGGTCAGGGTTACGCAGCGAACGCCGTTCGACGGGGAAATCCAGGCGCAGCTCCTGGGTCTGCCCGGCAAGGTCGCGGCCGCGCCGTTGCCGGTGACGAAAGACACGCAGGAACTCAAGTACGCGCTGGATGTCCCGCCGGATGCCCCGCCCGGCGAGCACAACACGCTGTTCATTCACGCCGACGTTCCCCTCGGCGGTGGGGCGGTGGCGCACAACTCCCCGGCCGGGCAGCTTATCGTGGACAAACCGCTTCCGCCGAAGGATCCGCAACTGGAGGCGGCCCGTCAGGAAGCGATGCGGAAAGCGCAGGAGGAGAAGGATCGCAAAAAGGCGGAGCGGCTGGCGGCGCTCGAAGCGCGCCGCGCGGAGGCGAGGAAGCAAGTCTCGCAGCAGCCGCCGGCTGAGCCCAAGCCGCAGCCATGACGTCGGGGCGGCTTGCAGGCCACGCTCACTACGGCTCCGCCGACGGCCCCCTTGGTCTGGTCACATCGCCCGAACGCGCCGGCTTAACGCCATAGTCGTACACGGAGGCTTCTATGGACCGGGCGGCGGCGGCGCATCGCCCTTCGGGTCGGAGGGATCGAACGGCTCCTCAACCACTTCCGGCAGCGCGCCCAGTTCCGCGGCTCGCGCCAGGGTGACCTCGATGTCCAGCCGTTCCTCGCCTCTCTGCAAGCTGATTCGCACGCTGCGGCCGGCCGGCAGGAGCGCGAACTTCTGGAAAAACTGCCCGTAGTGGAGGATCGTCGCGCCGTCCACTTCGACGATGCAGTCTCCTTTGCGAGCGCCGGCGGAGCGCATCGGCGACGGGTCCGCGAGGTTGTCGATGACCACGGCGTCCTCGCGATGCGGATCGACAGCGATGCCGAGCCAGCCGCGGTAAACGCTCTGTCCCGTTTTCAACCCGGCGACGATGGCGTCCACGCGGTCCTTCGTGAGCGCGAAGCCCACGCCGGAGTCGTACATTTCGATGCCGGCCAGCTCCCCCGGGCGCTGCGCCATCGGGACGCACATGCCCATGATCCGACCCTCGGGCGTCGCCAGCGGTCCGCCGTAGTTGGTGGGGCTGAGCTTCGCGTCCGTCTGAACGCAGTTGCCCGACATCCGTCGCAGCGCGCTGACGATGCCGACGCTGACCGCCGGCGTGCGCGAGCCGAGTCCCAGACCCAGCGCGACGACGCCCTCGCCCACGCGAAGGTCTGTCGGCGACGCCCATGCCGGCACGGGCAGGTCTTTTGCATCCGTCTTCAGCAGCGCGACCTTATGGACCTGATCGCGCGCGACCAGATCCGCGGCCAGCCGGCGCCCGTCGGAGAGCATGACGGAAATCAGTTCCGGCTCGCGGACGAAGTTGAAGCTGCTGGTGACGATGTAACCGTCGGCGGAATACACGATGCCCGTCGTGGGTCCGTCGGCGACGCGAAAGGAGGAGCCGGGCGTGTCGCGGAACGTCTCTTGCCGTGGTTTGCGCGGCGGCGTGCCGGGCGCCGCATCGCCGGGTTCGGCCTCGACGATTTCCACCGGCTGCGAGCCGCCCACCGTCTCAATGCGGACGAGCGAAGGTGACAGCTTGGAGAGGGCGTCGTGGACGAGGTTCTTTGCGAGTTCCGCTTCGCTCTTCGCGGGCGGGGGCTGAGGGAGCGGTCGTGCCGCCGCGGAGAAGCACATCGTGCAAAGCGGGAGGAAGACCAACGCGATGCGCGTCCAGGCGAGAGCGACCGCGCGTGGGGCGCCGCGCCCGCATGGGCGACGATCGCGGATTCGCCGCGGCGGACCCGCCGTGGCGGGCGGCTGCCCGGGTACTGGAAAGAGAACCGGTTCTCGCCTTGCGTGGGGCGGTGAAGAAACCGCTTCCGTACGGGCGCGGCTCTGATGTTGCGATTCCGTCACTGCGTTCGGTTCGAGCATCAAGAACCCCTGATTCCAACGACCGTTGATTCCATGCACGTCCATCATTATAACCCGTGACGGGCTGCACCGTATGCCTCGATTTCAGGCGCGGCGGACGCGGTTGACGGCATCCTCGCGGAACTTCGCCGCATGGCGCTTCATCTTATCCTCTACATCTGCTTTTTCCTCTCCGGCGCGGCCGGGTTGCTTTACGAGATCTATTGGGCGCAGCGGTTCGGGCTGCTGCTGGGGTTGGACGTATTCAGCCACGCGGCGGTGCTGACGGCGTTCATGGGCGGGCTGGCGCTGGGGAGCCACGTTGCGGGGCGACGAGGGGACCGGGCGGCGCGCCCGTGGCTGACGTACGCGCGGCTCGAGCTGGGGATCGCTGCGTTCGGACTTCTCATCCCCCTCGTCATTCCGATGCTCAACGGTCCACTCCGCTGGATGTACGCCGCGACGGAGGGCGCGCCGGGGCCGATGACTGCGGCGAGGTTCGCGCTGGCCGTGGGCATCCTGCTGATACCCACGTCGCTGATGGGCGCGACGTTGCCGGTGATGGCGCTGGCGATTCGCAACGAAGGCGAGCGGCTCGGCGCGGTGGTGGGTCGGCTCTATGCGCTCAACACGATCGGCGCGGTGGTCGGCGTGCTGGCGGGCGGGTTCGTGCTGGGTGAGGCGATCGGGCTGTTGGGCACGAACCTGACGGCCGTCGGACTGAACGTGCTCGCGGCGGGGCTGGCGTGGTACGCGGGGCGGAGCCGGACAATGAGTGTGCCGCGTCGGGGCAGCGCTGCTGTGGGGGTTGTGGAATCGCAAGCCCCGTCCGTCGTGGAACGCGGCGAACAAGAGGGCGAACGAGCTTCCGCGCCTTCAGCGACCTTGGGCGCGTCGGATTTGTCGTTGGACGACGACGCCCGGCGCGGCGCTGGGCTGATCGCGCTTGGCGCGGGGATGACCGGCGCGGCGGGCATGATGACGCAGATCGGCTGGACGCGCGTCATTGCCTTTTGCGTCGGTAGCTCGACGTATGCCTTCAGCCTGATTGTGGCCGTGTTCCTCGTGGGTCTGGCATTGGGCGCGAGCCTGGCTTCGTGGCTGGTCCGGCGGTTTCGCGATGCGGCTGTGCCGTGGTCGGTGGCGTGCATGGCGACCTCCATGCTCTGTTGGGGGGTGATGCTCATTCTGGGGGGCGCGCCGGTTCACACGCTCCGGTTGCTGCAGGAGCTGGTGGCGGACGGCGCCTCCGCGATGACCATTTATCAGCAGGTCGGGGGGCGCACGTTCGTGCTGCTGGCGTTGCCCACGCTCACGCTGGGGGCGACGTTTCCGCTGGCGTGCGACGCCTGGGCGCAGCGGCGGCGCGCGGGCACGGCGCGCACCACCGGCTCCGTGTACGCCATCAACACCATCGGCGCGATGCTCGGCTCGGCTGTGGGTGGGCTGGTGCTGCTCGATGCGGTGGGCGTGCAGGGCACGCTGCACGCCGGCGCGATCCTCTACGGGATGGCGGGCATTCTCGGCGCGATCGCGGCGAGGCCGGTGGACATTCGCGCCTTCCGACTGGCGGCAAGCGGGCTGGGTCTGCTGACGCTGTGCGCGGCTTACGTGTTTGGCGTGGGCTGGGATCGCACCTTGTTTGTGTTCGGTCCTTTCCTGCTGCAGGTGCCGCTGGAGCACCCGCCGGTGATTATGTTCTACCGCGAGGCCGCGGCGGGAACCGTGGCGATCGTGCGCGAGCGGGCCGAGGACATCGGGGCCAGCCGAGACAACACGGTGCTGGTGTGCGGCGGCAAGCCCGACGCCAGCGACCGTTACGACATGGGCACGCAGGTCCTGCTCGGGCATCTGCCCATGATTCTGCACGAGAATCCGAAGGAGGCGGCCGTCATCGGCTTGGGCAGCGGTGTGACGCTCGGCGCCGTGCTGACATACCCGGTGGAACGGGTGGACGTGGTGGAGATGTCGCGCGCGGTGGTGGAAGGCGTGCATCCGCCCGACGGCGCCGCCGGACCGTTCGACGCGGTCAACGCGCGGTGTCTGGACGACGCGCGGGCGAACGTCATCATCGCCGACGGTCGCAATCATCTCGCCCTGACGGATCGAGCTTACGACGTGATCGTCTCCGAGCCGTCGAACCCGTGGATGGCCGGTGTGGCGTATCTGTTCACGCGCGAGCACTTCGAGAACTGCCGGTCGCGCCTGCGCGAGGGCGGGATTCTGTGTCAGTGGCTGCATTCGTATTCGCTGCCGCCGCGCGAGTTCCTCCGGGTGATTCAGACGGTGGACGAAGTCTTCGATTCGACGACGGTGTGGCTCTCGCCGTCACTGGACGATTACTGCATCATCGCCACGGATCGTCCGCGCGACGCCTGGGGGACGGTCGGGCGCTGGATGCAACGAGGTACGGTCGCGTCGAGCCTGCGGAACATTCGTATCGAGTCCGCCGCGGACCTGTTCGGCTGCTTCCTGCTGGACTGCGCGACGCTGCGCGGAAAGCGATTGGATTCATCCCTCGGCGTCTTCGGCGAGCTGGAGCCGAACACGGACGATCACAACCAGCTCAACTACCAGGCCGTGCGCAGCTTCTGGCGCAGCGGCGGCGTCGGGGCGTATCGACCGCTTTATGAGCACACGGAATTCCCAGACGCGTGGGCGGCGTCGCTGCTTGCCGACGAGGCCCCGTCCGCGGCATTCGTCCGGCGCATCGAGGACGTGCAGGACGCCCACCGGCTCATGGACTGGTATCAGGACACGCTGAAGGCGAGCCGGACGCGCGCCGTGCGGCGGCTGGGCGTGGAGACGGTCGCTTACGACAACCTCGCGCGGGAGGCCTTCGAGAACAGCGAGAAACACGAGAAACCGCCGCCCGACGAGGCCGACATCAACCTCTCGATCAAACATGCGCGAGCGGCGGTGGCGGACGCACGACTTGCGTCCGATGCGGCGGTCCGACATCGCCGTGCACGGGACGCGAGGATGTACGCGCTGCTGGCGGTGGAAGGCGATGCGCAAGGCGGAGAGGCGGACGCGCTGCTGGCGGAGGCGCTGCTGCTCATGGGGCGCGGTGATGAGGCGCGCGCCGCACTTGAGCTCGCCTTGGAGAAGGGCGCCCGACCGAACGACGCGCTTCGACGGGAGATCGAAGCAGAAGACGCTTCGTCGTCGGCCCCCGCGGAAGTCGCGCCGCCACCCAACGCGCCGTGATGGGTGGGCACGGATCTGCTGCAGCTCGGGTGGCACGGCTTCACGCGCGCTGGGTGGCATGGCTTCACGCGCAGCGGGTAGCCATGCGTCGGGCCGTGGGGAGGCCCATGCTCACGCTGAGTACAGCGAGAGCATGGCACGATGCGTGGGGAAGCCCATGCTCACGCTGAGTACAGCGAGAGCATGCCACCCTGCCGATGAACTTGCCCCATTGTGACGACCCCGACATGCGGTATCTTCCTCGTCATGTCCGACACTGCGGGCCAACCGTCTGCGTCTGCTGCGGCAGACGACTCGTGCAGTGCGCCGCATCTACCCGGCGCGACGCCGCCACATGGCGAGCCGAGTCCAAACCTGCGCGTCGTCGTCCATCCCAGCGCCGAAATCGCCAGCCGCGCCGTCGCCGACGAGATCGCCGCGCTGATTCGCCAGCGCGCCTCACAAGGGCGGCAAGCGGTGCTCGGCCTCGCCACCGGGTCCACGCCGCTGGGCGTGTATGAGGATCTGATCCGGCTGCACCGCGACGAAGGTCTCTCCTTCCGCAACGTCCAGACCTTCAACCTCGATGAGTACTTCCCCATGCCCCCAGACTCGCTCCAGTCCTACCGCCGCTTCATGGACGAGAACTTCTTCGACCGGATCGACATCGACAAGACAAGCACGCACGTGCCGGACGGAACGTTGTCCCCGCCGCACGTGGCTCAGTTCTGCAAAGACTACGAGCGAAAGATCGCTGAAGCCGGCGGGATCGACATTCAACTTCTCGGCATCGGCCGCACGGGGCACATCGGCTTCAACGAGCCCGGCAGCAGCCGCAACAGCCTCACGCGGATGGTCACGCTCGACCCCACCACCCGCCGCGACGCCTCGAGCGACTTCTTCGGCGAGGAAAACGTGCCGCTGCAGGCGGTGACGATGGGGGTCGGCACGATCCTCTCTGCGAAGAAGATCATCATCATGGCCCTGGGCGAGCACAAGGCGAAGATCGCCCGCCGCGCCATCGAAGAGGAAGTCTCGGAGACGGTCACCGCCAGCTTTCTCCAGACGCACCGCAACGCGATCTTCGCGCTCGACGAGGCGGCGGCCAGCCAGCTCACCGCGATTCAACTCCCCTGGACGGTGGGCCGCGTGGACTGGACGCCGCAAACCGAAAAGCGGGCGACGATCTGGCTTTCGCAGAAGCTGAAGAAGCCGCTGCTGAAGATCGAGACGAAGGACTTCATGGAGAACCACCTGCACGAGCTGGTGCGC
>CAZGJA010000084.1:0-4702 GCA_964526695.1 uncultured Phycisphaeraceae bacterium
GGCCACGGCTTCCGGCCCGCGCCGCGCGAGCTGTCGCGCCTGAGCTTCGCTCAGTTCCCCGCGCAGCGCCGCCGCCCAAAGCAGATCCGTGCTATCGGCCAACAATTTCCGTGTCACGCCGCTGAGATACCGCGCTTTGACAGAAAGCGCAAATGGCCCATCATAACATCTTGCGGTACGCCTGAACGCAAACGGCTGAAGAGTTACGCGCGGGGTACCCAGTTTTCTGGGACAATGTCTTTTTGCAGAACGAGGGATGGGAGATTTACTTCTATGGGAACTTCTCATTTGGGTACGCGGTAGTGGATCACAGCATCGCATGGGATCCAGAGGCCCCCGACTTGATGTTCCATGCGGATCCCAATATCGGTCCAACGAACGATTTCCTTGACCCCATGTTATACGAGCCGGGTTGCCTTGTCGAAGATGAGTGGCGGGACTTCGCTCCGGTGGACGGATCGCCCGCTCGAGAACGCGGCAGCGATCCCGACTATTTTCGCGGCGCGGTGATTTCAGAGGGCTTCAGGGGCGGCGAGTGTTTCGTTTTCGGCGAGGGGGACTGCAACGCCAACGGCGTCCCGGACTGGATTGAGATTCTCAGCGAGCTGTCACTGGACGAGAACTACAACCGCATTCCTGATGAATGCGAGAGGTGAGTCGGCGGCAAGGGCGCCGGGTGCGAAAGTTCATGTTGATTCAGTTCGGCAACCCGCAGTTGGGCGCCGCGGTCTGCAGTCGCTTCGGCGGGATGCCGGTGGATCACCCGCCTGCGGCATTCGGAAGCATCAGTGAGCGTGATCCTCGACTTCGGCTTGCTCCTGGGCCATGCTTCAACCAGGCCCGGCAGCGAGCTGCGTCACAGGCGGTATCCCCGTCCGCTGTGTCTCCGCCCGCCGCTCCTGCTACTCTCCCGCCGGGCGGCCTTGCTTGCGGGGGTCGCTCGCGCCCAGCCAGCCGTCCGGCTCCCGGAAGATCAGTTGCACGATCGCGCCGCGATGCTCGTCGTTGATGGCGTGCCCTCTTGCTTTGAGCATCTCGATCAGCGCCGGCGGTGCGGGACGATCGAAGAACACGGTGTCGGGTTGCCACTGGTGGTGCAGGCGCGGCGCGGTCATCGCTTCCTGCGGCGGCAGGCTGTAATCGAGCAGGTTGACCATGACGTTCAGCACGCCGCTGATGATGCGCGGGCCGCCCGAGGCGCCGAGGGCCAGCACCGGCCGGTCGTCTTTGAGCACGATCGTCGGGCACATGCTCGACAGCGGTCGCTTCCCCGGCTCGACGCGGTTGCGATCCGACTGCACCAGCCCGAAGGCGTTCGCACCGCCCGGCTGCGTGGCGAAGTCGTCCATCTGGTTGTTGAGCACGACGCCCCACTCATCCACCGCGGCCAGCGAGCCGAACGACGTGTTGATCGTCTCGGTGCTGACCACGACCGTGCCCGCAGCGTCCACGATGCAGAAGTGGCTCGTGCCGCCGTCCTCGGGAAGCTGCGGCAACCCGGGCGTCGCGATCTGCGGCGAGCCATACGTCTCAATCGGCAGCGTGCCCGGCAGCGACTTCTGGATGCGCATCGCGAACTGGCGAACGTACGCCTTGGAGGTGAGCTGCTCGACGGGAACGCTCGAAAAATCCGTGTCCGCCAGGTATCGCGAGCGGTCCGCGAACGCGTGCTTCATGGCCTCGATGAGCAGGTGCGGGCCGGGACGCACGTCGTTGTCGCGCAGAGTGGGCATGGGGAAGATCTCAAGGATGTTGAGCGCTTCGAGCAGCGCGACGCCGCCGGACGAGGGGGGGGGCATGGCGATGACGGTGAAGTCGCGATACGTACCGATCAGCGGCGTGCGATCCTTGACGGCGTATCCCGCAAGGTCGGTCGCGGTCATCACGCCGCCGCCGGTCTGCATGTGCCTGTCGAGCGCCTGCGCGAACTCGCCCTTGTAGTAGAACTCGACGCCGTGCTCGGCCAGGCGTCTGAGAAACTTCGCAAGCTGCGGCTGCTTGAGCACATGCCCGACCGGAAATGGCGTGCCGCCGCCGAGGAAGGTCTGATAGACGAAGGCGCATCGTTCTTTCAGCGATGGATGGACCTCATATTCTTCGAGCGCTTCCTTCGCCGCGGCGGCATACGCGTCGTCGATCGCGAAGCCCTCTTCCGCCAGGCGGATCGCCGGCGCCAGCACGCGCGAGAGCGGCAGCGTGCCCCATCGCTTCAACGCCTCGCATCGCCCGGCCACCAGTCCCGGCACTCCCGCGGCGAGAAGTCCGTTGCGGCTCGCGTCCTCCGGCGGCGGCGCGGCGCCCTCGCGTGCGAGAAACATGTCGGGACGGGACGCGGCCGGCGCGACTTCGCGGAAGTCCAGCGCAACGGTTTTCCCGTCGGCGAAGCGCGCGATCATGAACCCGCCGCCGCCGACGCCCGTGCTCTCAGGCCGCACCACGGCGAGCGCGAAGGAGACGGCCGCGGCGGCGTCGAAAGCGTTGCCGCCCGCGCGGAGGATCTCAAGACCGGCCTGCGAGGCGTGCGGCGAGTCAGCGGCGACCATCATGCGGCGTCCGCGCGCGATCCACTCAGGCCCGGCCGGCGCGGCTCGCACACTGGCGGCGCGATGCAGAAACTCCGTAAACGCCGCGGGTTCCTGCACGCCGACCGTTCGCGCGAGCACCACGCCCGCAGCATCCGTCACGATGAACGTGGGGAAGCTGTCCACGCCGTACTGGGTGGCGGTGGCTTTGTCTTCCAACGGGTCCACGCGGACGGGGACAAAGGTCGCCAGCGCGCGTCGGACCGCCGGCTCGCCGAGCACGGTTTCCATCTTTCGACAGCCGCCGCAACGCTCCGTGCTGAATGCGACGAAGACGCGGCGCTGCGCGGCAGCGGCCTCGCGCTGCGCGGCGGGAAGACTGGCGCCCCACGTCACCGCGGCGTCGGTCGTGCGCTCCGTCAGCAACAGCACGCCCCCGCCGATGAGCAGCACACCGCCAAGCAGCACGCCGGCGAGCACGCCCCATCGAGCTTGTCCCGAGTTGTGCAGTATGGATTTCGCCTTCACGCGTGGAAGCCCCATCCATTCAACTCTAGGGAAGCCCGTTCGATTCCGCCAATCCGTCCTGCGGGCAGGGTGTGCGAGCGTTGGCGCGCGTCTGTGGAATCAGGCATGGATCGCCGGGGCGGCGGACTACCGGTGGGGTCTTACAAGGGTTCGGGCATCAGAGCAGAGGCTGAAACGCGGTACGAACGGCCGCGAGGTCCAGCGTAAAGCCGGTCACGACCTCGCTCGCAAAGGCGTCGCCCTGCGCGGCGGCCTCGGTGAATCGACCGTCGGCCAGTCGAAAGAAGGTGAAGGCCTCGAGCTGCGGATCGACGATCCAGAATTCGCGCACGCCGTGGCGCTCGTAATCCGCCTTCTTCGTTTCCCGGTCGAAGCGGCGCGATTCCGGCGACACGACTTCGACCACAAGGTCCGGCGCCGTCCGGATGCGCCGCCAGTTCGCACGGACCAGCTCGGTTCGCAGGAACACAAGCTCCGGGCGATAGACAAGCCCCGGCTCAAGCTCGATGTCCGTTTCGTGGAGAAGCTCCCCCTGAGGATGCGCCTTCAGGTGGCACATCAACTGGTAGGCGATTTCCAAGGCGGCCTTCTGATGACTTGGCGTCGGGCTTGGGGACATGATCGTCACTCCATCCACCAGTTCGTACTTGAACCCGTCGTCTTCCAGCGCGAAGAACTCGTCGGCGGACATGCGCAGCCCCGCATAGACCGGCGCGCGGACGGCAGGGTCAGGCGGAGATAATGCGGCCGTGGTCATGACGCCTGATTGTATCCGGCGGCAGGCGCTCGCGGCAAGCGATGAACGGCACTCCACCTGCATCGCGGCGTGCAAAACGTCGCGGACCCACCCCAAGCGAGGTCGCTGTTCGTGGTGCAGGTAATCTTCAGCGTGCCGTCGACCCAGACTTTCAGGGTCGATGCGCTGCATTTTACCTTCAGGACGTTCGGCGTGGAAGGGGTGAACGTCGTGCTGCCCAGCACGGTCAGCTTGCCCTTGAGCATCTTCTCCAGATAGACGGTATTGGACGCGCCGGCCGTCTCCAGCCGGGCACGGTAGAAGTTGTCCGGGTCGAGGTAGCGGAACAGCAGGCCGGCATCCAGGCCGGAATTGAGCCTGGCGTCCACCTGGGCGATGAAGTCGTCGTCCATGTGGCCGGTGAACTAAGGTCGAGCGACCAATGAAGCTCGAACAACCGTGAGTATAACAGCTGATTAGAGCATACGAAAGATGTGCCAGAAAATCATGCAAACTAAATCCGCGCAAACTCGTCGATCGCTCTCTGCCGTAACGCAGGCAAATCAGATTGAGTAAGTTGCTTTAGAAGCTGCTTGGCGCGTTCGCGGGTTTGCTTAGGACCCGATGAAACGGCCAAACACCGTAGACCGTATGGAACTAAGAGCTTTCCGCTCGCATTCGAACGAAGAAGAATATGACGCAGAGCCTCTAACGAGCGATCATCATGGCAATAGACACCGAAAAGCTCATTCGCGGTGAACCAGAACATCTCTTGACTAAATAGCTCCTCCCAATATGTAAACCGGTCTATGCTGCCCTTGTTTGCAGGTACGCGTCGCGTTCCACCTCGAACGGTCGTCGGTGTTCGAGCCAGTCGAACACGAGATCGAGCAGTTCCGCCATGGATTGGCACGTA
>CAZGJA010000085.1:0-54917 GCA_964526695.1 uncultured Phycisphaeraceae bacterium
GAAGCGCTGGTCGTCGTACTCCGGGCGGTAGTCGAGGTAGAGGTCCTTCGTCGAATAGGCGGATTCGTACTTGTACCGCGTCAGGAGGCGCCGCTGGGTCAGGTATCGGCCCTGGTAGTCGTAGGTGATGAGGTCCTGATAGGCGGAGGGGTTGCCGCGGGCGGTGCGGAACTTGGCCTGGACGGAGGTGTTTTGCGAGAGGTCGTCATACCCGTAGGCCAGCCACAGGGAGTTGGCGCCCGACGGCTCGAACTTCATCGTCAGGCGGTTGCCGAGCTGGTCGTAGACGTACTCGAGCGTCTTGGCCGTGCCGCCGATGACCGATTGAGTCTCTTGGGTCAGGCGACCCAAGCCGTCATAGGCGAATCCGGTGTCGGACACATCGTTGGTTGAGGTGACGCCTTTGCGCGCATAAGTCATGCGAGCGGCACCATCATAGCCGTACGTTTCGCTCGTCGTTCCGCCGGTTTTGGAGGTGAGGAGTCCGCGTTTGTCGTAAGCGTAGAGGACGATGAAACCGTCGTTGGGCGTCTTGCGCGTGATCATGCGCCCGGCGGAGTCGTACACGTAGCGCACCGAGTCGTTGGCGCCGGTGGCGTCCGGGTACTTGATCTTGATGCGGCGACCGGCGAGGTCGTACTTGTACTCGGTGTCCTGATTCTCGCCGGGAGATGGAAGGTCGTCGAAGGCGCGCAGCTTGTCGAGCCGGCCGAGGCGATCAAAGATCGAGGTCGTCACGCGGATCATGCCGGCGGCATCCTCCGTCACGGCGGTCTGACGGCCGAGCGGGTCGTAGGCATAAGTCGTCTCGCGGCTGTCAGGATCGATCATCTTGGTGCGCCGATCGGCACCGTCATACCCGTACTGCGTGACGATGTCATTGCCCTGGGTAGCGCCCTTGAGCGTCTGTTTGGTGAGGCGGTCCAGCGGGTCGTAGGCCAGTTCGACGGTGCGCGTGCCGACGATGTCGTAAACGTAGCGCTTGGTGACGGTTCCCGTTGCGTCCGGCAGGTTCTCGACATAGCCGCCGCCCGGGTCCGTGGTCTTGGTCAGCCATCCGTTGACGCTGTACGCGTGGATCGTCCGCAGCGGCGTGCTGGAGTTGCGGTTGTACATCGTCTGGGTCAGGACGCGGCCGTCGCTGTCGTACACGTACTCGGAGACCTGATCTTCGTTGACCGCCGGGTCGCCCGTGTCGGCGGGGTCGAGATAGCGGGCTTCTTTGGTGACGCGCCCGAGGCTGTCGTAATACGATCGCTGGCGGGAAAGAGCGGTGCCGCTGCCGTTCTTGGCGATTTCGAGATACCGCAGGCTGCGCGAATTGTAGCTAATGTCGCGGTAGTGACCCTCGGGATCGGTCACCCGGGTGGCCCTGCCCAGGCCGTCGTACTCGGTCAGCGTGTCCGCCCAGGTGGTGCCGGAAAGCAGCACGCTCTGCTTGGTGGCGTTGCCGCCGAGATCGTAGGCGTACACGGTCTTGCCGCCGGAGGCGTCGGTGGTCGTGATGCGGCGTCCAAGGGCGTCGTAGTCGTAAGTGGTGACTACATCGTCGGCTTCAATCTTGGTGATATCCTGCTGGTCCAGGCCCTTCCGCACCAGCTTGGTGAGGTTGCTGGCAACGTCGTACACGTAGAACGTGATGTCGTCTTTCGTGTTGTCGAAAGAGAACGTGGCCGCGACGTGACGCCGCACCAGTTTCTGGCGTCCCAGCTCGTCAAACTCGTACGTGGACACCGAATGCGTCGACCCGCCCTGACCGGAGTCGTAGCTGAACTCCCGCGTCATCTGCATCTTGGTGTCGTACCGATACTCGGTGACGAGGTCGGCGCGGACGCTGGCGGCGCAGAGCGCCACGGCCACAAGAGGCAGCCCAACCACGACGGCCGACGAGTTCGAGCGATTCATGATCGACATTCCTTCCTGCTGTCCTGCAACCTGCTTGCATCTCTCTTGAAAGGGGCGCGTTCCTGCGGATGTCTGGACCACGGCACCAGCCGCGTGGATCAATCCGACTTCGGGGGCGGACCCGCCATGCCCAGCGTCATCGTCGGCTTTGCGGCCGGGCGCGCCTCCGCCAGGATCGCCAGCGCGCTGCGCCACCATCCGCGCGTCAAAGACAAAGTTCCGCGCGCCCAGGCCACGGCTTGCGGCATTAGCTCGCGCGCGTGCGGGCGAAGCTCCGCCAGGATCGGGAACCACCGCGAAGCGGCGGCTTGCTTCGAATCTTCAAACACCTGGGACTCGACCTCCAGAACGCCGGGCAGATTGGCCTCAAGCCGCTCGTAGTAGTACGACAACCCGTCGTATTGCTCCCTCGTGAGCGTCTCCTCGACGGTCTTCCAGTACTCCTCCCAGGCGATGGCGACCCACGATGCCCGATGGCTGATGTAGGGATTCAGCAGCGCCCGATCGCGCAGCGCCTGCGCCGACCACAGGATAGCCCGCTGCTCCTCGCTCAGCTCCAGCAGACGCAGGGGCGACTCCAGCACAGCGTTGGCGGCGGCGTTGCGGAGGGCTGCCAAGCCGTCTTCGTCGAACAGCTCACGGTATCCTTCTGACCAGTCGCCGCCGTTCTGCAGGAACGCATCGATCGCCTCGACCTGATCCGCGAGCACGGCATCGAAGTCCTTCTTCGTCCATGCGTCGGCGCAGGCTCTGTGGGTGTATTGAGACCACTCCATGAACGGCCGAAGCAACTCTTTGCGATCGGCGGCATCCGAAATGGCGTCGAAGGCGAGGTCATAGACATCCACCGCCTTAACGTCGAGCGCCGCCAGTGTCGTCGGATCGAGGCTCAACGCCTCGCGCAACTGGGAGGCGATGGTCGCCTCCAGCACGTCACCGTCTTCTTCCTGGGCCTGCATCACCGGGGCCAGCAGCACCAGTTGTCCCCAGAGCACGAACCCCAGTGCAAAACGTAGATTCCGCAGCGGCTTCATGGCTATTCTCCTTGCTGAGTCTCTGGCTTCACTGCTGTTTCTGCCGAGTCGTCCTGCTGAAGACCCCTGGCGTCCGCCTGTTGAGAACGGAGGAATCGCTGGCCTTCCTCATACCCACGCCGCAACGCAGCGGACCGGTGCTCGGGGAGGTATTCCCCCGAGACGACCTGCCTCGCGGCTTCCCGCTGGCGGGTCCATGCAACCAGTTCGTCCAGCACATCGACGGGATGACCGAGAGCCCCGATCGCCCAACCCGCCCGCTCATCCGCAAGCTGTAAGCGGCCAAACTCCATCGAGGCGGCGCCGGACTGAGGCGCCCCAGCGCCTTGCGCAGCGCCGCTCCCCGCCTGCGATCGGCTGATGGCCTGACCGATAAGGCCCACCAGCGCGCCTTCGCTCAGCGAACAGCACGAACCCAGGTCAAGCGTGATCATCCCTCCGGCTTCGACCACGGCGCCCACGCGCGGGGCGCCAAGAGTCAGTGTGAAATGGCCTCCCCAAAGGCGGTTGACCTGCTCCTGGAGGCGCCCCAGGCGGTCCATGACTTGTTCCGGACTCCGAGGTTCGCCGGCCAGTCCATTTGCGGCGATCACTTCTGGGGTCGCTGTCCCGTCCCCCTGACCGGTCGGCGCAGCGGACGAGTGTCCAGCCGTGATGGGGGGCTGCTCAGTTGCCGACATTCCGTTCGATCGTGGCAGGGCGTTCAAATTCGCGTAGGTCATCCGCGCGAACTCGCTCTGGGACAAGCGCCGGTCGATGACAACCCCGCCGGCAACGAGGGCCACTATCGCCCCCGCCGCGAACACAACGATCAGCCGTCTGGGATTGCCTTTGATTGATGCCATCGTTGACCGTGTGAATCATCGGCTGACGAATCATGCGCTCTGGCAAGCGCGCCCCTCAACTCGCGGAGCGCGTGGCCTTCGTCCGGCGATCAAACCCATCGTAATCATACGTCATCACGATCCCGCTTGGCTCCGAGACGCGGGTCAGGTTGCTGTTGGCGTCGTACTCATAGCTCGTCGTCAGACTGTTCCCTCCTGACGCCCCGACAATCTGCCGGATCCGCCGCCCGCGCCCGTCGCGGTCGATCTGCGTGAAGATCCCCCCCGGCGTGGTGGTTTTCACGACCCGATCGAGATTGTCGTATTCGTACGTGGCGGTCAGGTTCAAGCCGCCCGAATCCGCAATCACGGACGTGCGGCGCCCGTACACGTCGTAGACGAATTGCGTCGCGATCGTGTCTTCGGAGTAGAACTCCGGACTGGATATCGCCCCGTCGGTTTTGGCCACGCGCTCCATCGTCATCCGCCCGAGAACATCGTACTCATAAGTCCTCAGTTCCAGCGCGTCGCTTGATCCGGCGCCGAGGGTGTACTGGCGCGTCAACGAACCCCCCGCCGTGTAACCGCTCACCCGCTTCACGCCCCGAGGATCTTCTGCGGTCCTCAGGCGGTTGGCATTGTCGTAGGTGTAACGCGTGGTCAGCGGCACCGCGCCTCCGGCGTCCTCAATCATGGCAGTGGCATTCCCTCGAACGTCATAGCTGTAATCCGTGTACACCGAGCCGCCACCGCTCGACATCCGCGTCTGCCGCGTCAGGCGGTATTGGTTGTCGTAGGCGTAGTCGGTGGTATGCCGGAACGTCGCGGGCGTCGAGGTCGTCACCACCGTCACCGTCGGATCGATCCGTTTCGTCAACATCACCCGGCCGCTGGTGTCGTACTGGTACTCCGTGGTCGAGCCTCGTACGTCGATCTCGGTCTGAATTGGCCAAGTCGGGCCGGCAGCCTGACTTCCGTATGAAAAGCGTTGGAGCGTGATGTCGTTGGTGTTGTCCGAGTGCACCATCGCGGTGGGGGCGTAGGCGAATTGGTATTGATCGTTGTAAAGATTGTCCTCGTATGTTCTGTACGTGTTTCCGCGGGGCAGCGTGAGGTCGGTGCGCGTCAGTTCATCGCCATCGTAAGCGTAGCTATAGTCAAGTTCATCTGCCGTTCCCGCAGGGGCGCCGGTCACCAGATCCCGGTACATCGAGCGTTGCGTAATCGTGCCGAACGCGCCGTCGTACGCATCCACAATCGCCTGCCGGTTCGTGTTGTCCGCAAAGCTGTAATAGGTGACGTTGAACGCCTCAGGGTCATAGACGGCTTCGTATATCTTTGACTCTGTCGACCCGGTCTTTCGGTAGGCCTTGGTCATGAACTCGCCGGGAACGCCGTCGAATGAGGCGTATTGGTACCCCGCCACCGTCGTGCCCGCCGCATCCACCACCGTGGTTAGCTCGTATCCGCTGTATTCATACTGGTAGGACGGGCATGATTCGCATCCGTTGGAGATGCTGGTCAACCGGTACGCGGTCATCTCGTTCTCGGGACCATAGATATACTCTCCGTAATCCAGTGTGATGTTCGGCCCTTCGCTGCTCTGCACTTTCGTCAAGATACCGCTGCTGTTGTACGAGAACTGAAGATAGATATTGCTGTCGCTGGCATCGCGCCAGTATGAAGGCAGATACTCACCCGTGACGGGATGGGCGGTCTCCTCGCACACCACAAGGTCATAGGCCGGCTCGTTCGCACGGATGAGGCGGATCTTCGAGAGGTTGAGCGGCTCATTGTGCCAGCCCCCGATAGACTGATAACCCGCGCCGGATCGAGTGTTGTCGAACACGTATTCAGTGTAGCTGGATTTCACCTTCGCACGACTCACCAAGCTATAGAGGTGGAGCTCTTGGTCCACGGTGACGACATCCTCATGGTTAGCCTCAATGGAATCGAGCCCCTTGACGACAACACCCAAGTCGGGAAGCCGGTAGAAATCGATTGTCTGGTTTGAGTAATCCAGATGAGCTACCATCGCGCTCACTGGCAGTTGGCCATCGAGGGTCGGCGCGAATCGGGCTTGGCCTGCGCTCAGTACTGGCAGGGGCGTAGCCGGTGGTCCGACCGGCGAAGAACCGGCACCACCGCCTCCTGCACCTCCCCCATCATCGTCTCCCTGGTCGCAGGGATTGAGGCCTCCACCACAGCTTCCACCGCCCTCGCAATCCACCGTGAGATCCTTGACCAGCAAAATCTCGACCCTCACGTCGTCACCGTCGCCGAGCTGTCCATTGCAACCATAGAATCTCAAGGTGGCTGATTTCGGAAGCTCGCAGATGTCAACCGCCATTCCTTCGGCAGAGGCGTTCACACTCAAGAAACCACCATCTCCGCGCGACAAGGTAAAACAGCGCCTGTCCTTTCCCTTTACTATGTACGTTCCGGAATCTGGTCCGCTCAATTCCTTGTAACCTGCAGCGACCTCGTCGCACGTGCAGCTGGTCCCGGGATAACAGCATTCGGGTTCCGGCTCGTCAGTGCAACTGTAGAAGGCGCCGCATTCGCTTTCAATCGGTATGCAATTCTCCGATGGGACCTCGTCCTCGTCTTGTATTTCTCTGATCTGCCCCATTAGAAAGCCCTTGCTCTTACACTGGCCTCTTCGGACGCGAGTGGTCCCGCCCAGTGTGCCGGGGTACAGCACGGTATTTCCACCATAGTAAGTGCAGTCTCCACCGAGAGCGCCACAAGCGCAGTAATCTCCACCCTCGCGTATGTAGCCTCTGTTCTCGAAACCGACAAACTGACCCTTCGGGTCTAGGATGGGCCTGTAATCCATGCTCTTGCAGATTACCGCCTCGTCACCCTGAGCGCGGGTGAGCGGGATGGTTGTCATCAGGAGGATCGGGCACAAGAGGCTCCTACGTAACCTGGAATTGCGGCCGAGGCGAGTAACCCGCGCAGGGAAGAACGTGACTTCAAAGGAAGCTCCCTGATGCAACCACTGCGGCGGCTGGTGACTGTCAAGTCGGAGGCACTCTGGCTCATCCTCAAGCGAGGTCGCTCCAGGGAATTCCGGGTTGCGTTGACGAAAGGGCCAAGGCTGCGGCCGGAGAATGCCACTCGCACGTGGGGCGTTCCGTCCCTTGAGTTGCACACATGGACCGAAAACGGAAAAGAGACTTCCTCTATATACCATCGGTATCCGTTCCCCTTCTCCCCAGGCAGCGGGCACTGGAGAATTCTTATCGCGACCATCAAACCATTCCGGCGTCTTCGATCGGGCGTCGCCGAACAGGCGATGCGTCTACTTCGTCCACCACCCCTGGGGTAGAGATGGTAGGTGCCGCTACGGAATAAGCTCCAGCAGGAATATACTGGCGACGCGGCGGTCATTCTGTTCGCGACGCCTGCCTCCGCATGAGACGCACCGCTTCTTTTCGGGATGCCCCTGACTGTCCGCTATCCGGGAATCGATTCACGATCTCCGTCAGAATCCGGATCACAAAAGCCGTATCCCTGTCACCCATTGATCTCATTTGGAGCCGCCGACAGCGATCCCAGAGCAGTCTGCCGGCGTCGCAGGCTTCACCTCGACAGGCTGCGGTCACCATCTCCACGCAGGCGATTCCCGCAGCATCAGGACATCCTGCCTCCAAACAGCGCTCCAATTGGCGCTGGTAGTGAGCCACCAACTCGGTGTCTGCAGAACCCGTCGCAGGTGGAACAACCCCGCACTCGCCCACATCGGATTCCGAATCCGCCGACTCCGCCCGAATGGGTGAAACAGCACCGTCAAGCCGATCATCCGCGGAGCTGTCCAGACGCTTCGCCCCTCCCGTCCAACACCAGCAGAGAAGGCCGGCCATCACGATCTTCTTCGCTCCCATATTCGCCTCTTCTTGACGACCGCAGGTGGGCTGGAACTAGCCTGCCAACCTCTTCCAGCACGCGCTCGACCGTGATCAGCTTCATACACGTAAAAAGCCCAGGGTGCAGACATTGAACCGCACGCCGCGACACGCGAAAGCACGGCGCACACGTGGGCGTCACCGTCACCGCTGCGCCAAGGCGACAGAATGGACCAATCTCCATTGCGTCCGTCGGACCCACAAGCATGACCGTCGGCACTTCAAGGGCCGAGGCGATGTGCGCCGGTGCCGTATCATTGCTCACAAACAGAACGCACCGCTGGATGAGCGCCGCAGAATTTCGAATGGAAGGCGTCTCCACGATCCTCGCCTGCGGGCAACGGCTGGCGATCGCCTCGTGGATGGGACGATCGTCGGGGCTGCCGAACAGCAGCGGCGTCCAGCCGTACTCCTCGTGCAGCCGTTGACCCAGTTCAGCGAATCGCTCTGCGGGCCAACGTTTGGCGTGGAGGTTTTTGTAGGCGCTGGATCCGGCGTGCATCCCGACCACGGGGCCGTCGATGCAGCCGAGGCAATCATCCGCGTAGGCATGGAATTCGGGATCGAGCGGTCCCAGGCTGGTATCGAAAGGTTCCAGCAGGGGGGCATCGCCGAGCAACTCCAGCAGCTTGAGGTTCTCGCGGATGTTGTGTTCGCCGAGCGACTGCGAGACCCGGTCCGTCAGCAGCCACCGCAGGTATGTCCAGCGCGACCCCCGCAGGTAATCATGCCCCAAGCGCTTGGGCGCCCCGATGAGCCAATGGACGACGTTGTACTCAAAGCGGTTGGCCGGAAACGCCTGAAGGCTCAGGTCGAAGCGTCGTCGTCGCAGCAGGGCCACCATCTTCAACGATTGCCCGCGAGGCGCCCGCTGGAAGTGGTGTTGAAGAACCTCGTCGAACACGCCCAAATCCTCAAGCAATTCGGCCGACTGCGGCCACATGGTCAGAACCGTGATCCGTGCCGATGGGCGAATACGGCGCAGCCGCCGCATCATGGCGAAGCTCATGACCGTGTCACCGATGCCGCCCAGGGCCAGTACGAGGATATTCTCTCGCCGGGCAGTGCCGACGGCCGGTGTCGAAGAGGCATGACGTTCAGCGATGGGATCCCGTGGGCGGTGGGTCCACCCATACCTTGCGGCTGTGAGTCTCAGCACAGCCCGCGCGCCCGAGACCAGCGCGCGCCAAGACATCGGTGTCGAACCTTCGGGGGGTTCGGCAAAGAGGATGGGGACTTCCGCGATGCGTAAGCCGCGACTGCGGCTCCGTTCGAGTAGCTCCATGCGCAGAGCCGTGTCCTCATCAGGAAGCGACCGCAAGACGAGCGCCTCGACGGTCTCCCTTCACCAGCACGAGAACCCTGATGTCAAATCCTTGATTTCGCTTCGCAGCAACAGACCGGCAAGCCGGTTGCAGGCGCGGGATACGAGGCGGCGACCAAGAGGCCTGCGGAGCGTTGCCCCCTTGCTGCAGTAGCGCGAACCCACCACAACGTCGGCATCTTCAAGAGCGGATAGAAGTGAACCGATCGAGCGGGGGTCGTGCCTAAAATCCCCGTTCATGGTCACGAAAACGCGGTAGTCGCGGTTGAGCCCCCACTGGAAGCCGCTCAGCACCCACCCGGCGTCGCCTGATCCGGCCCCAAACTCCAGCACATGAATCCTGGGGTTGAGCGCCGACAAGGAGCGGGCAAGCGCGCTCCCCCTTCTGGCGGAGTCGTGACCGAGGAGCAGCACATCAGCGTTCGGGCAGGAATCCAAGACCGTCGCCACTAACCGAAGCAGTTTTCCGCTCGCCTGAAACGCTGGAATCAGGACCAAAACGGGGGCTGGCGCTGGTGCGAGCTGCCCCACGCTGGCGCTGACGGTGGACCTGAAGCCTGTCGCGGTCACAGGATCTACCCCCAATTGGCCTTGCCGTTCACCCCGACCGCAGTGCGCACCCCGCGGATGCAGCGCGCGCAGTGCAGCCGGGTTCCGTTCTAGCTAGGGAGTGGAGTCGGGGCACACCAAGGCAAATGGTGCGCGCCACGGGCGCGAATCGCGAGGCACAGTTCTGCTGAGCAGCCGAACGATGCCAATTATGCCAGCAGGGTTGGGCGTGTCAAGGGCGTACCCGGATTTTCTTGGTTTTTTTTTCAGGGGGTCCAAGGCGCCGAATTGCCACGCGGCAATCGAGGGGAATCCAAGTTTAGCGGAAACGCGAGAGGCGAGACGAGACCTCTATCCGAAAAAAGCTTGATCGACACGCAACCCGGTCGTACAATGCAATCGCTCAGTAGATGCCGCGCGCAGGGAGGCGAGGGATGCCCTGCCGACCGTGCGTGTGGTCCCGAAACCAGTGCCTCGATGTCCTTCGCACCCTTCTAAACGGTGTCAGGAGTGTTGCGCGCCGCCAGTGCCTCAGAAGTGCTTTTTCCCCGTGCTTTCCCGGTAGTCCATGGTCGAAGCGAGTGCTCGACGTTTTCGTCGGACGGTATGGATGTGCCCGTGCAGGTGTGGATGTAAACGCGCGAATCGCGCGGCCATCTGCTGAGCAGCCTCACGGGCACATCCCTACTGCCCGGCCTTCAGGGGGCCTCAGAACGGCGTTTTCGTGGATCGGGGGCACTCCAGATATCGGCCCACCAGCCGCTGTGCAACAGGAGTTTAACCGGAATCAAGCTTCTCCGCGACTCGCCTCAGGCTCAGCCGTTACGCCCCCACAAGCGAGGCAAACCGGGGAGTTCCGTGGGGCTGCGAAAAGCCAGTCTGTCATTTGCTCAGCAAGAGTAAACAAGGCGTCGATGCTGGACGCAGCCTTGGCGGCCGCGGTGGCGGTCATCGCTTTCGGGGTGTACGCCGCCACCTGCTGTCCGACGGTCAGCAGCGAAGACAGCGGCGAACTTATCGCCGCCGCCTATTTCTTCGGGGTCCCACACCCGCCTGGCTATCCGCTGTGGACGATGCTCTGCGGAGTATTCATCCGGGTGTTCGCATGGGGTCAAATCGCCTGGCGGGCCAATGTGTTCTCCGGCGCCTGCGCGGCGGCATGCGTCGCGGTCCTGTTTCGATGCCTGCGCTGCCTGGGCGTGGGGTGTGCGGCCGCAGCCGGGGCGGCGCTTTCCGTCGCCTTCGGTGCCGTGTTCTGGTCACAAAGCGTGATTACGGAGGTCTACTCGCTGCACGCGCTGCTCATCGTGGGCGCGGTGGCGTGCGTGCTGCAATGGCGTGATTCTCAGCGGCAGCGCCCTTTGCTGCTGGCGGCCCTGCTGCTAGGTCTGGGAATGTCCAACCACCACTTGGCGGCGTTTTCGGCGGTGGGATTGGCGGCGTGGGTGATCTTCATGTCTCCGCGCGTTCTGCTG
Organism: uncultured Phycisphaeraceae bacterium; assembly: GCA_964526695.1. Lineage (GTDB taxonomy): Bacteria > Planctomycetota > Phycisphaerae > UBA1845 > UBA1845 > JABWBH01. Next base: position 11,023 of record CAZGJA010000085.1, read on the forward strand.
GACTTGCGGCTGGTGTCTGCCTGTGTCGGCTTCTTTTTCCTTGGCCTCGCACCTTATGCTTATCTGTGGGTTCGCGCGCAAGCCGATCCGCCGATCAACTGGGGGGAAACCAAGACCTTTGCGGCGCTGGTCGATCACGTCGGACGGCAGCAGTACAAATCGCGCCCCGACGAAACCGCCGCCGCACCGGGCAAGTCGCTTGGGCAATCTGCGCGGGAGTGGCGAATCATCGGCCAGTACGTGCTGAGAGAACATACGCCGCTCCTGGCGGCAGTGGCCGTGCTGGGGGTGGCGGTCATGGCGTGGCGGCACCGGGAGGCGGCGTCACTCTGGGGCTTGTTGACCTTGGCGCATCTCGGGTTGTACACGCTCCTGCTGCAGATCGGAGAGGATCGATCCAGCCTGTGGTCGTGCAAGGTGTTCTTCGTCGCGCAGTACGCGATCATGGCTTTGCCACTGGGCTTCGGCGCCGAGTTTCTGCTGGCCACCGCCCGAAGATGGGCGGCGTCCAGCAGTGGCTTTCTTCGGGAACGCAGGGTGTCATCCGTCATCTCCGCCGCAGGGGCGGGCATGTTCCTGCTGCCGCTCGTGCGTTACTGGCCGGAGAACAACTACCGCCATTACTGGTACGCCTACGATCACGCTCAGAACATCCTGAACTCCCTCCTGCCGAATGCCATTCTGTTCCCGACGGGGGACCACAACACCTTCCCGCTGCTGTATCTCACGCTCGTGGAGCGGGAGCGCCCCGACGTAACCCTCGCCGACAAGTACGGCTACATCGATCTTGCGCTGTACGCGGACATGCCCGAATTGGGAGGCCGCAAGCCCCGCACACCCGAGGAGCGCAACCAAATTGAGGAATGGATCATTCGGCACGCACGGCGTCCGGTCTACTACACGGTCAAACGCGACTCGCTGGTGTCCAATGCCGAAGCGCTCCCGGTGGGCCTGACCTACCACCTGCTCCCGGAGAGCAAGACCCTGGACGAAGAAACCCCCTGGACGCGCATCGGCTACCGCAACCTGCGCGCCGATCAGCGCGCGCCGCGCGACTATGGCGCCGACAACATTCTCTCGGACTACGAGTTCTTCTGCGGCGTCCGCAGCCTGCGCCAGGCTGACGAAACCCAAGCTCTGGAACACTTCGCCGCGGCGATGGGCTACGGCTGGGGGGTGAAGGAAATCGCCAACAACATCGGCAGCGCTCTGGCGGAAAACGGGCTGACACAGCAGGCTCTGGCCTACTTCCGCCGCGCGTCCGAACTGGATCCGCGCTACGCCACGGCGCGCTGGAACGAGGCCCGGGTGAGGAAAGCGCTGCGCGACTGGGCGGGCGCCGAGTCCGTCTTTCTTGAATTGGCCGAGCTGACGCCCATGGACTTCCGCGTCTTCGGCGAACTGGGATTCCTCGGCCAACTGCTGGACCGGCCCAAGGAAGTGGTTGAGCCGCGGTTCACTCGGTCCCTTGAGCTCAATGCACAACAGCCGCAGATTCTCGCGGCACTCGGCCAATTGCACGCGCCCGTCCCGGAAACACTGAGTCTGGTTTCCACCGCGGCAGCGCCTGCGGATGGTGCCGCTGTCGCTACAGCCGCATCGGTGGACCCGGTCGTGACCGCGCCAGAGCCAGCCCCCTCGGTCGCGCGCGTCCTCGCGTTCGATGAAGTCACCTGGGATGCCGGTGAGATGGCGCCGTCCGAGGTCCGGGAGCATCGATTCTCATTCCGCTGCGTGGCCGACCGACCGCTGCGTATCACCGGACTGCAGACCAGTTGTGGCTGTCTGGCGGCCACGCTCGCCGATGACCAACTCGATCCCGGGGAGCACGGGGAAGTCCTGGCCACGCTCACCGCCAGCCGCAAGCCGGGCAGGGAGATCGCGCAGAGCATCAGCGTGTCCACAGACCTTGGCAATCAACCCGCCGCGAGATTGACGGTCAAAGGCCGCACCCTCCCCGAGTTCATGATCGACCCGCCCCGCCTGAGCTTGGAGGCGGAAGAAGACGGCGAGGCGAGTCGAGCCAGACTGCTTATCCGCCGCGCTTCGGGAGAGGCTTTCTCAGTCATCGAGGTTGGAGCGCCTCATTCGTGCATCCGCGTGCAATCGGAGACCGACGGGTTGCAGGCCGTCCACGCGTTTGACATTGAGTTCGACCCGGCCCGCGCGGAACGAACACTGGACGGCACGATCACCCTCACCACTGATGTCGCTGGCACCGAGAGGATCGAGGTGCCGGTTCAGGCTCGCCGGATCCCTGTCCTGAGCGCGACGCCGGCGATCGTCCATATGGGCACGGTTCATCCGGGCCGCGAAGCGCGCGCAGAGGTTCAGCTCGTGTCGACCCGACCGCTGGACCTTGCGCTCCTGCCAACCGACGCCCCGGACGAATTCTCCGCAGAACTGCAACAGGACGCTCAAGATTCGAAGCGATGGTGGTTGAACGTGGTCTTTTCGAGCGTGGGCAAGTCCTGCCGGCCGTACTTCCAGATGCTGGCCATCGCCTCCGCTCGCGGGGAAGGGCCGAAAGTCGAGGTTCCCGTGTACGTGGTGTTGGAAGAGCCGCGCGGTCGTTGAGATGGGTGTTTCATGGAGCCGGTAACAGGAGTAATCTCGCTACGACGGGCCAGTCGCAACGCGGCGCGCCTGCACGGCACGCCAACGATACCACCGCTGAGGGAGGCGGGACAGATGCGCGGACTGCATCGCCTGCTCCTGACGCTGTACCGCCGCGGGGTGCTGCTGGCGCGCTGGGCCCGTTTGGGACGCCTTCCGCTGGCCGTGGCGCTCCACGAACGGGTAATCAGCCGATGGCTCCCAGAGGTTATCGAGTTCCGAGGCCAACGCTTGCGGCTCGACCCGCGCGACGGTTGCGGACTCGTGGCCGCCGAACTGCATACGCGAGAATTGGAGTTCCTGCTCCGCCAGGTCAGACCGGGCGACGTAGTGGTCGACGTGGGCGCCAACGTCGGACTGTACACCGTGTTCCTGGCGCACGCCGTGGGACCTTCCGGCCACGTCTATGCCTTCGAACCCGAACCGCGCAACTTCGATCTGCTCTGTCAGAATGTCGCGCTCAACCGGCTCAACCAGGTCACCACGGTTAACCGGGCGGTTTCGGATCGAACTGGCAAGGCCGTGTTGCACCTCTCGAAGACACATGGCGCGCTGCACCGGATGCATCCCTCCCGGTTATGCCGTCAGACCGTTGAAGTGGATTGCGTGCGGCTGGATGACTTCTTCAACGATCCGCGGCAGCGAGTGAACCTGGTGAAGCTCGACATCGAGGGCCACGAGTATCACGCCCTTCGCGGTATGCAGCGCGTGCTGTCCGCGTGCCCGCAGCTTGGCGTGTTCATGGAGTTCGGCGCCCCGTGGTTGGCCGAAGCCGGCGTCGCCCCCGCGGAGGTGCTGGCGTTCCTGGAGGTCCGGGGATTCGAGATTCAGCAGGTCCACGACGGCGTGGAGAGGGCGGGATTGGCGAGACCTCGAGTGGTGGAGTCCGTGCGAGACGGCCAACCGATCACCAACCTGTGGTGCGTCCGGCGGGCCGATCGGGAAGGTCTGCGAGAATCGGGGGGGAATGCACGGTGAATCGGTGATGCCAGCGGGCGCAGACGGCGCTATCGCCGTATCGGATGCCCATTCCCGGACGCGGCTGCGCGTCCACTCTGCCTACGCTCGCCTGGTCCGTTGGCTCTGGGGCAGTGGCCTGGGCCGATACGCGGCGGCGCGGCGGCTGCACAATGCGATCATGCATCGCCTGGCCCCCCGCACCGTGATCATCGACGGCCACACGCTGCACATCGGCGAGTTCGACTCCCTGATGCTCACGATCCTGGATTCCTTCCGTCCGGAACGGGAGTGGCTGCAGAGGCAAACTGTCTCGGGAGACACCGTGATCGATGTCGGGGCGAACATCGGGTACTTCACCGTGGCGCTTGCGCGGGCTGTCGGACCGGCGGGGCACGTCCATGCGTTTGAGCCTGATCCCACCAACTTCAACCTGCTCTCGCGGACCTTGAAAGCCAACGACTACGCTCACGTAACGGCGGTTGCCTGCGCGGTCGGCGACACCCGGGCGACCGTCCGGCTATGCCGCAGCCCGATTGCCGCGGAGAGTCACTTCGTTACACAGGACGAACGTGAGCTTTCGATTCAGGTTGAACAGGTGAGCTTGGATGAGTATCTCCCCACGCAGACCGAGCGCCTCAGTCTGGTGAAGATCGACGTGGAGGGTCATGAACTGCGGGTGCTGCAAGGCATGACGCGGCTCCTTCGAGAACACCGAGAAACCCGCCTGTTCATCGAGCTCGCGCCGCGCCTTTTGGCCAGGGCGGGCACTTCGGCTTCAGCGCTGCTCGACTTCCTCGACGAACAGGGTTTTCAAATCCAGGAATTCGACCGCGAGAGGCAGTGCCCCGAATCCACCGCGCGCGGTGAACTTCTCGATCGATACACGGCGGATCGCGAGGATTACACCAACCTCTGGTGCGTGCGCGAGGCTTCGTGACGATGTCCAGAAGGAGGTCGTGGGACGGGTTTGTCCCAAGCCGGAGCTCCTGGCTCAGGTCGAGCGGGTCATGACGCAGGCCGCTATCGACCGCAGTTGCTGGCAAAATAGCGTAACCCAACAGGCGGTGCGGCTTCTGGGAACAGATTAGCGAACGCAAACCCCGCGCCGCATCCACGCCGCTCCCGTGGGTCGTAATGCAACTCGGTGTTGCTCTCGCTCGAATACTGCCTTTTTCTGTTTACACGCCGAGCGAGGCATGGCATTCTTCAGCCTCATTACTTCACCATGAGGCTCAAGAAGTGATCGCCAACAGCCCCAAGTTAAGGTCAGATTCTGTCACATGCCGGCGGATCGGCCATCCTACGGAATACCTCATCATGTCGTCCTGAGGTCGCCCCGTGAGCAGCCCACGAAAACGCACCACAACCAACCATTCCCAACTCGCCTTTCAATGGGCCGACGCGGCCGCCGGCGGTCTGTCAGATTCGTCTCCCTTGTCCGGCACGGGCGCGCCCTTCCCTCCCGAATGCGCGGCGGCCTCCTACACGGAGACGCTCCCCGAGGCGGATTCCGTCGTTGCCACGCCCCATGTCGGATACGAGCCGAGTCATCCGTGGCATTACTATCGCCTTGGAGATCACGCTGCCCCGATGGCGCTTGAGTCCATTCCGCCTTCCCTGAATGCCGGCGAAGACCTTGCCGCGCGGATGCCCAAGTCGCCGATCAAGCGGAAGATATTCCTGAAGGACACGCTCGACGCCGAGCGCTGCTGCCTGCAGGAGGATCAGCGCCGATACCAAGATCTGGTGGAACGCGGCGCCGAGGCGCTCAGCAGCTACGACCGCGAAATCGCTCACGGTGGGAACGATGAACTGGCGGTCGCTTCCGCGCTCGCCCTGACGTATAATCGCATCTCACGGGCTTTGGGACGGATCGCTTGGCTGGAACGCCAAACCTCACCCAACCCTCGCAGCCGCTAAGCTGCCCGCAGCCATCCTCATCTCGCCAAGTTATCCTTGCAATCCATCCAGAGAACGGATAATATGCAAGGATGATACCACGTATCGCTCAGAATCGGGTTCTGGATGCCCTGCAACGGCAAGCCGCCGTCGCGTTGCTTGGTCCGCGACAGGTGGGCAAGACCACGCTCGCATGGTCGATTGCCGACACCCTGCCCGCCCATTATCTCGATCTCGAATCGCGCGAGGACCGCGAAAAACTCAGCAATCCCGCGCTTTACCTGTCGCGGTTCGAGGACAAACTCGTCATCCTCGACGAAATCCACCGCCTGCCGGAACTCTTTCCGACGCTGCGCGGCGTCATCGACCAGAGCCGACGCCGCGGACGGAGGACCGGCCGCTTCCTGATCCTCGGCTCGGCATCCATGGACCTGCTGCGCCAATCGGGGGAGAGCCTTGCCGGCCGCATCGCCTACGTCGAAATGGACCCGCTCACCGTTCTTGAAATCCCCGCTGCAAGCGGCAACCAGGACCGGCTCTGGGTGCGCGGCGGCTTTCCCGACAGCTTCCTGGCGGCAAGCGACGCGGAAAGCTTCGCCGGACGCAAGGACTTCATCCGCACCTACCTGGAGCGCGATATTCCCATGTTCGGACCGCGCATTCCCACCGAAACCCTCGAACGCCTGTGGACCATGCTCGCCCATGCCCAGGGAACGCTGCTCAACGCCTCTCTGCTGGCGCGGAACCTGATGACCAGCGCTCAATCCATCACCCGATACCTCGATCTGCTGGTGGACCTGCTCTTGGTTCGCCGCCTGCCTCCCTATCACACCAACCGCGGCAAGCGCCTCGTTAAATCACCGAAGATCTACGTCCGCGACAGCGGGCTGACCCACACCTTGCTCGGCATCGGCGACTACGCCGCCCTCTCCGGTCATCCCGTCGTCGGGCTCAGTTGGGAAGGGTTCGTGCTGGAGAACCTGCTTTCCGGCATTACGTCGCGCCTTCAGGCTTTCTTCTACCGCACCTCGGCCGGCGCCGAGATCGACCTCGTGCTGGAGATGCCCAGCGGTGCGCTGTGGGCCATCGAGATCAAGCGCGGCCTGGCGCCGCGCCCCGGCAAGGGGTTTCATCAGGCCTGCGAGGACCTCACGCCCGAGCGTTCATTCGTGGTCTATTCCGGCGATGAGCGTTATCCAATCACCGAGTCCGTCGAGGCCATCGGGCTTCGGGAACTCGCTTCTCTGCTCGCGGGGCTTTGACGGTCCAGCCGGGCAAGGTGAGTTCGGTCCCCGCGCCTCTTCGCCGATCGCCGGTCCGTTGATCCATCCGTGCCGACCGTCGCTGCATTTGTCCGTCCCCGCTTGAGTTGCCCCAGAAGGTTCGTGCATTGCGGGCGCCCGTTGTTTTCGGGTCCGGGTTTTTCCTCGTCACGGCCGCCTGGGTCCGCCTGCTGCGATCGTCCGGCCGGCATGCCTTGCGCCACCGGAACAAGCACCAGTGTCACGCGGCCTGCTTGGGGCCGGTCCTCCCTTCGCTGATGGCGCACCCGAGGCGGTTTCTCCTGGTTTGGCGCACATGCCCTCCACGCTTGGTGAGAGGGCGATGGTGCCCCTCACCCATAAAGGAGAAACGACCATGACGAGGACGAACAAACCCGCACACGAAGTCCGCATCGGACGCATCAAAGCCACGATCTGGGCCAACCCCACCGAGCAGGCCGGCTTGCGATACGGCGTGACCGTGTCGCGCCTGTACAAGGATCAGGACGGCGCCGGCGAGTGGAAAAGCTCGGAGAGCTTCGGACGCGACGACCTCCTGACCCTGGCCAAGGTGCTGGACCTGGCGCACACCTGGATCCATCAGCAGCGCGAGGAAAGCTGATCCGCGTTCCCGAGGCGCCGGTCGATGCCGGTCGACCGGCGCTTCTTCATGCTCGAATTCCTGATGCCGGAGTGAGCAGCGGCTCGCTCCAGCAACTCTCCCACTGGCCGCGAAACGCTCCGCCCCGCATGTCGGCTGCATCAACTTGCTTGGGCGGGGGGACCGGAAGGGGCATCGTCGGTATCGGCCCCTTGTCCCGGCAGCGCGCCGCCCGGCGACACCTCAACCGTCATCGTATGCGGCGGAAGGAATTTGTAGTCCCGGACGTTGTCATTGACCTCGCCGCAAAGGTGGATCACCAATTGGACAACCTCGTGATCGCCGCGGAGAAATGGGATCACGGGGACATTCCACGACGGGATGCCCGGTTCGCCGAGCACTCCGCCCACCAGATGCCAAATCAGCTTTGGCTCCGAATTGGGCGACGGTTGTTTCGGTGAACGCAATCGACTCACCCGCATTCCACCGAACTGCAACGAAATGAACCATGAGAAAGGCCATACAGTTTGCGCGAGTTGCGAGTGCGCCGCGAGCACGGTCGTAGGCACGTCGCTGTGTCGCGCCAGCAACATCCCCGCGGCGAGCGTAGGGCATCCGGCCTTGGCATCCTCATAAAGCGCCTGCCCGAACAGATAATCGTAAATGTGGCCCGCAAGCGCGCTGTTGCGGGCCTGCGCCAACCTCGCGCGATCACGTTCGCCGAGCATGGCGGGACGCGGCGCGTAAAGCAGGTAGCGTACGAAGTCCCCGCCAACCACCTTCTCAAGCACCTCAATGCGTCGGCGCTGAGCCGAATCCACACCAAATCTAGAATTTGCGCGATAGGCGGGTCGGTTGCGGAGCGACGGGGTCGCCCGCTTCGCCTGGAGCAGCCACCCTCGCTCCCATGACTCTCCCGACACCCGATCGCGGTAGGCGACGATGAGGCCGAGGTCGCCCTGAGTCACATATCGCTCCTGCTCGGGCAGGTACTCTATGGATTCGATGCGGCACGAGATCGTCATTGCTTCGTCAGACTTTGCAAGATCTTCTTTGAGTTGCTTCCGCGGATACGCGAGCGATTCGTCGTTCTCAGTTTCGTCGTCCAAGAGGTCACAAAGGAGCGATGTCAACGCGGGCTCGCTCCATGGGCGCGATCGATCAAGTCGCATCGAAACGCGCTGATCTACCGCATCTAGGTGTTTGATCAACAAGGCAAAATGTTGGACGGATAGCATGACTTGGTGTCTCTTCGGCAAAGAACCTCGCGCTCGCCCGAGTCACATACCAGTTTAGGCCGCACCGCCCGCCGCCGCAACCTTGCTCCTCGGTCCAGTCTCGCCGCGCCCGATCGAACTGTGTTTGCATCCTGTATTCTCTCTCGTTCCCGGTAAATGACCCAGCACACGATCGACGCCCGCCTTGCACGCCGAAGCCCGCATTGTAGCAACCGTGCCCGCCGTCAAGGTCCCTCCCCAGGCGGTCCCCTCCCTCCGGGCGCTCCACCGTTGACTGCGGCGCACGGTTGCCGGGGATTGGCTTCTATGGACAGCAAGGTGGGGTATGCGTCGAACGTGCAGACGGCTGGCCTGCCAGCCGGCCGGCTTGCAAGCCTGCATGACTTGGTGCATGACGGCCTGAAAGAAAGCCGTCTTGACCGCAAGACGGCCATCATGCCGGCTTGCATGAATGATGGCTTTCAGTCCAGACGGGCGGCCGCCTTGCAAGCATGACGGTCGGCAAGCAGAAAATCATGCTTGCTTTCTCGTGAGAAAACGTGCTATGGCTTGCGGCTATGATCATCGCCGTCGCCAACAGCAAAGGTGGGGTCGGTAAATCGACGCTCGCCGTTCATCTGGCCGCGTGGCTCGACCAGCAGGGCCACCGAGTCATGCTGGTGGACTGCGACTCCCAGCAGTCGTCCTCCCAGTGGATTCGCGAGGCGGCGCCCCAGGTCAAAGCGCTGTGTCTGCGCGATCCGGACGCCATCATCAACGACCTGCCGGCACTTGCCCAGGAAACCGATTACGTCGTCGCCGACGGTCCCGGCAGCCTGGCGGAGACCAGCCGCGCTCTACTCCTCGTGGCCGATGCCGCCATCGTGCCGTGCAAAGCCAGCATGCTTGAAATCCGCGCCCTCGACGCCGCGACGAAGGTGCTGCGTCAGGCCCAGAAAATCCGCGTCGGCCCTCCTCAGGCGACCATCGTCCTCAGCATGGTCGGAAAGAACTACCGGCTCACGCAGGACATGCGGCAAGCGGCAGCGATTCTCAAACTGCCCATCGCGGCGACCTTCATGACGCTGCGGCAGATTTACGCCGATGCCCCGGGGCAGGGCTCGGTGGTGTGGAACATGAAATCCCGCGCCCGCGAGGCGGCGGCGGAGGTCGAGCGGCTGTGCCGCGAACTCGTCCCCGGCGCCGTGCGAGCCGCTGCGCGGTCGTCCCGCCGTCAACAACTGCAACCCACGTGAGAAGAACATGGCCCAACGACGCTCGCTAACCACAGGACTTGGCCTCCCAAACCCCGTCGATGCCGCGGTGGCCCAGGAATTCGTGTACGGAGGCGCGGACGCTCCCGCCCGCCCTGAGAGAAAGGCACCCACCCCGCAGCCGTCGCCACCCACACCCCCGAAACGGCATCGCGTCTCCATCACCACCCGCATCCGCGAAGACTTCGCCGCCGCCTTGAAGCGCGCATCGCTGGAGCGGCAGCTTGGCGGCATCGAACCCAGCAGCCTTCAGGAAATCCTCGAACAGGCGATCGAGCCGTGGCTCAAAGACAACGGGTATTGGTCATGACCCATGCCGTGGATGAAGGCAGACCGGTCGGTTCTTTCCCGCTCATGGCGCCAATGGAGCGCAAGCTCGTCGCCGCAGGAGCGGACATCATGCAGTCGCCCCCGGACCGCGCGGATTTCCTGCACACGGTGATGTGCCAGGTCGGCTTGCCGCGCCGCCGCACCGAGGCGCGAACGTTTGAACGCCACAGCGGCCGCATGAGCATCCTCATGGAGGCCGGCAAGCTGTTCGATGGCCGGGACTTCGTGGAGCAACCGCTTCCTTACGGAACCGCTCCGCGGCTGATCATGGTGCATGTTTCGTCCCAGGCCATCCGCACGCAGCAACGCAGCATCGAGATCGGAGACAGCATGAGGCAGTTTCTCACCACGCTCGGCATGCAGACCAGCGGCGGGGCGAGGGGAGGCTACACCATTTTGCGCCGCCAGATGGAAGCGCTTGCCGCGTGCCGCCTCACTTTGGGCATGTACGCCGCAGGCCGGGTCGTGACGGTGGATGCCAAACCGATCAAGCGGTTCGAGGCCTGGCTGCATCAGGACGGTTCGCAACGAACCTTATGGCCCGGCGTGCTGGAGCTGTCGGAGGACTTTTTCAACACGCTGGCGGAACACGCCGTTCCGCTCGACTACCGGGCACTGGCGGCCCTCAAGCATTCATCGCTGGCGCTGGACGTTTACACCTGGCTGGCCCACCGCCTCTGCCGGATCAACGACGTGAGTGGCATCAAGTTGAGCTGGGAAAACTTACGCTACCAGTTTGGGCAGGAATACGGCACATCCAAGGACTTCAAGAAGGAGTTCCGTCATGCGCTGCGGCAGGTCACGGTCGTCTACCCCGACGCCCACATCGAAGAGGTCATAGGCGGACTGTTGCTCTACCCATCCCGGCCGCCCCTGGGCAACAACAGCCTCCAAGTCATCCTGCCCAAACCGGCGTCAAGCTGTGAATAAGTCGGTGATGGAGGGAATCATCCACGCTGAATCGCCCCCCCATCCTGCGCTGAATCGCCCCCCCTTGTCCCTGCGTCCGTGCGCTGAATCACCCCCCCCTAAAACCTATAGTAAGAAACCTATAGTCTTTCTGGTAGTTTGTCGGCCCCAAAATGTGGATAATCGACAGGCAGAGGTAAGAAAGAGGCTCTCCAAGGCTCAGGTCGAGGAGGGACTCACGCATCCAGATAGGCCGCATTCGGGATTAGGAAGCCGTCCAGGCAGCAAGTCACCCACCGCCGCTACCACCGTAGCCTGACCCACAGCAAGGTGATTCCTGAGACTTCTTTCAACGTAACTTCAGCAATGGGGGGCTGCCCCGCGCGGTGCTGGAGTCCGTGGACCTGCGGACTTCGCACCTCCCATCGTCCATCGCGTGAATGACCTTCTTCTGCCTCGTCGGTGATGGCCTGTTCGCCTTTTGGTTGAATCGAGGCTTGGAATGTGTTATGCGATACGTCGAACCATCACGCGAGGGGGAGCATGTTCGGCGAAGCATCTACTGTCTGCTGCGAATCACGCGCCACTCGCGCTCTGGGTGTATTCTGCCGCACCACAAACGAATGCGGCGCTATTCAGCACGATGTCTCAGGAAGAGGGCGGCATCTTGAAATCCAGCGCGGCAGGTAACGATGCCCCGAAAGTTGCGCCCCTTTGACCACCCGCTGTTGCCTTTTGCGCCGCAATCCGGCGACCTGGTCGTGATGGATGACGAACCGCCCTCTCAACCCGAAGGAGACCCATATGCAGTACAAGTCGATCATCCTGGAACTTCTGCAACAGCAGCCGGCGCTGCACTCCCGGCTCCGAAGGAGCGGGGCCCTGCTCACCGTGATGGAGGCCTGCGCCAAGGAACTGAAAACCCGCCACGAAGCCTGGAAGGAACATCTGTCCGAGGGCCAAACGGACATCGACCGCGGCCAGATCGCAAAGGCGGCGATCGAGTTCGCCCTGCAGGAGGTGGAGAGTCGTTTGCGGACCGCGTTTCCGGCGGACGATCAGAAACCGCTCTCGCTGGACGCCGCAATGGCGTTCATCCGCAATCCCACGTCGCGCGACTGAACGGGTCGCGAACTCCTACGCTCTTTGACCTCATGCCCGCCGCCCTAGCCCCCGAGGAAACTCATGCATCCGCGTCCATGGAGCGGGCGCCGCCTGCGGGCAGAGTGTCAGCCGCGTCCGCTGAAGATACGCAAGCCTACCACCTGCCCGCGTCTCGGCATGAAAACCTTGCGTCCGCTTTACCCCATGTAATCGCCAGCGGCGAAAAAGGGAAAGCCCGCGACCTCATCGCGGCCATCCGCACGCTCCAAGAAATCGAGCAGGAGCAGCGGCTTGCCACGCCTGACGAAAAGCAGGCGCTTTCGCGCTTTGCCGGTTTCGGACCCGTCGCCTTGTCGATTTTCCCCGACCCGGTCACGGATCGCTACAAGGACGCCGCCTGGCTGAATCTTGGGGAGGAGTTGAAAGTCCTGCTCAGCCCCGCGGAGTACGACAGCGCCAAGCGCACCACCTTCTCCGCGTTCTACACGTCGCCGACGGTGATCGCGGCCATCCACGAGGCGATCACGCGGCTGGGTGTTCCTGGCGATGCCGTGATCCTGGAACCCGGCTGCGGCACGGGCGGTTTTCTGAGCCAGGGAAGCGACCGTTATCGCTTCATCGGCGTCGAACTGGATTTGATTTCGGGGCGGATCGCCAAGGCGCTGCATCCCGACCAGGACATCCGCATCGAGAGCTTCCGTGACACCCGCCTCCCCGAAAACCTTATCGACGCCGTGGTCGGCAACGTGCCGTTCGCCGACATCAAGCTCGACTATCACGGACAGAAGCTGTCCCTCCACGATTACTTTCTGGCCAAGTCCGCCGACGCCCTGAAACCCGGCGGGGTGCTGGCCCTGGTCACGACCCACTTCACCCTCGACAAACAAAACGCCGGCGTCCGCGAGTACCTCGGCTCGAAGGCGGATTTCGTCGGGGCGATTCGCCTGCCGTCCGACGCCTTCAAGCGCGAAGGCACGGCCGTGGTCACGGACATCCTCTTTCTCCGCAAGCGCGCGCCCGGTGAACCGTCACTCCATGCCGACTCCGAGTGGCTCGGCGTGGCCCCGCTGACTGTTGAAGGAGCAGAGGTCTCGGTCAACCGCTACTTTCTCAACCACCCGGAGCTGGTCCTCGGCGCTTGGACGCGGCAGGACACGCTCTACGGAGGAGAGGGGTACAGCGTCCGCGGCAACGGCGATCTGGCCGCACAGCTACGCGACGCCATCCGTCGCTTGCCGGAATTCACGCCCCCCCAATCGTCCCAGGCCGAGGTTGTCCCCGTTGCGGTATTCGCACCGCCGCCAGCGGAGCGCCACATCAACGAAGGCAGCTTCTTTGTCGCCAGCGATCAGACCGTCTGCCAGTTGGTAGACGCCCAGTCCGTGCCCGTCGTGTACGCTGGAACACCGCTGAAGGCCAATGGCACGCTCACCGGCCGCCGGCTCGGCGCGCTGGTCGATCTTCGCGACCGCGCACGCCGCGTGCTGCAATCCCAGAACGAGGGCTGGCCTGCGGAGCACCGGGAAGAAACGCGCCGGGATCTCAATCGCGCCTACGATCGCTTCCAGCGCACCTACGGCCCGATCAACAAGACCACCTTCAGCGAAAGCCGTGACGGCAGCGTGATCCGCCGCCGGCCCAATCTCGTCAAGTTCATCGAAGACCCGGACGCCATGCTGGTCATGTCGCTGGAGGACTACGACGAAATCACGGGCAAAGCTGCAAGGGCCGCCATCATGACCCACGACGTGGTGGGCAGGACGCCGCCCGTTACCCACGTCCGCAGCGCCGAGGAGGGGCTGCTGGTTTCACTCAACCAACGCGGCGTCGTGGACCTTGCGTTTATCGCCGGCCTCTACGGGAAATCCGAGGAACACCTCGTCGCCGAACTGGGCGACCTGATCTTCCATGACCCCCAGTCGCAGACCTGGAAAACGGCCGACGACTACCTGTCCGGCAATGTCCGCGCCAAGCTCGCCGCGGCCGAACAGGCCGGCCCCGCCTATTCCCGCAACGCCGAGACCTTGCGGCGCGTTCAGCCCGAGGACGTGCTGCCCGGCGACATCGACGCCAATCTCGGCGCCCCATGGATTCCCGCGGGCGACATCCAGACCTTCGCGGCCGACTTGTTTCATGTTGATCCGGCCGCGGTGCCGGTCGCGCACCTTCCCAAGGACGCCGTCTGGAATCTCGACGCCGGTCCCGCTGCGAAAGCGTCCGTGGCCGCCACCTCCGATTATGGCACGGCGCGCGCCAACGGCACCGGATTGCTCGAACTCGCCCTCAACATGAAATCCCCGGCGATCTACGATGTGATCGACCACGGCGACCGCGAGGAGCGCGTGCTGAACCAGGAGGAGACGATGGCCGCCCGCGAGAAACAAAAGCTCATCAAGGAGCGGTTTCGCGCCTGGGTCTTCTCCGATCCCGAGCGCACCGAGCGGCTGGTGCGGCTTTACAACGACACCTACAACAACCTGCGTCCGCGCCTCTTCGACGGCTCGCACCTCGACTTCCCCGGCATGAATCAGACCCTCCGGCTGAGGCCGCATCAGACCGATGCCGTGTGGCGCGGGATGAGCTCCGGTAACACGCTGCTCGCCCACGCCGTCGGCGCGGGAAAGACCTTCACCATGGCCGCCACCGGCATGAAGATGAAGCATGCCGGACTTATCAAGAAGCCGATGTACGTGGTCCCCAACCACCTGCTGGAGCAGTTCGCGCGCGAGTTCATGCAGCTCTACCCCAACGCCCGGCTGCTCGTGGCCGCCAAGGAAAACCTGGCCCGCGACCGCCGCAAGCTGCTGACCGCCAAAATCGCCAGCGGCGACTGGGACGGCATCCTCGTGACCCATTCCTCGTTCGAGCGCATCGGCATGTCGCGGGATTATCAGCAGAAATTCATCCTCGAGCAGATCGCCGAATACGACGAGCTGCTGCGCCAGCATGCCGGCGCCAAGGGCGCAGGCCGCAACCTCATCAAGGCTATCGAGAAGCAGAAGGCCGCCCGCGTGGAACGCCTGGAGGATTTACTCGCCAAGGACAAGAAGGACGACGGCCTGGTGTTCGACGAACTCGGCGTCGATCACGTGTTTATCGACGAGGCGCACTATTTCAAGAACCTGGAGACGCCGACCAAGATGGAGCGCGTCGCCGGCATTCAGACCGGCGGCAGCGAACGCGCCTTCGACGTATACATGAAGGCCCGCTTTCTGAGTGAGCAGCACGCCGGACACGGCGTCACCTTTGCCACCGGCACGCCGATTTCCAACACCATGGTCGAGATGTACACCCTGCAGCGCTTCCTTGACCCCGAGGGGCTCGCAAGCCGCGGCCTGGAGCATTTCGACGCCTGGGCGGCCACGTTCGGCGAAGTCATCGACACCATGGAAATCTCGCCGGACGGGGCGTCGCTGCGGCCGCGCAGCCGGTTCGCCCGCTTTACCAACCTGCCGGAACTCCAGCAGATGTTTCGAGCTTTTTCCGACGTGCAGACCGCCCGGATGCTCGACCTGCCGACACCCCGCCTTGAAAGCGGCAAGGCGATCGTCGTCGCCAGTCCGATGTCTGAAGCACAGAGTGCCCTGCAGCAGGAACTCGTGGAGCGCTACGAGCGGCTGCGGTCACAGAAGGTGGACCCGCGGGTGGATAACGCCCTCAACATCACCACTGACGGCCGTAAACTCGCCCTCGACGCGCGGATGCTCTCCACGACCGCGCCCGACTTCCCCGGCTCCAAGGTGAACCGGCTGGTCGAAAACGTCGCCGCCATCTGGGAGCGAACGGCCGCGATCCGGAGCACGCAGATGATCTTCTGCGACATGGGGGTTCACCCGACCCCGTGGGGCTACTCCGCCTACGACGACGTCATCGAGAAACTCATCGCCTGCGGCATCCCGCGCGAGCAGATGGCCGCCATCGGCGACGCCGACTCCGATGCTAAGAAACAGGCCCTCTTCGAGAAAGTCAGGAACGGTTCGGTGCGCGTGCTGCTTGGCAGCACGCAGAAGATGGGCACCGGCACCAACGTCCAGCAGCGTCTGGTCGCCCTGCATCACCTCGATGCACCCTGGAAGCCGGCGGAGGTCGAGCAGCGTGAGGGACGCATTCTCCGCCAGGGCAACACCAACAAGGAAGTGGCGGTCTACCGCTACGTCACCGAGGGCTCGTTCGACGCCTACATGTGGCAGGCTTTGGAAACCAAGGCCCGGTTCATCGGTCAGGTCATCACCGGCCACAACGCATCCCGCCGCGCCCAGGATGTCGGCGGACAGGAGCTTTCCTACGCCGAGGTTAAAGCGATTGCATCGGGCAACCCCGCGGTCCTGACCCTGGCCGAGGCTGATGCCGAATTGCAGCGACTCGCCCTCTTGAAGAGAAACCACGTCGATGAGCAGTACGTCGCCCGCCGCAGCGTGCGTGACCTGCCCGACACCATCGCCGGCTTTGCTGAGCGCCTGGCTCACCTTACCGAGGACCAGGCCGCCATGACCGCCCACGCGGGGGATCCCATCACCATCGACGGCCGCGCGTACCCGCGGGACGAAGCGACCGCCGCGCTGGCCGGCCAACTGGATTCGTTGCCCCAGGGGGTCGTGAAGGAGAAGGGGTTTCCGCTCGGAGTTTATCGCGGCCTGCGATTCGGCCTGGTGCTGCATCCGCAGTTCCCCCCCGAAGTCTATCTCGAAGGGGCGACCACGCACCACGATCGCCTCAGCAGGGGCCGCCCAGGACCGCGCGCCGTCATGAACGCGCTCGAACGGCTGTGCGGCGCATGCACTTCCGACATCGCCCGCGCTCGACAGCATCTGTCCATCGCCGAATCCCAGCTTCGCGATTACCAGGCGCGGATTGGCGCGCCCTTCCTCCACGAAGCCTACCAATCCGAGTTAACCCTCCTGCGCGATCAGCTCAAGGCCAGTCTTGCCGGCGGCGGACCTCAATCAGGCCGCGGCATCCCGCTTGAATCCGACGCCCATCCACAGCCCACGACCGCCGAACTCGCCGAGCGCATCAAGGCGTTGAAGGCCGAGCACACCATCGAAGCGGCGCCCGAGCGCACCGGCGGCCGTCATTTCGACGCCGAGGAACCCGTAACGACGCGCATCCGCCGTCGCGGCGATTCGGGGCCGCCTCCAAAGCCGCCGGAAGACGCGCGGAGCATGCTCTGGCGTAGTTTCACCGCGATGAGAAGGGAACCTGCTTTCATCGGGGTCTGACGCTGTGCGGGCACGGGTGAGGACCGCGGCGGTCACGATTGGTGCCAGTGGGGCGGCCTTCCTGGGATTTGGTAACCACGACGCCCCTGCGGCATTGACTCGCCCGCGCTTCGGTGATACGCCTGAATCGACTAGAAACGCTGCCAAACCGGGGTTACTGCATGACCGAACCGACCATCTTCTGCCCCAACTGCAAGACCGAGATCAAGCTCACGGAGTCGCTCGCGGCGCCGCTGCTTGAATCGACGCGCAAGCATTTCGAGCAGCGGCTCGCCCAGAAGGAATCGGAGATCGGCAAGCGGGAAGCAGCAGTCAAGGAGCAACAGGCGGCGCTTGCCAAGGCCCAGGAGTCGATCGACGATCAGGTTGCCACCAGGCTGAAAACCGAGCGTGCCGGCATCGCCCTAGCGGAGGCCAAGAAGGCCCGCGACGCTGTCGCCGATGACATCGCCATGGCACAGCAGGAGAAATCCGCGACCGAGGCGGCGCTCAAGGACCGGGACGCGAAACTCGCCGAAGCCCGGAAGCACGAGCTTGAACTTCGGCAGGACCGCCAGCGGCTCCAGGAGGAGAAGGAGCAATTCGAGCTTGAGAAGCAGCGGGCCATCGACGCCGAACGCGCGAAGATTCGGGAATCGGCGCAGAAGGACGCCGACGAGCACGCCCGTCTCAAGATCGCCGAGAAAGACAAGACCATCACGGACTTGCAAACGAAATTGCAGGACGCGCTGCGTAAGGCTGAGCAGGGTTCGCAGCAGCTACAGGGCGAAATCCAGGAGCTTGAACTGGAGGCCATCCTCCGCGAGAAATTTCCGCGTGACACCATCGAGCCGGTCGCGAAAGGTGAGCACGGTGGGGACGTGCTGCACCGCGTGTTCGGTCCGTCCGGGCAGCCATGCGGCACCATCCTCTGGGAATCGAAGCGCACGAAGAACTGGAGCGACAGCTGGCTCGCCAAGGTCCGCGAGGACATGCGCGCCGCGGGCGCCGAGGTCGCCATCGTCGCATCGCACGTGCTCCCGAAGGACACCGACACGTTCGGTCTGATCGACGGCGTTTGGGTGACATCATTCAAATGCGCCATTCCTGTCGCCGTCGCGCTCCGTCACACACTCATCGAAATCGCGGCGACCCGGACAGCGGGCGAGGGCCAGCAGACGAAGATGGAGATGGTCTACCAGTACCTCACCGGCCCGCGCTTCCGGCACCGCGTGCAGGCCATCGTCGAGAAGTTTACCGACATGCACGAGGATCTCGACAGGGAGCGCAAGACCATGACGCGGCTGTGGGCCAAGCGCGAGGAACAGATACGCGGCGTCATCGAGTCCACCGCCGGCATGTACGGCGACCTTCAAGGCATCGCCGGCAAGACGCTTCAGGAGATCGAGGGGCTTGACTTGAAGATGCTGGGCAGCGATCCCCCGACGACGTAGGCCCCAATGAGGCCCGCTTGCGCGTTGCCCAAACATCGATCTATCCGCCAGGAGCACACCATGCCAGACGCCACCCCAACAGCCCCAACATCGCCCTTCATGGCGATTCTCGATTGGTCTAAGGGCTGGCCCGCGTGGCAGCAGGATGCCCTTCGGCGCATCGTTGTCGCCGGTAACCTGACGAAAGCAGACATTGGCGAGTTGGAAGCACTTTGCAAGATCAGGCACGGAATCGCGCCCGCGTCCGGAACGACACCTACGGCCGTGCCCCTTTCGGCCACGCACATTCCCGGTGGACCTGACGCTACATCATCGATCAGCTTGGTTCGTCTCGGGAACTTGAAGACGGTCAACCGGATACCGAGCGACCAAACCATGACCTTCGGCGGACCAACGGGCCTGACAATCATCTACGGGGAGAACGGGGCCGGGAAGTCCGGCTACGCCCGCGTCATCAAGAAGGCTTGCAGGGCACGCGGGTTGCCGCCGGATATCAAGGCCGACGCGTTCAAGCCTGCCACCGCCGCGAAGGCTACGGCCGACATCGTGTTCCGCGTCGGCGCCGTTGAGACCCCGATCAGTTGGACGGACGGAACCGCCGCCGATCCCCGGCTCGGTAACGTCTTCGTGTTTGACGCCCGAAGTGCCCACGTTCACGTTTCCGAGGACGGCCCCGCTTGCTTTGTCCCGCGCGGCTTGGACATACTGCCGAAGCTCGCCAACGCGTGCGACGACATCAAGAAAAGCCTGCAAGACCTGATCGACGCCGAGTTCAAGGCGATCAAGGCAAGCCGCGACGGCTGGAAGGCCAGGCCCGGCACCGTCGTGGGAAAACTCTTGACCTTGGTCGGCGCGGGCACGAGGCCGGAGGTGCTCGAAAAAGCCGCGACCTTCGACGCGGCGAACGAGACTCGGCTCAAAGACCTGACTGCTGCGCTGAAGGAAGATCCCAAAACGAAGTCCTCCCAAACGGCGCAGATGGCCAAACGCATTCGCGAGTTTGCTGCCGACCTGGAAGCCCGCGAGACCGCGTTGGCGGAAGTTGAGACCGGCAAGGCGAAAGCCGCGCTGCTGGAGGTTGACACCGCACAACTGGCGGCCAAGGCCGCGTCAGGTTCCAAGGTTGATACCAGCGACCTTCCAGGTACTTACAGCGAGGCGTGGCGCAAGTTGTGGGACATCGCCCGTGAGTTCTCCACCAAAGAGGCATACACAGGCCAGGAGTTCCCATCAGTTCAGCCTGACGCTCGGTGCATCCTCTGCCAACAGGTGCTCGACAGAGACGCTAAGGCGCGGTTTGCCCGCTTCGACGAATACGTCCGTAATGAAGTCCGTGCCCGCGCCCGTCAGGCGGCGGAGATGGTTGCCCTTCTCGTGACAAAGTTCAGCCTTCTCGCTCCGCTCAAAGCGAAACACGACACCATCTCTGCCGACGTAACTGCCGCCGCGAAAGACAAGGCCACAGTGGTTGAGGCCGGCGTTACCGCTTTGGACGCGCGGCTCGCGCTCATCCAGCGTTGCCTGAAAGAGGGTACTTGGTCGCCGCCAGCCGCCTCTCCGACGAGTACCGTCGCCGACCTTCGGACCATCGCCGTGGACCTGGACAAGCGAGCCGCGATGGAACTGTCCGCGCACGATGCGACCACGCGTGTGGCTCTTGAGGCCGAGTGCATGGAACTCGAAGACAAGGAATGGCTTTCAAAGAACAAAGCCGACGTGCTGGAAGCGCTCAATCGGTACAAGGCAGCCGACGCGCTCAAGAGGTGCCAGGCCGACACGATCACGAACACCATCACCATCAAGAGCGGAGAGTTGCAGGATGCGGTCGTGACGACGGCCTACTGCACAGCATTTGCGGACGAACTCAAGGAGTTGCGTCTGGATTCTCTGTCCGTGGAAATGGCGGCGGTGAGCCGCAATAAAGGAAAGCGAGTATTTGGTTTGCGTCTCGCCGACGCCACGAAGAAGGCCAACGGCGATCCGCTGTTCGGTGTGATTGACGTGGCAAGCGAAGGCGAGCACCGTTGCATCGCTCTGGCCGCGTTCCTCGCGGAACTTTCTCAAGCTTCGCACCGGTCGGCCGTCGTGTTCGACGATCCGGTCTCGTCTCTAGACCACAAGCGTCGAGACGCCATTGCCGTCCGCCTCGTCAAGGAAGGAAAACACCGCCAGGTCATCGTGCTCACCCACGATCTCGCGTTCGTTTGCGACCTGCAAAACGCGGCGAGAGACGAGGGACTCAAGATTGAGTATCAGCACATGGACCGTTTCGCGGGCGTGCCTGGACGAGTTCTGGACGGGCTGCTATGGGATGCGAAATCCTGCCAGGAGCAGATGAAAGCGCTCCGTGAGCAAGTCGGAAAGGCGGACAAGACGAACAAGGAGAAGGGCGAAGCCGAGTATCGGGAAGCCGCGATGCCTGTCATCGGTCGCATCCGTGGCGCGTGCGAACGGATCATCGAGGAACATCTGCTCAACAACGTGATTCGACGACACGACAGCAAGATTAGCGTCGGGTACATGGAATTGGTCGCCGTCGTCACGATCGAACAGTACAAGACTGTTCACGCGACATGGCGCGATTGTTCAA
This sequence comes from uncultured Phycisphaeraceae bacterium, assembly GCA_964526695.1. Taxonomy (GTDB): domain Bacteria; phylum Planctomycetota; class Phycisphaerae; order UBA1845; family UBA1845; genus JABWBH01. The sequence goes on from CAZGJA010000085.1 coordinate 32,437, forward strand.
ACATCATCGAGGCTCATGCGAAACCTCGCAGTTCCCCGATCAACATTCCCACACCCGACGCGCTCAAGAAATGGGTTGACGACCTGGAGGCGTTGATCGAAGCGGTCAAGGCCGCCCGGAAGGGTCTTCCAGCAGTTCCCGGCACGTCGGCACCAGCGATTGCGCCCGCGATGGTTGAAGGCAAAGACGCATCACCCTCCACGGTCTGAGCGAATCCACCGACCGTCCCGCTTCGCCCCGGTTAGGGCGTGACGACCCCTCTCGCCCAAAAGAACGCCGCGACCAGTTCCAGCGGTTCGCCGTAATCCGCGTCGGGCGGAGGCAACAAGTCCGCACGACGTTCGCCAGCGTGAACTTGCCAGCATCGGCATCGGGTGACCGCTCCGCGCCCGCATCGGCGTTGACGTGAGCCGCCGGCGATTCCGCTTGTCACGGCTTTAAATCGCTGCGCTCCGGCCGTCACCGCTGCGCTTCCAGCCTCCGAGTCTTGCACGCCTCGCGCCAGTTGCCCTACTGGCCTGCCTGTCACTCATTCGTGCACCGCTTCGCGGGACTCTCCGGCGGGCCGCCGTCCTGCGCGCCGCTCGCTCCTTTGCCACCCGCGAGTGGCCCCTCGTGCCTTGCGAAGGGGCCGCACATCGCGGGTCCCGGCAAGGAGCAAACCATGAAAGCCGAACAAGCCAGGAAGATCGCCGACCAGGCCCTCGAACAACTCGCCGAAGCGCTCAAGAGCGGGCGCAGCGAAGAACTGACCCGCTACCTCGCCATGCTGGCGCGGTTCCACAAGTACAGCTTCGGGAACGTCATGCTGATCCTCTCGCAGATGCCCGACGCGACGCACGTCGCCGGCTTCCACACCTGGAAGCAGGTGGGTCGCTTCGTGAAGAAGGGCGAGAAGGGCATCGTCATCATCGCGCCGATGGTCCTGCGCAGGCAGGACGAGCAGGCGAAGGACGGCGACAAGCCAGAATCCATCCTGCGCTTCCGCGGCGTCTACGTCTTCGACGTGTCGCAGACCGACGGCGAGCCGCTGCCCGAGCCGACCCGCATCAACGGCGACCCCGGCGCCCACATCAACCGGCTGCGCCAGGTCATCGCCGGGCGCGGCATCACGCTTGACAACTCCGACGTGCCGTCCGACGCTCTGGGGGTTTCCCGCGGCGGCTGCATCAGCATCCGTCCCGGCCTGGAGCCGGCCGTTGAGTTCTCCGTCACCGTCCACGAGTTCGCCCACGAGCTGCTCCACCGCGGTGAGAACCGCCCGGCCAGCAAGACCGTCCGCGAGACCGAGGCCGAGGCCGTCGCCTTCGTCGTCTGCCAGGCGATCGGCCTTCAGACCGGCACCGCCGCCAGCGACTACATCCAGCTCTTCGACGGCAAGACCGAGACGCTGGCGCAGTCCCTCGACCGCATCCAGCACGTCGCCGCCGAGATCATCGCGGCGCTCCACGATGCCCCCGACGAGCAGGCCCAGGCGGCCTGACTCTCCGACACCCCGGCGGGTGACCGCAGGGGCGTCTTTCTGTTTGTGTGGCCTCGTGGGCTCGGGGCGCAAGACCCGAACACCTTCCGCTCGACAGCGACGAATCTGTCCAATAGAATCGGCACGAATGGCCGATAACCGACCATACGCTGAGGAGGCTCGAAACGGAGACCATGGACGCCGCGCATGACTGATCGCCTCTTGTCGGTTGACGAGATTGCCGCATTCCTCGGAGTGAAGCGGGATACCGTCTACAAGTGGATTGCGCGTCACGCGCTTCCGGCCCGAAAAGTCGGGCGGCTCTGGAAGTTCCGGAAGAACGAAGTGGACCAGTGGTTCAACGCCCAACCGGGCAGAGCCGACAGTCGCCGATCCCCGCGGCGCCGGAGATCGCGATGACGACCGTGACCGCAGATTTTCTGACGACCGCTCAACGCAGCGCCCTCATGCGGCGCGTGCGGTCAACGGGCACTCAACCGGAGCTCGCCCTCGCCGCGGCGCTCAAGGCCCGTGGTTACGCTTTCGAGACGCACTGCAAGGACCTGCCGGGTGAACCAGACATCGTCTTTCGGTCGCGCCGATTGGCCGTGTTTGTAGACGGCGAGTTTTGGCACGGCGGCCAATGGCAGCGCCGAGGTCTGACAGCGCTCGCCGATCAATTCCCCGACGCGTCCAAACGGGACAATTGGCTCGCGAAGATTCAGGGCAACAGAAGCCGCGACCTGGCGAGAACCGCGGACCTGCTTGCGAACGGATGGACCGTCCTTCGCCTGTGGGCAGGTGAGATTGAGCGCGACACCGCGTCAGCGGTCGAGTTGACAATCCGTGCTCTGTCAGCCAGCACCCCGCCGTCGCCCGCCTCCTTCCTCGCTCATCGTCACGCCGCTGAGTTCTTTGCCGGAATCGGTCTTGCGCGAATGGCGCTGGAGAACGCATGCTGGAGCGTTCGCTTCGCCAACGACAACGCCGAGGACAAAGTCCTGTTCTACAAGGAGAATCTTGGCGAACAAGGCGTGGCGCCTGATGCCCGGGACATTCAGGAGGTCACCGCTAACGACGTTCCGACCGTGGCGCTGGCGACCGCTTGTTTTCCTTGCACTGACCTTTCGCTTGCCGGCGCCCAACGTGGCTTGGAGCCGGGAACGGAATCGTCGGCGTACCTGAAGTTCACAGCAATTCTCCGGCAGATGAAGTCACGGAGGCCCCCATTCGTATTGCTGGAGAATGTTGTCGGAATGATCCACTCTCGCGACGGCATTGATTTCCGGATCTGCTTAGAGCAGCTTCGCGACGCCGGGTATACCGTCGATCCGTTCCTGCTTGACGCCAAATGGTTCGTTCCACAGAGTCGCCCCCGGCTCTTTGTCGTTGCGGTACGCGATGATCTGCATCCGCTTGGACACCACACTGACCCGGACAGCGAGACGGGCGCCAACCTCCGCCCGCGACGGTTGATCGAGTTCATCAAGGCGCACCCTGGCCTGCCGTGGTCGCTTCGGCCGCTGCCCTCCCCGGAGAAGCGCACGATTCGACTCAAGGACATTCTGGAGGACATTCCGCTTGATGATTCGCGCTGGTGGACCGTCGAGCGCACCCTGCGCCTTTACCAGCAGATGAGCGACAAGCACCGCAAAACCGTTCGCGACATGGTGAAGTCGAAACGTCACAAGTACGGTACGGTCTTTCGTCGCATGAGATACGGCGAATCTATGGCGGAATTGCGCACCGACGGCCTAGCCGGATGCCTTCGCACGCCCAAAGGAGGCAGCGCCCGCCAGATTCTGCTACGCGCCTCCAACGGCAAGTACCACGCTCGCCTGCTCACGCCGCGAGAATGCGCTCGCCTGATGGGCGCGGACGATATCCGCATTCCTGAGACGCTCTCCGTCAATACAGCCTTGTTTGCTTTTGGCGACGGCGTTTGTGTACCCGTGGTGAAGTGGATCGCAGACCACTATCTGACTCCGCTCGCGGCCGAACTCATCCGCGGATCCGTCCTCCGCGCCGGTTCAGTTTCTTGACCCTTCATCAGGAAGCCATCGGCCAAACTCCCGCCGCGGCAAGAGACCGCTGAGGCCCGAGGAGTCAATACCGAATACGTCGTAGGTAAGGTCCAACTGGCTCACGACGCGGTCCAGCCGTCTCAGGCTTCCGGCCCGGTTCGTGGTAGCGCCGGTTTTCACCTTCCCGCGCCCTTCGTCGAAGTACAGCGACCGCGCGAGACGCACGAACTCCGTGCTCACATTCCGCCGGTAGCTGTTTGCCAATTCACGGACCACTTTCGTGTCTTCTCGAAGGGCGCTACCCAGCAACCACGCGGCTTCATCCCTGTGCAGCGTCACCATCTTCCACGGGAAGAAGAGGAGGTGCTTATCGGGATTCGTAGAAATATGACCCACCGATGGGATGTACTTCTCCAGGCTCAGGACTTTTCGCCGCCCATGTCCGTCGGCTGGGCAGACTTGATCGAAGTAGAAAAGCGTGAGCCAGACCCAGAGCCCGATCGAGGTGCGCAACGTTCGATCCGGCACGCGCCCATTCAACGCGCCGGCAATGTACCGCCCAAACTCCAGCTTGGAGGCGAATGCACGCGGTTCGACCGTGGCACCGCCCGGCGCCGGGCTCGTGTAGCGCGTGTCGTTCAGAATGTCTGGCGGCGGCCAGGCGCCCGGGTTCGCCTTGAGCGTGAGCATGAACTCGCGCACCTGTTCAATCCCCGTCTCATTGAGAATCCGCACTTCACTCATCGCTCTGGCCCTCCGCGCCGGCGCCGAGTTGCTCGTGGAACCGATCAAAGAATCGGTGAACGCGAGCAAACCCCTTCACCACTTGATCCACCCATTCACGACGTTTGCGTCGGGATGATTCGGCGTCCTCAGCGTCCCATTCCTCGAACGCATCCGGGTGAAATTTCTTCGCAAGAGAGAGCCACTGCCCGAGCCTGCCTTCGTCGGTCCACTCCACTTCGTCCTCAACGAGGCCGCGAAGCACCTGCCGGAAGACCTCCGGCATGATCAGAGCCGTCACCTTTGGGTCCTGATTCTGCAGCATCCCAAACAGTCCTTGGACTTCGCGATTGACCCAGAGTTCTGGGCGTAGCTCGTCCCCGGCTGCCGCGAAGTGGACTCGCCAAAACTCATCGCCCATGACCTCGCGGCTTTTCGGCACAAGCGGCAGCAACGAGCCGGCGGCTCCGCCGTCGTCCTCCGCCTCCGGACGAACCTCATCAATCGCCGCCAGCAAGCGGCCCGCCGAACCATCGTCCCCAATCACCTTCACACGAAAGAGCGGCCGGTCGCCCGATTCCAGGCCGGTGAGCACCCGTTCGCCTTCCAGATCGACCTGGCCGACCGTGCCGGCCGCGAATCGCTCCAGGTAGGCGTTGTGATACGCTTCGATCACGACCCCCGCCGTGTCCGGGAGGCCATAGCGGCGCAAGTTTACCGTCGCAGAAAAGCGCGTGGGTTCACCACGACGCTCGACAAGTCGCACTGCCACGTCTCCTCGCGCGATTTCTTTCCGTCCCGTGAAGAAGAGTGGCTTGCTCACGCGGAGACCTCCTGCTCGACCTGATCGTCATCGAGCGCTCGCGCGTCCGCATGGAGCGCCCGATTGGCGTCGAAGCCTCTGACCTCCACGTAGAACTCGTTCGTCACCGGCGTGAACCGAAGGACGTTTGGCGCGGAGACGAGGTCCGCTCGCTGCGATTCCGCTACGCCGCCGAAGGAGATTTGCATCGCGTTGTCGTTCAGCGAGAAGTCCGCCTCCGTGAACGACTTCGAGCCGCCCCAAGCGGCGTACGCCATACGCACGCGAACCGGCCTAAGCGGTCCCGCGTACTCTGGATTCCCGCGAATCGCGAAACCATTGTCGAGCGGAACCTTCACGAACATGCGAGGCATCTGCGCCGGCCTCAAGATCAGGTCAACCTCGACGCCATGCTCCGGCGGGAGAACAGCGTTGCGCCGAGATTCTCCGACCCCCGGCTTGCTCCCGGCGAGCGCGTACTCGCCAGGATCGATTCCCTCGAACCGAAACTTTCCATCCTGGTCGGTCCTCATCGACGAGACAATCGCATCAGCCCGCCAGAGCTGCACGACAGCATCCTCTACTGAGCGCAAACCACGAGATGGAACAAGCGCGCGCACTACGCCCTGGATCACACCCGCCGGCGGCGGTTCCGGCTCTTCATCGCCAGGTCCGGTACCGGAACCGCGTCGCCCGCGAGCGCCTGACCCACTGGCGACGCCCTCCAAGTCATCGTCTGGGAAGAACATTGACAGGGTGCGAGTGTCCTGCGTATCCGGCGGCGTGGCCAGCAGTTCAATCAGGTTGCGGACAAGGTGCCGCATGAAACCAATCACCTTGTGCGCATCATCGAACAGAGACTTTGCCTTGTCGTACCCCTCACCGCGCTGTTCCCAATTGACATGCGAAGGGCCTTCCGACGCCTGCAGCAGCTTGTCAAGCTCCCCCTGCGTATCCAGATCGACGCCGACAACGAGCAGTCCGCGAGCGCCTGGCCCGCCTTGCTCTCGCATCCTCGATATGTTGATCCCCGAGCGCAAATGCGGCACGTTGCTCGTACGCATACCTTCGTCGTGCTCCAACACGACACAGACTTCTTCGTTTGCTGGTGCGGCATCCTTCGGCCGCACAACAACTGGAACACGGATGGCGATCCGCTTTCCCAGCGCATAGTCATCCGACAGTCGTTGCAGTGTTCCTTGCGGGAAGTGCTCCGCTTCGAGTGCGTACGGCCGATCCATCGCCGCGACCGACACATAGCCGTCCGCTGTCAGGCCCAACTGCCAGCGAGCGAGTTCGAGCAACTTCCTCATTTCCTCGCGAGTCGAGCCCCCCTTTGACGGCCAGGTGACGGTGTCAACAGCGGCGTCGATAGTGGCGCTCGTGATCGCGATCGGTTGCTCACCGTTTCTGACTGTCACTTCGAGTCGCCCAGCAAGGATCGGCAGGAAATACTGTTCAATGACCGCGCGAGCGATTGCGTCGAGTTTCACGTCCTCACGAACGTACGGGACGACAATCGACAATCCCGGTGCTGCCCGGGTAAGTCCAAAGACACGAGTGAAGGCCGACACGGTATCCGCGTCTTGCGCCGGCACCGGCACATAGCACTCATTCCGGCGTTCGTGCGCCGCGAAGTATCCGTACCAATCGAATACATCCTCTTGCCCTGCGAGCGTGTGGATTGTGAGACCCGCTTCCCCCATGAGCAGGCCGCGATCGTCGGCCGTTCGGAGTGTCAAGCCGAAGAAGGTGCGGATGCGGGATGCGTTCGAGAACACCACCTTGCCCACGCCCCAACTGCCCCGGCGCTTGAAATCGCCGGCGGCTCCAACGGCGTGCCAAAACCGGAAGAAGTGATTTGGGGAACCATCCGGATTTGTCGCTTTGTGAAGCGTCGGGTTCCCCTCTAACCCGCGTGTGTTGTAGTCCTCGATCGCAAGGAACCGCACCGTGTCGTTCGCGGCCGGGAGCCCTTCTGCCAGTGACGACGTAATCGCCTCCAAGTGCGGACGAAGCGTGTCGAAGTACGGGCGAGCGTCGGCGGCGCTCGCCTGGCCCAGCGTAAACATGACCTTCGTCACTTGTCCATCGAGCGTCGCGTCGAGCGAGTTCTGGATCGCCTCCCGCACGAGGGGTTCGACTAACCCGCCAGTCGCGAGATGCTCCCGGTGAGTGGGCTGAACGTACTTCTGCCCTTCGTCCATCTTCCGAAATCGCCATGTTGCCGCTTGTGTCATGGATTCGCTCGCTTCGCTCATTCACCGTTCACTACTCACTCTGCCCCTGCTTCAGGGACTCCCACGCTTCTTGCACGTCGCCGACGATGGTGTTTGGCTGCGGAACAGAGTAACCGCTCCTAGCATGGCGCCTCACGAGACCTATTTGCACGAACCAGCCGAGCGACGCGTAGACCTGGTAGGAGACAACCGCGCCTTTCTTCTTCGCGTACGCTTCGAGCAACTGCTCACCCGTCAATAGCTTCCGGCTCGGACGCCAGTCCGAAAGACATTCAGCGACCGTCAGCACCACGTCGGCCGGAGCGCGGTGTTCGTAGGCGTTCTTAGACTTGCGCGACCGAGCGGTTTTCACGAGCATGTCCGCGTCGCGCGAAAAGAGCGGCGTACCCGCGGCCAGCTTGGCGCCCTTCGCCCGTGACCGCGGGGGCGTCTTGACCGATGCGGCCGTGGGAAGAGCATTGCTCTCGCTGCTTCGTCCATTCACTTCTGAGGCGAGCGATTGCACCGTTTTGGCCCAGCGCGTAATCACGGCGAGCGCGTCGTACTCTCCACTCGCGGCGGCCTTTGCAGCCGCATCGCGCAACCGTCCTTCCGCATCCGTCAGCGCCAGCAGGGCGGGGTGCAAAGCGGCATTCGGCAGATTTGTCGCCTCTTGAGCCATGTGACGTAGCGTAGCATAGCGTACCGTAAACCGCAGTCAAGGGGCCTCCGCCGGCCGATCTCCGCCCCAGCCACGGGGTAGATGTCAAGTTTTAGAGCAAAAAAACTTGACAGTTCTCCCCGCTCGGTCGATAATCGAAGCATGGCCACCGGGACTCAGCACGCCTCTCCATCGCGCGTCGCCGGCGCCGTCCGCTCCCGCATCGAGCGGGGCGGCGAACGCCTGTGGCGGCTGGAGGACTTCCGCGACCTGCCCTTCACGGCGGTGGCCCAGGCCCTCTCGCGTCTGGCCCGGGCCGGCCAGATCGAGCGGCTGAGCAAGGGAACCTACTACCGGGGCCGCCAGACGGCCTTCGGCATGAGTCGGCCGAATCCGGCGTCCATTCAGAGGCTTGCGGCCAGAACCAGGCCCATGTTCCCGGCGGGTATCGCAGCGGCCAACCTGCTCGGCTTCACGACCCAGACCCCAGCGCGTGGCGAACTGGCCACGAGCGCCGGCAGCCTGCCCCGGAAACTGATCGGACCGGACGCGGTGATTCACACCCGGCGACCGGCGACATGGAAAGACCTGTCGGAGACCGACGCCGCCTTGCTGGACTTCCTGCGCCGGGCCGGGCGCACGAGCGAACTGCCGCCGGAAACAACGCTCCGCCGGACGCTCGACCTCATGTCGGAAACGGGGCGGTACCTCCGCCTTGCCAGCATCGCAGAGGCGGAGCCGCCTCGCGTGCGCGCGCTGCTCGGCGCGCTCGGCGAGCGTCTCGGCAATCACCCCAAGGCCGTGTCGAGACTCCGCGAGTCGCTCAACCCGCTTTCGCGTTTCGACTTCGGCGTGTTCGCGGATATGCCGAACGCCCGCGCATGGCAGGCGAAGGGGCGGCGGTCATGAAGCTCTTCGAGCATCCCGATTTCGAGCAGGCGATCCTCCGCGCCGCGGAGCATTTCCGCGCGCGGGGACTGCGCCCGGCGATCATCGAGAAGGACTACTTCGTCACCGAGGCGCTCCGCATCATCGCCGACACGGCCGGCGACAAAGTGATCTTCAAGGGCGGCACGAGCCTGTCGAAGGGATGGAATCTCATCGAGCGGTTCTCAGAGGACATCGACCTGTTCCTTGATCCGCTCACCTTCAAGCCGCCGCTCGGCAAGCAGGGGATCGACCGCGAACTGAAACGCCTCCGTGACGCCATCGGCAGGCATCCGGCGCTCACCTTCGTCCGCGACGAGAGCCGCACCATCGGCGGCTTCGGACGCAGTGACCGGTTCGCCTATGAGCAGCGTTTCGGCGGCCCGGGTGAAGTGGTGGGGCGCGTCCTGCTTGAGTCGGGCACCGCCAGCGGCCGTGAACCGACGGCCGACATGCCGATCCATTCGTTTCTCGGCCAGTTCCTGCACGATACCGGAGTCACTCTCGGCGCCGACGACGAGCGACCTTTCACCATGCGGCTGCTCCACTTCCGGCGCACGTTCGTCGAGAAGATGTTCGCCATCCATGCCAAAGTGGAGATCTTCAAACGCGACGGGCAGCCCATCGGAAGCTACGCACGGCACTACTACGACCTCTTCCAGCTTGCGGCACAGCCCGAAGTGCAGGCAATGCTCGCCACACCCGAGTATGCGGCCATCAAGGAGGATTACGACCGTATCAGTCGTGCCCACTTCGAGCGGGACTACTTCCACCCCGAGGGGTTGAGTTTCGCAAGGAGCGAGGCGTTGTTCCCGCCCGAAGCGCTGGCCGGAGCCTTGGCCCGCGACTACGAACAGCAGTGCCGGACGCTCTGCTATGGCGCATTCCCGACCTGGGCGGAAGTCCGGGCGCGCTTCGGTGAGTTGCGGGCGTCCCTCTGACGAACCGTGTTGATGGAGCGGGAGACGCGGCCCCTCTCCCGCTCCAAACCTCACCCTCTACCCCCCTCCGAGCAGATGTCGTTTCAGGCAATGCCGATAGACGGCACACAGCCGTGACGCGGGTAAGCGTCGGTGCCCTGTCGGCCCTTGCTCCCGCCGTTATTAGCCGAAAAAGGCTTGCCTGCGGCCTCAAAATCAGCAATTGGTATATGGCTCAACTCTAGCTAGGAGGAACTATGCGTCCCGTCCGCAGCCTGCGCCGCACCACCAGGAATATCCATACATCCACCCAGATGCTTTCTGAAATCCGTGAAGGCACCGCGAACCAGTCGTCTCTGCTGAATGAGAAGCTCAGCACACTCATTGCCGTATGCCAGAACCTTGTGGCACTTCAGCAGTCACAGCTTGAGCTGCTGTCAGAACTGGCACAAGGCAAAACGCTGACATCTACCGACGCCGCATTCGGTCGTGTGCGGCGCTGCATCGACACTACAGTTGAAGTTCACGATCAGCCCGCAACGCACATCACTGGTAGCACAACGTCCATGACCACCTTTACGCAGGCGTTGCGCAGTATGCCTCTACTACTCGATGACAAGACCTACAACACTGCCCACCCGGACTACGACGCCGCCGCTGTGCGCAACTTTCCGGGCCGCATTCTCAATCAGACGCGGCCCTGCAACAATTCGGTCTACACATTTATTAGAGCGATGGCCACACGTTCCGAAGTCCCCGACGCCGCATGGAGTAATGTGCTCCGGGAAACACTGGAGGAAGCTAGAACTGTGCCTCATGCCGACCAGGTATTCGAGCGCAAGAGTTATATTGAAGATTACCTGTCACAACTTGGCACCCGTTACAAGGCGCACTATGTTGCCGGGTGGGTGAATCTTGAGGATGCGTTGTTTCTGTATTGGCTTGTACGTCGGCTGAAGCCCAAGACGATCGTGCAGACCGGCGTATGCAACGGTCTGTCCTCCGCCTTCATGATGTTAGCGCTGGTTAAGAATGGACCGGATGGCAAGCTTTACGTGATTGATTTGCCCGCCATCTTCGATCCCCGCGATCCGGCATGGACAGTGGCAAACAAAGTGTATGGCGTCGTGATTCCTGAAGGCAAGGCTTCTGGTTGGATGGTGCCCGACGCCTATCGTGATCGCCTCGACGTTCTCATCGGTGATGCGAGACTGCTGCTGCCGAAGGTAGTGGATGAGCTAGACTCCATCGACATGTTCTATCACGACTCCGACCACACGTACGCTCACATGATGTTCGAGTTTCGGGAGGCTCGGCGCAAGCTACGCCCCGGTGGGCTCATCGTGGCGGACGATATTTCCTGGAACGCCTCGCTGTGGGAGTTTGCTGACGAGTGTAGAGTGCCCTCTTACAATTACAAGGGTGCCGTGGGTGTGGCCTTCCTCTAAGGCGCCCGCCTGCACCGCTAGATTCAGCGCGAACTCGCAGTTCGCTCTAGCCGAGACGCGGTACCCACGTGGTGTTCAACGATTGGCGATACGACTCACGCTGGTAGCTCGCTCTGCTTGACCACCGAGAACCGGCCTTCCCCTCGTGACTCCAGCGCCCGCGCTTCGTTCAGCGCGTCCTCTTCGTACCGCCAGCCGCGTTCCATCGCGTTGTCGAGGTAGAACACGTTACCCTCGAGATCGACGATGACGTACAGGTCCTCTCTCTCCGGAATGGTCAGGAGAATCGTCTTCGAGGCCCGGCCGGCATCGAACGCCTCATCGTTCTCGTACTCGCAGATCGCGTCGCCGGAGAACACGACGAGCGAGCCGTCGTCCCGGTTGACGGTGACGAGGTAGATGCCGCCGCCGCTTTGCCATGCCTCTCCGCCCACGATCACGGCGAGTTGTTCCGCTGTTCTCTCGTCCATTGTTGCCTCCAGTAATCATACGGTCCGGTGACGCCTGTTGACGGCAATCGCCTGAGCCGGGGGAGTGTCCGCGGCTACGACTGCCGCCGTTCGTACTCTTCAACCTCTTCCTTCAAACCCAGGTAGAACGACTTGAGGGGGTCGATGACTCGCCTGATTTCGTCCTCCGCCAGGCCGGCACGCTGCAAGCGTGCTCCTTGCTCAGTGATCCGCGTCTCCGCTTCCTTTACCCGCGCCTTCGCTTCCCGGTATTCGTGCTCGGTATCGATCATCCCTGTTTCGCCTTCTACTCAGTCACCGCGTCTGGCTCCCCGAGCCGGTAGCTCGTGCTCCGGCCGCCGCCGGGGTTCTGGACCAGGATGCCGCGTTCCAGCAGTTCGCGGATGTCGCGCAGGGCCGTATCCGTCGAGCACTTGGCCAGCTTCGCGTACTTCGAGGTCGAGAGGAACCCCTTGAATCCGTTCAGCATCCGGTTGATTACCAGCCGCTGCCGATCGTTGACCGGCCGCCGGTTGATCCGTTGCCACATGCGTGCCTTGTTCAGCACGGCGCCGAGCGTCCCATCCGCGCCGCCGATGGCGCGATCCAGGCAGCCGAGGAACCACTCCAGCCAGCCCGTGATGTTCACGTCACCGCGCTGCGCCGCCTCCAGCCGCAGGTAGTAGTCCTTCCGCTCCGCCTCAATCTGCGACGACATGCTGTAGAAGCGGTCCTTCGTACCGTCGGCGCGCGCGAGCGCCATGTCGGCGATGGCGCGGGCGATTCGCCCGTTGCCGTCCTCAAACGGGTGGATCGTCACGAACCAGAAGTGCGCGATCCCGGCTTTCAGCACCGGGTCCGTCGCCGGAGGCGCATTGAACCACTTGATGAACCGGGTCATTTCCTCTTCGAGCCTGTCCGCCTCCGGCGCCTCGAAATGCACCTTCTCGCGCCCCATCGGCCCGGAGACGACCTGCATCGCTCCCGCTTCCTTCTTCCGCCATCCGCCGACCGTGATCCGGCTCATGCCGCTTCGGCCCGTGGGGAACAGGGAAGCGTGCCAGTCGAAGAGTCGCTTCTTCGTGAGCGGCTTCTCGAAGTTCCGCGTGCCGTCGAGCATCATTTCCACGACGCCCTCGACATCCCGGCCCGCCTTCGGGAGGCCCGCCACGTCGAGTCCCAGCCGCCGCGCGATCGAGGAGCGCACCTCGTCAGGATTGAGCTTCTCGCCTTCGATGGCCGAGGACTTGACCACGTCGCTGGTCAGGACGGCAAGGCTGGCTTCAGCCCGCAGGTCGAATCCGAGGGCCTCCATTTTCCCCAGCAGCCGGCCCTGCTTGTGGCGCACGGCCGCCAGGGAGCCGGCGAGCGCTTCGCCGTCCCAGGTGAACTCCGGCCAGCCGGGTTTCTCGTGGATGTACGCCATGTTTCTCCGCATATCGTGCGGTGATTCTACCACCCCATCGCCGCAAGGGCAAGTCATTTACCGCAGCGGATGCGGCGAATAGAACGCCTATTCGCCGCACAGCCCACTCCCTTTCCTATGCCGCCGGTGAATGGCACGCATCTTGCTCTGCGTGCCGTCGGGGCCCTCCGGTTTGCCGACCAGCCCGCTCATCCGAACCGTTCCTCTGCCCGGCGGGGTTCCGGCGCTCCGCTTCGACTTCAGTAGCCGCCACGCCGAGGGGAACAGTCCACTTTCCAGCCATCGCACCCGCCAGATTCTCGCGATCTCGCTGCCTTGCTGAGAAGAGCGTTCGGCAGTACTACCCCGATATAGACGCCCTGTCGGCATCGATCGTGCATTCGGCCTATCGACGCGGGGAGCCTGCTGCACCCTGCCCGACCGGGCTGGGAACGTAGAATCGAATGGCTTGCCGCGGATACCCGTCGGCGGCACTTGTGAACGGAGCAACCACAATGCCCAGTCTTGCCATCGATGAGGCCGAACGACTGGTGTCGGGGAGGCTTGAGGCTTCGGGGGTCCCGCCGGCGGACGCACGTGCTGTTGCCCAGCATTTGGTCCATGCGGAGCGCCGGGGGTACGCCTCGCATGGTCTCAGGCGTCTTCGATCGCTTATCGAAGCCGCGCGAAGTCCGGGAGTGGCGCAGTCGCGAACACGGGCGGTTGATCTGCCCGGATTCGTGCTCGTGGACGCGAAGGGTTCGCTTGGGATACCGAGCGTCGTCGAAATGCTCCAGATTGCCGCCGAACGAGCTAGAGAGGCAGGTGCCATCGTCGCAGGAGTTCGGAACTATGTCGGCACAACGGGATGCCTTGGCGTCTACGGAGCTTCGCTAGCCGATGCGGGGTTCGCTTCGATCATGATGTGTCATTCAGACTACGCCGTCGCTCCTCATGGATCCCGCCGCGCCATCCTTGGCACCAATCCCATCTCAGTCGCGATTCCGTCAGTCGATTCGGCCTTCGTCGCAGATGTCGCAACCGCAGCGTGGTCGTATGGCGCTCTTCGTGAAGCGATGGCCGCAAAGCAGACCATTCCCCGTGGTATCGTCCAGAGCGTAGATGGGGCACCATCCACTGACCCGAATGATGCGGACAACGGCAGTCAGCTTCCAATGGCTGGGCATAAGGGCTATGCCCTCGGGCTAGCCGTCGAGCTCCTGTGCGGGCCCCTCCTTGGAGGAAAGGCCGGCAGAGACGCGGTCAAGGGCTCCGACGCGTTCCTTGCCGTTGTGATCGCCGCAGATGCCGCAAGAGTTCTATCGGATGTTCATCGCGACATGACTGCACTGTTCACGGAGATCACTCAGGCACCACTCGCTCCCGGATTCACTTCAGTCCGGATTCCCGGATCACAAGCAGCGAGTCGCGAGAATGCGACGACATCACTGACGGTGTCGAACGACATTCTTTCGATTCTTCACCCCGGATGACCGCATGACTACGAGCGATAGATCCATTGCTCCCCTTTGTGGCCACACGCCACTGGCCTATACCACGCGTTGCGGAATCCCCGAAGTGGTCCACTTCGGCAGCGCCGTGTACTCCGATGGCGACAACGTGATCGACTCACTAGGCGACGCTTCAGTGTGGGTACCCCTTCGAAGCACCGCCAAACCCTTCTTCCTCGCAGCGCTGCTCGGGAGCGTGCTTCACGACCAGCGGTTTACCACAGCCGAACTGGCACTAATGTCCAGTTCTCATAATGGCGAACCACGACACGTCGCTCTCGTTGAAGCGTTGATCTCCCGATATGACATCTCTGCATCTGCTTTCCGCTGTGGGGTCCACCCTCCTTACCGTCCAGAGTCTGCGCGCAGTGTGCTTGGCAATAACTGTTCGGGAAAACACGCGCTAATGCTCATTGCCTGTCGTGTCGGAGGCTGGCCTCTCGACTCGTATCTGGAGCCGACGAGCAATCTCCAGTCACTGCTCCGCTCCGAGATCCTCGCGCGTATCGGACCTCACTCCATGCGCGATGGTATTGACGGATGCTCCCTGCCGACCTTTGCAGTGCCGTTGGACGCATTGGCCGCTGCGTACGCTCGATTCGCCTCTGATCGGTTTAACAAGTGGTATCACGACGTTCGCATGGCCCATGTGGCTGATGCTTTTTTTCTGGGCGGCACTGATCGTTTCGAAAGTCACATTGTCGCGACCTATGGGTTGACGGCTAAGTCGGGTGCTGATGGCGTCTGGGCTGTCGGCTTACCGTCACTGCGTTGCGCGTTGGCCGTCAAGATCAGCGATGGTGCGGAGGCGATCGCCCAGCTAGTGGTGCTGCACAGCCTGATTAACCTGGGACTTATTGACCTGCAACGGGATCACTATCTCCGACAGTATTCATGCCGAGAGCTTTACAACTGGAGCGGAGTGCCTTTCGGGAGACTTTGCACTTGCTATCCCGCGTTCCCCAAAACGTAGAAGCCGCGATCCGCGCCTCAGAGCTGGCGAGCATTCGTGGCGCATTGGACGGCGCCGACGCGCCCAGTGTGCTTCTACTTACCGGGGAACAAGGGATCGGCAAGAGCGTGGTGCTTCGTTGCATTCAGACATGCGACAGTTCGCCCAGCCCCGCGCCAATCACCGATGCGTCCGCGCTGTTCAACCGGTCGCGTCTTGGTCTCGCCCTGTCGGTCGTTGGATCGGCGCCACATCCACATTTACAGGACTTCTTGTCGCTCGCAGCGAACGCCCGAACGGCGCCGGACAGGCAACACGTTACTGCGGCACTAAAGCGCTTTGAAGCCAGCGTCGTGGATCTGAGCACCACACAACGATGGATCTACTTGGACAATATTCATCAGGCGTCGCCACCCGCTCTTCGTTGGCTGTTGGGCGTACTAAGGGGGCATGACGCAATCGGCGTCATTGCTTCAGCCCCGACCGCTCAGGCACTCCCCGAAGCCCAACACTGTCGTCTCCGCGCGTTGACGCGCGAGCAGCTGAGCATACTCGCAGCTCATTGGCGAGAGTCCAGCCCGCAGTTGACCGATCAAAGTCTAGCATCGCTATCTCACCACGCGGCACACAATACTGTTCTCCTTGGACTAGCTGCGTGGGCTGCTGATCGTCTTTCCCATGCTGGCGAGTCATTCAGCCAGTCAAACTCTCTTGAGGCGATCGTCAGAGCTGCCTTGGACCTTGACCGCGATGTGCGCGGGCTCCTCATTACCGCTGCATCCGCACGGCACCGGATCACTCCACGGATTCTCGCGATGCTTGGCTGGACACATCCCGAGGTCCGGTGTGAGATGCTGGAGGCACTTCCCTTTGCGTTGTTGAGGCACGACCGGCTTGGAGGAGTGTCTCTTCACCCGCTGGCGGCAGGGACAATCATTGCCGCAGCGCAATTGGACACTGCCCAAGTGGACGCCATCCGGACACAGCTGGCGTCTCGTGTCTATCCGCGATTAATTGCAGAGGCTGCTGATCCCCACACCGCCACGGCATTCGACTTGGAGCGGCTGAGCTACATGGCGCTCGCCTCAGCGGATCAGGCTGCCTTTCCATTGGAAAGTGCTTTTCAGGAAGCGGTTCGGTCCGGACGCATCGAGAAGGCCTGCGAGGTAGCGGGCGTTGCCGAAGACGCACTATCGCAACTTCAAGGCGATGCTCCTGTCGCCTTTCGCTTCCTTGCAGTTGAGCACAGCATTTTGCAGCATCAAACTGAGGGAGCCATCCAGCAGTTGAGGTCCCTTCGCGGGGGTCTTCTTGTCAGTCACACGCCAGAATTGCGAGCGCAGCATCTGCTTCTGACCGCGCGATGTGCAACGAGCCCCGCGCCCATCCGAGGAGCACCTCTATTCGACGCGATACGTGACCTGACTGATGCGATGTCGCTCCTGGACAATCGCATGGACTCGCAGCTTGCAGCAGCCATCTGCATCGAGCTCGCGAGCGCGTTGCGGCTCGTGGGCCGTAACCAAGAGGCAGTGAGCGTGTTTGACCGGGTAATTGACGCGAACGTGCATGCCACAGTCCGCGTGCGTGCCCTCGAAGAAAAGGCGCACCTTCTGAGGATAATGCAGGATCTACCCGCTGCCACAATTGCGCTTGATCTTGCTAAGCGTGTGCGCTTTGAGGAACAATTGACAGTCAGCGATGGTGTTGGACTGTACTACTCAGCGAACATCTACCGGGACCGCCGCGAGTTTTCGCGTGCGGAGCCTCTCTACGAACGGGCGCTTATTGAGCTGACGGAGGTTGGCGACAACTACCAGGAGTGCTGTCTACATGGCGATGTCGCATGGATGAAATTCCTCGACGGGGACATTCCGACAGCGACTCTGCATTTGGATGACGCTGGTCGCATCGCGGCCGCCTTTGGGTTCGGAAGGGAAATGTCAGAACATGAGCACATTCGTTACCACTGCCTCGTGGAACAGAACGAATACCCCAAGGCTTACGATGCTCTCGATCGCGCGCTTACTCTCGCTCGGGATTATAGCAACATCAGCATGCAACTGGACTGCTTAATGCACTGCGTGCAGCGGGCTGTGCGCGTAGGGCGGCTCGACCAGACCTTCGAGGTTATTGATGAAATGAAGGAGATTGAGGACAAGGGGTCGGGCATGATCGTGTTTCGTGGGCGAGCCCTCATCTACCAGGGTGACGGACTCTTGGAGCGGGGCGAAGAGGGCGCGGCCTACAACGCATGGAGAATGGGACTGGAGCTGGTTGCCAGACACGGGCATTCGCGCTCGAGTGTCGACCTGCTCGACAACCTCATCGACCAGCGGAAAGAGCGGTTCCAAGCGCTGCAGCGAAACCTGCGCGAGACAGCTTGGCCCGATGCCGCCGCATTGCGAGAGCTTCCGAGCCTCAGCGCGCTTGCCGAAGCGCTCGGGAGGCCCGTGTGACTCTGAACGAACCACTTCAGGCTGGCGGTCCGCCCGATTGGAGAACACCACTCAGGCTCGGCGCACAGATGATGCGCAACAGAGTGTTCATGCCAGCCCATAGTTATGGATTTGCGGACACCGACGACGGTCACCGTCGACTTATTGCGTACGTCGACAGGCGCCTCAGGGCCGGCGTGGCATTGGTCGTCGTCGGAGAGGCGGAGGTGCCACATAGCAAGCCGCGCGGACCAGGTCGTCTTGGCGGCCAGACAGCTTCGAAGATGTACCGTGGTCTTGTCGCCGTTGCTCAGTCGACTGGCAGCCTTGTCTTTGAACAACTCTATCATCCAGGAGGCCAAGTCTGGTTCGAGGAAGGAAGAAGAGCCCTTGCGCCATCGTCCGTGGCCCACCAGCGATCATATCTGTTGCCACTACAGATGTCGGAGACGGAGATCGGCGAAGTTCGCGCTGCATTCACCGAGGCGGCTCGAGCTGCTGCGGCCTGCGGCATGCATGGCATTGAAGTCAAGGCGGACCAAGGGAAGCTGCACCATCAGTTTCTGAGTCGGCGCTTTAACAGACGGACGGATGCATATGGAGGCTCATGGACTAATCGATGTCGATTCCTGCGAGAGTGTCTGGAGGAGATTCGAGTCGCTGTGGACGCGACTGTCGTCGTCGGTATCAGGATTCCAGGGGTAGTGTCACCGCCGACCGGCGATACGGAGGGAGTCGCCTGGGCCGACGACCTGACCCTCGATGAGTGTGGAGCGGTTGCACGAGAGATGGCGGTCGCGGGCCTGATCGACTACGTATCGATCAGCGGGGAGTCAAACTCGACTGTATGGGGGTATTGGCGGAGCCACGGCGACGAAAGTGTTGAACCGGCGACTTTTCGGGCGACGTCACGCGCCATCCGCTCAATTGTTTCAGTGCCGGTGCTTCTGGCTGGACAGATCAGTTCGATTGCCGAGGCCAACGACGTGTTGCGGGCTGGCGACTGTGACGCGGTTGGGATGGCTCGTGCGTTGATCGCCGACGGCGAACTCGTGGCCAAGACGCTCAAGGGAACTCCCTTCGCAGAACCGATTCGACCCTGCCTGCATTGCAATATAAGCTGTGTTGGCAATACCTGGTTTGGGCGCGAGATTCGGTGCATCTATGACCCGGAGGTGGGGCGAGAGGCGGAGAGTGACGAATCATTGCCGCAGGTGGTAGGAAGGTCGATTGCAATTGTGGGCGGAGGTCCTGCTGGTTTGGAGTTGGCGCGATGCACAGCGAAGGCTGGATTCAACGTGACGCTGTTCGAGGCGGCGGATCGACTTGGCGGCCTGCTATGGAACTGGGCGAAGCTTCCAGGCCGCTCAACGATAGCTCGGGCGATTGACTATTGGGTTGAGTCAATCCGCCGCAACTCGCTGATTACGGTCAGGTTGGGCAGCTCCATCGAAGACGTGGCGGACCTGCTTCGCAGATTCGACTTCGTGGCGATCGCTTGCGGGGCAGCGAGCGTCCTCCCGGAGGGCGCCGCGAACGGCCCGACTGTTAGCTGGACTGTCGTCGATGCGCTCCAGGCGCCCGAGCGTACGTGGGCGGGGCGCGACGTGGTTGTTGTGGATGGTGATAGGCATTCCGACCCGCTGGGTCTTGCTGTGCATGTTGCACGGGCCGGTGCGCGAGTCGAGGTCGTTTGTCCGTTCGACGAGATTGGCCTCGGGCTAGACCCCGTGTCGCTGAGTTCACGCGTGCGGGAGATTGCGAGACTTGGCATCGCAGTACGGCGGTGGAGCGACGCGGCGGGATCGCCGTCAGGCGGGGTTCAGATCCTCGACCATGCCATGAACCACGTCACGCACCGCTCCGAGGTCACTGATATCATCTGGGGTATCAGCCGCATGCCCTGCGGTCTTGCACGTACGTGCCAACCGGTGTGGCCGAGGCTTGTTCGGATCGGTGACGCAGAACAACCGAGAGGTCTGGAACAAACGGTGGCGGAGTCGTGGCGTGTCGCCAGGCAGCTTCGACTGGCGGGTGAAGGCAAAGGAGTTCAGGATGGCAAGGGGTGATGTTCGCAAGCCCGGTGACGGCAACAAAGAATCGGCCGTAGGTCTCGTCGTCACGAAGGCAGTGGTCGGAGGTACAGTCGCTGCCGGCGCCGCAACGCTGGGAGTATTGGGTGGACCCGCGGCTGCTATCCTCGGAGCAGGATTGGCTCCGCTGGTAGTTGGCACGCTGTCTGAGTTGCTCGATCGTCGTGCGAGGCGATTCCGCCAACAGCTCGACCTCGACGGCGTGGATTTCGATCGAATGGTGTCTGATGCGGCTCCGCTCACCCCCGGCGCAGCTGAGTTGATCCGTGAAGCCGTCAGTGCGGCGTTGGGGACTGACAGTGCTCCCAAGATTGCGATGCTCTCTAGGTTATTGAAAGAAGGGCTCGCAGCGAAATTGGATGTCGAAGTGCATGCGGCTCGCCGCCTCGCCAGAACAGTGGCGCGACTGGATGAGATCGAGCTGCGCATCCTCACTGCGTTGAGTAAGGTGGAAGTCAAGGCTTCCCCGCCGCAAGTCAAGGACATCATGGAGGCAAGTGGTGTACCCAGCGCTGACCTGGCACGCAGCGCTCTTTCTGTGCTCGTTGCCGAAGGCTTGGTTCGACTGGAGCAGTCCAAGCAGATCGACTGCTGGAAGCTGTCCGACTACGGACGGAGATTCGTCGGCGACTTGACAAGTGCCTACCCGGGAGCTTGATTCGCTCAAGCGGCAGCATACCGGTGAATCGGATCGCCGTTGACGCTGTCCGAGCACGGGAGACTGAATGCCGAATAACCTATCCGACGCTGAGCGAGCCGCCAACTTCGTGTATGACCCGGAGACCGATCGCGTCGCTTATCCGGTTCGGCCAGGAGTGAGACTCGTTCGGACGATGCGACCGGATGGGGTCGCGCAATACCGCATCGACAGCTGGGGTCGGCTGCCCGATGACCTGGCGGTCGAGCCCAATCGCTGGGTAACGACGCACGCCGGTCCTGAGCAGCTTCCTCCCGAGGCGGCCATCCGGTGGGCTTTGACCACCGCGGACAAGCCACCGGAGCGCCCGTTTCTGGCGATGGGGCTGCGCCCCGGCACCCCGGGTCCTCCTCCTCAGCCGTGACAAGGCGCCTTGCTCCGTAGGTTCGAGTTTCACCGTTTCACGGCCAGCAAGAGCCGCGTTTCTGGCGTCCAGGAGCGGATTCCCTGGACAAAAAGTTCAACTGGCGTACTGTCACCCCGATTTTGTTTACCCACGACCGTCGTTCGCGGCGGTCGTTGCATTTCCAGAGCGGACCGGCCCCCGCGTTTAGGACCACCTCGCCGCGCTTCCGCGATGGCCAAACGGTGATCCGGTCCACGTAGGTTGCGATCATGTCTCGGGTTTGGTCGTTCCGCGTTCCCGCCATTGCGTCATGGAGACCCGCCAATTGGTCACGCGCCCACTTGCGCAGCGCGCCACTATCCTGGCTGCTGCTGGACTGCCGGGCCGCGCGGAGCTCCTGCTCCAGCCGCGCTTTGCAGAGCCGAAGCTGTGTCAGCCGATCGTTGAGCAGCATGAGGTTTGCCGCGTCGATGTTCATAGTCAACGCCGTCACCAGGTCGATGACCTGCTTGATCTCACGGAGGATTCGGTTCTCATCGCCGGGACGCGGACTCTCCTGGGCGACCGACTCGACGAACCGCTCGATCGCATCGTCCGTCGCCTCCGCATCCATCTGGACGAGCCCCTGCAGTATGCCGAGTACCCAGGATTCCAACTGCTCGGCGCGGAGCGTCGAGGCGGTCGAACAGATGAGCTTCCCGCAGGACCGCCGGCCAGCGCAACTGCAATAGTTCGTAATGACCGGCGCCCGACCTTCGATGCGACCTTTGCGCCGCGGGTCGCCCCAGAACTTGTGCCCGCAGTCGCCGCACACCAGAACGCCGGTGAGCAGCCACCGCCGGTTACAATGGCCCGCGCCGCCCCGTGCACGACGGCGGCTTTTCACCAGGATCTGGGCCTTCTCCCAGTCCTCTGTCGTAACAATGGCCGGCACCGCGCCGGGAATCACGACCCAATCCTCCCGAGGCGTCTTGATGACCTTGGCTTCCTGCGCCTTGCGCTTCCGCTGCTCGGTCCGTCCGTTCTGCACGCGGTAGAACTTCGCTTTGGTCCGTCGGTTTGCGAGACGAAGCGCTGCGGGCGACGACATGGGTGCCGACGCGGGTTGTGGCGGAACTTGACGGCGATCGGCGCGACGACAGAAAGCCAACGGCCCCGGAACCTTCAGATCTGGGCGGGCGTCCGCGCCACCGCCGCTGTTAGCTAAAAAAAAAAAGGGCTTCCTCGCTATTTCGTGTGGGTAGCCTGAGCCAAGGCTGGGAGCTTGAAGTCCAGTTTTCCGGCGATGAGGTAGGTCATTGTCATAAGATAGGCGCTGGAGCGGAAGCCGCGGGCTTTCCGCTTGGCCGACTGGATCAGGCCGTTGATCGCCTCCACCGCGCCATTGCTGATCCGTGA
This sequence comes from uncultured Phycisphaeraceae bacterium, assembly GCA_964526695.1. Taxonomy (GTDB): domain Bacteria; phylum Planctomycetota; class Phycisphaerae; order UBA1845; family UBA1845; genus JABWBH01. The sequence continues at coordinate 54,912 of CAZGJA010000085.1, forward strand.
CGTAAA
>CAZGJA010000086.1:0-19476 GCA_964526695.1 uncultured Phycisphaeraceae bacterium
GATGACCACGTGCCAGCGCAACGCTCGTCAAAGGACTTACCTTAGAATGCGGTTGCCCTGCTCTGGCCCGCCGGCGGGCGAGGACGCCCGCCCCCCAAACCCGCACCTTATGATTCAACGTTGTGGTATTTGAGAGGCACTACACTAGGGAGGCTCCGCGCGGCGGGCCGGACGGAGAAGGGGCGGATGGACCGCGAGGCGATCGACATCTTCGAGAACGTACACCTGCTGGCGTGCCGCTGCGGGCTGACGCATCGACTTGCGGAGACGCAGCTCGGCGTGCCGTTCGAATGCCCCAATTGCGGCGAGGTCTTCCTCGTGCCGCCCGCGGGCCGGGCCATCGAGCCGATCCCCCTCGTCGGCGCGGAGCAGGATGAGAAGGCGCGGCTGCAGGCCGACCTGTGCCCGCGCACGCCGGGCGGAATGCTGACCCGCGCCGACGTGCGCTTTGACGCGCCTCCCGAGGTGGTGATCGAAGACGCGGAGTACCTTCAGCGGCAGGAGGCACTCAAGGAGGCGCGGCGCGGGAGCGAGTTCCGGCGCGACCTGGCGTGGAACCTGCTCTTCTTCGCCGATGCGCGTAATGTCGGTCCGATGTTCGTGATCTGGCTGCTGGTCACCACCGAGATCGCCGCTTTCCGGGCCTCGCTCGGCTCGCCGGTTTTCATGTTCGTGGTGTTCGCGCTCATCCTCGCCGGAATCATCGAGGGCTTGATCGGCGGGATGATGCTCCACACCGTCGAGGGCGCCTCCACCGGCGCGGAGGATCTTCCGCGGCTTCCGGCGTTCGACGACCTTCTGGCGGAGTGGCCTCGGCACGTGATCGAACCGCTGCTCTTGTCCGGCGCGACGGGGATGCTGGCGCTGGGTCCGGGGCTGACGGTGCTGTCCATCGCGTGGGCGAAGACGCCGGTCGGCGCGGGCATCCCCCTCGATGCGTGGGTTGCATCCGGGCTTGTGCAGGCCGTCGGACTGTTCTTCTGGCCCATCCTGATCCTGGCGGCGGTTCATGGGGACATTGGCGATCTGCTGCGATTTGACCTGATGGTGCGCACGATCCGCGCGACGCTGGGGGCGTACCTGTGGACGGTCGGATACGTCGTGTTCGGCGTCCTCGTGACGGGGGCGATCCTCGTGGCCCCGGCGCTTATAAACTCTCCGCTGATTCCTACCGGTTTTTTGCTTGCCATGCTGCTTGCCGGTGTGCGATGCTATGGGCAGGTCGTGGTCATGCGCGGCATCGGCCTGTTCGCGCGGCATTACAAGCGGAAGTTCGCGTGGAGCTGGTCGTAGCGCTTCGAGCCGCTGGGGCTGCGGGTCGCGGTATGCGCGGCAGGGTGGCACGGTCTGGCGTACTCGCCAGGCCGTGGCGCGCGCGACGAATACAGTTCCTCCTGCCACGCCACGGGCCCTCTGCTGCGGCCCCGTGCAAGCCGCCGACCGCTGTTCGTTCCGCGTTCCTCCATGGGAAGGATGTGACCCCATGACGCTGGTCGCCTGTTCCTGCGGCGCGAAGTACAAAGTTTCCGAGGACAAGCTCGGCAAAACCGCCAAGTGCGCCAAATGCGGACATGAGCTGCTTCTTCGACGCCCCGACGAGGAGGTCGAGCCGATCCCTCTCGCGACGACTGGCGGCCTGCTGGATGATGAAATCGCCTCTGCCGCGCAGCGCTCGATCGAGGCGCCGCGCGGGATGAAGGACTCGCACGAGGCGAAGTTCGACGCGCGCCCGGAGGACTTCGGCTACGCCCCGGTATCCGGGGGCAAGATCCTGGCCGGTCGGCGCCGCGCGAACAACTTCTTCAACGACCTTGTGTGGACGCTTCTCTTTTTCACCAATCCGCACAACCTGGCGGTGATGATCGGCGTGTGGATCATCATGGGGCTTCTGCGGTTCACAATGTTCGGCGGATTCCTCTTCATCCTCGCATTCATCATCGTGAAGGGCTGGTACGCCGCGTTCAAGTTCAGCATCATCGCCGCGGCCGCGAACGGGGAGGACGATCTGCCGCGCATGGGCGACGGGTTCGATGATTTCTGGGACGGCGTGCTGGTGCCGCTGTTTCGCTACATCATCGCCTCCCTCCTGGCGATGCTGCCCATCTTCATCTACCTCGTCTGGGTGTTCAGCAGGTTCGACACGGCCGACGGGTTGATGCTCAAGGATTACTTCATCGGCGCGTGGCGCTACGACGATTACGCGCCATTTCTGGAGAACACCGAGGCGCTCGTGCTCGGCGGACTCGTCTGCATGTTGGCGGGGATGTTCATGTGGCCGATGTTCATGCTCGTGGCGGGGCTGGGCGGGGTTGGCGCTCTGGTCCGGCTTGACCTGATGGTCACGACGATCGTGCGTACGCTCCCCATTTACCTGCTGGTGGTCGTGCTGGTGTTCGGTTCGTACGCCCTTGCCGGCTTGGCGGCGGCGATGCTGAGCCAGTCGGGCAAGTCGTCCTTCCTGCTGATCGGCGCGCTGGCGGGCATGATGGACGTGTACCTGACGATCGTGGCCATGCGCGTGATCGGGCTGTACTACCACCATTACAAGAAGAGGTTCGCGTGGTCGTGGGGGTAGGCGGGTTGGAGGCGGGGGCCGGGCCACCTGCGCTCTCGCACGAGAGGGGCACAACAGCTCCGCTCAACGGCTGGCGGGCATGGCCCGCCCTGCTGGGCTGCGGCCGTGGCGCGTTTTCCCGGAAATGCGCTCAATACGGCGCAATCGCCCTTGACCGGCCTCTTCACGGGTTCCAATAATCCTGGGGCAGCGCGGTCGGGCGGCGGGTTCGCCTGAAGTTCTCATCCGATACATCCTGCGGTCGGCCTGTCGCGTTGCCCCGGATGCCTGGATCCTCAACCTCGAACGGGAGGCTCGCCATGCGGAATGGGTGGTCTGCGAAGTGGAGCGTGTCGTCGGTCGTTTCCCTGTCGCTTTCGGGCGCGGCGATCGCGTTCCTGTGGCTTGCGAGCGCGTCGATCGTCGAAGCAGCGGCGGGGGAGGGCGGCGCTTCTTCTGAATCTCGATCTGCGCAAAACGCCTCCGCTCCCTCTCGATCGGCTCAGGATGCTTCCGCCGTTCAGCGTGCCGTGATTGCGGCGCTCGATCATCGTCGGGCCGGGCGGCTCGATGAGGCCGGCGCCGTGCTGGACAAGGCCTTGGCGGAGTATCCTGGCAACGAGGCACTGGAGTATGAGCTGCTCGTGGTGAAGGAGGCCAAGGGCGATCTCAGCGAGACGCAACGGGTTACGCTGGATGCGATGCGCGCGGAGCGTCAGGCCGCGACGGAGCTTGCGGTGGGGGCGGTTCGGCTGAATCTCCTGCGCGCCCGGGCAAAGCTCGCCGCCGGAAAGCTGGACGACGCAGAGCGTGCGACGCGAGCCGCGCTGGATCGCCTCGCCGACCTGCCCGCGGACGTGGACCGTGAGCCGTTGCGAGCGCCGCTCGATGAACTGCTGGGCCGCATCGCCGAGGCCCGCCGGAGCAATCCGCGCATAGGCTCGTCCCCGCGCGCCACGCCCACGCTGTCCGACTTCGGCTTCTTGCCGCAGGAGGAGCATGGGACATCAACTGCTGGGAACGTAGCGTCTGCGGCGGAGTCTTCGCAGGATCAGCCTCCTGCATCGCCGGATGCCGCCGCTTCCTCGGGCGCACGTGCGAATCCGCCGCCGGGTCCGCCGCCCTCGCCCATCGGCGCCGGCGGCATCTCCCGGCCGGAGAGGATCGACGCGAACTTCCAGGCGTATCACGATGCCCAACTGCAGCGGTGGGGGGAGAATCCGCAGATCTACCATCGCGTGATCGCTTACCCGCCGGACTGGCCCATGATCTGCCGGATGCGCCAGCAGTACGCCTCGGGTCTGCTCTATCGCGGGCCGGAGTTCGTCGGCGACGACGGGCAGACGAAATACACGGCCGTGTACGACATCGCCGACCTGACCGCGGACATCCCGCACTTCAACTCCGCGCCGCTTCTGGACCTGACGGCGATGATGCAGGCGCATGCCGACCGCGTCGCGCTGCGCCAATACAGCGACATCTTCACCGGCACCGCGGCCGACCTGGCGGCGGGCATCCCGCTGCTGAGCTACTTCGGCGGCGTGGACGAGTATCACGTCCCGCCGATGAGTCCGGGGACGCAGTATCAGTATCAGGACATCCTGCGCATGGTGGACGACGTGCTGAGCGAGCGGTAGCCGCCTGGGCGCGTTTCCCCGAGACAGTCGTGAGGGGCGGAAGCTCGGCGCGCCACCGCCGGGTTCGTTCCCTGACCGGTTCCGAAAAAAACTTCTGATTTCCACTTGCAAACGCGGTTGCGGTGTGGTAGAGTACACTTGTCGAGCGGAGCATCTTGCTCCGCAGGCTTGGAAGGCCCAATGAGAGCCGAATTGACCCAATTCGCCACGCTGCACGCTGCACGCTGCACGCTGCACGCTGCACGCTGCACGCTGCACGCTGCACGCTGCACGCTGCACGCTGCACGCAGACTTCGCCATGCCACCCTCGCGCACCACCGAATCGTCCACGAGCTTCGCATTCAGTGAAATCGCCCGGCATGACTTCGCGAGCCGCCCGGCTAAGCTTGGCGCTTAAGAGGCTGGTTTGCGCGTTGATATGTGCGCCCGTAGTTGTATTGACGCATCGTCTGACATGAACCTACCCAGCATATGGAGGTATACTCGTGCACGTGCAAAAAAGTACGATTGGCATTCTGACCGTGATCGTGGCAGTCCTGGCCGTGTTCGTTGTTTCAGGCAACCTGATATCGCGCGCTGGCATGGTGGATCAGCCCTGCGGCCTCCTGTGGTTGCCAAGTAATTGCATTTTCAAGGTGGGTTGTGATTGCGTGAACCATCAATGTACGCCTTGGAAGGATCCGAACAGCCGTGCTTGGAGCTACTACCCAGGCACCGGCTACAGAATCGAGTCTGACTGGGATTGGTGCTATCGTGAAAAAGGCTGTCAACCGTTCGCATCCTTGCGTTGCAATTCTGCGGCCAACTGTGTCGATACATCCATTGTGCTCGACGAATATCTGGATGAGGGATTCAGGTATGTTCAACCCTTGACGAGTTGCTCTGGCTGAACTGAATCCCTGCTGACGTTGCGCGCAAGTTGCTGAGCTGTGCCTTTCGGAGCATATTGCAATGCTCATTGTGCTATTCCCGACCATGTTCGCTTGTGGAGCCATGTTCCATGGCTGCAATCTCCCGGTCCTGCAAAGTTTGAAATGCTCGCCTCCGGATGTCATGACCTTGGCTTTGCAGGCCCGCGGCCACTATCAAACGGCTGAGGTCGATTGGGCGCTGCGAATGGCGAATGAGAGCGACGATCGCCTCTACTCGGCCAAGTACGCCGGCGCACGGTTTCTTTACACCTCCAGAGGTACCAGCACCGGACAGCGCATTCCCGGTGCTGACCGGACCGGGACGCTGTTTGCCTTCGCGGAAGAGCGTGTTCTGTGGGAGGAGGAGCGACAGTGGGAATACACCGAGGAATCATTCAATGTGACTTTGAGTATTGATGCGGCTACTCAACCGACAATCTTCGACCCCATGCTTGTTGGTTTCGCGGAGAGCATTGCCAGCCCCGCCTCGCCCGGCGCGCACCTCCCGGATTCGGTCAAGCGATATGAGGTTCGTCAGGTGGATGAGCGGTGGGAGGTAACAGCTGTGCTCGATGAAGACAGCGGGGTGCGGCGGATATGGGTGCTGGACCCGGCAGTCGGGATGCAACCCGTCGTGTCATCAGGATGGTTGGATGGCGAGGAAGTCAATCGTTCCGAGACAATGTACGAGCTGCGGGACGGACGGTGGCTTCCAAGCCAGTGCCAGTATTACACTTTTGGGGAGCTGACGGCAAGTCTGGAAATCGTTTCCCAGTCCTTCGACCAACCCTGGCACGACCAAGAGCTTACCCCGAATGATTTGGGCTTAATGCCCTGTATCAGCGTGAATACGCTCGGTCGCCCCGTCATGCTATGGGACGGCCAGAAACCGATTACGGTTGATGAGATGTATGAACGGCAGCAGCGCAACGAGGTCGACTTGGGACCAATCCTGAGCCTTCAGGAGCGTCGCAAGGCCGGCATTGCCCCGCGGTGCTACCCGGACAGAGGTGACGAGGATGATGGGTTCGGTTTGGGAGCGGCCGTGAAACTGACGCCAAGCCTCTGGGAGACGTATGTTCGCCGCTTCATCGCCTTCTATCGGTTGGACAAAGAGCAGACCAAGAAAGCATGGGAACATCACGGGGAGTGCCAGTCCGCGTATTTTGACTTCGCGAAGGAGCGGGAGGACGAGCTTCAAGAACTCCGCGGGCGCGTCGCGGACCTGGAAAAGAAATCAGCCCGAACCGAGTCGGAGGCCGCGAGCCTTGCCGACAGCCTAAAGCGGCTGGATGCGATCGAGGGATACAAGGCAAAGGTGTTCGATGAGCGCCTCAAACCGGGGCTGTTGAAGCTGCCGACGGAGGGTCAGGTGAAGGCGGCCAAAGATCGGGTTGCGGCGATTAAGGTGTCTAAGCCCTCGGGCGCAGCATCGTCGCTAACTCCCTCGCAGGCACCAGCGAAGCAACCCGGCGGGTGAATGCGTCTGGGCTTTCATAGCCCCACATGCCCCATTCGGGCAGTTCATACCGGATCAATCGAGCCGGGGCCGCAACCGCACGTTGACATGATGCGTGGGCCACGCGATTCTGAAACGCTTGTCCGATGAATCAACCGTCATTCCGGCTACTGACCTGTCCGTGGACCTGGCCGGCATCCGGCTTGCGAACCCCGTGATGACCTGCTCCGGCACGAGCGGCTATGGGCCGGAGTACGCCGATGTTCTGGACCTTCGCGCGCTCGGCGCGTTTGTCACCAAATCGGTCACGGTCGAGCCGCGCAAAGGCAACGCGCCGCAGCGCATCGTCGAGACGACGGGGGGGATGCTCAACGCCATCGGGCTGGCCAACGTCGGGCTGCGGCGGTTCATCGACGAGAAGGTCCCGTTCCTGCGCGAGCTGGGCGTGCCGGCGATCGTCAACGTGGCCGGGCACAAGCTGGAGGATTACCTCGCCGTCTGCCGCGCGCTCGATGCCATCGACTGCGTCGCGGGTCTGGAGCTGAACGTCTCATGCCCCAACGTGGCCGACGGGCTGGAGTTCGGCACGGCCCCGGCCCGACTTCGACAGCTTGTTTCGGCGGTGCGCGCGGAGGTGCGCCGGGCGAAGCTGATCGTGAAGCTCTCGCCCAATGTCACGGACATCGTGACGATGGCCTCGGCGGCGATCGACGGCGGCGCGGACATCCTCTCGCTGATCAACACGCTGGCGGGGATGGCGATCAACGCGGAGACCCAGCGCCCGATGCTCGCCAACACGTCGGGCGGATTGTCAGGTCCGGCGATCAAGCCGGTCGCGCTGCTCATGGTGCACAGGGTGTACACCCGCGTGGCGAAGGCGGCGGGCGTGCCGATCATCGGCATGGGCGGCATCGCCACCTGGCGCGACGCGGTCGAGTTCATGCTGGCCGGGGCGTCGGCGGTGGGCGTCGGCACAGCGATGTTCGTCAACGCGGGCGTCGTGTCGGACATTCTCGCCGGGTTGCGGGATTACCTTGAGCGCAAGGGCGTCTCTCGCGCTTCGGATCTGGTGGGCGCGCTTATTGCATGATTGCCCGCGCCACTGAATGAGTGGCCCGCCATGTTCGAATATGGCAAATGGCCGCCAACATGCCGCTGCAACTGCGCCCGCTTGCGGGGGTGTAAGGTGACGGGCGGGGACTTTGCGGTGGGGGGGGATTGCGGATGAGGCTGAGATTCGCGGCGGGATTGAGGTGTGCCTTCGGCGCGGCGCTCTTGGCGCTGTTGTGCTCCTGCGCCGGAGGGTTGGCCGATCCGACGGCGGGTCGCGGCGAGGAAGTCCCCGACATCAGCGAGTTGTGTGGCACGCGGACGACTTCGACGCTGCCTGCGCCGGGGAGTCTGAGGGCGGTGACGACCACGGTTCTGGAGTTTGATCCGCCCGACTCCGCGCTCGCCAAGGTGATCTCCGTCGTGCAGGACTTGGACGGTTGCGAGGAGGATCCGGGCGAGACGGTCGATCTCGAAATCGGCGAAAACGGCGCGATCATTTCTATCGACGGCGATCCCGCGCAGCAAGGGCAGCGTTTCGCCATTGCCGACGGTTGCCTCGAGGTGGTTGCCGATCCGCCCGCCGACAACAGCAACGACAACACCGACAGCGGCAGCGACTCCGGCGACGACGGCTCGGATGATTCCGGCGACGGCTCGGATTCCGGCGACGGGACGAGCGATGGCAGCGAGGATCCCGGCCCGTGCGGCGCGGACGGCTTTCCGATTTTCCAGGAAATCCTCAACGCCGATCCGGAGACGGATCCCTACGTTTGCGTGCAGGTCACCGAAGGCGACTCCTGTCAGGATTGCAGCGAGCAAGCGGGGGCATGGACCTTCACGACGCGCTCGGTCGTGACGTTTCGCGCCCTGCGCAGCCTCGCCGGCGTGCAGGCGGTGGACCTCTGCGAAGGCTCGGCGGAGCTGGTGGACATCCGCCTCGGGCAGACGGTGCACATGACGGTCACGACGACGACGCGGTTTGGTTCGGTGATTGAATAGGGTGAGGCGGAATCCGGCGGGTCCGTGTCTCGACCTCGAACAAACGCCGCTCGCTTGAGCCAACTTGCCGCCGTTAGGCAGGGGGCTGCCCTGCGCCCGCCTTCGCCATGCGGCACTTCTTCGATCAGGAGTCCAAGGGCATCTTCGCGCCCTCCGCGCCGAGATTCACCTGGAACGCGAGCTGCTCCAACTGCACGGCCAGATCCACGGAAGAGAGCGTGATGCCCGGGCGCGTCTGCAGGATCATGGGGGCGAAGTTCAGCAGCCCGCGCACGCCGGCCGCGGCGAGCTGGTCCGCGACCGCCTGCGCCGCCGGCGCGGGAACGGCGATGACCGCCAGCCGCACGTCGTGTTCCGCCACGATGCGCGCCAAATCGTCCAGCGGTCGAATCCGCTCCGCCGGAAGCCCCGGCGTGGGCAGGCCGATCTTCGACGCATCGTTGTCGAACACGGCCACGAGGTCGAAGTTCTTCTTGCGGAAGCCGCGATAGGACATCAGCGCCCGTCCGAGGTTGCCCGCCCCGACGAGGATCACCCGCCGCACCTGGTCCGCGCCTAGAATCTGCCGCATCCGCGCGATCAACTCGTCCACGCGATAGCCGATCCCCGGATGCCCGAACTGGCCGAAGTACGCCAGATCCTTGCGCACCTGCGCGTCCGTGACGCCGACCGCGCGGCTCAACTCGCGGCTGGATACCGTGGGATGATTGCGCGCCTGCGTCGTCTCCAGATGACGCAGATACAGGCTCAACCGCCGCACGGCTGGCGCGGGTATCCCTTCCGATTTGGCCATGCGGGGATCCTAGATTGCTTTGCACCCTAAGGGAATCGCGGCTTCGTCAAGGGCTGGATCGGAGAGGCGGCTCAACTCGCTTTCCTCGGAAGCGCCTCAGCGCCGGCGTCCTCATGCACGGCCGGCCACGGGAGGTCTGAAGGCGAGAATCCTCTCCTTCAGTGCGCGGTACCCCGAACCTGTCTTTTCGACGAGTTGCTCTTTTTCCAGCATCGCCAGGTCTCGCGCCAAAGTCTTCTCGGAAACCACGGCGTAGTGTCGTGCGAGTCGCGGCGTCAGTTCCGGAATTCGAACGGTCGGGACGGGCTCCGGCGCTGCGGATAGATCCAGCAACAGCGCCCGCTGGCGGCGAGAGGCATCGGACTTCTTGTCGCGAAACGCGCGATGCTCATGGATGTACTCACGCCACGCGACGTCCCACTGCTGCTCCCAAATCAGCTTCAGTTGCACCCGCAGCCCGTCGAGAAGACCCTGAACCGCGTAGGCGAGAAAGGGGAGCACGTCGCCGCCTCCGCGACTTGCCGAATCCAGTTGGCGGTAGTACTCATCCCGCGTCAGGTTGTAGTGATTGCTGAGTAGATGCGCACACGGCGCGGGCACGCCTGAAGCCACGAGAATCCGGAACTCGATCATCCGCCCGGTGCGGCCGTTGCCGTCTTCAAATGGATGAATCCACTCGAAGTACAAGTGGGCGACGACGGCCTTCATCATCGCAAAGACCAGTCTGGCGTCTTCGCGTGGGGGTCTGAAATCCGGTCCTTCAATCCACTCGCACAATCGGTCAAGGAGATACTCGCAATCCTCATGCGGCGCGCCGCGATACCTGGCTACGCCGACTTCAGCGTTTCGAACGCGCCCCGGGGTGACTCCTTCCTGAGGAGGCGCTGCGCCAAGCACTCGCCGGTTGATTTCCTGGATCCTCTCGCGCGTCAGCGCAAGCGACTTGCCTGCCTGGAGCGATTCAACCGCTTCTTCGCATAGTGAGACGATGCTCTCCACCTCGGCCGCGACGTATGCACGCGAAGGCGGAAGGGTCAGCTTTTTTCGCAGGTGCTGAACGACCTCCGCTTCGGTCAGCGTATTGCCCTCGATCGCGGCGGATCCGAGCGCGCCCTTCGCGAGGTAGAGTCGGTAGAGCTTTCTCGCCGTGCCGACTTTCAGCGGAACTTCCGAGATGTGCTGGCACTTCGATTGACACTCGCCGAGCTGGGTCCACAGGTGCCAGGGCGCCGGACGCAGATCGAGCCTGAAGGTGAGCCAAGGGTGCGTCTGTTGATACTTCCGAGGTGATGTCCGTGACATTGGCGGTTCCAACCACTTATGAAATAGCCGGTTAGGACTATCATAGCATCGAAGTTGGCCGTGCAAATGTCCAATCCACCTGTCCAGTCGGATCGACCGGGCGCTTGGCTGCCACGGATCACGGTTGCGTGCGAAATATTGGGGGCAGTTTGACCACCTGCCCCATAACGGGTGGATGAGGTGTTTGACGGTGACTCAGTACACCCCTTCCACAATCGGCACTGCGAACCCCGAGAACGGCCTCACATCGCCCGCCCCGTCCCAGGGATAACGCTCGCAGGGCGGATGGCGGACGGCCTCGTCGCGCTCCAGGAACCGCGGCATGAAGAACTCGCGCGTCAAGGTGGTGAGGCGCACACGGCCGACTTCGCCGCAGGCGACGAGTCGATGACGGACGCCGCCCTTGCCCGGATCAGTTTGGCGACCGTCGGCGCCTATCCTTGCCGCGCCGGTCGGTACGACGTGCCAGGTGTCGGCATCTTCCGAAGATGCCGGATCGACGACCTCGATCACCGCGCGCGGATGGGGAGGATGATAGATCACGCTGTACCGGTCGGCCGGGTCGAACGGCTTGTGCGTCGCCAGTCCCATCAGCGTATTGCCGTAGGTGGGGACGAAGTCGATAAGGGGAGAAAATGGCGAACCCGCTTCCTCACGGGCGCGGCTCGGATGGTCCCCTCCCTTGCGGGAGGGGTTCTGATCGTGCATCCACCACTGCGGACCGCCCTCCAGCAGTTCTTCGCGGGCAAAACGGTGAAACTGCGCCGTCATCGACGTGCCGCCGCAGAAGACGCCGGTGATGCCGGCCTGCACGAGCGAGATCTTCTCGCACAGCGCTTCCAGCAGCTTCGGCGTGGCGAACATGCAGCGGACGTTGGGGTGCGCACGGAGAATCGTGAGCGCCTGGTTGATGACGTGGTCCTTATACTCGTGCATCGCCTCCTGTCGCCCCGACTTGACGAGCTTGGTCACCCAGCGCGGATCGAGATCGACGCAGAAGCAGATGCCGCCGCGATGCTGTGCCAGGTGCTCGACGGCAAGGCGAAGGCGGCGCGGGCCTGACGGACCGAGCATGAGCCAGTCGCTGCCTTTCGGGAAGCAGCGATCGTCCAGCGTCTCGCTGAACATCTCGTAGTCGATGCGAAAGTCGTCGATGTTGATGCGACTTTTGGGCACGCCGGTGCTGCCGCCGGTCTCGAAGACGTACACCGGTTTGTGCGCCAGCCCCTTCGGCACCCACCGGCGCACGGGTCCGCCGCGCAGCCACTCGTCCTGAAACGGCGGGAACAGATCCAGATCGGCGTAGCCGTGCACGTGCATGCGCGGATCCCAGCCGAGGCGGTCGGCGAACTCGAGCCAGAACGGACAGCCCGTCACGGGGTCGAAATGCCAGGCGATGATCTCGCGGACGTGGGCGTCAAGCGCCGTCCGCGCGTCGGCGACCCGCCCGTCCAGCGCAGCGTCCGGCGAGCGGCTCGATGCGCACGCGGCCGGTTCGCCGCAGAGCGATGGTGGTGTCGGTTTCATGCGTGAGAATGGACCGGGCGTGGGCGGCAGTGTCAAGCGTATATGCCGCCTCGCGTGCGATGCTACGGCATCGGCACGCCAAGCTGCCGGCAAATCAGGCGCGCCAGGTATTCGTCGATCTCGCGATGCCGCGGCACGGTGGCCTGTCGAGAGCGATCCGCCAGATTGACATAGCGAGAGTGCTTCGCCCCCTCGATCAGGAGGCGGCAGCCAAACGATTCAAGGTGGCGGACGAGATCGCGGCGCTTCAAACACGCACCCTGTCGTGGACTACTCGGAGGGAAGGCAGATCCTCGGTGCGGTCCTCGGTGAGCATGAGCCGGATGGCATCGCGCAGATTAGCCTTGGCCTCCGCGAGCGTCTTTCCCTGAGTGAGCGCGCCCGGGACGTCCTGCGACCAGCCGACCCACCACCGGTCTCTTTTCAAGAACGTGGCCTGATAGCTCTTGCTTTGCATTCGCCGTCCTGCCAACGCCGGATCCCCTTTGTCCGTCACCATTCTATCCTGTTGCCGTCCGAGGGTCGAGCCGCAACGCAATAGGCGAAGGCTCTTTGCTCCCGCCTCATAACTCCTCGCCGATGTCTTCCGCTTCCGGTTCGGCTGTTGGCTCCTCGAACTCCTCACCGCCGCCGCTGCGCTCCCAGGGGCGGTAGTCGGGGAACTCGGGGTCCGTCTGGATCTGGAGCTTCTCGGTGAGCGTCTTGCCGTCCACTTTCAGCGCCACGACGTACTCGCCGGAGGGCACGAGCCCCGCGCCGCCGCGGAAGCGGTTCTGCTGCGGCTGGCCCTCCGGCGGCGTGCGGCGCAAATCCCACGTGGCCTTGTGCAGGCCCGCTTCGTTCTTCGGCTCCAGCTTGCGCACCGTTTCGCCGGCGGGATCCTGGATTTCCAGGCTGATGCGCTGCGCCGGCGACTTCAGCGCGTAGAAGACCTGCACCTGATCCGGCGGATTCTCGCCCACGAATCGCCGCGTCGTGTCGCCGCGACCGGGCTGAGGCCTCCAGTAGATGCCGTTGCCGGGGCGGAACAGCCAGGCGTCCGCGGTGACGGTCTTGTCCGACATCTGCCGGATCGGCGTCACGTCGAGGATCCACAGACTCCGCCCGTGCGTGGCGGCGACGACCTCGCCAGCGGTGGGATGCACGGCGAAATCATGCACGGCCACGGTGGGCAGCGTGCCGTTGAGCCGGGTCCACGTGGCGCCGCGGTCGATCGTGACGTACGCGCCGAACTCCGTGCCGAGGTAGAGGATGCTCTCGTTGACGACGTCTTCCCGCAGAGCCTTGGTCGAGCCTGCCGAGGTGGGGAGGTTGCCGCGGATGGACCGCCACGTTTTTCCTTCGTCCTCGGACGTGAACACGTAAGGCTCATCGTCATTGGAGCGATGCCCGTCGAAGGTCACATAGACGCGACCCTTCTTCAGGCGCGAGGTCTCGATGCTGGAAACGTACCGCCAGCCGGGCAGGAGCTTCGTGAGCGTCGCGCCTTCCGGCTTGGGCGCATCCTTCTTTGCTTCGGGCGCCGCTGCGGATGGCGCGCTGCTTGCAGCGCTTAAGGCCGCAGGCACGGTCGTGCTCGTGCGCGTGCCCTCGAAATCCGCTTCAAACATGCCGCCTTCGGCGTTGAGATGGCCGCTGAGCTTGCCGGACTTGATCGTCCCGCCGTACGACATGTTCATGCCGGACCGCTGCGAGGCGAAGGAGAACTTGCCGGAGGCGGCATCGAACTTCCCGTCGAGGAGGTCGTCCTCCCCCATCTGCGAATTGACCGTGCCGGTGAACTTGCCGCCGGCGTCGAGCTTGAACGTCAGCGTGAAGGCGCCCGCGCCGGGCGGAAGCTGGTCGCTGATGAGCTGCGCCGACCACACGCCGGTCAGCGGGTCGTCCGCGACGGAGGGAACGGGTGCCGCGGCAGCGGAGGGCACGCCCTGGGTGGGTGTCACTGTGTTGGCACTTGAAGAGGTCGCCGTGGCTGGCTGAGCAGCCGGCGCGCCTTGCGTCGGCGGAGCTTGCGGCGGTGGAGTTTGCGCGGGTGGGGCACTTTCGGCGGGTTTCTCAGCGGGAGGAGGTTGAGAACCGGGCGCGGATTGCGTCACCGACGGGCCATGCCCTGCTTCAGCCTGCGGTGGAACCGCGCCGGGTGGCGGCCCTTCACCTGGAGGCGGGCCGTCCCCCGGAGGCGGGCCTTCCCCCGGAGGCGGATTGCCGCCGCGACCGCCCGGAGGACCGCCGCGGGTGCGGGATCTCTCCGCGGCCTCTGCGATTTCGTCCTTGTCGATGGCGCCGTCCTTGTTCGTGTCCATGCGGTCGAACATGCCCTGCATGCGCTCGGGCACTTCGTCCTTCTGGATCTTGCCATCCCCGTTGGCATCCATGCGCTGCAACATCTGCAACATGCCTCCCGGACCGCCGGCCCCGGGCGGACGCGCATCGGATGCGTCGGGGGGTCCAGCAGGAACACCCGCAGGCGCGGCGACTGGCGGTGGCGCGGCACCGGCAGGCGGCGGCACAGCACCGGCAGACACAGGCGGCGCGGGTTCGAGCTTGCCCTTCTCCTCCTTGGCTTTGGATAGTCCGGCGGCCAGGCCGGCGGCATTCAGCAGCGACTTCACCACCGACCCTGCGGCCGAGGACAGCGCATCCTGCTTCCCGGCGCCGGCCTTCCCAGCCGTGCCCTTGTCCGCATCGTGCGGGAAATCGACCAGCTTCGTCCAGTCATGCCCGCCGTTGGCGGTGACCCAGAACGCGCCGTCATCCGTTCCGACGTACACGACGTCAGGATCGAACTTCGACTCGGCCAGCGCGGTGGCGCTGCCCTGATCGGTTCGCGTGATTTCCGGGGAGATGCGTTTCATCTGATCGCCCTGCTTAAGCGAGCGGAAGACGTAGTTGGCGGCGGCGTAGAGGATCTTCGAGTTGTGGCTGGAAAGGGTGATGGGCGTCTTCCAGTTCCACCGGTAGCGAAGCTCACGTTCCGTTTCGGGTCGAATGAACCCGCGCTCGCCGGTGCGCAGATTGAAGCGCCCCATGCCGCCGTTCTGGCTTTCGAAATACACCTGGTCGGGGTCGGTGGGATCCACCGCGCAGACGAACCCGTCGCCGCCCCCGATGCTGATCCAGTCCTGGTTGATCGGCCCGCGCTCCGACCGCGACCGGCTCGGCCCGCCCCAGCTTCCGTTGTCCTGCAGTCCGCCGTACACGCGGTAGTCGCGCCGGCTGTCCACCGCGACGTGGTAGAACTGGCCGATCGCCATGTGGTTGAGGTGGTCCCAGTGGTCCTGTCGATCGTAGGAGACGTACAGCCCGCCGTCGTTGCCGAGAATCTGGTGCCGTCCGTCGCGAGGGTCGATCCAGAGGGCGTGGTGATCCGGGTGCGCGTTGTTGCCGCCATCGGCCGTAAAGGCCATGCCACCGTCCTTCGAGCGGTACAGCGAAATGCCGAGCACATAGATGAAGTTGCTGTCGGATGGATCGACACGGATTTCGCTGAAGTACATCGGGCGGGGGTTGACGCTGTTGATGCGCGTCCAGGATTCGCCGGAGTCGCGCGAGACATAGACGCCGCCGTACTCGTGCCCTTGCGGTCCCTGCTGGTCGGTGACGTTTTCACGCTGACCGCCCAGCCCGGAGCTGAACGGCACGGACGCCTGCTCCGTCGAGCCGGGTCGGCCTGTGGGGCCCGGTCGATCGCGCGGCGCGGCCGCCGGAGGAGGCGCGGCTTCCGCCGTGGGGCGTGCAGTGAACACGACATCGGCAAACACGCTCTTGCGGTCGCGCGAGGCTTCGACACGGACCTGCTCGCCGGCGAGCCTTCGCTTGATCGAGCGGTTCAGGTCGTTGTACGTGTGGATCGTCTCGTCATCAACCGCGAGGACGATGTCGCCGATCTTCAGCCCGGCCTTTTCCGCCGGACCGCCCGCGGTGATCTCCGTGAGCCTTGCGCCGACGCTGGCGTCCTCCCCGCGCAGGCCCACGTACGCGGCGTTCGGCGGCTCTTTGCCGATCTGCTCCGATTCCAGCACCATGTACACGACGCTGGGATCCTTGCGGTAGAAGTCCAGGCCGATGCGCCCGAAGTTGGACGATGGCAGCCCGCGTGTGACTCGAACCCAGTTGCGACCGCCGTCGGTGGTGCGGTACAGCGCGCTGCCCGGGCCGATCTTCTTGGCCGGGTCGTTGGAGCAGTAGAGGTCTCGCTGCCGTTCGTAGGTCGCCGCCAGCAGCGTGTCCGGCTCGCCCGGCTTCAACTGCACGTCGATGATGCCGGTCTGGTCGTCGATGGTGAGCGTCTTCTCCCACGTCTTGCCGCCGTCCACCGTCTTGTACAGCCCGCGCTCCTCGTTCGGTCCCCACAGCCGCCCCAGCGCGCCGACGTAAGCGATGTTCGGATCCGTCGGGTGCAGTGCGATCTGGCCGATCTGGAAGCTGCTTTTCAGTCCGCAGTGCGTCCACGTCTTCCCGCCGTCCGTGGAGCGATACACGCCGTCGCCCCAGGAGACGCTGTTGCGCGGGTTGGCCTCGCCCGTGCCGACCCAGACGATGTTCGCGTCGCCCGCAAACACGGCCACGTCGCCGACGGAGCAGGTGTTCTCGCGGTCGAACTGGTGCTCGAACGACACGCCGTTGTTGACGGTTTTCAGCAGGCCGCCGGAGGCCGTGCCGACCCACCACATCGAAGGGTCTTTCTCATACACCGCCAGCGCCGTGATCCGCCCGCCCATGTTGGCCGGACCGATGCAGCGCCATTGCAGCTCCTTGACCCAGCTTTCGTCGAGCAGCGGTTTGGCTGCGGCGGCGTCCGTGGGTTTTTCTGCCGAGGCATCCGCCGGTCTTCCTGGCGCCGCCTCCGCCGGCTTGCTCGCCGCCGCATCCGCAGGCATGGCAGCGGCCGCAACGGTGGGCTTGGCAGCCGCCGCATCGGCGGACTTGGCAGCGTCGGCGGGGCGGTTCTGTGCGGCCACGAATGAAGCCCCCACACCGCCGCCCACGGCGAGGATCAACCAGCCGGAAATGAAAGTTCGATGAATCGTCATGGATGTTCTCCTGATTCAGACCGCCCGGGGATGTCGCCTATGCAACCGTCTCTGGGGGTGGGCATTATACCGCCGCTGCGCGGGAATGATGCATGCATGGGGCGCGATGTCGGCCACAAGGGCACGGCAACCGCAGTCAGGCCTCAACTGAGGCTGGCTCGGTCCAGTGTACTGCCTCTCGGAAACTGCAACGTATTCGAAACGGAGGGGGGGCGGGCCTCTGGCCCGCCTAGGAGCGAAGACCCCTGACTACTGCGGTCGCCATTTGCCCGGCACATCCTCTGGCAGAGGGGGGGCGGGCCTCTGGCCCGCCGGCGGGCGAGGACGCCCGCCCCCCAAGCAAGATCGAACGCTGTGATATTTGCGGGGCACGACACGGGCGTACTCGCCAAACCGTGGCAGGTGTGCAGCCCGAGCGCAGCCCCGCGCTTCACAGGTCCGCAGCACCCGACCCGCGCCACCCGCGAATTCGCCGCTGCCGACCCCTGCCACCCGGCGCCCCGCCACCGCAGACCCGCGTCGCGCATCCGAAGAGGTCCGTATTCCACCCGCCGCCGGCCGGGTCCAAAAGCTGACCCACTCCGAAACTCTTGTCGCGGCACCACTTGCAAACACGCGCCACCCCATCGTCCGCCCGTGCAAGGAATGTCCGTGCTGCCGACATCAGTTGTGTGCACAAGGGAAACCTCGTCGAGGCCGGGGTGGACGCCTCTTCGGGTCGGAGATGGGTTTGTCAGCAAAAGGGGGTTGGGACATGCGGAGCGGAATGAAATGGGCACGGGTGTTGGGTGGCGTGGCGGTTGCGTTGGCGGGCGCGGCCGCGATGGCGCGAGAGATCGTCATCGTCAATCAGACCGGAGACAGCTTTGAGCCGGCCGACGTAACCATCCACCCGGGCGACAGCGTCCGCTGGATCTGGTCGAGCGGGATGCACACGGTGACCCACGGCGATCCCTGCACGCGCGACCCGAGCTTCCTGTTCGACTCGCCGTTGGATGAGGACCACCCGCAGTTCGAGTTTCAGTTCCTCAGCGTCGGCGGCGTGCCTTACTTCTGCGATCCGCATTGCTTCTTCGGCATGACCGGCACGGTCACCGTCGCTCCGCTGTGCGACGGGCGCGAGGCCATCACCTCCGCCAAATGCCGCCTGCGCAACGGCATCAACAAGATGACCGTCAAGCTCACCGGCGTCGTCGCCGACACGTTCACCGTTTCGCTGAGCACCGGGGAGACCAAGTCCGGGACGATCGGCGATCGCGGCACGGGAAAGGCCAAGTTCAAGAACCTCGCGCCCGGACCGGGCACGGCCACCGCGCGGTACGGCTGCGGCGCCGAAGTCACGGCCAATTACGATTGCCCGTAGGCGATTACGGACGGGCGAGTCCAAAGAACATTAAGAGCGCGTCCGAGCAACATGCGGGGCGCGTCCGAGGAATACCATGAGCGTTTGACCTCTGGGGGGCAGGGTCAAGTGGACGGGGTCCATCTCGGAAACGGGATGGGCCCCGTCGCTGTTTACGTCGCAAATGCCCGCACCCGCGGTTGAGCGACAAGCCCGTCCGGGCCGCACACGATTCACGCATCCGCCAGTGCCGACGGACTCATCCCCACGTCCACGATGCTGCACGCGAGGATCGGATCAAGCCCAAGCGCCCGCGCGGCCTCAACAAGCTCGTCGCTCTCCGCGCCCGGGTTCACGAAGAACTCTCCCGGCGCGAGCTTGGCGATGGCGGGCAGCAGCTTCAGCCCCAGCACGGGCGGAAGATAGAGCGAGACGCGATCGACGCGCGCCGGCAGTTCCTCCAGCGACGAGTACGCCCGCAACCCCTCGATTTCTCCGCCCTTCGCATTGACGGGATAAACATCCCACCCCTGCGCGAGGTACGCGCGCACGGCCTTGTTCCCATACTTCGACCGATCCGCGGATGCCCCGACAATGGCAACACTCTTCCGATTTTTGGTTTTCATGATTTTATGAGTTTCCAATGCCCAACATCAATGAGGCAAAGACAATATCAGAAGGGCTAACACAACATGATAGGCGCCAACACAACACCAGAGGCGCCAACACGACACACCCAGATATTCCGGGCTCCTCGCTGTTTGGTGTGGGTAGAAGCTGGGGGACCAGTCCCCCAGACCCCCTGGGATTTACCGCTTTCGGACTTACCGGCAGGCGGGGAAGATGGAGGCGACCGGCCCGGCAGT
>CAZGJA010000087.1:0-11159 GCA_964526695.1 uncultured Phycisphaeraceae bacterium
CGCCCCGAAACCTCTGGAAACCCAACCGCCTCCACGGTACCCTGTCCCATGGCGTATCCTTTCGTAAAGGGTGAACTTGAAACTCCACCCAGGATACGCCGCCTTTTTCTTCAGGTCATCCACAGGATTTGGTCATACCTCTGGCTTGTCTGGGCAACACGAAACCAGTACGAGCCAGAATGCAAGCAGCACGAGCGCTACACTCAGAAACCACCGGGCAATGGACGGACGTGGTTGGAGCTTGGGACTTGTGCAGTGGCAGTTTTGCATGGCGACCTCTTGACGGATTCGTTTCTGCCGTCGAATGCTGCCATTCCGCCCGTTGGAGCAATCCAAATGGGCGGCTGCAGCGGAGGAACCACTCGACACGAATCGTGGAACGTAACGCCCATCGGGCCTTGTGTCAACCGGTATTCAGCGGATGTTCACAATGGGTAGAAGACGCTCGACGCGCTGGAACGAGTCGTTCGCGCCGTGGAGGGGATGACGCACTCCTTGGCGGGAACGCTCCGCTCCTTGGAGCGGCAGCCCATTTCTTGGAGCGGACGGCGGATTCCCTGGCGGCCGGGGTCCGCTCCTTGGCGGGCGTGGTCCACTCCACGGCGGGGACCGTCCGCTCCTTGTAGGGGGCGACTCGCTCCTTGGAGGGGACGATCCGCTCCTTGGCGGGGACGGTCCATTCCTCGGAGTGGGCGGCTCTTTCCTTGGAATGGCGGGCGATTCCCGTCCGGGGAAGCAAGCCCTGAGCCGGCGCGAGAAGCTTGGCTTTATCCGCACGCTCGCGTTGCGGTTCACCTGAACCTCGAATGGGCGCAGGTGTGTAACGCCTCGGCAGGCCCGTTCCTGCCAGCCGTTGGGTTCATGTTTCCCTTATCAGCCCTGAGGTAAGAGTCTGGGGGGCGGGCGTTCCAGCCTGTCAGCCCTTGCAAAAGCCCGGAGAATGACCGGCTGGACGCCGGTCCCCGAGGTGGAAGTCCATTTCACAAGGGACTCGCCATGGTCGCCCTTCACGGCCCGTGACGGAAGGCCGCGGGGCTGGCTTTGCCCGTGGATGGCGCTTCCATCGCGCGACACCTGGCTTTGATTGCGCCGCTAGAGGCCGAGCTTTACGGTCAGCCCGCACGCGGTCAGGGCCAGCCCTGCACCCGCATGGGCGAACCGCTCCAGCCCCGGCGCCGACCATCGCCTCGCGCCGCGGATTCCGGCATACACCAGCCCCGTCATCACGCCCAGAGTCGCTGCGCTGAACATCGCCGAGACCAGGGCCACGACCCACCATCGCCCCACGGCGGCGGGCGCGAGCATGAGCGGGATGAGCGGCTCACACGGTCCGAAGATGAAAATGGTGAACAGCGCCCAGCCGGTCAGCGCGGATCGCGGCGAGTCGGCTGCGTCTGCCGGCTCGCCGAGATGCGCGGCGGTTGCGCACGCCGGCTCGCCGACATGCGCGGCGACTGCGTGCGCCGGCTGGTTGACATGCGCGGCGGCGTTCCGCGGGCTTTGCACGTGCACGTGGGCGTGCTCGTCTCCATGCACATGCACGTGGCTGTGCACGGTTCCATCCGCGTGCGCGTGGACGTGCGTGTGCGGCTGGTTGCGGATCGCGCGGCGCAAGCCCCAGATCGTGTACGCCAGACCGAACCCCAGCAGCAGCCAGCCTGCAATCTCGCCCCGTGCCGTCTCGATTTTCGACAGCAAGCCCAGCGCCGACCCGGCCGCGATGCCCGCGATCCCCAGCACCACCGAGCTGAGGACGTGCGCGAGGCCGCAGATGAGCGTCACGCCCATCGTCTTCCGCACGGACCAGCGCCCGGCGCGCGACATCGCGATGAACGGGACGTAATGATCCGGACCCAGCAGCGTGTGAATCACGCCCACGGTCGCAGCCGTACCGATCAGCGCGATGGCACCTGCCTGCGTCATGTTGATTCCTTGGCCTGAAGGTCCGCCGGTACTACGTGTAGCAGACGCCGTGCCAGACACGCTCTATCCATCCGCCGAGGGAAAGGGATAATAGGGCCGCATTGCATGGGAGCAATCTCCGCGCATTCGCAGCCTCCGGATCACGCGGTTGTTTCGGCGGGCAATCGTCAAGACAGACGTTCAATGGAGCAACGGAGGAATCAGATGAAACCGATGAATCGGCGCGACGCACTGGGATCGCTGGGCACGCTGACCGTGGGAGGCTGGATCGGGCTGGGGGCGCAGGAGTCCGCGGCGCAGCAGGCTGAAAACCAGCGCCAGCAGGCCGAGAACCTGCGCCCGCCCAACGCTTACTCGCTGCCGGAGCTGGGCTACGCCTTCGATGCGCTCGAGCCGCACATTGACGCGGCCACGATGACCCTGCACCACGACAAGCATCACGCGGCTTACGTCAAGGGGCTGAACGGCGCGATCGAGAAGCTCGCGGCCTCGCGCGAGAGCGGCAACTTCGACGCCGTCTCCGACGCGACGACGGCGCTGGCGTTTCACGGTTCCGGGCACATCCTGCACTGCGTGTTCTGGAAGAACATGAAGAAGAACGGCGGCGGCGAGCCGAGGGGCGCGGTGGCGCGCGAGATCGACCGCGACTTCGGCAGCTTCTCCCGCTTTCAGCAGCATTTCAGCAAGGCCGCCGGCGGCGTGCAGGGCAGCGGCTGGGGCGTCCTCGCGTGGGAGCCGCTTTCCGGGCGGCTGCTGGTGTTCGGCGCGGAGAAGCACCAGAACCATACGGTGTGGGGCTGCGTGCCGCTGCTCGTGCTGGACGTGTGGGAGCATGCGTACTACCTGAAGTATCAGAACAACCGCGGCGGCTACGTGGACGCGTTCTGGAACGTCATCGACTGGGGCAACGTCGGCGACCGCCTCGACCTCGCCCGCAAGCTGACGGCGTGACCATTGTTCCGGGCCTCGTCAGAGGGTCGCGGGCAAGCGCGGTAGTTCGTCGCTCCGCGACGAGACTGGATTCCCGCCTGCGCGGGAATGACGCCAGCCGCGGGAATGACGTGAGGCGCAGGAATGACGTCAGCCGCAGGGAGGACGTCGGGCGCGTGCAGGATGACGTCGTCACCCCCGCGCGGGCGGGGGTCCAGGGGGCACGGGCAGACCGCTGAGAAAACTCGTGCTGCAGCCGCGCGGGTCGATGCGGTGGACCACCGACTTCCGTCTGGGTGGGCGCCGGACTGCGCCGGTGGCCTCGCCGACGCCGGCTGATTCGTGCCGCGGTCACGTCTCGTTTTGCGCGCCTGCGTCCTTTCGAAGATCCCCTCCATGCGGCACCGCGGAAAGCTGCCGGCTGCCCTCTATTCCTAGTGCAAGTGCACAAGTTCCCTCCTCTTTTCCGAGCAACCCGGCCCCAAGCCCTGCGCTAACCTCCATTCCGATAAGACTATCCGGCAGTTCGCCGCGCCAGATGATCGGCGATTTCAGCGCATAAAGCCCGATGAACGTAGGATGAACACCCCCCTATCTACCGAACTAACGCTTAGTAGTTTTTGCCCATTTTGACAAAAACTCCCATTTTAAATGAGTGATCCTAGCGCCGCGCGCCGAGATAACGAGAATGCGTTTTTGCCATACTACGCATTCTATCCAGATTGAAGCGCGGCCAGCCGCAGGCTTGCGGGTCAGTTCGATTCCCGTTGCTGATCTTCATCATTCCATCTCATCTCAGGAGGAAAGAGATGCCGAAGCGCGAAGTCTCGATCGAGACGCTCTGGAAACGTTACCTTAAGACGCGGGACGTGGAGCTGCGGAACAAGGTCGTGGTGCACTACACGCACCTTGTCCACACCCATGCCGCCCGCCTGTCACGCAAGCTGCCGGCGCAGGTTTCGTACGACGAAATCTGCTCGGCCGCCTTCGACGGGCTGATCGAAGCTGTCGAGGCGTACGATCCGCAGCGCAAGGCCAAGTTCGAGACTTTCTGCCAGCAGCGCATCTCCGGCGCGGTGATGGACTGGCTTCGCAGCCTGGATCCGCAGAGCCGCACCGTCCGCACGTTCGAGAAGCGCCGCATGACGGCCGTCGAATCGTTCGACATGGAGCACGAATCTTGCCCCAGCCAGGACGACCTGGCCGCCCGCATGGGGATCAGCGTGGCGCGCTATCAGCAGCTTTCCCGCCTGTCCCAACTCGGGCGCGAAGTCCACTTCAGCGCGATGGAGCCGCCGGATGAGCGCAGCTCGCACGGATCGGGACGCACGTGGGACGTGCGCGACCCGCGCGGCAAGGAGCCGTCGAATCAGGTGGCTCGCGCGTTGCTGACGGATTTCGTCACGTCGGGTCTGGCGCGGGAGGAGCGGCTCGTGCTGGTGCTCTACTACTTCGAGGGCATGACGATGGCGGAGATCGGGCTGGTGCTGAATCTCTCCGAGTCGCGCGTCAGCCAGATTCACAAGGAGATTCTGGAACGGCTGCGCAGCCGCTTCGGCGCGACGTTGCAGGAAGAGCTGGTGGCCTAGCGGCGACGGCGCTGCGGGCGGCGACCACGCGGGTGCTGCGAGCAGCGACCGCGATGGCGCTGGACAACAGGCTGCTCATGATCAAGGGCGCGGTTTTGACCGCGCCTTTTTCATGCGCCCCTTTCTTGCTTTTCCGGCATCGTGTCGATTTCGGCGTTTCGACGTGTCGACGTTTCGACGTGTCGTAGTTTCCGTTGGGTGGCACGGTCTGGCGTACTCGCCAGGCCGTGGCGGGTTCGAGACGCCCATCCCCTTGCGCGACCCACGGGTCCGCTGCTGCGGACCCGTGCCGCCCGGCAGAGCATCCCCACCGGATTGAGCATCCCCATTCGCGCGGCGCGCCGCTACGATACGACCCTGATGCGTACGTTTCTGATGCGGATCGCCTTCGATGGCACGGACTTTCACGGCTTCCAGAACCAGCCGGGGCTGCGCACCGTGCAGAGCGTCATGGAGGAGCAGCTCCGCCGCGTGCTGCGGCATCCGCTCGAGCTGATCGGCAGCGGGCGAACGGATGCCGGCGTCCATGCGGCGTCCATGGGGACCAGCTTCGCCTCCACGACGCCGCTGCCGCCGGGCAAGCTGATCCACGCCATCGGCTCCCGGCTCCCGCAGGACGTGGGCGTGCTCGACATCCGCGAGGTCGCGCCGGACTTCCACGCCCGCAAGGACGCCCTCTGCAAGCTGTACCAGTACCGCATCTTCAACAGCCAGACGCGCCCCGTCGTGGAGTTCGCCCAGCGCTACGCCTTTCACTGCTGGCGCACGCTCGACGTGGAGCGCATGGCCGAGGCCGCGAAGGCGTTCATCGGCGCGCACGATTTCACCTCGTTTGCCGGCGCGGGCTGTGTGCGCGAGAACATGGTGCGGTCGATTCTCCACTGCAACGTCGAACGGCAGTTCAACGAGATTCGTATCAATGTTCTGGGCGAGGGTTTCTTGTATCAGCAGGTGCGCATCATGGCCGGCACGCTGATGGAGGTCGGCGTCGGACGCTTTTCGCCGGAGGACGTTGGGCGGATCATCGCGGCGCGCGATCGCAAGCAGGCCGGTCCCACGGCACGGCCGCACGGGTTGTGCCTGCGGTGGGTAAGGTATCCCGCGGAACGGCTCGTGGTATCAGGAACGGAGGCGGGAGATTCGAGCGTGTCGCACGATGCCCCCTTCGACGCGGAGACTGCGTGGCGCCGATGAGGATCTGTCATGTCATTACACGGCTGATCGTCGGCGGGGCGCAGGAGAACACGGTGCTGACGTGCCGCGGGTTGGCGGAGCGCGGGCATGAGGTCACGCTGCTGGCGGGCGAGGAAACCGGACCTGAAGGATCGCTGTGGCCCGACGTCCTGGACTCGCGTTTCACGACGTTGCCGCTTCAGCACATGCGTCGTGCCGTGTCGCCGATCAACGATCTTCGCACGCGGGCCGAGCTTCGGGCGTTTTTCAGACTGGCGCGACCGCACGTGGTGCATACCCACAGCAGCAAGGCCGGCATTCTCGGGCGCATGGCGGCGGCGGCAGAGGAGGTTCCGCTCATCGTGCACACGATTCACGGCATGAGCTTCAACCGCACGCAGAGCGCGCCGGTTCGACTGGCCTACCGTTGGATGGAGCGCCGCGCGGCGCGCCACACCCATGCGTTCATCACCGTGGCTGACGCGATGATCGAGCAGTCCGTGGCCGCCGGCATCGCGCCGCGCGAGCGGTTCGTCACCATTCGTTCCGGCATGGAGGTCGATCAGTTCTCGCCGGACGCGGAGTCGCGCCGGCGGATGCGCAGGCTGTGGGGCGCGGCGGAGGATGCCGTCGTCATCGGCACGATCGCGCGTCTGTTCGACAACAAAGGTTACGACGAGATCATCCAGGCGATGCCCGAAATTGTGGCCCGCTGCCCTTCCGCGCGGTTCGTGTGGGTGGGCGACGGCGCGCGGCGCGAAGCGTATCGCCGGCGGCTGGAATCGCTCGGATTTCTGGATCGTGTGGTTTTCGCCGGACTGGTGGCGCCGCGATCGGTGGCGTCACACGTGCGCGGGTTCGACGTGCTGGTCCACGCATCGCGATGGGAAGGGCTTCCGCGCGCGGCCGTGCAGGCGCTGTTGGGCGAAGTGCCGGTCGTCAGCTTTGACAACGACGGGGCGCGCGAAGTGGTGATCGAGGGCGTCACCGGCAGGCTTGTTCGATACGGCGACGTGCCCGCGCTGGCGGCGGCTGCCCTGGAACTGGCGGGCGACGCGCCGGCGCGAGCCCGCATGGGCGCCGCCGGGCGGGAACGGTGCCGACACGAGTTCGACTGGCGGACCATGGTGAAGCGGATCGAGGAGGTTTACCTCGAAAAGCTGGGCCGGCACGCCGGAAAGTGACGATTCCTCGCCGGTGCTGATCCGCGCGAAAAAGCGGGGACGCGCGGGTGGCACGGTCTGGCCTACTCGCCAGGCCGTGGCGCGCGAAGCCCGCGATCAAACTCTCGTTCGCACATGCCACGGGTCCGCCGCTTCGGACGCGTGCCACCCGGCGATCTCAATGCGCCCAACTTGTGCCCGCCGTGCCGAGCAGGGGCCATGTTGTCCACGCCATGCGGATCAGACTCCATGTACTCCGCGCCCGACCACAGGCTGGAACGCGTCCACAAAATGCTCGATCCGCGTTTCGCCTTCGTCCGGCGCGACGACGCTCACCACGTCGAAGCGGCAGGGGAGTCGGTGACAGGCCGTCTGATCCTGGAAGAGCCGGGCAAGGCGAGCGAGCTGCCGCTGCTTGGCGGGCCCGATGGTGCTTTCCGGCGTCGCCTGCGCCGCGGAGGAGCGGGAGCGCACTTCGACGAACACCAGCGTGTCGCCGTCCATGGCGACGAGGTCGATTTCACCGGCGGCGCAGCGGAAATTGCGCGCGACGATCTGAAAGCCCCGGCGGCGCAAGAAAGAAGCCGCGTCGCTTTCGCCGCGGCCTCCGAGGAGTCTTCGAGGATCCACGGGTCAGGAGGAAGCGCCGACCAGGTCCGACTCGCGTGACGCCTTGGCGGCGACGGCGGCCTCCTGCGCCTGCGTGCGACCCGTGCGGATTTCCCGCAGCTTGCGGGACTTGCCGAGCCGATCGCGGAGGAAGTACAGCTTCGCGCGACGGACCTTGCCCCGGCGACGGGAGACCACGTCCAGCACGTTCGGCGAGTGCAGCATAAAGGTGCGCTCCACGCCCTCCTTGCCGACGATGCGACGGACCGTGAAGTTGAGGTTGATGCCCCGGCCGCGTACGCCGATGATCACGCCGTTGAAGATCTGGATACGCTCCTTGTCGCCTTCGACGATCCGCGTCTGCACGTCCACCGTGTCGCCGACGCGCAACTGCGGCGTCTTGGCCTTGAGGTACGACTTTTCCACCTTTTCAATCAGTGCTTGTGCGTGGCTCATGTTGTGTCCTCCGCGACCGCCGAACCGGCGGGATGTTGTGTCACCGTTGTCCGTCGTCCGGCGCCTCGCCGCAGTCCGCGGCCTGCTCCGCCGTGTCCAGCAGATCGGGCCGACGCTGCCGCGTTCTCATCAAGACCTGCTGCCGGCGCCACGCCTCAATCTGCGCGTGATGCCCGTTGAGCAGCACTTCCGGCACGTCCATGCCTCGAAACGACCTTGGACGCGTGTACTGCGGGAAGTCCAGCAGTCCCGTCGAAAACGACTCGTGAACCACCGAGTCCCCGTCGCCCACCGCGCCGGGAAGCAGCCGCACGATCGCATCCACCAAAACCGTCGCTGCGGCCTCGCCGCCCGACAGCACGTAATCTCCCACCGAAATCTCGCGGGCGCCCAGCCCCAGCCGGACCCGCTCGTCAAATCCTTCGTAATGGCCGCACAAGAAAAGGAGCCACGCCTCGCGCGACAGCTCCTCCACCAGCGGCTGCGTCAATCGCTCACCCTGCGGGCAGAGCAGAATTCGCGTCGCCCTTACACCGGGCCGAGCGGCTTCCACCGACTCGACCGCGCGGAACACCGGCTCGCACTTGAGCACCATGCCCGGTCCGCCGCCAAAAGGGCGATCGTCCACTGTGCGGTGCGGGTCGTCCGTGAAGTCGCGGAAGTCGGTGCACTCGATCGCGACCACGCCGGACTGCGAAGCTCTGCCGATGATGCTGTGCGAAAAAAAAGCCCGCAGCACATCGGGAAAAAGCGTCAGCACGTCAATCCGCATACCGGGCATCCCTCATCGGCAGGGCGGCCGGACCGGCGCGGACGAGCCGCTCGACGCGCGACCGCGGGATCAGACGATGCCCGTTTTCTTGAGCAGAGTCCGAACCGTGTCCGACGGCTGCGCGCCGACGCTGAGCCAATACTGGATCCGCTCCTTGTTGAACGAAACCTGCTTGGTCTCGTCCTTGGCGATCGGGTCGAAGTAGCCCAGCTCCTCGATGACGCGCCCGTCGCGCGAACGGCGATGATCCACGGCGCCCAGGCGATAGAACGGCCGATGTCTGCGCCCCCTGCGACTGAGTCTTAAGCTAACCGACAA
Organism: uncultured Phycisphaeraceae bacterium; assembly: GCA_964526695.1. Taxonomy (GTDB): domain Bacteria; phylum Planctomycetota; class Phycisphaerae; order UBA1845; family UBA1845; genus JABWBH01. The sequence goes on from CAZGJA010000087.1 coordinate 8,934, forward strand.
CGTCAATCTCCTGTTCAACTCGGCCCGCCCACGCATTTCGATTCCAAAAGCCGAGACGGGCAAGTATAGCGGTCGGGCGGATCCCTGCAAGCCGCTGCGAGAGACGAACCCTGCCAACTTGCAGGGCAGCACCCTCGCTGGCGCTTCGGGTTCGGAACGATCGTCGCACGGGGCGGCACCCTCGCTGGCGCTTCGGGTTCCGAATGGACGCGCTGACCTCCCTTTTCAGAACCCGAAGCGCAAGCGAGGATCCCTGCGGCCGCCAGGTGGCAGCCCAAGGGCGGGGCTGGAAACCGAAAAAAGAAAGCACCGCCGCCCGAAGGCGTAACGGTGCTTTCCGGAGGGGAAAGAAGCCTGGTTTAAGTTGACGAGCCGTGCATCACGCCCGACGCATCAATCCTTCTTATCGGTTGGGCGAGTCAGAACCTTTTATAAATCAAGAGAATACCTCACTTGATTTCGCCCACACTCAATTCCCATACGTCACTCCATTATTACCGGACGAATTGGGAAGTCAACATTGCGCGTACCCGCAACTCTCACACTTAACGCATCCCTCGACAAAGTTCAGCTTACCTTGACATTCCGGGCACACAATCTTGAATGTGTCCGGTTCTTCCACTTCCGGCGAGGTCAGGGCGACGCTGGTTCCAGAGGTCGAGAATCGGCTGCGCATCCCCGAGGCTGCGAGTTTCTCGCCGCCGTTCTCGTGGCCGCTGTTGCTGCCGTTGCCCCCGTTTGCAGCGTGCCCGCCGTTTGCCGGGTGCGCGCCGCCGTTGCCGCCGTGCGTGGTCGCGTGCTTGCTTCCGCCAGCCGTTGACGGCGACCGCTCGGTAATGGGTTTGCCCAGGTCGTTGAGGTCGTACTCGCCGTGAAGCATGGCCTTGAGGCCGAACTGCGCCTTGGCCTGCATGTATTTGCGCAGCGCTCGGGCCAGCCCGTCGGCGAGGCTCATGATGCGCCCTTCCTTGGTGCTGACCTGAAGGCTGGACCCGATGCCATGAAGCTGCCGCACCACGGCCAGCATGTCGCCGCCGGCGCGGAGCCAGAGGCTGACCATGCGGCAGATGGCCTCCAGATCGCTGGTGGCGATGTCGCCGCCCTTACCGAGCTGAGCGAAGACTTCCAACTCGCGCTCGGCCTGCGGGTCCACCGTGATCTGGATGTGCATGTTGCCGAACGGGGTCTGCTGTCGGACGCGAATGCCGCTGGTGATGGAAGGCAGCTCGCGCGGCTCGAGTGAGGGCGAGGTCTTCTTGACCTCGGTAATCCGCTCGCCGAAGAGATTTCGCTCGGTGGTGATTCGCATTCGCTCGCCCTCGGCCTTGCGCTCGATAACTTCACGATCCAGGCTCGGCACGGCAGCAGCCGAAGGGCTCCCGGCGGCCTTGGCCTTCATCTCTTCGTGCTTCTTCTCCGAGTCCGCCAGCGCCATCGGCTGACTGGAGCGGCATCCATCTCGATACACAGTGACTCCCTTGCATCTCAGGCTGTAGGCCATCCGGTAAATCGCGTCGACGTCGTCCGGCCCGGCTTCGCTGGGGAAGTTGATGGTCTTGCTGATCGAGGAGTCGCAGTGCTTCTGAAACGCTGCCTGCATCTTAATATGCCATTCCGGCGAGATGTCGTGGGCGCACACGAAGACGGCTCGCACGTCCTCCGGAATGTCATCAATATGAGCGAGGGTGCCTTCCTTGGCGATCTGTTCCATCAGTCCCTCGCTGTAGAATCCCCGCTCTCGAGCCACGTGAACAAATGTCTCATTGCTCTCGATCATCGGGGTCTTGCCTTCTTCCTGTCCCTTGAGGACGTTGCGGAAAAAGGCAAGGCTGAACATCGGTTCCACGCCGCCGGAACAATCCGCGATGATGCTGATGGTTCCGGTCGGCGCGACCGTTGTCGCACAACTGTTGCGCATCGGGCGGTGATGCTGCGTGTCCCACACGCTGTTGGTCCAGTTCGGGAAGCTGCCGCGCTCCAGGGCCAGCTTCTCCGAGTAATTGTGGGACTCGTCATTGAGAAACTTCATGAAGCGCTCGCCCCATGTCACGCCGGCGTCGGAGTTATATGGCACGCCGAGCTTGTAAAGCGCATCCGCGAAGCCCATGACGCCCAGGCCGATCTTGCGATTCGCCTTGCAGACGTCGTCGATCTGCGGAAGCGGATAGTTGTTCGCATCGATCACGTTATCCAGAAACCGCACGGACTCGTGAATCGCCGTTCGCA
>CAZGJA010000088.1:0-43385 GCA_964526695.1 uncultured Phycisphaeraceae bacterium
CGCCACAATCCACAAATCGCCCTGCGCTTCCAACTCTCGACGCCCCATCGCCATCGCCGTCCTCCATGACCCGCCTTCGACACGCCCTTCTCCGATCATTATACTTCATGTGTCAAGAGGACTTTTACCACGGGCTGCTAATCTCGGAGAAGTGCTCCCTATCTACCGAAACGGAATGCAGTTTTGACTTGTATCTGGAAATCAACTCAAATGCAATGAACTTGTTCTTCGTGGAGTTCCAGAAATGAACAGTAAATCTGCCAGCCTGAGCAGTGATTCTTGGCGTTACATGTGCAGGCCTGAATACCAGAGTTTTATTGATCTCGAACGGGTTGTGGCAGGATTCGGTATCGGCAAAGTCCCCATTGTCCGGGACGAACGCCCAAACGATGCCATTGGATTGCGTTGTGGCGGGTTTTCGAACAGCGAACCAGAGTGCCGCCAAGGCGTTCACAGTCCAATCAAGCAACCTTGTTGGAAGACCATAATGTTGGGCCAGAGCTAGCCATTCCCAATTGTCTTGCGGTGGACGCCCGCAATAAGGAAGGCCTTGGAGCTTGAATTCACTGAGCATTCGGGATTCCAAATGGATAATTGACTGGTCGCCATCGCGGGGCTTTGTTCTGCCGATCCTCGGAATCAATTCCCAATCCTCCTGCTGTCGTTGTCCGCGGAATAAGACTAAGTCCGCGCCGCCGGAGATTTCAGAAACCCAGTTCATGTAGTCTGGTAAGCCATTCGCGACAATGGGTTTTGGCGTGGATTTAGGCATACTTGCTTTCCAACTTGCAAGCGGGCGCGATCAAGTAGTTCCGAGGGCTTCCACGAGCGCGTCGATCTCCTCCTTCGTCCGCTTCTCCGTCACCGCCGTCAGGAAACAGTTCTTCAATCCGCCCGACGACGCGGATGCGGAATCGAGTTTTTCAAGCGATGTCCCCGCGAGCATTCCCTTCCCCCGGCAGGACTCGAGCACCCGGCTCACGTCCTTCTCACTCTGCACCACGAACTCCTTGAAGAACGGCGCGGCGAACTTCAGGCGGAAGCCCGGCACGGCGGCGATTCGCTCTGCCGCGTAGTGGGCCTTGTCGAAGCACTGCGACGCCACTTCCGCAAGGCCGCGCTTGCCCAAAGCGGCCATGTACACGGCCGCGCGCATGGCGAGCAGGCCCTGGTTGGTGCAGATGTTACTCGTCGCGCGCGCGCGCGTTATTTGCTGCTCGCGCGTCTGCAGAGTCAGGCAGAAGCCGCGCCGACCCTCCCGGTCGCGCGTCTGTCCCACCAGCCGCCCCGGCATGCGCCGCAGGTGCTCTTCGCGCGTGGCCATGAAGCCCAGATACGGCCCGCCGTAGGCCATCGGCACGCCCAGCGGCTGCCCTTCGCCGACGACAATGTCCGCGCCGAACGCGCCCGGCGGCTTGAGCAATCCCGTCGCAATCGGGTCGGTGGAGACAATCACCAGCGCGCCGGCGGACTTGATGGTTGCAATAATGCGGTCCAGTCGCTCGACGCAGCCATACAAATTCGGCGATTGCACAATGACCGCGGCAGTCTGTTCATCCACCGCCGACTTCAGTGCGACCTCATCGACAACACCTTCACGGCACGAAAGCGCACGAACCTCGAACCCGCGATGTTCACCATACGTGGCCAGCACGCGACGCGTGTCGGGATGCACATTGTCCGCCACCAGCACGCGCGAGCGGCCCGTCGCATTGAGGGCAATAATGACTGCCTCCGCCGCGGCCGTCGCGCCTTCGTAGAGCGATGCGTTCGCCACCTCCATTCCGGTGAGCTGGCAGATCATCGTCTGAAACTCAAAAAACGCCTGCAGCACGCCCTGCGAGGCCTCCGCCTGATAGGGCGTATAAGCGGTGAGAAACTCGCTCTGCATGGCCAGGGCATCGACGAGGCCGGGAATAAAATGGTCATACGACCCGCCGCCGAGGAAGCACGTCAGCTTCGATGCGTCGTTATTGCGACCGGCCAGCGCCGCGGCGTCCGAGAGCATCTGCGGCTCACTGACGCCTTTGGGAATCGCCAGTTCGCGATTGAGCCGCAGACGCGCGGGAATGGTGGAGAAGAGATCGTTGATCGTTCGCGCGCCGATGGCGGCGAGCATATCCGCAATGTGTTGTTCAGTCAGTTGCGTGTAGCGCATGGCTGTGTTCAGGGTTCAGGGTTCAGGGTTCACGGTTCAGTTGTCAGAACTCAAAAAAGTCGATTGATCGCAGGATGGCTCATGCAGACGGTTTGCGCTCCTTGGGGCGCACGCCCGTCGGGTCCACTTTGAAAATCTTCGTGCCCAGACTGTTGGTGTAATTGGTCCAGTGGGCGGCCGGATCCTTGTCGTTCTCGATCTCGCCGAGGAAGATGTTCACCTTGGCGTCGAGATTGTCGAGATAATGCACGGCGGCCGCCTCGGGCGTGGAGGGCAGCTTCAGCGCGCCGAACTCATATTGCCCGTGGTGGCTGACGACAATGTGCTGCAGAGCCCACTTGATCTCCGCGGGGAAGGTCCGGTTCGTCCGTTGCTCGATCGCGCGCACCTTCTGGTCGATCCACATCACCGCCAAGCTCACGTGCCCCAGCAGTTGCCCCTCGTCGGTGTAATGGAAATTCGTCTGGTACCCCAGTTCCTCCGTCTTGCCGATGTCGTGCAGGAACAGCCCCGCCAGCACGATGTCCAGGCTCAGCTTGGGATACAGCGGAATCACCCGCAGCGCCACCTCCAGCAGCGACAACGTGTGCTCGAGCAGGCCGCCGACGTACGCATGATGAAGCTGCACGGCCGCGGGCGCCCGGCGGAACTTCTCCATCATGGCCTCGTCGGCGAGGAACTCGTCGCACAAGAGCCGGATGTCCGCGTGGCGAACCTCCTTCGTCAAAATTGCCGCCAGCCGCTTCCACATCTCGTCGATGTTGCACGGCGTGATGGGCAGGAAGTCGGACACGTCGAACGAGCCGTCCTCGGCTTGGCGCAGCCCGTCGATGATGAACTGGAGGCTGCCCTTGTAGTTTTCGCAGCGACCGGTGAACCGCATGAACCCGCCTTCGGGGATGAACTCGAAGACTTTCTGGGTGGCCTGCCACATGCGCCCCGGGATCTGCCCCGTGCGGTCGATGAGGACGGCGTGGATGTAGAGTCCGCCGTTGGAGGTGGTGCGCAGGTCCTTCTGCTTGACGAGAAAGACCTGGTCCTCGACCCGTTCCCCCGGCTCCAGTTGTGCGATGAAGCGTCGTTCCATGCCGTGTTCTCGAAGGCTGCCCCGTTGCTGCAAATCCGCCGTCGGACGATCGGGCCTAGCCTAGGGCAGGAGCGTCCAATCGACAAGAATGCGGCGAATTCCCGGCCCCCCAGCCAAGGCAACCGCGCGGGGCCGGGCAACCGCACCAAGCACGTCAACCGCATGATGCACACCAACCGCAGATCGTCCGGGTGGCATGGCCTCACGCGCAGCGGGTAGCCATGCCGACTCGCCAGGCTCTGGCGGCACCTCCGCCCGAGTGTGATCTGCACTCCGCAATCCGCAAACCAAAATCGGCCGGATGCCGCGGACCGCCGGGAATCCGCGTTTGGTAGTTGCTTGCGATGCGTGCCCTTGCCCGATAGGGTTGGCGCTCCGCTTCATCGCGGGCTTCCCTTGGGGGTGAGTTCCTTGGACTGGCTGGGCATCTCGGCGCTGCCGTTCTCCTCGCGGCGGAACTTCCTCCTCGAGTTCAAGCACATGATCCCGTGGACGGTGCTGGCGGGGCTGGTCGAGGGGCGTTTCGGCAGCATCGTCGTCTCCAAGACGTTTGCGGGCAGCCCGACGCTGGTGGCGATCGCCACGGCCACGCCGACGGCGGCGTACATCGTCAGCGTGTACTGGGGGCTGCTGCTGGCGCACGCTCCGAAGCTGCGGATTCAGACGCTCTTCATTGCCGGGGCGGCGCTGTTCGCGGCGGCCGCGGGAATGTCGCCGGTGTCGCCGTGGGGCGCGTGGTGCTTCATCCTGACGCTGGGGCTTTCGCAGGTGTTTCTGGCCGGCGTGCTGACGCTGCGACCGGCGATCTGGCAGATGAACTACCCGTCGTTTGCCCGCGGCAAGATCACGGCGAAGCTGCACTCGGCCAATCTCTTCGTGTCCACGATCGTCTCGCTGGTCGTGGCGGACGTGAGCGACCGCGAGCCTTCGGCGTATCGCATCATCTTTCCGGTTTGCGCGGCCTGCGGCCTGCTGTCGCTGCCGTGGCTTTGGAAGATGACCGTGCGCAGGGAGCGGCGGGCGTGGCGGCGGCGAGCGGGAGGGGAACTTGCGGCGCGCGCGGGGGCGGCGATGCACGCGGATACGGCCGCTCGCGGGATCCTTGAGGCGCGGGGCGCGGCTGTTGCGGGCGGTGAGGCGAAGTCCGACAGGGCGACCGCCGGCGAGGGCGCGTCCGGCGATGCGGCTTCCGGCAAAGCGACGTCCGGCGAGGCGACGCTCGGCGGAGAGAAACCCGTGTTCGGGCTGCGTGGCATCCGCGCGGCGCTGCCGGAGCTTTCGCCGCTGCGCGTATCGGCGCGGATGAAACGGATTCTGACGGAGGATCGGCGCTACTCGCGCTATCTCACCGCGCAGACGTTTCTGGGGCTGTCGAACCTGATGGTGATGGCCGTGCTGACGGTGCTGGTGACGCGCGAGGTGAACGCCTGCGGGGGCGATGTGTACTGGGTGGCGACGGTGCTGTTTGTGGCGCTGCCGCGGTTGATGATGTTCGGGACGCTGCGGCAGTGGGGCGGGCTTTTTGATCGCGTGGGGGTGCTGCGGTTTCGGGTGATCAACTGCTGGTTCTGGACGGTGGCTGCGGTGCTGGGGCTGGCGGGGGAGCTGGCGGTGACGTATCGCGAGGCGCTGGGGCCGGCGTATTACCCGATGATGATGGCGAGCCTGGGCGTGCAGGCGATTGCGTACGGGCTGGGCATGGGCGGTGGCAAGGTGGCGTGGAGCCTGGGGCATCTGCACTTCGCGGAGGGGGCGAAGGGCGACGTGTACATGGGCATTCACGTGACGCTGACGGGGGTGCGCGGGACGGTGGCGACGCTGCTGGGGGTGTGGGTGTGGTGGCTGCTGGGGTGGGGGGTGTGGCTGCTGGCGCTGGCGTTCATGGCGGTGGCGACGGTGCTGTTTGCACGGTTGGCGCGGGAGGAGGCCGGTCTCCGTGCGGAATCGCTCACGGCTCGCCGGCCGGCGCCGGTGGGTTGAAAACGCTCGCCCGACCCTGCTGAGTCGGCATGAATGGTCGATAGATTGTAACAAACGGTCGCGGCGCGAAGGGGGAGGCTCAGCGCGGTGTTGAAGCAGTATGCGGGGACAGGCCAACCAACAGCGAGTCGAGGCGACTGCGGGGCCAGTCACCCTGCCCCCATTGACCGGCTGGAAAGCCGGTCCCCCAAAGCCTAGCGGTCCCCCAAAGCCTAGCGGTCCCCCAAAGCCTAGCGGTCCCCCAAATCCTAGCCGAGTTCTGGAACTCAAACCGATGCCGGCATCGGCATCGAATCCGAGGCGGTTCAGCAAACGTGGGGGCGCGACCGTATAATGAGAGCGGGAGAACAGTCGATGCCTGTCCATCACAAGCTCGGTCGGTGTGAGCGTCGGTTCACCGCGATCCTCCTGCTTTCGTCGGCGGGGGCGGCGCTGCTCGGCGGCGCGGGGCTACTCGCGCAGGAGGGTCCGCCGCCTGCCGCGCCGCTGGCGGTGAAGCAGGACATGATCCGCGACCGGCTGGATCGATTCCGCGATCGGGTGTTTCGCCTCCAGCAGGAACTCAGCGAGCAGGAGCCGGAAAACGCGCAGCGGCTCGCCCGGGCGCTGAACCGGCTGGGTGAGATCGGCGCGACGGACAAGCTGGCGGAACTCGTGGAGCGGCTGGGGAAGGGCGAGAACCTGCACGAGACGCTGGGTCTCCAGGAGCAGACGGTCGCGGATCTGGAAGTCGTCCTCGGCGTGCTTCTGCAGCGCGACAGCCAGAACGAGGAACGGAAGGAAGAGATCGACCGGCTGAAGGAGCGGCTCAAGCAACTTTCCGAGCTTTTGGACCGGCAGCGCGATCTGCGCGACCAGACGGCCCAGCAGAAGCAGGCCGCGGAGCTGGCGGAGCAGCTTGAGCAGGCCCAGGCGCTGCTCGCGGAGCAGGAGCAACTCAGCAAGGACACCGCGAAAAACGCGGAGGGCTCCTCGCCGCCGTCACCTCTTGAAGCGCAGAAGCAGGCACAGCGGCAGGGGGAGCTCGCCGAGCGTGTCAAGGCGCTGGAGGCGAAAGTGCGGGAGGCCGCCGCTTATGCCGCGGCGCCCTCAGCGCCTCAGGATGCGGCGTCGTCGGACGCGGTTCCGCCGGATGCAACTCCACCGAACGCGACACCGCCGAGCGGAACTTCGCCGAGCGCATCGCCGCCGGATGGAACGACGCCGGATGCAGGCTCGCGGAAGCCGCAGCCGCTGAGCGCGAAGCCGACGGAAGGCGCGACGCAGCAAGACGGTGAGGGCAAGCCGTCGCCGTCGGGCAAGGAAGCGGGCGAACAACAAAAGGCTGAGCAAGCGGCGGAGTCGCTTCAAGAGGCCGCGGAGAAGATGTCGGAGGCGCGGGAGGCTCTCGAAGAGGCGCAGCCCGAGTCGGCCAAGGAGGCGCAGGAGCAGGCGGAGGAGCAGCTTCGCCGCGCGATTCATGCGCTTGAGGAGGCTCAGAAAACGCCGCCCAAGGAAGAGTCCGCCGAACTTGGGCGTCAGCAGCGCGCGCTCGCGGAGGAGGCCGGGAATCTCTCCAGTGACTCGAACCCGCCGCAGCCGGGCGGCCAGCCGCAGGAGCAGGATTCTCCTAAATCCGGCGATTCAAAACCCTCGCCGCCAAGCGACAATGTGCAACGCGCTGAGCGCGAGATGTGGGACGCGGCGGAGAAACTCGAACGCAAAGAGCAGGACCAGGCGGTCGAGAAGCAGGACAAGGCCATCGACGCGCTGAAGGACGCGAAGCGGGAACTTGAGGAAGCGCTTCAGCAGAAGCGCCGCGAGGAGCGCGAGGAGATGCTGCGCGACTTGGAAGCGAGGTTCCACGATCTGGCCGTCAAGCAGAAGCGGCTCAACGATGAGACGATCTCGCTCGACGGCGTCGGCGCGGCCTCCTTCGCGCGGGCGGAGCAGTTGCGCGCCGCGGAGCTTGCGGACACACAGGGCAAGCTCGCGGCCGCGGTGGACACCTGCCTGCACATTCTCGAAGAGGAAGGGACGACCGTCGTCTTCCCGCGCATCCTGGAGCAGGTGGCGGTGGACATGCGCCTGGTGGCGGAGCGCTTGATCGCGTATCAGACCGGCGCGCTGACGCAGTCGATGCAGAAGGAAGTATTGGAAGCGCTGGAGCAGTTGCTCGATTCCGTCCGGCGCATGCAGCAGGAGAACCAGAAACAGGACGAGCCGCAGCCCAGTGCTTCGCCCACGGACCAGACTTCGCCGCTGCTGCCGACGTCGGCGGAGTTGAAGCTGCTGCGTTCCTCGCAGGCGCGCGTGCATGAGCGGACGGAGGCGATCGAGAAAGCCAAGACCCTGGAAACCGGGGCCGACGAGGTCTTGTCCAAGACGATTGAGGCCACGGCGCAGCGACAGAAGGATTGCGCTGAGATTGCGCGGCAGTTGCGGGAGCGCACGGAGCAGGAATAGAGGTGAAGGGAGTCTCGACGTGACGCCGGTTGCCGGGCTTCGGGATCGAATGATATTACCATCATGCAGGGAATCGAAGGGAAGTGTTGTGCCCCGGAGGGGCAGATGAGAATAGCCCAGCACCCTCAGTGCTGGGATTCAGTCGGGGATGGGCCGAAAGTCCCGGAGGGACGGATGAATCTCGGAAATGACGTGTGCAGAACTCGCTTCAATTCAGCCGTCCCTCCGGGACTGCGCTGTCGAACGCCACGCGCCCCAGCCATGAATGGCTGGGCTATTCTCGGATGCCCCTCCGGGGCACAAAGGCACGCAGCGTCGCAACCGCACGCAATCAACGCACGGTGCAAGGGCGTCGGATGGAGCCCCAGATCGCGCTGACCCTCGACGCTTGAAATGACGGGGTGGAAACTCAGATGGTACTCATAAATCTCTTTCAAATCGCACTTCTCACACTTCCACAACCGCCGGGCGCTACCACTCCGGTAGAGCGATTTCTCTCCGCACTGACGCAGCGGCAGGATGTGGCGGAGGACACCCGGAGTTTTATCGCCAACCAATGGTCGCAGTCGCCAGAGAAGGATGGGGCTTCATTTCTGGCGGAGGCGCTGTCGCTCCTGTCGCCGCAGTTCCGCAAAGGGCTGGAGCAGTATGAGAAAGAGGACCTCGCCGGGTGCGCGGAGACGATGAAGACTCTCGTGGACGACGCGGACCCCTTCCTCGCCGCGCATGCGCGGTTCTACTTCATTAAAGCGATGGTCTCACAAAAGAACTTCGCCACGGCGCTGGGGGAATTGGAACTCATCGCGCCGGACCGGCATACGCGCATCGAGCCCTACTCATACCATCTGCCGGAGCTGGATTTTCTCCATGCCTACTGCCTGGTCGAGAACCTGCGCTATGAGGAGGCCTCGCGGCATCTGGTGCAGTTCCTCACGGTCCACCCGGACGCGCCGCAGCGGTTGACCGTTTCCGCGCGGCAGATGCTGGCGGAGCTGGCCAATCGCCAGCCCGGGCGCATCGGCGAGGTGAGCGACCTGATGATGTTCGCCGCCAACCGACTTGGGCACAGGGACACCGGGGCCGACGTGCAGGACCGCCAGAAACGGGCGATGGACCTGCTGGACAAACTCATCAAAGAGGCCGAAGACCGGGAGAAGAACCAGAGCCAGAATCCCAACAACGGCGGCTCTCCCAACAACAACCCTCGCCCCCAGCCGCAGAATCCGATGCAGCAGTCGCAGCTTCCGCCGGGCGCCGGCGGGCCGGCGAACCTGCGCGTCCGCCAGGCGAGTCCGGGGGAGGCCTGGGGGGCGCTGGCGCCGCAGGAGCGGGAGAAGATCCTTCAGGCGCTGAAGGAGAGCTTTCCGGGGAAATACCGGCGACTGGTGGAACAGTATTATGAGCAACTGGCCAAGGAGCCGTGACTGGCGGTGGCGGAAGTCGGAGCCGGGCATTGGCAGTGTCACTGCCGCGCTGGCGGGGGTCCGGGGCTTGAAGATTAGGCGCGCCGCCATTCGCAGTTATCAGGAACCTGCACAGGTTGGAAACCTGTGCTACACCACCGGTTGAAAACCGGTGCCACACACGGCATCTCACCCGTTTATAACACCGTATCGCACCAAGTTCTTATGAGAATCCCATACGCGGCGATGGCGTGCATTTCGATCACCGTGGCAGTTCTCACACTGTCCGCACCCGCCGCGCGCGGCGAGATGCATATCCGCCTGCTGGACGGGCGCAGCATTCGGGGTGCATGGCTGGGTTGGACGCCGACCGAGGGGCTGCGGCTTGGCACGGCGGAGGGCGAAACGCGCGTCGCGGCCGATGAACTCCTCGCAATCACGACCGCAGTGCCGGTCGGAGCGCGCGGAGGACCTGCAGCGCAGAGTGTCCGGCTGCATTTTCACGACGGCGGCGCGGCCGATGTGCGGATGCGCGACTCCGGCGAAGCCACGGTGAATGCCACGACGCGAACTGATCAGCCTCTTGCCGTTCCGTACGCACACCTTGCCGCGGTTCAGTATCAGCGTCCCGGAGACTGCCCGGACGGCGACGAGGCGTTTCGATCGGCGCTCACTTCGCGGCAGCCCGGCGAGGACGTTCTCATTTCCTGCGACGGCGGCGAAGTGCGGAGCGTCCGCGGCGTGCTGGAATCCCTCGGCGCGGAGGCGGGAACTTTTCGACATCAAGATCGCACGCGGACGTTTCAGGCCGCCAAGCTTTACGGCATCGTTCTGGCGGCCCAGCCCGGACGCAAGCCGCGTCCCGCGGCGCTGGTGACCTCCACCGAGGGCGACGTGTGGCCGGGGGAGGTGCTCGGCGCGGAAGGTCCGCAGCTTGTCTTACGCACCTCGTTCAACGCCACGGTGACGCTGGACATCGACCGTCTGGCGCGCGTGGACTTTTTCAGCGACCGCGTGACGCACCTCGGCGACTTGACGCCCACGGCGGCGCGCGAGGAGGCCCGCCTGCTGACGCCGTCGCAGTTTCGCAAAGACCGCTCGGCCGCCAACACGCCGCTGAAGCTGGGCGGGCGGACGTTCGAGCGGGGCGTCGGCGTCCACGCCTTCAGCGAGCTGACGTATGACCTGGGCGGGGCGTACCAGACGTTCTACGCCGTCGTCGGCATCGACGATCTCGTCCGCCCGCGCGGCAGCGTCGCGGTCCGCGTCGTCGGCGACGGCGTAACGCTCTACGACAGCGGCGCTTTTTCGGGCAAGGACGAGCCAAGGACGATTCGCGTGGAGGTCAGCGGCGTCAAGCAGCTTGTGCTGGTGGCCGATTGCGGCGACGGGCTGGACCTCGCCGACCTGGTGGACTGGGCGGACGCACGACTCATCAAGCCTTCGAAGGACGCACGATGAACCGCAGGTCCGCACGCCGGTCCACCTGCCGCACCCTTCGTCGCGATCCATCGCGCGCTGCACGAATGCGCCAAAGGCGATCGCGCGCTTTCCTGCTGATTGCGGCCTGCGCGGCTGCGCAACTTGCCGGCGCGCAGTCCTCACGCGACCCAGAGGCCGCGCCCGTTCCCACGCCCGCTCGAGCCTCCGCCTCGCCGTCCGAAGCTCAGCGCCTCTCGGTCATCGATCGCGTCAGTCCGGCCGTTGTCTGCATCTTTGATCCGCTGCAGCGCGGCGGCGGATCGGGCGTGATCATCGACGAGCTGGGATACGGGCTGACCAATTTTCACGTGGTGGCCGACATGCTGGCGGAGCGGCGCGGGCTTGCGGGGCTTTCCAGCGGCTACCTGTATGACCTCGAAGTGCTGGGCATCGACCCGGGCGGGGACGTGGCGATGTTCCGGCTCCTGGGGCAGCACGATGCGTCGGCGTCCGCGGGCGATGCGTCGCCAACCGCGCGTGACGCGTCCGGCTCCGCGCGTGAAGCCAGCGCGGAGCGCTACCCGTTCGCTCCGCTGGGCGACTCGGACGCCACGCGGCTGGGGGATCCCGTGCTGGCGATGGGCAATCCGTTCGTGCTGGCCGAGGACTACACGCCCACTGTCACGAGCGGGCGCGTCACCGGCGTGCATCGCTATCAGTACGGCGAAGGCAATCAGCTTCTGTACTCCGACTGCATTCAGACGGACGCGGCGATCAACCCCGGCAACTCCGGCGGACCGCTGTTCAATCTGCGCGGCGAGGTGATCGGCATCAACGGGCGCATCTCGATCAACACGCGGGGGCGGTTCAACGTCGGCGTGGGTTACGCCATCTCGTCGAATCAGATTGAACGCTTCATTCCGGGCCTGCGCGCCGGGCTGCTGGTTCGACACGGAACGCTTCAGGCGACGGTGATCGACCGTGCAGGCGCGGTGGTGTTCGACCGGCTGCTGGAGGACGCTCCGGCGTGGGACGTGGGCATTCGTCCGGGAGATCGGCTGCTTTCGTTCGATGGCCGGCGGATCGAATCCGCCAATCACTTCGCCAGCCTGCTGGGGACGTATCCCGAGGGCTGGCGCGTGAAGGTCGAGTATGAACGCGGCGGCCTGCGGAAGGAAGCAGAGACGCGGTTGGAGCCGCTGCCGGTGAAGCTCGAACTTCCGTTTCGCACGGACACGGAGCAGGTGGCGGCGGCGCAGCTCAACATTTCCCGCGCCAAACCGGATGCGCCGGGCGCACCGGCGGACAGCGCGGCGGCCGGAAGTCCCGCTGAAGGAAACTCGGCCGCAACCAGCGAATTTGGTGAGCCCATGCTCAGCGCCGCGCTGGACCGCACGGTTAAGCTCTACGGTCTCGGCGCGGGCATGGAGGTGGGTTACGGCACGGGCATCCTGGTGTCGGAAGACGGGTTGGTTTTGACCGTGCTGTCGCTGCTGATCGAGGCCCGCCGCGTCACGGCCACGGTGCGCGACGGAACGGCGTACGACGCGATCGTGGTGCGACGCGACCCCGCGCGACAACTCGCGTTGCTTCAACTGGTGCGTCCGAAAGGCGCGTCGGCGGGCGCGTCCGAGGTCGCGGATGCGCCCGACGCGGATGCGCCCGATGCGGCCGCACCCGCGCCGTCGCCGCAGGATGCTGCGCCTCAAGACAGCGGGGCGCAGTCTGCCCCGCCTCTGGGCCTGCCGTTTTTCGCACTGGATGCGTCCAGCGCGCCTCGACCGGGAGACGCAGTCGTGGCGCTGGGCAACCCGTTTCGCATCGCTGATGGCCGCGAGCCGCTGTCGCTGGCGCACGGCGTTCTATCGGCACGCATTCCGCTGGACGCCACGCGGCGGATGAAGGATTACCCTTACCACGGCGACGTGCTGGTGTTCGACGCGATCACGAGCAATCCCGGTTTTTCCGGCGGCGCGCTGGTGGATGAGGGCGGTCGGCTGCAGGGGCTGATCGGGCGCGAGGTTCGGCTCAATCGCACGCACACGCATCTGAATTATGCCATCCCGATGGATGTGCTTGCGGCCTTCATGGAAGATGCCCGGCGCGGCGAACCGGGCGCGGCTTCGTCGGCGCCCTCCGTCGCCGCCGACAAGCCGTTGGACCTGGGCATTCGCCTCGTGGAGGCCGGATACCGCACGACGCTGCCTTTCGTGGAGCGCGTGGTCGCCGGCTCGCCGGCCGCGAAGGCGGGGATTCGCGCGGACGACCTGATCCTCGCGGTGAACGGGCGCGAGGTTCCGGACGCGCGGGCGTTCAAGGACATCGTCGCGGCGCTTCCGGCTTCGGGCGAAGTGGAGATCATCCTCCGCCGAGGGCGCGAGATCGTGACGGTGCGTGCGCAGCCGGTCGGGAAGGAATGAGGGGTAGTTCGTCGCTCCGCGACGAGAAGGGTAGTTCGGCGCTCCGCGACGAACGCTCGCCACGGAGTGGCGAACTACCCGGTTCGCCCGCGACGAGACTGGATTCCCGCCTGCGCGGGAATGACGAGTCTTGCCTTTCGCCACAGGCTGCTTAGGTTGGATGGTCGGCAGATGGGCAAACCTAAGCGATCATCCGTTCAGCGCTACCACGACCGCGTGGCCGGTGCGTATGACGACAGCTACGACGACGCCTACTGGCAGTGGCACGACGCGCTGACGTGGGACCATCTGCGCACCTTCCTGCCTACGGACCTTTCCGCGGAAGTGATCGATCTGGGCTGCGGGACGGGGAAGTGGGGCCTGAAGCTGCTTAAGAGCGGCTTCCGCGTCACGTTTGCGGACATCTCGGCGAAGATGATGGACGCGGCGAGGGCGGGCGCCGCGGAGATGGGCTTGCAGGCTCGCGCCGGCTTTCTCCGTGCGGACGTGTGCGACCTGTCGGCGCTGGCGTCCGAGCGGTTTACACTGGCGACCGCGTTCGGCGAGCCGCTGGGCTGCGCGTCGTCCCCGCCGGCGGCGATGCGCGAGGCGCGGCGCATCCTCAAGCCCGGCGGCGTGCTGGTCGCAACGCTGGACAACCGCTGGGCGTGCATCGACTTCTACATGCAGCGCGGAGACCTCGACGAGCTGGAGCGATTCCTCGACCACGGGCGGACCCACTGGCTGACGCGGCGCAGCGAAGAGCAGTTTCCGATCGTCACATACGGCCCGGCCGAGCTGGAGCGACTGCTTCGTCAATCCGGGTTCGAGCTTGTGGACCTGATCGGCAAGACGGTGCTGCCGATGCGTCATTACCGCGAGCTACTGGAAGACCGGGAGTCTCGCGCGAAGCTGATGCGCATGGAGAAGCAGCTTTGGCGCGACCGTGCGGCCATCGGTCGGGCGGCGCATCTGCAGTTCGCCGCGCGCCGCCTGTGACAACGCGACGAGCCGCGCCTAACATCTCGCCCGATGGATGAATCGGCCCTCATCGACGCCTGCCGGCGCGGAGATCGCGAGGCGCAGCGCATGCTCTACGAGCGCTACAGCGATCGCATCTACCGCCTCGCGCTGCGCATCACCGGCAACGATCAGGACGCCTTCGACGTCGCGGCGGACGCCTTCGTGCGCGCGTTTGAGCGGCTGGGCGATTTCGACGGGCGCAGCGCGCTGGGCACCTGGCTGTACCGCATCGCCACCAACGAGGCCCTTCAGCTATTCCGGCGTCGCGCGACGGAGGATCGTCATCAGCGCATCCTCGCCGAAGCGCGCGAGCGAAGCGGTTCCGCGCCGCCCTCGCCGGACTTGAGAGCGCTGGTGCAGGACGCGCTGCAGCTTGTGTCCGCGGAGCATCGGGCGGTTTTGCTGCTGAAATACGATCAGGGGCTGGATTACGCCGAGATCGCGGAGGTGCTGGAGTGCGCGCCCGGCACGGTGGCTTCGCGGCTGAACCGTGCCCGCGCGGAGCTGCGGGCGGTCATGGACGGGGCGGGATGCCGCCCGGCGGCAGGCCCGACGGTCGCGTCCGATGGGTCCGGGAATGCCCCGGAACCGCTGCTGAAGCCACGGAATCCGGCGATTCCGGATGGGGAAGAAACGAGCCTGCCGGCGCATCGAAAGAGGGGATGACACCGGGCGGGCATCCGGGTCGGCGCTCGCTCCGAGAAGCAACCAGCCATGAACTGCCAGGAGATAACTGAACATCTCGGATCGCTGCTCGACGCGGAGCTGCATGCGCCGGCACAGCGAGACGTGGAGGCCCATCTTGAGGGCTGCGCGGCCTGCCGGCGCGAGCTGGAGGCCGTCCGCGCGCTCGCCTCGGCGATTGCGCCTTGCGAAGGAGGCGGCGCGCCGGAAAACCTCTGGACGGCGATCCGCGGTCGCCTCGATCACGAGGCGGCTGCGCCGATCGGGAAGGCGCGGTTGAGCGTCGCCGACGATGCGGGCGGGTCTCCCCATCGCGCCGCCGTGACGCGCGGCTTTACGCGAAGGCAATGGGGCGTGTTCGCCGCGGCGGCCGGGCTGGTGTTCATGCTCGGCGTCAGCGCGTTCCTCATGCGCGGAGAGGTGCAGGCGGCGGGCATCGATTTTCGTCCGATCCTCGAACAGGCGGACGGCGACATCGAGGCGGGCATCGCGGCGCTGATCGCGGCGCACGGCGGTCGCGCCATCACGCTGGCGGAGGCGCAGCGCCTCATGACCGTGCGGATTCACCCTCCGGCCAAGTTGCCCGCGGAGATGACACTGAAGGGCATGTATCTGCTGAAGATGGGCGAGAAGCACCGGTCGCTGGCGTTCCACCTCAGCGGGCCTCGCGGGCATCTGCTGCTGCTGCAATGCCCGGCGGGCGTGCGCCGGGATTACGGCAACCAGGAATGCCTGCCGTGCAAGCTCGGCGCCGGCAGCGACCACGCGCTGCGCGTCGGCGCGCTTCGCCTGATGCACCGCGACAGCGCCAACGTGTGCATGTGCATCGTCAGCACGCTGGACGAGCAGAGCGATCTGCCCGCCGTGCTGGACGCGATTCCCGTCGATTATTGAAAACGCGTCACGGGCTTCGCCGGTCCAGCCTGGCTTGCAGCCGCGGCGGGCATGGCCCGCCCTGCGCGGACCCCGGCGGGCGACGGGCCGATGCGGCGTTTCGGCGATGCGGTCACCGCGCGGGCACACGCCGCTCATTGACAAAAAAGAGGGAGGTCGCCGAAGCGACCTCCCCGTTGTTCATCTCTCAGGCTATTAGGTCTTACCAGCCGCCGCGGCCACCACCGCCGCCGCTGCCGCCGCCACCGCCGTAGCCGCCGCGACCGCCGCCGGAGCGACCGCCGCCACCGCCACCGCCGCCGTAACCGCCGCGACCGCCGCCGCCGCCGCCGCCACGACCGCTGCTTTCCTTCGGCTTGGCTTCATTGACCGTCAACGCACGACCGTCGTGCTGCTGACCGTTCAGGGCCGTAATCGCCGCCTGGGCTTCCTCCGCCGAGCTCATCTCGACGAAGCCGAACCCCTTGCTGCGTCCGCTGTCGCGATCGGTGATCACCTCCGCCGACTGCACCACCCCGTGCGCTGAGAACAACTGCTCCAAGTCGGAACCCGTGATCGAGTACGGCAGGTTTCCGACATACAACTTCTTACCCATTCGATAATCTCCTTGTGAATGGGATGCTGACCCTCTCTTCGCTTTCAGGGTCCAGTGAAAGGGGCCTGCGTCGGCCCGGAGGTTAGAAGCAGCGAGGCAGGCACGAAAGGGATCGCATACGCGGAAACCGCAATCTTCAGCCGGTCGTCGAATCCAACCGTCGGGGATTATAGGCCGACCTCAAGCCCTTGGCAAGCGAAAAATATTCCCAGGTTTCAAGAGGGCAGGGGTGACCGCATTCCAACTTCTGAGCCTGTTCTGACGGATGTGACGAATCGGGCGATCCGCGATTCTGGGTTTTTGAGGTCAGTCCCTTGGGCGACTCACTGCCACATGAAAGCCCAGAAACGCGGAATACGGTTTCCCCAGTCGGTTTTGCCGCAAGGTGTCGCTCCATGCCGAGCGAGGGGAGGTCGTCCAGCAAACGGCGAAGGGGAGGGGAACGGCACCGTCCCCCTCCCCCTCTGCGTCGAGTTATCAGGCCGTGCGGGCGAACTCAGCAGCCCGTGCCGGAGCTGCCGTTCTGGCCCGGCGGGTTGCCGCTGCCGCCGCTGCCCCCACCTCCGCAGGTTCCGCCGCCGCCGCCGTTGTTGCCGCCCTTCCCGCCGTTGCCGCCGCCATTTCCGCTGCTGTTGCCGCCATTCCCGCCGTTGCCGCCGCTGCCGGGACCGCTTCCGTTGTTGCCTCCGTTACCGCCGCGACCACCATTGCCGCCCGTGCCGTTTCCGCCCTTGCCGCCTTGGCCCCCGTTATCGGTCGCGGAGCTGCCGCCGCTTCCGCCGTCGCCCCCAGTCTGGCCGTTACCTCCGTCAGCGCCGTCACCGCCTTTGCCGAAGCCTGAGGCGGTTCCTCCGGACCCGCCGACACCACCCCGACCGCTACCGAGGGCGATTCCCCCGGACCCGCCAGCGCCACCGCGACCGCCGCCGTAACCGGTGCCCCCGCTTCCCCCGTTCCCGCCTTGATCCGAGCCTGTGGCAGGGCCGCCGTTGCCGCCATTGCCGCCGGAGCCGCTTGAACCCCCATTTCCACCGTTGCCACCGTTCCCACCGGGCGCACCATTGCCGCCTCCACCTCCATTGCCGCCATTCCCACCGGAGCCGCTTGAACCCCCATTTCCACCGTTGCCACCGTTTCCGGCCGTCCCCCCCCTACCACCATTCCCGCCAGCACCGCTTGAGCCCCCATTGCCACCGTTACCGCCGCTTCCGCCCAGGCCACCGTTGCCGCCATTCCCGCCGGAGCCGGTTCCGGAGCCATTTCCACCGTTACCGCCGTTCCCACCGGGCGCAGCGTCGCCCCCGTTGCCTCCGTGGCAGTTCGGGCAGTTCGCATCTGCATTACCTCCCGGTCCTCCGTTTCTGCCATACGGACTCTCGGAGCAACCCCCTGGCCAGCCCGGATTGCCGTTGCCGGTTGTCGGGTCCGTCCCGCCCCAGCCACCTGGCGGCGCCGGCGGGCAAGGCGGGGCAGTCTGAGGCTCGACTGCAAGCAGCAGATTGAGCGTTACTTGGTACGCCGTGGCTCCCGAGGGCAACAGCTCCGCGTTCGACGCGAACGTCAGCGTGATCGGAAAAACGTCTTCTCCTCCCGTGGTGTTCCAGATGTCCCAGAAGCCCACGTACATCTGACCCTCTTCACCAAACCGGATCAGGTAGTCTTGCGGAACGTCCACTCCCACATAGACCACCGCCCCCGTCGGCTCCAGGCGGAAGGGCACGCTGCCGAGGAGGTTGCCGTTGAGATGGACACTGACGGCCACGAACGGCGTTATCCCCGCCGCCCAGGCCTGCTTACTGATGACCAGGTCTCCCGCGCTGGTGCTGATGGTCGCGGGCAATTGCGATTGCGCCCGCGCCGTCTGCACCCCCGCTAAAAGCACGCCGGCCGCCAGCGCGCAAGACCATCCCCCACGACACCTGCTTGCGTTCTTCATAGACACTTCTCCTTAAAGGGAAGGGAAGGGAAGGGAAGGGAAGCGAAGGGAAGGGAAGGGAAGGGAAGGGACCACGAGGCGCCTCCCACCCTCTCCCGGACTTTACCGCACACGAGTCTAGCACCCGACTTATCGGCCAGTCAAGGAAGACTGCGGAGATTGCCGCGCCCGGCATTGCGCCGCTTCTCCGCCGGCAAGGATACCGCAGCGCAGCGATGGACCCCGTCGAGCACTCGGGCCTCTTGGAGCCGCGGCAGCGGACCCGTGGGGCGCGAGTACGCATCCAACCCCCAGCACCCCCGTACGGCGAATCCCCACGGCCTGGCGAGTACGCCAGACCGTGCCACCCGGGCGTGCAGCCCCTGCGGCGCTGCACTGCGGTGTGCCGGATCCTTGGCGATCCGCACGGGGGTTCAGTCAGGTAGCCGCTCCACCACATCTTGGGGTTCGAGCTTCACCGTCCGCTTGATCGTGCCCCCCTTCGCGGTTTGCAGGGTCACATCCATGGCGCCGCTGCCGGAGAGGATCCACCGGAACATCCGGGCACCGTGGCTGGGGATGCCCTGTTCTACCCAGATGCGCTCGGGCTGCCGCTTCGTGGGCGCCATGCTGGCGGTGAACCAGTCCTCCACCGCCCCGGAGGCCAGAACCTGAACCGTGCCCGCACCTGCAACTGCCGGGACGGGTTCGACGCTAATGGAGTCTCGCGCGCCGATCCGCTTTTGCGCTGCCACCCCGGAAATCGTCGGAATGGCCGCGTCGTTACGCGCCTCGACGGTCAGTTCCCACGTCCGCTCTCCGATCTCCCGCACTCGCACGCGCGAAAAGAACAGCCGCGGCATCTGGTCGGCGTGGTAGATCGTGAACGCGAAGTTGCGATGGCAAAGCTCCTCGAGCATGAACGTGGGCGGCACGCGGGAGGCGTACTTGTTCCAGCCGCCGATGAGAATCTCCCCGTAGCGCGGGTGCTGGAACTCGTGATACGGGACGAAGTTGTGCTCGAACTCCAGCAGGTCGCCGAACTTCATCCGCGCGTCGCGCCGCTCCCAGTCGGCGGCCTTGCCGTAGAAATACTGATCCCCGTTCCACAGCTCGTTGGTGAAGCTGAACACGCCCAGCCCCTCCGACGTCCAGTTCACGAATCCGCCGTGAACCTCGTACAGGTCCTTCCAGATGACCATGTACGTGTAGAACGGGAGCATCTTCTCGCCGGTGTGGCCGATCTCGTCGTACACGGCCAGATCCTCGCCGGGGAAGTTGCCTTCGCGATATTGCATGCCCGGTCCGCGCAGGATCATGCCGCCGGCGTTGTGATACGACTGCACGGCCGCGACGTTGGGGTGGTCGAGAAGGAAGGCCCCGATGGCGGCGGTCTCCGGGCAGGAGAAGGGGTAATCGCCCGCGCCGTACTGAATGTGCTCGGGCTGCCAGTCGCTGGGCCAGTTGCGGTTCATGTCGTAACCGCCGGGGTCGTCCTCGTTGATCTGACCATCGCCGTCGTTGTCGATGCCCTCCATGCCCAGCATCGTCCACTCGCCCTTCTCGTCGCGCCCGACCGGCTCAAAGATGCGCGGATCGCGCGGGTTGCGGCGGTAGCGCCCGTTCGGGTCGGCCTTCCACATCATGGTGATCTGCCCGTCGCCGTCGAGATCGTCGAAGCCGTCCTCGTCGAAGAGGCCGTCGTGGTCCTCGTCGGTGGGTTTCATGCCGCTGCGCGCGGAGCTGGAGGTGTTGGGTTCATTGAACCAGAACGCCCGCCCATCAGGATTGACGCTGGGGAGAATGTAGAACGCGCGGTCGTTGACCAGCTTGGTGAGCTTGTCCACGGCGCCGTAGCTCTTCGTCAGATACCACAGCGTGTAGAGGCAGGTCTCCGAGGCCTGGATTTCGTTGCCGTGCACGTTGCCGTCGATCCACATGGCGGGCTTGTCGCGGTCCGGGCCGGTGGCGGCGTTGTTGATCGTCGCCAGCCACAGGTCGCGCCCTTCGCTGCTCCTGCCGATGGAATTGAGCGTGACGAGGTCCGGGTAGGCCGCGGCGATCTGGCGCAGGGCGGCGACGAGCTGGTCGTAGTTGTAGAAGCGGTCGAATGCCAGTTCGACACGGCGCGGGAGCGGTTCTTGCACCGCAGCCGCCGCGAGGTTTGCCGGCATGAAGGACGAGGCGAGACATGCACAAAGGGCCACCATGATTGCACGGCGCGTCGTGAGGCTCGCGCGGATGGCCATGATGCGGGGGCGGCTTGCACAAAGTGTGACGAATACGGGTGCGCTGGGGATTCCGAGGAGCGTTCTCCTGTTGTTTGTTCGCTTCATGGCGGGCTATCTCATGCGGAAAGGGCGCGACTGTCCAGCCAAGGCGGGGCGGCCTCGGCGTCGCCCCAAGGGCAACGGCACGCTCACCTCGCGGGTGTGTAGCATGGTCGGGCGTACTCACCGGGCCGTGGAGGATTGAACACGACTGATCGTTCTAACGCCGCACGGGTCCGCTGCTGCGGACCCCTGCCACCCGGCGCGTCCGATGAACGAGGCAAGTTCCGGCATAGGCGCTTTCGCGCACGCTTCACGCAAGAGGCGCAAGCGCAGACGCGGACTCCCTACTTGACCGTCTCGAAGAGGAAGGCCGACGGTTCCATCTTCGCTTCGCCGTTGACGTACACGGCATACTGCGATCCGCTCCAGATCGAAGCGCCGCCGTGCTCGCACTTGCTGCTGACCGCGTAGAAGTTCAGGCCGAAGTTCGGCCGGCCGTCCTTCGTCTGGAGCCGCTTGAGCTTGTTCTTTTTCACGACGCGATCGCACGCTTCAAGGCACGCGTCCTTCGGCGACTTGCCGTGCCGCATGGCCTCGACGACGGTGTGCGCGCCGCAGATCTGGATGACGGCCTCGCCGCGCCCCGTGCTGCCGGCGGCGCCGACTTCGTTGTCCACGTAGAGCCCCGCGCCGATGATCGGCGAATCGCCCACGCGCCCGGGCAGCTTGTAGGACAGCCCGCTGGTGGTGGTGACGCCCGCGAGGTTGCCTTTCACATCCAGCGCGCAGCAGTTGATCGTGCCGTACGAGAAAGGCCACTCGCGCCAGCGCGCCGACTGCTTCCCGTTTTCGTCCACCTCCGGCGGGATCCAGTCGTCATCCTCGCTGTGCGTCTCTTTCCATTTCAGCCAGGCCTCGCGAGCCTCGTTCGTCAGCAGGTTGATCTCCTCGAAGCCGTGCGCCCGCGCGAACTTCAGCGCGCCCTCGCCGACGAGGAGGCAGTGATCCGTGCGTTCGAGGACGAGCCGGGCGACGCGCGCCGGGTGCATGATCTTCTGCAAGCCCGCCACGGCGCCGCTGCGGTGGCGCACGCCATCCATCACGCTGGCGTCCAGCTCGACGACGCCCTCTTCATTGGGCAGCCCGCCGTAGCCGACGGACATGTCCTTCGGGTCGGCCTCGACGAGCGCCACGCCCTCGACGACGGCTTCGAGCGGGGACTTGCCCTCGGCGAGCAATTCGACGACGCGGTCGATGCAGCGCTTGCGGTCGGGCGCGCCGCTGAGGCAGTTGCCGCTGCCGACGATCACGGGGCCAGCCGCGGCGCCGCCGGTTGGCAAGCCGGCAGCCGCAGCGTCGGTGGCCACGTGAGCCGTAGTGATCCCCACGGCGGCGGTGGCGGCGGCAGCGGCGGTGGCGGTCACGAAATCGCGTCGAGTGATGTCCGTCATGATTGGCTCCTCCAGAGGTTCATGCGTAAACCGTCGGGGGGAGGCGCTGTATCGGGCAGACCGGCCGGCGTGTCAAACTCGTCAGGCGGCGGGGTGAGAAGGAAGGGCAGATTGCGGATTGCGGATTTCGGATTTCGGATTGCCGGGGAACGAGACACAGCAAGGCCTGGATTCCTTTTTAAGCTGGATACGACGGGCTTTGCCTTTCGTCATGGACCATTTGGACGGGCGGTCCGTTCCGGTGGTCGGCTTCAGCCGACCGGCTTTTGCCACCGACTTGAGTCGGTGGGATTCCTGAGACTTCGAGCTTCTGCGAGCCGGCTTCAGCCGGACTTGCCCGACCGCTGAAAGTCCGGCGGAAGCCGGGGTACTAGGCTAGAAATCGCTCCCCCCCCCGCTCAAGCGGGGGGCAAGAACCGGTCGGCTGAAGCCGACCCAACGGCCGACCTTCGGTGGTCGGCTGAGGCCGATCCCCGGGAATGAACGTCAGCATGCGGTTGCACGGGGAACTCCCCTTGCGCGCGCCCGGCCAATGCTTGGATCGAGCCTCGGATACTGCTTCAGAGAGAAATCCCCTCGTGCGCGGACGGTCGATTCTGCGAGCCTGCTGCTTGCGGCTATCATCCTGCCTGTTTCGGCGCGGCGTGAGCGCGTCGCGGCGCGGGGTGGGTGAGTGTTGCGATTTGTGGAAGGCGGGGCCGGGGTGTCGTGTACGACGTCAAGTGAGCAGCAGCCGAAAGCGAGCGACAAGCCGAAAGCGAGCGACAAGCGGCCCATTGCGCTGGGCGTGATCGCGTCGGGGCCTGGGGTGCGGGCGTCGCGAATGAGCCGGTGGCGGGCGCTGGTGCTCATCGGCGTGCACGTGCTGGTGGCGGCGCATATTGCCCACTGGATGTCGTCGGGGCGGACGCTGTCGCCGCTGGAGCCCTCGGAGGGGATGCAGTACGCGCTGGGCGGCGTGGTCAACGCGGGGGCGATCTTCTTCGGGCTGGCGATTCTCTCGACGCTGGTGCTGGGGCGGTTTTTCTGCGGATGGGCATGCCACGTCGTCGCGCTGCAGGACCTGTGCCGCTGGCTGCTGGGGAAGATCGGCATCCGCCCGCGGGCGATGCGATCGCGGCTGCTGGTGTGGGTTCCGCTGATCGCCTTCTTCTACATGTTCGTCTTCCCGCTGATTCAGCGCGTCGCCGGCGGGGAGGCGCTCGCCGCCGCGGTGACGCCGTCGCAGACGCACCTGACCACGACGCAGTTCTGGGCGACGTTTCCCGGCTGGTTCATTGGCGGGCTGACGCTGCTGACGTGCGGGTTCTGCGTCGTGTACCTCCTCGGCTCGAAGGGATTCTGCACCTACGGATGTCCGTACGGCGGCATCTTCGGGCTGGTCGAAGGGCTGGCGCCGGGGCGGATTCGCGTGACCGACGCGTGCGAGGGCTGCGGGCACTGCACGGCCGCGTGCACGTCGAACGTGCGCGTGCACGAGGAGGTGCGCGACTACGGGATGGTGATCGACCCGGGGTGCATGAAGTGCATGGACTGCGTGAGCGTGTGCCCGAATGACGCGCTGTACTTCGGATTCGGCGTGCCGAGCGCCTGGGCGGGGAAGCGAAGCGCTCGCGCGGGGGCGCACAGCGCACGGAGCTGGAAGCGTGCGTTGGAGGCGATCGCCCTTGCGGCCGTGATTTTCCTCGGGCTGCGCGTGATGTTCGCGGGCGCGTGGTCGGCGATGCCGGTGTGGGTCTGGGGCGCGGCGGCGGTGGCGATGGGCGTGCTGAGCGCTCGACGCGAGGGCGACTACTCCGCGTTCGAAGAGGTGCTGCTGGCAGCGTTCTTCGTACTGGGATTCGCGGCGCTGCGGGGATTGTACGGGGCGGTGCCGTTTCTGATGGCGCTGGGCGTCGGGGCGATGCTGGGCTATGGGTCGCTTCAGGTCGTTCGGCTGGCGACGAAGGCGAATGTGCGGTTTCAGAACTTCTCGCTGAAGCGCGGCGGCTCGCTGACACGGGCGGGGCGAGTGTTCCTGGGGTGCATGTTGCCGGTGTTGTTGCTGTGGGCGCACTGCGGCGCGATGCAGGGTTTGGAAAGCGTGGCCGCTGACGCGCATGCCGTGTCGCTGAAGTTCGCGCCGTCGCTGGAGCAGGCGATGGCGCGTCCGGCGCAGCTTTCGCCGCAGCAGCGCGAAACGCTGGACCGGGGCGTCCGCGCGGGGGAGGCGCTGGCGCGATGGGGGTTGGTGGAGACGGCGGCGAATCGCGTGCGGCTGGCGTGGTTGTGCGTGCTGCGACAGGAGATCGCGCAGGCCGAGTCGCATCTTCGGCGGGCGGTCGAGCTGCAACCGGGCGAGGTGCAACTGCACCGCGAGTTCGCGCGGTTTCTCCTGGCCGCGGGACGGGCGGACGACGCGGTCGCGCAGTTGCAGGCCGTCTGGCGGGCGGAGGGCAGCGGTGACAGCGCGCTGGCGCTGGCGCGGCTGCTGACGACGCTGGGGCGGTTCGACCCTGCCGAGGCGGTGCTCGACGAGGCGTCGAGGAAACTGGGCGAGCGCGTCGAGTTTCTGCAGGCGCTGGCGGCAATGGAGATGACGCGCGGGAGGCCGCTGGAGGGCGTCGCGCACCTGCAAAGGGCGGTCGGGCTGCACCCGGAGGAGGGCGCTCCGCGCGCGATGCTGGGCGAGGTGCTGCTGGCGCTGGGTCGCGCGGACGAGGCCGTGCCGCAGCTCGAAGAGGCGGCCCGGCTTCTGCCGCGTCATGCGGGCGTGCGGTACCTGCTGGGCAAGACGCTGGCGTCAAAGGGCGGCGACGCCGCGGCCGCGGAGGAGCACCTCAAAGCGGCGGTGGAACTGGAGCCGGATCGCATCGAGTATGCCCGCACGCTGATCCAGTTCTACCGGACGCATGACCAGCTTGAGAAAGCGGCGGCGCTGGAAAAGCAGCTCAACGCGTCCGGGCAGCGCCGATAAGCACATCTGCGGCGGCGGCGAAGTTCGCCGTTGTCGCCTGACGGGCGCGTTTCCACGATAATTCCAAGATGGACGACAGACTCCAGGAATTACGGGCGCAACTGGACGGCATCGACGCACGGCTCGTCGCCGACCTGGCGGAGCGCGACCGGCTGGCCGCGCAGATCGGCGGGCTGAAGACGGACGGCGCGGCGGCGCCGCGCGACGTGAGCCGTGAGGAGGCGCTGCTGACGGCGCTGGCGGCTCGGGGTCGCGCGCACGGGCTGGACGCGCACTACCTGGTCCGCCTTTACCGCGAGATTCTCGATCATTCCGTCCGCGTGCAGCACGAGCGTTTCGCCGACCGTGACAACCCGCGCCGCCTCGACGAGAAGCGCCTCACCGTCGCCTATCAAGGAACGGAAGGCGCGTACAGCCACCTCGCCGCGTGCCGTCACTTTGGCACCCGCGCCGGCGACGTGCAATATCAGGGCTTTGATTCCTTCCCGGAGATACTCCAGGCCGTGCGCGACGCGGCGGCGGACTACGCGATGCTGCCGATCGAGAACACGACGGCCGGCTCGATCAACGAGGCGTACGACCTGCTGGCGCGGATGGACCTTTCGATCGTCGGCGAGGAGGTGCAGAAGGTCGAGCACTGCCTGCTGGCGCTGGAGGCGGTGCCGCTGTCGCGCATCCGCCGCGTGTATTCGCACCCCAAGGCGATCGACCAGTGCACGGATTTCCTGCGCGACCTGACGGGCTGCCACGTCGAGTCGTACACCGACACGGCCATGGCCGCGCGGAAGATCCGCGACGATCAGGACCTCTCGCAGGCGGCGATCGCCAGCGACGAGGCCGCGCGGCTGTACGGGCTGAGCGTGCTGCGGCGGGACATCGCGAACCAGAAGGAGAACTTCACGCGGTTCTTCGTCGTGGCGCGCGAGCCGATGCGCTACGATCCGCGAATTCCGTGCAAGACCTCGATCATCCTGGCGACGCGCCACGAGGAGGGGGCGCTGCTCCGCTGCCTCAACACGCTGGCGGCGCATCACCTCAACCTCACCAAACTCGAGTCGCGCCCGCGACCGCACATGCCCTGGGAATACCTGTTTTACCTGGATTTCGAAGGGAACCTGGCGGAGCCGCGCGTGGGCACGGCCCTCCAGAAGCTTGCGGGGGACACGTCGTTCCTGAAAGTGCTGGGTTCGTATCCGGCGAGAACCACGCGCGAGAGCCGACCGGCTGCGCCGCGACCTGGCGGCGTTGCGGCGTCGGCAGCGCATGGTGTCACCTCGCCGAGCGGGAGTGACGTTTCGTCCGCCGTGTCCGACGGCGCGAGCCGGTCCGCCGGCGACGACGCGCTCGACGGCGCGGATTCGGCGGAGGCGACGGTGGGCGCAATTCCGCTGAAAGAGCTGGAGAAGAAGCCGTACAAGCTCGTCTCGCGCGCCTCGCGGACGAAGGACTCGCAGTTCCGCATCGGCAACGTCGTGGTCGGCGGCGACGCGCGGACGATCATCGCCGGACCGTGCTCGGTGGAGTCGCGCGAACAGATTCTGGCCTGCGCGAAGCTGGTGCGCGAGCTGGGCGGGCACATGCTGCGCGGCGGCTGCTTCAAGCCGCGCACGTCGCCGTACGCGTTTCAGGGGCTGGGTTACGAGGGGCTTGATCTGCTGGCGGAGGCCGGGCGGATGTACGACCTGCCGATCGTCACGGAGGTGATGCACCCGGCGGACCTCGCGCGGGTGGCGGAGAAGGCGGACGTGATCCAGCTCGGCGCGCGCAACATGCAGAACTTCTCGCTGCTGAAGGAGATCGGGCGGGTGGACCGGCCCGTCATTCTGAAGCGCGGAATGATGGCGTCGATCGACGAGTGGCTCGCCGCTGCGGAGTACATCCTCGCGCACGGCAATCAGCAGGTGATCCTCTGCGAGCGCGGCATCCGCACGTTCGAGACGGCCACGCGCAACACGCTGGACCTCTCGGCCGTGCCGGTGGTGAAGGAGCTGACGCACCTGCCGGTGATCGTGGATCCGTCGCACGCGTGCGGGACGTGGCGATGGGTTCCTTCGATGACGGAAGCGGCGATGGCGGCGGGGGCGCACGGGGTGATGGTCGAGATCCACCCGGAGCCGGCCAAGGCGTTGAGCGACGGCCCGCAGGCGCTGACGTTCGACGTGTTCACGCGGCTGATGGGGCGGTTGCGGCGCACGAATTAGCATTACAGCGCCACATTCGCTCAAGCCAGGAGGATACCCTTGCTGATGAAGTCTTCCAAAAGCGACAATTTGGAGGACACGTATCATGGAGGTTTCGCAGGTCGCGGAGCCGGGGGATCGTTTGTCGATTTTTCTCAGCGGCTTTGACGGTTGTTTTGGACGCAGTGAACCGCGTCGGCATCTGCGAACCTGCGTCAGCGGACAGCTTCCGAATCTGCGGCGCAAGAGCATTGAGCCGATCGCGCGCAGGCTGCCGCGCGCCGGCTGCCGCGCGCAGGATGGTGCGAGCAAATCGCCTCCGGGCTTCAGCCGTCCCTCCGGGATTCAAGCCGACTCCACGAACCTCCCCGCACTGAAGGTGCTGGGCTATTCTCGGATGCCCCTTTGGGGCACAACGGGACGCTCCCCCTGCGCCAAATGACGGCGACCTCATGCGTTCCCAAGGCCGGGCAACCGGTCCTTGGATTTCGCCTCGCGTTTTGCTACCCTGATGTGGAGTGATGCGGGCGCTGCGGGGGCGGCGGCCTGCGGGGTTGTGCGGTTCGATTCCGGGTCGGGTGGAGGGAAGCCATGTTGAGCGTGCTGGCGATGGCGGTGTGTGCGGCGCTGACGTCCGTTAACTCGGGAGCGGCGAACGTGCCGCCATCTGACGCAAGCGCGGTGGTCCGCGACGGCAGCGCAATTGTCCGCAGCGACAGCGCGGTCATTCAGCCCGACGTCCGCCTTGCCCTCGAAGCCGACGACGACGGCGTCATCCCCGTCTGGCTGTTCTTCACCGACAAGGGATTCACCAGCGACGACGAGCAACAAGCCGCGATCGAGCGCGTGGCAGCGTCGTATCCCGCGCGCGCGGTGCAGCGGCGTCAGCTTCGCCGCACGCTGCCGGGCTTGTTCGACGAGCACGATCTGCCCGTGGCGGCGCGATACGTCGAGGCCGTCCGCGCGACCGGCGCGAGCGTGCGCATCGAGAGCCGCTGGCTCAACGCAGTCAGCGCGAGCGCGACGCCGGCGCAGATCGAATCCATCGCCGCCCTGCCGTTCGTGTCGAAGATCCAGCCGCTCGCCCGCACGGCCGACTTCCGCCCGCGCGACGTAAAGCCCATCCCGCACGACGAAGGCGGCAACACCATCACGGACTTTTACGGCTACGCCTCGGGCCAGCTTTCGCAGATCGGCATCACCCTGGCCCACGGCGCGGGATACACCGGCGGCGGCATGATCATCGGCGTCCTCGACACGGGCTTTCAGCGCTCGCACGAAGCGTACAACGAACCCGGTCACTCGATCGTCGTGCTCGGCGAGTACGACTGGGTCAGCGGCGACGGCAACACGCAGAAGCAAAACGGCGACCACGAGTGGCAGCACTGGCACGGCACGGCCATTCTCAGCGAGATCGCCGCGTACAAGCCGGATGTCTTCGTCGGCGGCGCGTACGATGCGTCGTTCTACCTCGCCAAGACGGAAGACGTGACGCAGGAAATCCCGCTCGAAGAGGATCATTACGTGGCCGGGCTGGAGTGGTTCGAGATGAACGGCGTGGACGTGTCCACCAGCTCGCTGGGCTACATCGACTGGTACACGCAGCAGGATCTCGACGGGCAGACGGCCGTGACGAGCATCGGCGTGAACATCGCCACGGGCAACGGCATGGCCTGCTGCACGGCC
The DNA here is from genome assembly GCA_964526695.1 of uncultured Phycisphaeraceae bacterium. Classification (GTDB taxonomy): domain Bacteria; phylum Planctomycetota; class Phycisphaerae; order UBA1845; family UBA1845; genus JABWBH01. Next base: position 28,552 of record CAZGJA010000088.1, read on the forward strand.
GCGGGCAACTCCGGGCACGACTTCGATCCGAACGTCTCGCACCTCATCGCCCCGGCGGACGCGTTCCAGGTCTTCACGGTCGGCGCGGTCAACGTGTACGGCGAAACCGCGGGCTTCTCCAGCGACGGACCGACGGCGGACGGGCGCGTCAAGCCGGAAGTGCTGGCCTGCGGCGACGCGACGTACATCATCAATCCGGACGACGACCACGGTTACGGCTCGGCCAGCGGCACGTCCTGCTCGACGCCGCTGGTGGCGTCGGCGGTGACGCTGCTGGTGCAGGCGCATCCGGACTGGTCGGTCGCGCAGCTTCGCTCCGCCCTGCTGCAAAGCGGCACGATCTTCCAGAACACGGGGACGTTTGATCCGTACGTCATCGAGGGTTACGGCATCATCAACGTCTGGACCGCGATCCAGCGCTCGTTCATCGGCGACATCGACCGCGACGGCGACACGGACCTCGCCGACCACGCGGCGTTCGCCGACTGCATGTCCGGCCCCGGCGTGCCCGTCGCGCAGGGCTGTGAGCGCAGCGACCTCGACGGCGACAACGACGCCGACCTCGCAGACGCGGCCGTGCTGCAGAACAACTTCTCGGGCGCGTGGTAATGCGGGCATTGAGCCTTGTGTCATCGCATTTCGCCGCAGAGGGGGCCGCGACGACGCCGCCGGCAGAAAAGTCATAGACTCGCCGAGGCGAGGAGCAGTTGCTGTGCTTCTATAAGGCCAGGCCCCGCGAAGATCGCGGCCGCACGCTTTGTAAGTCCAGTGGCATTTGAACTCAAGACCCGCGCCTGCTTCCTCACGGGCGCGGCTCTGAAGAGCTCATCGTCTTTCGGGAACCCCGACGCTCGCCGTGCGTCCAACCCTCCGGTCGCGTCGTCAATCAGGTCGCTCCGCCGCGTTCATGCGTGGAAGCGAAAGGAGGATCCCATGCGCGTTGCACTCACCCTGCTCCCCCTGTTCATCGTTCCCTGGGTTTCGGCCGACACCGCCACCGCGCCGCATGTCCGCGTCAACTACCGCGACATGGGCTCGACCCAGGCACAGGCCATCGCGGACACGGTTTCCGCCGCGTGGACCGTGTACCGCGACGAATTCGGCTTTGACATGCCGGAGACCGTGCAGGTCGAGGCGACCCTCGAGCGCGGCACCGGCGCCCGCCTCTTCACCGACGGCGCCGACCGCCTCACCCTCACGCTCCCCGACGCCGCCAAGCTCAACCGCCCTGAGGTCTCCGGCGTCTTCAACCTCTACGGCATGTGTCACGGGCTGGGCACATGGCCATGTACCGGCTTCTTAAGAACCGCGACTGGATGACGACGGCCGCGGCGGAGGGTTGGGCACATTACGCCGGCTCGATGGTCGTGGACCGCGTGTACGCGATGAAGGGCGAGAGGCTGTGGTGCGATCCGTACGATTATCGCAAGGACGGCTCCGCGCGGCTGACGCAGCAACTGGCCGGTCCCAACCCGGATGAGGTCACGCGCGGCGCGGGGCAGTGGCGCGAGATGGAGAGGATCATCGGGCCGAAGGGTTTTGTTCCGCTTTTCAAGGCCTGGGACGCGAGCAAGCCCGACCTGACGTATCCTGCCCCGGCGCTGTCCGCGGCGGCGGGGCGGGCGATGCCCGACAAGGCGGCGCAGATCGAGCCGTGGTGGGTCCAAGCGCGCGAGCTGTTCATCGAGCGCCGCGCGATCAGCAGTCTGGCCGTGCGCACGCTCGACCCGGGCAAGCTCTCCGGCAAACCGACCGCGATCATCGGCGATGACGGCACGCCCGACGGAAAGAAGTCCATCGCCGGCGGCGGACACGCCGAGCTCTTCGAGTCGCCCGGCAGCGCCGCCGCTTCCAGGAGCATTGTCAAGCCATCGCACAGCCCTTCCAATGGAAGTTCACGCGTCGATATCTCGCGGGACTGCGAACACGCCTGGATGCCCAACATGTACGATCCCGATCGGCCTGAGAGAATACGTCACCGAACTTACGGGCCGGAACACTTCAGGTAGAATGGTGCGCGTAAGGGTCGCCGGACGACGGCGATGCGGATGGAAGCTCAAGGATCGGGAACGCGATGGAACCGACGCAGGAACTCGCTGACGCGTTGTATCGCGACAAGCTCGCCGCCGCGCGGGCGACGCTGCCGGAGGAGCGGCTGCTGGACGGTCCGCGCCTGTTCGATTTCGCGTGCGCCTTCACCCTCGCGGGCATCAAGGACCAGTTTCCCGACGCGGATGAGGCACAGGTGCGCCGGATTCTGGAGGAGCGACTGAGAATCCAGGAGCTTCTGGAACCGCGGCCTCGGGTCAGTCCCAAGCCAGTTGGGCACCGAGCCACGCAAGAGTAGAATGGCACGACGAATTCGCGATCCCAGCGCGAGATGTTGGGGGGCTTGAACGACCGGGTGCGAACCATGCACATGAGCGCGGAGGACATTAGGCGGATCGATCGTGACCGAGTGCAACGCGCGCGGCAGGAACCGATGGAGGAGAAACTCGTCGCGGGCATCGAGCTGTTCGAGCTGGCGTGCGAGTTCGCCCGCGCCGGTATTCGCATGCAGCAACCGCAAGCCGACGCCGCGACCGTGGAGGACATTCTCCGGCGCCGCCTGGCGATCGCGCGCGAGATGGAGGACCGCAGCGCGTGACTGCCGACCTGCTTCTCGGTGTGATCGACGCGCTGGCGGCTTCCGGCATCCGCTACATGCTGGTCGGATCGTTCTCCAGCAACGCCTACGGCGTCGCGCGGGCCACACAGGACGCGGATTTCGTCATCGACATGCAAGATCAGAGCATCGCTACGCTCGCGAAGGAACTGGGCGCTCAATACCGGCTTGATGCGCAGATGTCCTTCGAAACGGTAACGGCCACTTCCAAGTGGGAGATCTACTGCGTCGGCTCGCAGTTCAAGATTGAGCTTTTCCTGCTGGGAAGCGACGCGCACGACGCGGAACGATTCCGCCGCCGGCGCGAAGGCCAGGTGTACGGGCGAATCGTCTGGCTTCCCACCGCGGAGGACGTCGTGATTACGAAGCTCCGCTGGTCGAAACTCGGGAAACGCCGAAAAGACGTGGATGACGTCGGCAACGTGCTCGCGGTGCAGGGAGACGCGCTGGACTGGCCTTACATCGAGCGCTGGTGCCGCGAGCATGGCACCTGGGATCTGCTTCAAGAGATTCGAGCCGCGGTGCCCCGGCTGCCTTGAAACACTCGAACCCCCAATGTGACGCCCCGTGTCAGGAGTAAGCGGACCGAGGCCACACTGCACGTGTCCGGCGCAGCCGGCCCACGTGACCCGAGAGTCTCCCGGGCTCCGGCGTCCCTGCCAGTCCGTCGCTTGCAGCGGGCGTCTAGCCGAACGGCCCCTCACTTGCGTGAGCGGTTCTGATTTCGGCATTCGGCGTTCGGCATTCAGCTTTCGCCATTCGCCATTCGCTATTCACCATCGCGCTCGCCCTCGCTGGCGCTACGGGTTCGGATTTCGGCGTTTTGGTGTTCCGGCTTCGACTTGCCGTGCGGCCTGCTTGCCCGACAATATCCCTGCCGGAGAGGAACTTGCTGGAGACACCAACGCCATGAACGACAAAGCTCCGCCCGCCGTGCCCCATGATGAACGCACCAGCCAGATGCGCACGCGCCTGATCCACGGCGTCAGCCACTCCGCGCGCTGGGACTACGACCATCACGTCGTCCCGCCCATGACCGCCAGCGCCACCTTCCGCCTCGACTCCGCCGAGCGCGGCGCCGAGGGGTTCGAGGCCTTCGGTCGCGGCGACGGGCTGGATCCGCACAGCGAGCCGATCTACATCTACGACCGCCTCGACGAGCCGACCTGCGGCATGTTGCAGGACAACCTCGCCGCGGCCGAGTGCGGCGAGATGGCCGTCTGCTACGCCTCCGGCATGGCGGCCATCAGCGCGGCGATCTGCGCGCTGACGCGCAGCGGCGAGCACCTCGTCGCCCACAAAGTGCTCTACGGCTGCACGTATTCGCTGATCGAAAACTGGCTGCCGCGCTACGGCATCGACGCCACGCTGGCGGACCTGACGCTGACCGGCGCGCTGCGCGCGGCCATCCGCCCTCAGACGCGCGTCATCTACTTCGAGACGCCGGTCAACCCGGACCTCGCCATGATCGACATCGCCGCCGTGCGCGCCGTGGTCGACGACGTGAATGCGAAGCGCCCGCCCGCGGAGCGCCTGTGGGTCGTGGTGGACAACACGTTCGCCACGCCGTTCTGCCAGCGACCGCTGACGCTGGGCGCGCACCTGGTCTGCCAGTCGCTGACCAAGGCGATCGGCGGATTCGGCACGGACATCGGCGGCGCGGTCATCGGCCCGCGCGAGCTTCGCCGGCCGCTGATCCTCTACCGCAAGGACTTCGGCGGCTCGCTTTCGCCGAAGAGCGCCTGGCCTGCGCTGGTCTGCGGACTGCCCACGCTGGCGGCGCGCATGGCGAATTATCAGAAGACGGCGCATCGCGTGGCCGAGTTCCTCGACAAGCATCCCAAGGTCGAGCGCGTCCTCTATCCGGGGCTGGAGTCGTTCCCGCAAGCCGCGCTCGCGCGCCGGCAGATGCGCGACTATCACGGCAAGTTCGCCCCCGGCTCGATGCTCTACTTCGTCGTGCGCGATCCCGAAGGCAGCGGCAAGCCCGCCATGCGCATGATCAACGCCATCGCCGACAGTGCCTATTCGATCACGCTGGCCGTGTCGCTGGGGCAGATCAAGACGCTGATCGAAGCGCCGTTCACCATGACCCACTCGGCCATGCCCGCCGAAGAGAAGGTCGCCAAGGGCCTGCTTCCCGGCGGCATCCGGCTCAGCATCGGCCTGGAGGACTGGCACGACATCATCGCGGACCTCGACGCGGCGCTGCGGCAGGTATGAGGGAAACGCCGAGATCAGAACCCGTAGCGCCAGCGAGGGCGAACGCAATAGCAAATGGCGAATAGCGAATAGCGAAATGCGAATGCCGAATGCCGAATGCCGAATGCCGAAATCAGAACCCCTCACGCAAGTGAGGGGCCTGCAAGAGAGCACCGAAGCGAAGAAGCCGGAGCATATTCGGGTGGCACGGTCTGGCGTACTCGCCAGACCGTGGATTCCGGGGATCGATCGCCACCTTCGCCGGTGTTCAGGGTATCATTGAGGGGGCTGGACTTGAGGCTGGATTGATGCAGCCCGCATTGCCCCGTCGCAGTTTCGACGATAGGAATCGCATCATGCAACGTCACCGACCTTGGCGGGTTCTGCTGTTCCCGGCGGCAGCCATGCTGCTGGTTCCGCTGGGGGGCTGCGAGCACTCGACCACCAAGGTCGAGCTGCAAAAGCAGGTGGATGATCTTCGCGTCACCAACGATCAGCTCCAGCGCGAAGCCGAGGAACACCGCGCCAGCATCGAGCAGCTTCGCACGCAGGTCGCCAATCTCCAGTCCTTCAAGGATCCGCGCGGCGCCCGCCTGTTTGAGGCCTCCGGGCTGGAAATCCTCAGCCTCTCGCGCGGCGCGAACTACGACGACGCGCCGGGCGACGACGGCGTCACCGTCCACTTCCGCCCGCTCGACAACGAGGGCAACGTCGTCACCGTCGGCGGGCAGGTCGTCGTTCAGCTTGTGGACAGCTCGGTGATGGGCGAGCCGAAGGTCGTCGGACTCCTGCGGATCAGCGAGCCGGACGAACTACGAGCGGCCTGGCACAGCAAGTTTCTGACCAACCACTACACGCTGAAGTGCCGGTTCTCTGCCAAGCTTCCGCCCTCCGTGCGGCAGATCGACGTCAAAGTCGAGTTCACCGATTACCTGACCGGTCGCAGCCTCCACGCCGAGCGCGTGGTGGACATCACGCCAGCCGGGTCGGAAGCGGAAGGGACGGACATCGCGCAGGATGCCAAGGTCGCCGATGGTCCGTCGCAACCGGCAGCGGCGAAGTAGTCCCCTCGAAGGTGCGAGGATCTCCGTAGGGCGGGCTCTGCCCGCCGATAGGGTTCGGCCACCCGACCAAGCGGCGGGCATAGCCCGCCCTACGCAATAAGCACAGCCAGCGATGCTGCGAACCGGCTCACTCAGCGCCATCGGGTGCATCCCACGCGCCTGAATTAAAAATTACATTACCGCGTTGTGGCTTTCTAAACTGTGACCCACCGCAAGTGCGATGTCCAGCGCTGCGAGGTCGCGTCCTGTTGAATGTCCTCGCCTTAACCTTCGGCCCTTAAAAAACATACAAGTTTTTTCTTGCATCCCGTCGATCTGATGTACAATGGTGCGCAGGTTTCGCCCCGATGCGGAATGCGGGTTCGACCCGCCGTTGGCCGATTCTGAATGGCGGTGGCAGCTCGACCTCGGCGCATTCGCCGGCGACCTTGGATTCTCGGACTATGGCAGCACAACAAACGGCAGTGGTGGAACCACCTGTTTCGACGGATCAGGGGGGCGGCGCGGCTGCGGCGACGGGGGTCAAGCCGGCGCCCCCGCAGCGAAAGCCGCGCCAGTTGCCTCCGTACAAGGTTCTTCTGCACAACGACGACGTGAACACCGTCGAGCACGTCATCCTCTCCATCCTCAAGCTGACCCCGCTGGACATGGAGGAGGCCGTGACCAAGACGCTCGAAGCCGATCAGACCGGCGTGGCGCTGCTGTTGGTGACGCACAAGGAGCGGGCGGAGCTGTACCATGAGCAGTTCCAGTCGCTGTCGCTGACCGTCAGCATTGAGCCGGCCGAGGGTTGATGATCCCGCCGATTGGCTCCATGGGTTGGTCCGGCGCAATCGTCGAGCCGCAAGTGCTCAACACGGCCTCAACGGTCGCCCTGCCGGACAACCGTATCCCGCCCCCGCTGGGGAATGGGCCATCCCCCGCTCGCGTTATTCATTCACGTGGGGAAGCTCGCGCAGACTTCTCGATGAGCCGTTGCAAGCATTCAAGGAAACCGAAGATGAAACATCACCGCCTTTTGCACATCATGATGGCCGTCGGCGCCTGCGTGCCTGTCGCGCTGGGGCGCGGCGTCGGCGATCCCGCCGGCGAGCTGAAAGTCGGCCAGTGGATCAAGGGCGCGCCGGTCGTCCTGAAGGACGCCGTCGGCAAGAAGGTCGTGGTCGTCGAGTTCTGGGCGACGTGGTGCGGCCCGTGCCGCGTGGGGATTCCGCACCTGACGGAAGTGGCCAAGCAGTACAAGGACCGGGGCGTCGTGCTGGTGAGCATCAGCAACGAAGAGCCTGACAAGGTGAAAGCGTTCGTCGAGGAGCAGGGCGAGCGCATGGGCTACACCGTGGCCGTGGACACGAAGGAGGGAGATGCCACGCGCGCGTTCATGCAGGCGTTCTACATCAGCTCCAGTCCGCACGCGTTCATCGTGGATCGCAAGGGCGTCGTCGCCTGGCACGGCAGTCCGATGGAGCCTGGGTTCGACCGGGCGCTGGAGGCCATCGTCTCCGACAAGTACGACCTCGAAGCGTTCAAGAAGACCGACGCTCCGCGCATGACGGAGCTGGAGACGCGCGACCTGTTCCAGCGGTATTTCGTGGAGATGCTCGAGGGCGGCAAGTCGGCCAAGGAGGTCGCGCCGCTGGCGGAGCGCCTGCTGACGATCGGCGCGGCCAACGTGGACATGCTCAACGCGCTGGCGTGGACGATCCTAGATGAGCCGCGCGTCACCGACCGGGATCTGCCGCTGGCGCTGCGGGCCATCGAGAAGGCCAACGAGCAGACAGGCGGCAAGCGGCACGAAATCCTCGACACGCTCGCGCGAGCGCTGTTTGAGAACGGCAAACGGAAGGAAGCCGTCGAGCAGCAGAAGAAGGCTATCGAGCTGTGTCAGGATCCGCGGCTCAAGGCCGACTTCCAGCGCCGGCTTGAAAAGTACGAAAAGACGCAGACCGACGCCTGACGGGCTACACCCCGGTCTTCTGCGCGGCGTCGGCGTCGTTATACTGCCCCCGATGCAGTTGCCGTCTTCATCCGCTGAAAGCCACGCCGCTTCGCCGCTGCCCATCCTCTTCACTTGCGTGGGCAGGCGCGTTGAGCTGATCGAGACGTTCCGGCAGGCCGCCCGCCGGCTTGGCGTGGCGCTCAGCGTTCACGGCACCGACGTGGGCTGGATGGCGCCGGCGATGCACGTCGTGGATCACGGGCATCTGACGCCGCCGATTGACTCGCCGCAGTACATCCCGACGCTGCTGCGACTGGTCTCACATCATGGCATTCGCCTTCTGGTTCCGACGATCGACCCAGACCTTCCGCCGCTCTCCAACGCGGCGGATCGCTTCCTCGCGCAGGGCTGCCGCGTGCTCGCTTCGCCGCCGGCGGTGATCGAAACCTGCCGCGACAAGCTGCTCACGTATGCGATGTTGCGCGATCGCGGCATCGACACGCCGGGCACATGGATGTGGGCGGAGCTTTTGCGGAACGACGCCGGCGCCTATCCGTACTACCTCAAGCCTCGACGGGGCAGCGCCGCGCAGGGCAACTACGTCATCCGCACGCGCGAGGAACTGGAGGCGTTCGGGCGGCGCGTGCCGGAGCCGATCGTGCAGGAGTTCGTCGAAGGCGTCGAGCACACCGTGGACGTGTACTGCGGGCTGGGCGGCGGACCGCAGTGCGCCGTGCCGCGGCGCCGGCTCGAAGTCCGCAGCGGCGAAGTGAGCAAGTCGCTGATCGTGCGGCAACCGGCGGTGATGGAGGCCGCCCTGCGCACGGCCGCGGCGCTGCCCGGCGCGATCGGCGTCGTGACCGTTCAGACGATGCTCACGTGCGACGGCGGCGTGAAGGTGATCGAGATCAACCCGCGCTTCGGCGGCGGCGCGCCGCTGTCCATTCGCGCCGGCGCGGACTTCCCGCGCTGGATCCTCGAGACGCTGCTGGGCAAGCCGCCTGTCGTGGATCCGAACGCCTTTGAAGACGACCTCGCCATGCTGCGCTACGACCAGTCGGTGTTCGTCTCCAACGCTTCAGCGCAATTCGGTTTGCGTGCGACGTAAGGCTCGCAAATCGGATGCGCCCTCTGACCGGGAGAAGGGCTCCTCGCGTCAGGCGTCCCTGCTTGACTTGCAAAGCCCGCGTCATCGCGTGGGGAGCGTTGGAGGTTCTCGCTCGTGTTGGCTCGCTGGCCGGCTTCAGCCGGGCGGCTCTTGCCGCCGCCTTCAGGCGGTGGGATTGGAGGCTGCTTTACGCCAAGCCGGGCATAAGCCGGCTTGCTCTTCGAACCGCAAAGCACGGCTGAAGCCGGCTGGTTGGATGGGTCGGGGCAGCCCCCATCCGCTGAAGCGGGTGGCAAAAATCTCGTCGGCTGAAGCCGGCTGTCAGACTCAACTCGGGCGCGGATTTGATATCCCGAAGCGCGCATGTGTTGGGAACTGCGTCGTTCCCTCCTGCTGCTCAAGCACCTTTCCGGGGAATGGATGCCACAGGTGTGGCGGCAGACGTCAGTCGTTCGATATGCGCCCGCAGCTTTCGCAACGCCTGACCGCGGTGGCTGAGGCGGTTCTTCAGCTCCGGCGGCATCTCGGCCGTGGTGCAGCCGAACGGGGGAACGAAGAAATGGGGATCGTATCCAAAGCCGTTCTCTCCGCGCGGCTCGTCGATGATGCGACCTTCGATCGCGCCGGTCTCGATGCCGACCAGACCGTCCGGCGTCGCCAGCGCGGCCGCGCATCGGAACCGTGCCGATTGTCGCTGCTGCGGCACGCCCGCCAGCAGTCGCACCAGCTTCTCATTGTTGGCGCGATCATTCTTCGCTTCGCCGGAGAACCGCGCCGAATACACTCCCGGCGCGCCGCCCAGCGCATCGACCTCCAGCCCGGAATCATCGGCCACGGCAGTCAGCCCGGTCCGCTCGGCGTAGTAATTCGCCTTGAGCGCCGCATTCCCTTCGAACGTCGCGCGATCCTCATGCGGCTCCTCGATGCCGGGAAACGCGTCGAGCGTCAGGCACTCCACTGGCAGGCCTTCGAGTATCGCACGAAACTCCCGCAGTTTCCCGGCATTGGACGTGGCGAGTAAGAGTCGCATCCAGCACTGTGCTCCCCATTGGACTTCGTGCGAAGCCTGCCCGCGTATCCTCGCCGCGCAGCCGCGCCGCGGGAAAGGGTGGCATGGTCTGACGGGCTGGTCAGGCCGTTCGGCGGCGGCACGCATGGTCCCTCACTTGCGTGAGGGGTTCTGATTTCGGCATTCGCCATTTGCCATTCGCGAGGGCGATCTACCCTCGCTGGCGCTTCGGGTTCTGAATCTGGCATTCGCCATTCGCCATTCGCCATTTGCCATTCGCCATTCGCTATTCGCTATTCGCTATTCGCCCTTGCGTTCCGCCGCGCCCTTCCCCGCCGGGCTGAACGTCGCGCCCTTCATCAACTGATCGTCCTCATGTCCCGGCACGAGCATCACCTGCGACGGCACGGGCACGCGCTTGCCGTTGTCGATCACGAAAACCTTCTCGCCGTTGACGTAGTTGTAACGCAGCGCCTCGTCTTCCTGCAGCTTGCGGACGCGCTCGCCGTACACCAGCCGGCCATTGTCGAGCCGCACGTCCTCCTTGCCGAACGCGCCGACGGTCACCATGCTGCTGACCGAGGCATGGTAATAGTACGCCTCGTAGCCGCGTCGTCGCAGCGCCTCGCACCACTTGACGGCCGAGTCCTTCGAGTTCTCCACCACGTCGGCCTCAAAGATGGCGACCTGCAGGGTGAAAGGTCGATCCAGGCGCTTCAGCGACCACGCGGGATCGCCCACGTCCGGCTGCGGCTCGCGCACGCGCGACGCCAGGGCGAAGTAGTTGGACCCGTCGTCGAAGCGAAGGAACTTGATGAGCTTGAGGTCTTGGTCCATCTGGGGCGGAAAGATGCGCCGCCCGGTCTTGGGGTCCGTGCGCGTCGGATAGCGCCCGTAGTACACGCGCGAGGCGCCGTCGGGATCATGCGACACGCGCACGGCTTTGGGCTTGATGCCCTTCACCGCGCGCAGCGACTCGGCCATGCGCTCGGCGTTCTTGACGGAGTACGGTCCCTGCTCGACTTCCAGCGCCAGGATGGTCCAGGGCACGCCTCCGCCGGACCCGCCGAACCCGCCCCCGCCGTCGGGCAACTGACAGCCGATCGCCGGCAGCATGGCCGCGACGGGGGCAAGCGAAATAAGCCGCAGTCGAGTTCGCATGGGCGCTATCCTACGCCCCGTCAGCGGACGAGCCAATCGGCTCCCAACACGCCTTCAGCATCAGGGCAACCGCACTCTGAGTTCGAATCTGGGGGGCACGGTCTGGCATACTCCGTGATTCCCGCGCAACCAGGAACAGGCCGTGGACGTCGGGCCACCCGCACGCGGTCGGGCACCACACAGGTCCGCTGCTGGGGACCGGTGCCACCCGTTGCACTGGCCGTTTGTCGAATGCGGTTGCCCCGGGGGTCACGGTCCCAATGCCCAGTTTCGAGCGCTACCACGGCCTGCTAGAATCAACGGGCGATGCCCCCGTGCGAAAGGAGACGATCGCTGACTCTATCGGGAACAACCTCCGAGGCCATCCCCGCCGAGTGGCTGGCGGACTTCGAGGCCGCGGCGCGCCGACCGTTGGCCTTGCGCATGCGCTACGCCTTCATCCGCACCTACAAGCCGGTGCTGGATGACGCGGGTTACCGCTCGTTCGAGACGATGGAGGCGTATCGTCAGTGGTGCGAGGCGGAACTGCCGGATTGGCTGGGCTATGGGCGCGTTTGAGTACCGACAGGCGCAGGACATCCGCGACGCGATGGCCCGCCACGGCGCGCGGTACCTGTTCATCGGGAAGTCCGGCGCCATCCTGCTGGGTTACCCCGACACGACGCAGGACGCCCGCGTCTTTGTCGATCGATCCCGGGACAACGCAGCCGCGGTGGTCGAAGCTCTTGGCGAACTGGGGTTCGCCCTGACGCCGGACCAGACCGAGGACATCCTTCGCGGCAAGGACTTCGTGCAGCTTAAGAACGGCCCGTTCGACCTGGACTTGATCTTCGCTCCCGATGGCATTGAGCGCTTCGACGATGCCTGGCAACGGAGAATCGACGTGGACGGATTCCCCGTGTGCCACATCGATGACATCATCGCGAGCAAGGAGGCCACGCACCGCGTTAAGGACATCGAGTCCCTGCCGCGATTGAGGTCATTCCGCGAATACTGGATGGCGCGAAACCGCGGCGCGGGAGGCCGTTAGCGCCGATGCGGCGCGGCGACATTCCGCGCCGGCGTCCTGACCGAACCTATGGACATTCGTAGCTCGCCTCATCCACCGCCCCGCAGCCCCACTCCGCCGTACCCGTGCCCGCGTCGCCCGCCGGGCGGTTGTTGAATTTGGCGTTGCCCTGGCCGCGCGCGTTGATCGTCCCGGATCTCGTCGAACCATCCGTCAAGGTTACGTTGAACGTGTCGCCCACGGTTCCGTCGCTGAGGATGACTTTGAGTTGGTTGGAGCCGTTGCGCTCCTTGCAGGATGTCTTCCTGATCGTTTCCTGCCCGGAGCACATGGAGTCGAACATCCCGTATTCCCATGTGTCGCGCTGAGCGAAGCCGTCGTCCCCGCCGAACAACACCACTCGCGCGCGGGCGCCGTCGTAGACCATAGCGAAGTTGCTCCGCGGGCTGGGCCCGGAGGTAGCCAGCGGGAACCACGTGTCGCCGTCCCACTCCCAGGTGTCTCCGTCGCGCGAACCGTCATCGTGCCAACCTCCGAACAATACCACCCGCTCCCGCGCACCGTCATAGGCCATGGCGTGGCGGTATCGCCGACCGGGACCGGACGTTGCCCGCTGCACCCACTCGGCGCCGTCCCATTCCCAGGTCTCGCCGTCCTCAAATGAGTCCCGACCCCCGAAGAGCACCACCCGCCCGCGGGCGCCGTCGTAGGCCATGGCGTGGTCGGCTCGCGGGCTGGGGCCGGATGTGGCTCGCAACGACCATTCCATCCCGTCCCATTCCCAAGTCTCACCGTTTCGCGAGCCGTCCCAACCCCCGAACAACACTACCCTTTCGCGGGCGGCGTCGTAGACCATGGCGTGCGCATAGCGCGGGCTGGGTCCGGAGGCGGCGCGCAACGACCACGCGGTGCCGTCCCATTCCCAAGTTTCGCCATCGTGACGGTTGGATTCGTAATGCCCCCCGAACAGCACCACGCGACGGCGGACGTCGTCGTAGGCCATGGCGTGCCCGTAGCGCGGGCTGGGCCCGGAGTTGGCCCGCAGCGACCATACGGCCCCATTCCACTCCCAGGTCTGCCGGTCGACCGAGCGGTCATCATGCCAACCCCCGAACAACACCACCCGCTCACGGAATCCGTCATAGGCCATGGCGTGGCGGTAGCGCGGGCTGGGTGCGTAGACAGCGCGCGGCGACCACTCGGCGCCGTCCCATTCCCAAGTGTAGCCGTCATTGGAACCGTCATCCCCTCCGAGCAACACCATGCGCCCGCGGGCGCTGTCGTAGGCCAAGGCGTGGTCCCAGCGCGGGCTGGGTCCGGAGGTGGCCCGCAACGACCACGTGGCGCCGTCCCATGCCCAGGTCTCGCCGTCGCGCGAGCCGTCGTCCCCCCCGAACATTAGCACGCTGGCGCCGTCGTAGATCAAGGCGTGCTTCTCGCGCGGGCTGGGCCCGGACGTGGCTCGCCGAGACCAAGTGTCACCGTCCCACTCCCAGGTTTGGCCGTCGTAAACGCCATCGTCCCCGCCGAACAGCACCACTCGTTCGCGGGCGTCATCATACGCCATGGCGTGGTCAAGGCGCCGACTGGGGCCAGAGCTGGTCCGCAACATCCACGCGTCGCCGTCCCACTCCCAGGTCTCGCTGTCGAGTGAACCGTCATCACCCCCGAACAGCACCACGCGCCCGCGGGCGCTGTCGTAGGTCATGGCGTGGCAAAAGCGCCGACCGGGGCCGGAAGTGGAACGCAGCGACCACACGTGGCCGTCCCACTCCCAGGTCTCGCCGTCATACCAGCCGTCCCAACCTCCGAACAACACCACCCGCCGGCGGGTGCTATCGTAGGCCATGGCGTGGTTCTCGCGCGGGCTGGGCCCGGAGGTGGATTGCAGAACCCATCGCGCCCCGCTCCACTCCCAGGTCTCGCCGTCGAGCGAACCATCCTCTTTCCGACCTCCGAACAATATCACGCGCCGGCGGGCAGCATCGTAGACCATGGCGAGGCCGGTACGCGGCCCGGGTCCCGGGCGCGCCTCCCGCCACGTCGGCTCACCCCCAGAGGCCTTCGGTGCGTAGCCCGTGCAGGCAAGTAAGAACGTGGACATTAAAAGGCATTGATTGCGAGACATGATTCTCTTCCTTTGGACCACATCCGTGGGATGGCTATCCTCGCCTCGAATAACTGCCAATGTCCAAATCATGGCGTGAAGGCGCGGGCGCGCTACGCTGCTGATCCACTGGTCGCGCGTACGCAAGTCTCGTCGCCATACCCACCGGTCCACGCGAACCCGGCCGCATCCCATGTCAGCGGCCGCATTGGGCGAAGACGGTCCACTCCGGACATTCTCGGACGGTGACTTCGAGCGACCCTGACGATGACACACCCCAGCGTGCCGTGACCCTTCCGCGCCTTGTGACGGGAATAACCTGGATTCGCGCGCCGTCGAGGAGCAACGAGATCTTCGTGCCGCGCGGCAGGTTGGATCTAACCCGAGCCTCAAGCCGGAACGTGTCGCCGTTTGGCTCGCATTTCGCCTTAACAGCCCGTGGTAAAAGTCCTCTTGACACATGAAGTATAATGATCGGAGAAGGGCGTGTCGAAGGCGGGTCACGGAGGACGGCGATGGCGATGGGGCGTCGAGAGTTGGAAGCGCAGGGCGATTTGTGGATTGTGGCGTCCG
>CAZGJA010000089.1:0-288949 GCA_964526695.1 uncultured Phycisphaeraceae bacterium
CGGGAAAACGTCGCAACGCCATCCATGGCACACCCCCCGCAAAAACCGCGCGCGGTCAGCCTCCTCGCCGACCCGCCACGCGGAAATCCCGAATAACTCGGAAAAGAATGTCACCAAGAAATGTGGGTAACAGCAAGCCTCAAGGCGGTGGCACGAACCGGCCGGCTGAAGCCGGCCCGGGACGACTCAGCACGAGGCAAGTTCAAGCTCGGGATCGGCTGCGATCGAAGACATTCATCAATGGGCGCAGGCAGAATCGGGTAAGGCGATATGCGGTTCTACTTAGAGACCGCAGTTGCCCAGAATCCCTGATGCAGGCCATCGCTTCCGAAGTGCGAGCACGGGCGTTACAGTGTTCGACCTGCGGGGGCTGTGGTGATCGGGCGGTTGTTGAGAGGCTGGGCCGCAAGATATCCGTGGCGAGAGGCCTGCCTGCACGCCGTCGCGTGAGTGGATTTCCCGGGCAAACCTGAAGGCTTCGACTTGAATGATGAAGACCAGCAAAGCCTCGACGCGGGCGGCCTGCATGTTGCCGGCGGCGCTGTGCTTGTGCTGGGTTGGCGCGCTTCCGGTGCAAGCGGACGAGGAGGATCTGCGCCAGCGGATCATTGCGCTGGGGCGCGACGAGGTGGACGACGCGACGTTCCGCGGGCAGGTCGAGCGCCTCATCGGCGTGAAGATCGAGCCGACGAGCCTGGTCGAACGGCTCGCGGGCACGCTGTCCAACCCGTGGGTCATCTTCGGCTTCGCCGCGCAGGGCGTGTTCATGATGCGCTTCGTCGTGCAGTGGATCGCCAGCGAGCGGCGCAAACGCAGCTACGTGCCCGTGGCGTTCTGGTGGCTCTCGATCGCCGGGGGATTGAGCCTGATGGCCTATGCGTTTCATCGGCGCGACCCGGTGTTTCTGTTCGGGCAGGCGCTGGGCTGCGTGATCTATGTTCGCAATCTGCTGCTGATCTACAAACGGGCGGGCGCGCATCGTGAGGCCGTCGAGTCGCGCGATGCCCGCCTGGCGGTGAACGGCGCCTCCCCGAGCGCGCCTTCGGGACAGGCGGAAGTCCCCGTGGAGGCGGCGGGCTGATGAACGACGCTTCCGCCAACTCGAAGCGGCGTTCCGCGCAGTCGTCCGTCGCCGTCTCAACCGGGGCGCTGGACGAGGAGGCGATCCGCAACGGCGTCCAGCTTTCCATCGTCGTTCCGGCTTACAACGAGGTGGACAACGTCCGGCCGCTCAGCGTGGAGATCCGCGCGGCGGCGGAAGCGCTGGGACGGTCCTACGAGGTCATCTTCGTCGATGACGGTAGCCGCGACGGCACGGGCGAGCTTCTCGACCAACTGGCGGGCGACGACGCGCGGCTGAAGGTGGTGCACTTTGCCGCGAACTTCGGGCAGACGGCGGCGCTGGCGGCGGGACTGGAGGCGGCGCGCGGCGAGATCATCATCACCATGGACGGCGACCGGCAGAACGACCCGGCGGAGATGGGGCGGCTGCTGGCGAAGCTGGAGGAAGGCTACGCGTGCGTGAGCGGCTGGCGGCGCGACCGGCATGACGACGCGCTGCGCAGCTTCGCCTCGCGCCTGGCCAACCGGCTCATCTCCAAGGCCACAAGCCTGCCGCTGCACGACTACGGTTGCACGCTCAAGGCCTACCGCCGAACCGCGCTGGACCCCAGCCAGCTTTACGGCGAGATGCACCGCTTTCTGCCGGTGTATGTCAAGAACCGCGGCGGCGAGATTGCGGAGATCGCGGTGAATCACCGTCCCCGCGTGGCGGGCACGTCGAAGTACGGGTTCTCCCGCGTGCCGCGCGTGCTGGCGGATTTGGCGCTGGTGCGGCTGCTGTTCAAGTACCGCACGCGCCCGGTGCACCTGTTCGCCAAGGTCGCGGCTTACCTCTTTGCGCTGGCTCTGCTGTTCGGTTGCGTGGCGCTGTTTCGGTGGATCAGGGGGGGGGCGTTTCTCGATGCACCGCTGGTGCTGGCGGCGGTGCTGTCGGTGGGGAGTCTGCTGCTGGTGGGCGTGGGTCTGTGCTGCGAGCTGGTGATGCGCAATCATTTCTACGTGCTGGGTCGGCGACCTTGGCGCATTGCCCGAACGATCAACATGCCGTCCGGCGCAGGCATGGAAGCTCTCAGACATGGTGGGGCAGCTCTCTGAGCTGGCGGGGCAGCTCTCCGAGCTGCCACTGGTCTGCCGGCTCTCTGAGCCGGCGGATGGCATGCCGCTGCCCTTCTTCCGCAGCAAGGTGGATTGACATCCGCACAGGTTGGAAACCTGTGCTACACACACCGGTTGGAAACCGGTGCTACACCGCGCTCCAGCCCGCCGGCGGTTCTATCCGATAAACCCGCAAGTTTCGCGCGGACGGCCCGCGCGCCAGCGAGGCACACGATGCACCAGGTTCTTGAAAGAGCAAGGCGACAAGTCCCGGTCTGCGCGCCCGTTCTCGACGGGCGCGAGCGGGAGTATCTGCTCGACGCCTTCGACAGCGGCTGGGTTTCATCCGGCGGACCTTACGTGGAGCGCTTCGAGCAGGCGTGGGCCGCGCACTGCGGCGTGGAGCACGGCGTCGCCTGCTGCAACGGCACGGCTGCGATCCACCTGGCGCTGAAGGCGCTGAACATTGGACCGGGCGACGAGGTGCTGATCCCCGCCTTCTCGCTGATTGTTTCGGCCAACATGGTGCACCTTGCGGGCGCCAGGCCCGTGCTGGTCGATGTCCGCCCCGACACGTGGTGCATCGACCCGCGGCGCATCCGCGAGAAACTCACGTCGCGCACGCGAGCCATCCTCGCGGTGCACATGTACGGGCACCCTTGCGACATGGCGCCGATCCAGACGATCGCGCGACGGCACCATCTGTGCGTGATCGAGGACGCGGCGGAAGCGCACGGCGCGCGCTATCAGGGCAAGCCCGTGGGCAGCTTCAGCGACGCGGCCTGTTTCAGCTTTTACGGCAACAAGATCATCACCTGCGGCGAAGGCGGCATGGTCGTCACCGATCGCGCGGACGTGGCCGACCGGCTGCGGCTCCTGCGCAATCAGGCGTTCGGGCCGGTTCGATTCGTTCACGAGGACGTGGGCTTCAATTACCGGTTGACGAACCTTCAGGCGGCGATCGGACTGGCGCAGGCGGAGTGCCTCGAGCAGAAGATCGAGCGGAAGCGGCGGATCGCCGCGCGGTACGACGAGCTGCTGGAAGGCGTCGAGGGCGTGCGCCGACCCGTGGAAACGCCCGGCGGCCGCAACGTGTACTGGATGTACGGCATCGTGCTCGAAGAGTCCTTTGGCCGTACGAAGGAGGAGGTCATGGCCGCGCTGGCGGAGCGCGGCGTGGAGACGCGCTCGTTCTTCATCCCGATGAATCAGCAGCCGGTGTTCGACGGGCGCGACCCGCACCGACTCGACCTGCGCGGACGGTATCCGGTCAGCGAGGCGCTGGGCGCGCGCGGGCTGTACCTGCCGTCGGGCGAGGGTCTGACGCCGAAGGACCAGGCTTTCGTGGTGGAGCAGTTGCAGGCATGTCGGGCGTAATGTCATCCACGGCGGCGCTTCACGATGTTCGCACGGGCGCGTACACGCTGCCCGTTGACGCGCCATCCGCGACGTCAAGGCTCCCCGCGTTCGCGCCGAAACTCACGTCGATCATCCTGGCCACGTACAACGAGCGCGAGCTCATCGCCGACACGATCCGAGGCATCTTCGCGCATGTGCCGGGCGAGGTGGAGGTGATCGTCGTCGATGACGACTCACCGGACCAGACGTGGAAGCAGGTCGCGGAGCTGCGGGACGAGCGCGTGAAGGTGATCCGGCGGGTGGCGACGCGCGGGCTGGCGTCGGCGTTCAACCGCGGCATCATCGAATCGCGCGGCGACGTGGTGGGCTGGATGGACGCGGACATGTGCATGCCGCCGGCGCTGCTGCCGGAGATGATCCGTCAACTGGAGCGACACGACGTGGTCGTCGGCTCGCGCTACGCGCCCGGCGGGAGCGACAACCGCCACTGGCTGCGCGTGGCCGCGAGCCGGCTGATCAACCGTTTCGCCGGACTGTTTCTGGGTTTCGGCATACGCGACTACGACAGCGGTTTTGTGGTCCTTCGCCGCGGCGTGTTCGACAAGGTGTCCATCATTCCGACGGGCTACGGGGCGTATTTCATCGAGTTTCTGTACACCTGCCGGCGCAAAGGGCTGCGCGTCTTCGAGGTTCCCTACGCCTTTCGCGATCGCACGGTGGGCGTCTCCAAATCCGCGCCGAGCCTGTGGCGGTTTTTCTGGACGGGCATGGGGTATGTGCTGCGCATTCTCATCGCGCGCCTGCGGAGGATCGACTGAATGGTCTCGTCGCTTGCTTCTCAGGAACCCAGCGCTGCGGCGACCTTTCGCCCGACGTTCGAGCGGCGCGACGAGCGCGGCGTCTTCACCGAGATACTGCGGCGCGGGCCGTGGCACACGGTCATCACCGCAAAGATGCGGCGCGGCGCCGTGCTGGGGCATCATTACCACCGACGCACGCGGATGGCGCTGTACCTGCTGAGCGGTCGCGCGACGGCGCGCATCGTCAACGTGGCGAGCGCGGATCGCTGCGATGTGGAGCTGACGTCGGGACACGGCGTGTATCTCGAAGCCGGCGAGGCGCACGTGATTTGCTTTAACGAGGATTCCCAGTGCCTCCTGCTGAAGTCCGAACCATACGATCCGGCGGACGCCGACACGATCGCGTATGCGGTGGAGGACGCGTGAATCGGAGTGCGCGGGCGCAGCGCGGCGCTGGACCGCGCGGACTGAAGTCCGCGGCTCTCTTTGAGGCAACAAAGGCATGGAGCCGCTGGAATACAACCGACTCGGTCGCTTCGAGACGTGGTACTGGTGGTATCTCGCGCAGCGCGAGAACCTGTTGGCGGCCATTCGCGCGGTGCGGCTGCCGCGCGGCGCACGCGTGCTGGATGCCGGATGCGGAACGGGCAAGAACCTGGACGCCGTGGCGCGTGAGGCGGCGGTGCGGGCGTTCGGTCTGGATGTCTCGCCGCTCGCGAGCGCCTCATGGACCGCGCCCGTTCGCGGCACCTGCTGCGTCGCGTCGGTGAACGACCTGCCTTACGGCGACGCCGCCTTCGATCTGGTGTACTCGGTGGACGTCCTCGGCTGTCGCGGCGTCGAGCTGGAGCGCTGCCTGCGCGAGATCGTCCGCGTGCTGCGACCGGGCGGGGCGGCCATTCTCCTCCTGCCCGCGTATCAGTGGCTGCGCTCCCGGCATGACGAGGCCGTGCATTCGGTCAAGCGGTTCACCACGGGTGAAACTGGGCGGATCGTCGCGGAGGCGGGGCTTCACGTCGATCAGGCGGGGTATCGGTTCTCGCTGCTGTTTCCGCTGATCGCGCTCGTCCGGCTGGTGCGCAAGATGGGGATGGAGCGGCGTCCGCCGGCTTCGGATCTTGCGCCGTTGCCCGCGTGGATCAATGCCGCGTTGCTCGCCGTTTGTCGGTGGGAGCAGAGGCTGGCGCAGCATGTGCGCATGCCCTTCGGTTCAACGGTGCTCGTCGTGGCGCGGAGGGAGGCGGCATGAGCCTCGCGCGATCGTGGCAGTTCATCGGAGGCGTCGGGAGCCGGCCTTACCGTTTCTTCGACGCGCTGCGACGGGGACTGAACCGGCGGCTGGTTGCGTACATGCTGGCGAGGTGTGCGACGTCAGGCGCGCGGGATGCGAATCCGGACCACTCGCCGAAGCGTGCGGGCAGGCGCGTGCTCGAAGCTGGGAGCGGCACGGCCTTCGCCACGTCGCTGCTGGCGGATGATCCATGCACCCGGGCCGCGGTGTGCCTGGACATGGACGCGGACGCGCTGCGCATTGCCCGCCAGCGCGACCGGCGCATCCTCGCGGTCGTGGGCGATCTTCGTCGCCTGCCGTTTGCCGACGGCGTTTTCGACCTGACGTTCAGCAGCAGCACGCTGGAGCACCTCGAAGAGCCGGTGACCGCACTGCGGGAGATGACGCGCGTCTGTCACCGGGAGGGTCGCGTGTTTGCCGGTGTGCCGTACGCCTTCGGGCCGCTGGCGTTCCAGCCGCTGATTCGGCGAACGCACTGGGGCGTCTGGATCGGCCCCGTTTTCAGCCGGCGCACGCTGGACGAGCTAATGCGCAAGGCGGGTCTGTGCCCGCTCGGGCATTGCCGGTATTTCTGGCGGTTCTTCATCGGAGCGATGGGAGCCAAGCAGGCTTGCGAGCGCATCGAGGCTTCCGCGCAAACCCCGCGGGAACATCTGTACGGCCCGCGCGGGCGCAGCGCCAAGTCGCATGAACGCGAAACGGATGCGGCGCGGGGTCTGGTACACGAACCGGAACCGCGCGGAGCCGTCGCCGGTGCGGAGGGCCGCGCGTGATGGAACTGCTGCTCCCGACGTTGCTGCTCTCTCCGGTTTACCTGTTGATCCGCGAGCCGCTGCGCCGACTGCCGCTGCACATTGACACGGGCTTCTACGTGTCGAACGACTCGATCGCCGCCGGGCGATGGGACTTCCGTCGCGGCTGGAACGCGCACTACGCCGGCGGCAGCAAGCTCGTGCCGGAAGCGCTTTTCACGCGCATCTACTTGCTGGCGCGGCGGCTCAGCGGCGACGCGGGTCAGACCGCCTGCCGCTACATCTCCTGGTCGCGCCTTGGCGTGTCCGCCGTCAATTACGCATCCGCCGTGCTGGTCGGGTGGCTCGCCTGCGTGCTGGGGGACGGCGACATCCGCTTGTACTACGCGGGCTTGTGCTGTTACGCGCTGCTCTCCAGCGAGCCGCACTACGGCGGTGCGTTCGAGTGCGCCGAAGTCATCGAGATTCCTTTCCAGCTCCTGGCGATGCTGGCGCTGGTCGTCGGAATGGAGACCGAATCGCCGGCGATGATCGCGCTGTCCGCGTTTGTGTTCGCGGCGGAAGCGTGGTTCGTGAAGCTCAGCTCGGCGATCGGATGCGTGGTCCTCTTAGCGGCGCTGGGCGCAATGTCGCCCAGAACTGCAGCGCCGGCGATCCTCGGGGGCGGCGCGGCGCTGGCGATGTACGCCGGCTGGCTGCTCTGGCTCGGCAGGCGACCGGCGCAATGGCTTGCACCCCTGAAAGGCCACGAGGCCAGCTTCTCCCGGCAGGGCGGCGGCCTGCGCCCCTGGCAGCGGCTTACGGAAAAGGCGCTCACCTTCTGGCGCGCGGCGCGCCGCCAGCCGGTCATCCCGCTGCTGGCACTCGGCTCGCTGCTTGCCGGTCGCGTTCCACACGCCCTGCTCGGATTGTACGCTCTCGCCACGCTCGCCACCTACGCGGGGCAGAGCACGGACTGCCGCTACTACCTGCTCACGATCTTGCCGCCGATCGCGGTGGTCGCGGCGTTCGGCGTCAGCGATCTGCTGCGGCTCGGAATCGGCGGAGCGGCCGTCACGGTCTTCGGCGCGATCCTGTGGATTGTGCTGACGCCGATGCGCGCGGCGCGAATGAACGCCGTCGCGCGGAACCGGTGGGTGTGGGGTGGATCAAGGAGCGCGGCACAGGCCGATGAGAACGTGCAACTCGCCGCGTTCGCCGAGCGCATCCGCCCCGTCGTCGGCTCCGGTTCGCTGCTGGTGTACGGGGCGCACAATCAGGCTTACGTTTTGACCGGCGCAGCCTGGGCCACGCCGCTGGTGGCTCCGGAGCATTACTTGGACGACGTCTGCCCCGGATGGCAGGACACGCTGAACGCGGGTCTCGCCGCGCAGCCGCCGGACTTCATCCTCGACACGGACCGATGCTTCGACGTGGACGCGGCGAGGCTCGGACTGGGACTCACCTACGTCGCCGCGGAAGCAGCCGCGTCGATGCGGCTCTATCAGTTTGTCGAAAGACGTTGCACGGTTCCCCCCCCCGGGGCCGTCCGGACATTCCGAGCGCTGTCCATCGAGCAGTGGCGTCAGTGGGACGGCACCGTCGGCGGCAAGGCGGAGCTCCCGATGGAGATGGCTGCCGTGGAGCTGGGGCGGGATCCCCAACGCGACGAGCTGCATCGACTGCTCGACGAGCTGAAGTCGCGCGGCTGCCGGGGGATCGCGGTGTACGGGGCCGGGCGTTTCACGATCCGCCATGCCGACTGCTTCCGGGCCTCGCCGGTTCCCGTTCGCGTCGTGCTGGACGATGATCCGCGACCGGACGAACGCGGGTGTTTTCTCGACTGGCCCGTGGTCCGCCCGGATCAGGCCCGTTCATTCCCCATCGACGCGATCGTGCTGTCCACGGACCGTTTTGCGGGAGCGATGCGCAGCCGGCTCGTCAGGCTTGGGCTGGGTGACCTGTGCTCGCGCGATTCCGCCGGGAGCCTTTCGTGATGTCCTTTGGCGGCGGTTCCTGACCGGATGGCGCGATCATCGACGAGGATCCGCGCGGACTGAAGTCCGCGGCTCGCTACAGCAGCGACCGCTCGATGAAGCCCGTGTCCACCTGTCCCTCGACGAAGCGCTCGTGCTCGAGGATGCGCAGGTGGAAGGGGATCGTCGTTTTGATCGGCTCGATGACGAACTCACGCAGGGCGCGCTGCATGGTGCGGATCGCGTCGAGGCGCGTGGGCTGATGCACGATGACCTTGGCGATGAGCGAGTCGTAGTACGGCGAGATGCGGCAGCCCTGATGCGCATGAGTGTCCACGCGCACGCCCGGACCGCCCGGCGGCCGGAACCGCTCGATCAGCCCGGCGCACGGGCGGAACCCGTACGACGGGTCTTCCGCGTTCACGCGGCACTCGATCACGTGACCGTGCGGCATGACCGTCTTCTGCGCGAGGGACAGCGGCTCCCCCGCGGCCAGCCGGATCTGCTCGCGGATCAGGTCGGTGTCGGTGAGCATCTCCGTGACCGGGTGCTCGACCTGGATGCGCGTGTTCACCTCGATGAAGTAATAGCGCAGCTTGGAATCGACGAGAAATTCAACGGTGCAGGCCGTCACGTACTTCGCCGTTTTCGCCAGCCGCACGGCGGATTCGCACAGGTATTTGCGCGTGCGCGCGTCGATGGCAGGGGACGGCGATTCCTCGATGAGCTTCTGGTGCCGGCGCTGCGAGGAGCAGTCGCGCTCGAAGAGGTGGATCACGTGCCCCTGGCTGTCGGCGAGGATCTGCACCTCGACGTGGCGTGGCTGGTCGATGAAGCGCTCAAGATAGATGGCGTCGTTGTTGAAGGCGGCCTTGGCTTCCTGCCGCGCCTGCTTGACCATGCCGTGCAGCTCGGTGCGGTCGCGGACGATGCGCATCCCGCGCCCGCCGCCGCCGGCGGAGGCCTTGATCATGATCGGGTAGCCGATTTTCTCCGCCGCGGGCGCGAGGTCTTCGTCCGACTCAATAATGCCCTCCGAGCCGGGCACGACGGGAACCTTGGCTTTCTTGGCGATCTCGCGCGCCGTGGCCTTGTCGCCCAGCATGCGCATCGCCTCCGCCGAAGGGCCGATGAAGGCGATGTTGCACTCGCGGCACATGTCGGCGAACTGCGCGTTCTCCGCGAGGAAGCCGTAGCCGGGGTGGATCGCGTCGGCGCCGCTGACCTCGGCCGCGGCGATGATGCGATCCGGGCGAAGGTAGCTTTCGCGCGGGGCGTTGCCGCCGATGCAGATGGCGCGGTCGGCCAGTTCCACCGGGACGGAATCGCGGTCCGCCTCCGAGAAGACCGCGACCGTCTCGATGTTCATCTCCCGGCAGGCGCGCAGCACCCGCAGGGCGATTTCTCCGCGGTTGGCGATGAGAATGCGTTTGAACATGACGGTCGCCGCGCGCAGGGACTAGGGACGACGCAAGCCCAGCAGCGGTTGACCGTATTCGACCGCCTGCTCGTTGCCCACGTAAACCTTCTCGACCACGCCGTGAACCTCGGCCTTGATCTCGTTGAACACCTTCATCGCCTCGATGATGCAGACGACCGTGTCCGGATGGATCTCGGACCCGACCTTGACGAAGGCCGCCGCGCCGGGCGAGGGCGACGAGTAATACTTGCCCACCATCGGCGACGTGATCTTGATCAGATGGCTGTCATCCGCCACGGGCGGCAGAAGCGCCTCGGATGGAAAGGGCGCGGCCGGCGCCGGCGCTGACGCGTACTGGGGCGCGTGCACGATTGGAGCAACGGCCGGGCCCGGGCGCTTGAGGCTGATTTCCTCGTCGCCCTTCTTCATCGTGACCTCCATGACGTCGTTGCTGACCATCATGTCGATCAGTTGTTTTATGCTTTCAAGATCGACCAAGTCGATAATCTCCAGAGGCCTCGAAGCGATCGCGGCGAAAGGGGGCGCCGATGTCCGCGCCGACTAACGGTGCGGCGATTCCCACGCGCGGGAATCCACGCCGGCGTCGCCGTCTCACGGAATCCCGCGGCGCTATCCGCGCAGCAGCGCGTCCTCGATCCGCTTCCCAAGATGCGTCAAAACCCTGCCGCCGCTCGACGTCACCAGCACGTCGTCCTCAATGCGCACGCCGCCGAAACCGGGAATGTAGATACCGGGTTCTATGGTCACGACCATGCCGGGTTGCATCGCCTCGTCGCTGCGCCAACTGACCGACGGCGCTTCATGCACGTCCAGCCCCAGTCCGTGACCCAGACCGTGGCTGAATCGCTTGCCGAACCCCGCTTTCTTGATCGAAAGGCGCGCGGCCGCGTCCACGTCACACATCCGGGCGGCGGGTCGCACCGCCTCGATTCCGCGCAACTGGGCCGCGAGCACCGCATCATAGACGCTTTGAAAACGCGGAGAAACCGTACCCACGAACACCATGCGGGTCAAGTCGCTGCAGTACAGGCCGACGCGCGCGCCCCAGTCGAAGAGGATCGCGCTGCCCTCGCGCACCTTGCGGGCGCCCGGCGAGGCGTGGGGCAGCGCCGCGTTCGGTCCTTCCGCGATGATCGACGGAAACGCGGGGCGCAGGGCGCCGCGGCGCTTCATCTCGTACTCCAGCAGCGCCGCCAGCTCCAGCTCCGTCATGCCCGCGCGAATCTTTCTGCGCGTGACCGTGAACGCCTCCTCGGCCACGACGATCGCCCGCTTCATGCAGCGGAGGTCTTCCGCGTCCTTGATCTTGCGCAGCGCGCCGACCAGGTCTGCGGCGCGCGTCAGCTTCGTCGGGCGGCACAGTTTGCTCAGCTCCGCCGCGGCCGCGACGGTCAGCCCTTCCGGCTGCACCGCCAGCGACTTGATCCGCAGCGCCTGGCACGCCTTGGCCACTTCCTGGTTCAGCGTGCCCTTGCGCATCCACGCCTTCGCCCAGGGCGCCTCCCGCCGCGCCTCCATCTCGAAACGGCGGTCGGTCAGCAGATGCACCTTGTCCGGCAGCACGAGCACGGCCGAATCCTCCCCGGTGTAACCCGTGAGGTAGAAGCAGTCCATCGGTTGCGTGACGAGCAGCGCGCGGACGCTCTGCTGCGCCATGGCGCTGCGGCATTTGCGAAGACGGTCCACGATGTGCGCGGCGGCGGTTCTTCTCGGCACGAGCTTCTCCTGTCGCAAGCCTCTCCGGTCGGACGATGAGCGGCTCACGATGATCGGGTCGGCGCGCCGCCATGTCAAAGGACGGCGCGCACGAAACATGCACGCGACTTGGGCCACCCGCGCCGGGCCGGCGCGCCGGCACCATCGGATGGGTGAATCCGAGCAAGGCCCCTCACGGTTTGAACAACACCTCAACCGTCCGTTTGCTGGCGACTGTGCCGGGAATCTGGCACAGAATCGACCCATCGGCCGCACGCACGGCGGCGGGCGTGAGGCGGTGATCGAGATAGAGCCAGAACGTGCGACGCAGCGGATCTTCGATTTGAAGCACGGGGCTGAATCGAGGATGCGCACGCCCGTCCAGCTCGACGCGCAGCACGTCCTGCTGAGGCGCGAGGCGATGCACGCCGGCGCCGAAGTCAAAGCCGGCGCCTGTCCGTGCGTCCGCCTCCACGACCAGCCCGGATGCAGGCTTTAATTCCATCGGCTGCAGATAGTCCCGCACACGGGCCTGAATCTCCTCGATCGAGTCGGCGCCCGCGTCCAGAAAAGTCAATTGGAATCGCGCGACTCCGGCCTCGCCGTCCTCTCGCGCGACAAAACCCATGGCCCCCGCAGGCCAGATTGCGGAGCTGCCCGACGAGATCGACGCGACCTGATCGCCGAGGACGCCGCAGACGCAGAGCTTGGCGCGCGCGTCGGACGTCGAGCGCACCACGGCGAAGCACGGCGCGGAACCTTCCTCGCCTTCAGTCGGTGCGGGTCTGGATTCCGTAAGCTCGCCCGCCTCGACCTTGACCGCCGCTCCGTTCCCCCATCGCCACACCCACGCGGGGATTCGGATGCCGGGAGAGAGCGTCGCCGCGTGCAGGCTCGCGTCGGCGTACACCTGGCCCGACGGGTAGATCGTGTACGTGCATTCCCAGATCGGCGCCTGCGCCGCGGATGCAGATGCGGAACCGGGCGACTCGAACTGCCGACATTGAATGCGCACGCGGGCGGGGGTCATTTCGATGATCTCATGGGAACCGGCGGCGCGGTCGGGTGCAATCACCTCGCCCGCCTCCGGCTGCTGATCCGGCGCGGCGGATCGCAACCACATCGGCGTCGGGCCCATCGCGGCCCCCGCCAGGAGATTGGACAGCCGGTTCGGATCGGCCGCCAGATCGTGCCACGCGATGATGCGCCCCTGGTGCAGCGTCAACTCGAAGCGCCGCGCGACGCCGAGGCCGAGCCGATGCCCCTGGCGCTCGACGAACAGCTCGGGGCGCGGCGCGGCGCGGTTGCCCAGCAGCATGCGCCGATCGGATGTCAGGATCATGTCATCCAGCGCCCATTCCGTCTCCGCGTCCGCGTTCAGACTTCTGAGACGCATCTCGCGCACGTCGTCGATCGCCAGGCTTTCCGCGGCACGGTGCAGATCCATTTCCATGAGGTTCCAGCCCGCCTGCAGCGCCTGGCGGGTGGACCAGGTGCGCCGCTCGTCGGACGGACCCGAGCGAACCTCAATCTCGATTTCGCCCGCGCGGCGCGCGTCGATCGCCAGCAGCAGAAGGTCGAAGCCGCGCCAGTCGCGCTTCAGCGTCCATTCCCTCGCGCACTCGCCGCTGATCACCAGCGCGTCGCTGCCGCCCGCCAGCCGGCAGCGCATGGCCGACCGACCGGTCTCGCCGCGGCCCACCGAAGGATCGGCGGCAAGCTCCGCCCTTCCCGAAGCGTTGATCACCTGCACGATCTGCGCGTGCGCGGGCGATTCGAAGTCCGCGATCACGGCGAAACGCCCCTCATGCAGTTGCGGATACACTCGGCGGAGGCGGTCGGACTGTGCGCCGGCGGTCGCGTCCGCAGGAACCGGCGTCGGCAGCGCGCGACAACCGCCCCAGAGCGCGGAGAGCCCTGCGAGAGCGGCACACACTCCGTGAAATCGAAGGCGGCGTTTGAGGAGATGAATGCAGCGCATGAACTCCAGCTTGCCAGCAATCCGCGCCGGTGGGAAGGGGCCGCGGGAGGCCTGCCACGGCGACCGGATCTTGACAGGGGTCTAGAGTGACAAGGTTCGCGCGTGGCACGGTCTGGCGTACTCGCCGGGCCGTGGCGAACGAGTGCCGAATCCTCCCTCGCGCCAAGCACGGTTCCGCCGCTGCGGACCCGTGCCACGCAAGCCGAACCCATGCCACCAGGCCGAACCCCGCCCCCTCACTCGCGCCCGCGCTTGCGACGTGGCGCGTCGAATCGGATAATCAACCCGCTTCGAGCCGGGGCTGGGGTGGAGGATCAACGCTCATGGCTGCTGTCAAGTCACTTCCCAAGCGCTCCGTCAAACGTACGCCCCGCAAGCAGAAAACCGTTCGCGCGCTGTCCGGCGCGGCGATGCTTTCGGCCTTGCGGAAAATGTCCGAGCCTTCGGGCACGGCACGATTCGAGGCGGGCAAGGCGATCTCCGCCACGGCCGCGAAAGATCCGCGCCGCGTGTATCCGCACTTCGACGCGATCCGCGCGCTGATGCAAAGCGACTGCAAGCTCGTCCGCTGGAACGCGATGCAGATTCTCACGCGGCTGGCGGCGGCGGACGAAGACCACAAGCTCGACGCCATCGTGGACGATCTGCTGGCGATGATCCGCGGCGAGAACCTCATCAACGCCGCCAACGCCATTCGCGGGCTGGGCAGCATCGCCCTGCACCGACCCGACCTGCACGATCGCATTATCCGCGGCATGCTCGCGGTGGAAGGCGCGACCTACGAAACGCCCGAATGCCGCAACGTGGCCATCGGGGGCGCGCTGACCGCGCTGAAGGAGCTTGGAGCGGAGGCGCTGGACCGCAAAGACGTGGCCGCGTTCGTGCGCCGCCAGTGCGACAACACGCGGAAAGCGGTGGCCCGGCGGGCGCAGGGCATGGCGAGCGCTCGCGGATCAAGGGCGAAATGAGAACACGCCCAACGACAAGGCCGGTGCTGCGGAGTCCCGTGCATGTGCCGCTGACGGGCTTTCGATCGGTTGGTGGGCGCTCGCTGCAGGTCGGCTTCAGCCGACCGGTTCTTGCCACCCGCTTTAGCGGGTGGGTGGTTCGCGCTGGTTTCCCATCGGCAGCCGGCTTCAGCCGGGCTTCCTGCTTCAATCGACAAGCCGGCTGAAGCCCGGCTTTCCCTTCCCGCGCCCGGCACACCCCCGCCTGAAGGCGGGGGCAATGGACCGTCCGGCTCAAGCCGGCCCCGATGACCTGCCGTTCGACAGCGACCTCTTGCTCGATCTCCTCGAACGATGCCGTGCTCGTTCGCACCAACGCGCACGCTCCCTGTCGCCACCATGAAGCAGTTGGCCGGGTTCACCGAGGCGGCGGCGCAGCTTCAAGAACGATCTGTTACCCGCTTCCAATCGAAGCGGATCTCCCAGCCATTCTGCCGGCGCTGGAAGGTGGCCGGCTGATTCAGCGGCAGGGGCGACATCGGCCAGACGTGTCCGATGCGCTCGCACACCGCGATCGGCAGGTCGGCGGCGGAATGCTGCGTTCCCGTCCTGCGCGATGCCAGGTGATGGGGCAGCAGCGCGAGCACGGCGTCGAGCAGGTTCGCATCCTCATGGTGGAAATCGCCGAGGACCAGCCCGCCGATGCGATCCCACACGCCGGCGAGCGTCAAGTGCGCCAGCAGCCGGTCGATGCGGTACGGCAGTTCGTTGATGTCCTCCAGCACCAGCCAGGGCAAGCCGGTGTTTCCGTGTGCGCCCTGCGACACCGCGGTCTTCGGCGCGGGTAAGAGCTGTGGCATGTACCGGCTGGCCAGCAAGGTCGTGAAAACGGCGAGGTTGCCGCCGATGAAACGGACCGGCGTGGCGGGAAGGGCGCCGGCTCCGATCGGACGAACGGGCAGCGAGCGAGACGTGCCGCGGCCGGAGAGCATCGACACGAGATCGTGCAGATAGTTGATCAACTCTTCGGTGATGTGCTGTGCGGAGGGTTGCACATCTGCACACGACTCTTCCGCCGGTCGGTGTCCACCGAAGCGCTTCAGCCCATACGCGATGAACGCCGGGCCCATGTCAAGCACGCCGCGCCCCATCGGGTGCGCGGCCACGATGTTCACCAGCGTCGTCAGCTCGCTGAAACCCAGCAGCGTCACCGGCCGCGTGCGGCCGTCGAGCACGCGAAAGTCAATCCTCGGCAGCACGCGCGTCAGCCACGCCCCGCCGCGGATCGTGGCGACCGCGGCGACCTCGTCATCCGCCAGCGCGCTCGTCAGGTCGCGCGCCCGCTGCTCGTCATCGCCGCGCCCGCCCCGCTGGTCATCTTCAACGGCATCGAGCAGCGCGATATCCCCGCTGACCTGAAACGCCGGTTCGCACACGCTGCGGACGAGGCGCAGAAATCCCTCCGCCCCGCCGACGCCGAGCACCTCATAAAACCGTCGGCACGAGCCGGCCGGCGCCGTCCAGTGAATGCGAGCCATGATGTGCTGCAGATCCCACTATGAAATCGCCGCTGCAAGACCACATGTGGCACCGGTTTCCAACCGGTGGCGTGTAGCACAGGTTTCCAACCTGTGCATATCCCGATGCAATCTCAGGTCGTCTCTCGACTCGAGGCGAGGAACCGCTCAGACGGTCGAGAATCGGCCTCAGCCCTTCGCCGCGCGAACAAATGCCGCCGCAAGATCGCGATCCACCGGGCGCGAGAGATCGCCGTCGGGTTTCAACGCCGTGCCCACGATGACTCCCCCGGCCACGTCGAGCACGGACGCCACGGTCTGCGCGGTCACGCCGCTGCCGACCAGCACCGGACGATCCCCCACCGCGGCGCGCACGCGACGGACATCATCGAGGTTCGCCGGGCTGCCCGTGCTGGGACCGGTTAGAATGACGCCGTCGGCCAGCCCGCGGGTCACCGTGTCGTACGCGGCGCGAGCGACGTCTTCGGCGTGCAGCGTGACGGCGTGCTTGACGAACACGTCGGCGAGGATGGCGGTCTGCGTGCCCAGCAGCTTGCGGTAGCGCAGAATCTCGTCGGCGCGACCCGTGATCAAACCCTGATCCGCCGCCACCACGCCGGTCAGGACGTTGACTCGAATGAACGACGCGCCGCAGGCCGCCGCGATGCTCAGTGCCGCCAGCGCGTCATTACGCAGCGCGTTGATGCCCAGCGAGAGCTTGACGGCGCCGCGGATGCGGTCGGCGATGACGGCCATGCACGCCAGCGACGCGGGGGGCAGGCGATCCGCGGAGAAGGGCACGTCGCCGAGGTTCTCGATAATGGCGGCGTCGAAGCCGGTCTCTTCAAGGATGGCCGCTTCACGAACGCACCGGTCCACGATCTCCGCCAGCGGAAGATGGTGCCGCGGACTGCCCGGAAGCGCCGGCAAATGAATCACGCCGATCAAAGCCCGCGACGTTTGCACCGGCACCGTTGCGACTCCTCAGAAGGGGACCCTGCGCAGGGATTTCGGCTCTCGACGGAGCCGCGACCGCGACCTGCCGGCGCTACTTCGCCTTGCGGAACACGGCCACCACGTCTTCGATCGGAACGACGAAGAGCTGATTGTCGGACTCGAAGTCCACGGGGATGGCGTGCTTGGGGTTGAAGAGCACCTTGTCGTACTGCTGAATGGGGAAGTCCTCGTCGCGCTCCACCTGCGCGGACACGGCGACGATGCGACCCGTGATCGTCGGAATCTCGACGGAATCCGGCAGCTCGATGCCGCCCTTGGTGCGCTTCTTGTCCTCGTCCTTGCGGATCAGGACGCGCTTCCCCACCGGCTCGACCGTCTCCAGCCTCGATACTTGCCGCTTGACGGGATTGGACATCTTTCACTCCGCGCGTCGCGCGACGCGGCGATAACACCAAATCACCTCAGCCCACCCTCCAATCTTAGCCGCATGGCCGCGGCTCGACCAGCCACCATGCTCGCCCGACGACCGGCAAGCGAGCAATGGCGGACGCGGCGGGAAAACGAGCAAAGAAACAAGCGCAGGTCGTGATGGTGCGGACCGGGCGGCCCCTCGAGAAACCGCTTCCTTAAGGGCGCGACTCTGTTGCCAACGCTCCGCGGCATTCTTGAGCCACGCCGCTAGTCGTCGTACTTCAGGATCGAGTGAATCGGATAGCCCCGGAGTTTCTCCCGCCCCTTCAGGAAGCTCAGCTCGATGAGAAACGCCACGCCGACGACCTCTCCGCCGAGCGACTCGACGAGTCGGCAACTGGCCTGCATCGTGCCGCCGGTCGCCAGCACGTCGTCCACCAGCAGCACGCGATCGCCGGCGCGGACGGCGTCGGCGTGAATCTCCAGCGTGTCCGTCCCGTATTCCAGCGCGTACACCTCGCTTCGCGTCGCGCCCGGGAGCTTGCCCGGCTTGCGGATCGGCACGAAGCCGGCGGACAGGTTCCTCGCAACGGCCGTCCCGAAGATGAACCCGCGGGACTCGGCGCTCGCCACGACGTCCACGTGCACCGCGCGGAACGGCTGCGTCAGGTATTCGATCGCCAGCGACAAACCGGCCTGATCGCGCAGCAGGGGCGTGATGTCCTTGAACCCGACGCCGGGTTTCGGGAAGTCGGCGATGTCGCGGATGAGGTCGCGCAGCTTGGTCAGCTTGATCGGGCTGTCGGGATCCACGATGGACACCTCCCTGTCAGCGGGCCGCGAACCTGGCGCCGCGGATCAAATGGCTCGAACGCGGCGCAAGTCTAGCATCGGCGCAGGCGACTGCCAGCATGAACCGGCTGCACGAGCGCAATTCAGGCGGCGCAAGTGTAAATGCCGTGGTATCGGCGGGGGGCGGGCCTCTGGCCCGCCGGCGGGCGAGGACACCCGCCCCCCCCGAGCAAGGCGGGCAGTGCGCATTCCCTCGCGGTTGGGTGACATGGCTTCACGCGCAGCGGGCAGCCATACCGGCCCACGCGTGAGGAATCGACGCGCACATGGGGAATCACATGCTCACGCCGAGTACGGCGAGAGCATGCCACCCGTGGCGAGAGCATGCCACCCGAGGAGCCGATTTGCCACCCGTCGCACAGGGGGAATCACATGCTCACGCCGAGTACGGCGAGAGCATGCCACCCGCGGAGCCGATTTGCCACCCGTCGCACAGGGGGAATCACATGCTCACGCCGAGTACGGCGAGAGCATGCCACCCGTGGCGCCGGCTTGCCACCCGAGGCGCCGCGTCGTTTGTAAAAGTGATCGTCGGAAGAGTGCGGCGTCAGGGCGCGGTCTGAATGACCGGACCTGCAACCGGCTCGACCGTTTGCGGGGTGACGGATTCCGCGGGTCTTTGATCCGGCAGCGCGGGGGAAATCGGCTTGGCGGGCTGGGCGAACTCAACCACCCAGTACGTGCCGTGCTCCCCGCCGGCGCGAAGTCCCACGCCCACCTCGCGCCACTTGGGCGAGAGGATGATCTGACGATGGTCCGGGCTGGCCATCCATTCACTCATCACGTCCGCGGCGCTGGTCTGCCCCGCGGCGAGGTTTTCGCCAATGTAGTAATAGCGGTAGCTGGCGCGGCTGGCGCGGGCGGCCGGGCCTTCGCCGTTGATCGGATCCTCGTGAGCGAAAAACCGCTGCTCGACCATGCGACACGCGAAGTCGGTGGCGATGCTGTCGAGCTTCTCCGCGCGAGTCACCGGGGCAAGCCCCGCGTTCGTCCGCTCGAGGTTGGTGAGCTGAACAAGCTGGTCGGACATCCGCTCCATGTCGTCGGGGCTGAGGCACGGGTGGGCGGAATCCTCCCCGACCTGCTTGGAGGCGGCATCGCCCTCATCGCTCGACGTGGCGGCGCAGCCGGCGAAGCCGACGGGCAGAAGTCCCGCGAACACGAATCGGCAAAGCTTGTGCAGCATCAACTCATCCTCCTGCGGACATTCGGTCGGGCCTCCTGCCCAACTGAACCACCCTAGTATAAGCCGCCCCGGTTGCACCGACAAATGTCACAAACTTCGTGCAAGCTGGACTTTACGATTTGTTACACCGGTGTGACGGGCCGGTGCAGCAGCAACAGAGTGATATCGTCTGGAGTCCGCCCATCCTTGAGAAAAGGCGCAAGATCCGCCAGAAGTTCGTCCATCGCCGCCATCGCCGACCGCCCAAACCCGTCGCAGACCGCGTCCACGATCCGGCTTCGCCCCATCACTTGTCCGTGCCGGTCCACGGCCGTCTGACACCCGGAGGAGAAAACGGCCAAGGTCGCCCCGTCCGCCAGCCGGACCGGTTTGCGTGCGTACTCGTACTGCTCATGCGTTCCGGCGGGCGGGGAGTTCAGCTCCGTCCAGACCCGCGGCTCGCCGTCCTCATCCACGCTGATCACCCCGATGTCCCCGGCCGTGCAGACCTCGGCCGCGCCGGACTTAGGGTTCATCACCAGGATGGCGGCGTCGAGGAGCCGGTGCTCCTTGGAGGTGCGCATGAGGTAGTTCAGTTCTCGCATGAGGATGTGCGGGGGGTCGGCATGAAACGCGGCCACGCGGAAGGCGCTGCGCGCTTCGGCGATGCCCAGCGCCGAGCCGACGACGTCCGCGCGCACGTGTGCAACGAGGACTGACGCCAACCCGTTGGGCAACTTGGTCACGTCATACACGTCGCCGCCGCGCTCCTGACCCGGCTTGGTGTAGGCGGCGAACTGCAACTGCGGCCAGACGGGCACGTGCACCGGATCGAGCCTCGCCTGCACGTCGCGGAGGAGCGCCACCTGCGCGTCGCTGACCGCGAGCCTCAGCACCGTCTGCTCATGCGCGAGGGTTTCAACCTGCACGGCCGCGGCCTCGGCGACGGCGGCGATGAAGTCGAAATCCGCGGGTCCGAGGACGCGCTCTCCCGCCGCCGTGTCCACGTAGAGCAGCCCGAGCGCGCCGTCCCGCGTCGGCAGGGGGACCACGACGGCGGAGGCGATCTCGGCTTCGTCGGGCTTGATGATGCGGAGGCACTGACCGCGCTGAAGGCAGCGGTACTCGAAGGTCTCGAGCATGGCCGGTTCCGCCGCGACGCCGCCATCCCGCTTCTGCCCGCCGACAAACTCCAGCCGTCCGGACGCCTGCCGTCGCAGCCCCAGCCACACTGTCCTTGCACCGACAGCGGGCAGGATGCCCTGGCATGCGGTCTCGATCACCTGCACGAAATCCGCTGTGCGGCCCAACTGCGTCGCGACTTCCATCAGCGCCTTGCGCAGCTTGGAGCCAAGCGTCACGTCCTCCTGCGCACGTTGCGTGTCGGAGCCGGGGGGCAGCGGGTACTCCCGCACTTTCTGCAGGATCTTCAGCTCTCCCGCTTCCACGGCTGGCAGTTCAACCACGCGGACCATCTCGATCCGCAGGCGGAAACGGTCCACGACGATCTCGTCTCCATCCGCCAGTGCGGTTTGACCGGTAATCGGCGTTTCGCGCAACATCGCCTGTCCGCTGGGGTCGATCGGGATGTAACTCCACTTCTCATGCGCCTCGTCGTGATGCGGCATGATCATCGCCAGGAAGCCGGGCACGTTGGTCGAGGGAAGCTGGACAATGTTGGAGCTGTCCGATCCGAGCGAGACCGCGGCGTGGTTGAACTCCATCTCGCGGGAGCTGGGGTCGCGCTGATCGGTGAGGATGATGCGCATGTCCGTCGCCTCCGAACCGGTTTTCGAGCAGCAAGGCCGTCTGCCGCGCGGTAAAACCGAATGTCGCGTGGCGGGACCGCCGGTCGGGCAGCGCAGCCGCCAGTCGCGGTGCACCGGTCTCTACACCATGCAACGGGCGTGGAGGATACCGCTGCCGCCGAACGCCGACCAGAACCTCTCCAAGCTGGGCAGCCCGCCACGGCCTGGCGAGTACGCCAGACCGTGCCACCCAATCCGGAGCAATGTCCTCCGACTCGGAGCAGCGCCGCTCGACTCGGAGCCGTGCCGCTCGACTCGGAGCAGCGCCGCTCGACTCGGAGCAGCGCCGCTCGGCTCGGAGTCGCGCCAATTCGCCTTTTCACTTCGCGGAGGGCGCCGTGCGGGGCGCGTTCCCCTTGCGTCGGCGGCGCGCCAGCCACAGCCCCCAGAGCATGACGGCCACGCCGGTGGCCGTGCCGATGCGCTGATGCCAGCCGAAGCCCTCGACGTGCCCGACCTTGATCCAATCCGCGAACAGCGTGATGCCGCCCATCAGCAGCGCGATGACCGCGATGCTCGTGGCGCGCATCACCACGCCCGCGAGGAACAGGATGATCGAGATGATGATGGCCGCGATCTGATACCAGCCAAAGCCCGCTTGCTCGCCAAGGCGGATGTAATCCGCGGCAGCCGACAGCAGAGTGACGAACGCGCCGGTGGCGAGGAACACGGCCGCCTCCGACAGCGGCGGCGCGGCGGCCGCCTCGACCAGCGGCGCGTCCTGCTGAATCCGCTCCGCGCAGGGCAGGCACAGATGGCGCATGACCTTGCCCTGGCCCGGAACCTGGTCGCTGATGTGGACGCGGGCGAGCTGGCCGCACTGCTCGCAGGTGGGTTTTTCGCCGATCACCGCCGTCCCTCCGCCAGCGCCTCGCGCACCAGCCGAACGTACAGCTCCGCGCCTCGTCGTTGCTCCGCTTTGTCGATCCATTCGCCCTCGTCCCAGCGTTCCCCGGACAGATCCCGATGCGCCTGGTGGATGGAGCCTGGCCCGAACAGAAACGTCTTCGCCCCCGGCCAGCGGAAGTGCGCGATGTCCGTGTTGTATGCGGCCACCCCCGTCTCCCACCCCCGCAGCGTCGCGAGGTTCATCACCGGGTCGTTGCCGCCCAGCCAGCGAAGTGCCAGACGCTCGTCACCGATCGACCGCACCGCGCTCTCCACCCGCGACTTCACCTCGTTCATCGGTTCGCACAGCCGGATGAACAAGCCGGCCTCGGCGTGGCCGGGAACCTTGTTATAGGCCTCCCCGCCGCACTTGATGAACACGTTGAGCGTGTTGCCGCTTTCCGAATGCCGGGCGAGCCACGGCTGCTCGCGAAGGACGTGGATCGCCGATGTAAGCCGCTCCAGCGCGTCGTCGGCCCGCTCGGGATAGCCGGAATGACCCTCGCGCCCCGTGGCGATCAAGTCGGCCTTGAGCAGCCCTTTCTGGCTGCGCATCAGGCGGTTCTCGGTGGGC
This sequence comes from uncultured Phycisphaeraceae bacterium, assembly GCA_964526695.1. Lineage (GTDB taxonomy): Bacteria > Planctomycetota > Phycisphaerae > UBA1845 > UBA1845 > JABWBH01. The sequence goes on from CAZGJA010000089.1 coordinate 22,551, forward strand.
TCGCCCACGATGAGGAACTGCGGCTGCGGCAGATCGCGCCCGGCGCAGGCGGCGCCGAGATGCTCGCCGCCCTCCTCGTCCACGGTCAGCACGAGGCCGATGCCCGATAAGCCGCCTGACACCAGGACGTCGAACGCTTCCATGAATGCGGCGAGAATTCCGTGCGTGTCGCAGGCGCCGCGACCGTAGATCCGCCGCTCGTCCTCATGGGGTCCATACCGGGGCGCGACCGTGTCCACGTGCGTGTTGAAGAGCAGCTGCGGCGACGCGCCCGGCATCGTGGCGAGCAGGTTGAATCGCTCCCCGCACACCGGCAGCCGCCGGGTGGTCAGTCCGCGCGATTGCAGCTCCTGCTCGATGCACTTCATCTTCTCGGCTTCGCGCGGCGTGACCGAGTCGATGGCGATGAGCCGATTGGTGAATTGCCCCATGCGCTCGAAGTTCATGACGACCGCCTGATAACCACCTGGCCGGGTGTTCCGCCGCGCAGCGAGTGACGACAAGGGATGATGCGGGACCGGGTCATCCCAGACAAGTCCGCGCCGCACAGGCCCTGAGGATTGCCCGGATTACCCATGTTCCGCAGAAACCGGAACTTACGGCGAGGGAAACGCGGCGAAAAGGCGTTGAAAGACCCTGCGGGCTGGACTAGGATTCTGTGTTCGCGGTGTCGTCCTCAGGGAGGCGGGCAAGAGAGCGGGAGGAACCCCGGACCATGTTGGTACTAGCGCGAGCCAGAGATCAGAGCATCATCATCGGCGACGACATCAAGATCACGATCGTGGAAGTCCGCGGCAACAAGGTCCGCCTCGGCATCGACGCTCCGCAGGGCGTGTCCGTCCACCGTGAGGAGATCTACCTCCAGATCAAGGAAGCGGAAAAGGCCGCCGCGACGGCGGGATCAACCGGCGCCTCAGCTCCGCAAGAGTAGAGGGAAGCCAGCGCCCCGCTCACGCGGAGCAACTGGGGCACGCCCGGTCTTGAGGATTGATCGACGCCGCAAGCGAATCAGGCTCGCCATCCGGCAAGCTCGCGCCGCAGCGCTGCGAATCCTGCGGGGAACAGCTCCTCAAGCATGTCGAGACGTTCGCGCAGACGGGTCGCCTGCTCCACGGCGACACGAAGTTCATGCGACAAACCGGGGCGGTCCGTGCCATAGACTTCGCGCTTCAGCCGCCGGACTTCTTCCGGCGCTGAGCCGCACGGGCGCAGCGCCCAAGCGGCCTCCCCAATGCCGCTGATCGACCCGCAGGCGTACCACGCCTCGATGGATGGCACGGCCACCCCGACGGCGACTTTCAGCATGGAACCCGGGCCGCGAGGTCGGAGCTGCCGACACGTTCGCTGGACGATGCCTCGAAGGACGCACATCCGACACGATGGATCACCCCCTTCGACTCCTTCGTGCTCCGGACGGTGGAAGGGCGAGCCGTTCCCATCCACGACAACAACCAGCCCATCGGCGCTCGTACGATATTGCAGATGTAGAATCGCCTTCGGCAACTCGTCCTTGATGCTCGGCCATCCTCGTGAGCGCGGAGCAGAGGTTTCGATCGATTCCGCTTCCTGTCCGAGCATCGTTGCGATGAGGATTCGAATCGCGGCCTCATCCGCAAGGGATTCACTAAGTACGCAGAACTTCATCGGTGAGCCGGCACTCCGCCAAGAATGCCGGTGTACCAGATGTCTCCAAGATGGCTGTCCTGGAGGATTTCCTCTACGTTTGGGAGACTGGTCAGCGGAATGAACCTCGCTTCCGACTCCGCGCGCTCCGCGATGACAACCTCCTCGGGATGATCCCTGTACAGATCGAGCAGATAGGGCGAGTGCGTCGTCGCCACCACTTGCACGGGGGCCCGCGATTCGCCGAAGTTCGCCGGATGACTCAAGCGGTACAGGGCATCCTGCACGTCCCTCAGCAGACGCGGGTGGATGCCCCGATCAGGCTCCTCAAAGCAGACCAGCGGTGCCGGGTTCGGATGGTGCGCGAGCGCCAACGTACACAGCGCCAGCAGGGTGCCCTGGGAGAGTTCGGCGGCAGGCAACCGGTGATGCCCGTCGCGAGTTCTAACAAAGAACACTCTTCTGCCCTGCTCATCGAAATCACACGTGATTCGGTCGAACTCGGGGAACCACGTTCCGAATTCACGGTTCAGCGACTCGAACCGCTCATTGTTCCGATCCTGAAGGTGTGTCAGCAGTCCGGGCAATCCAAAGCCAGACTCATCCAGCCTGATCGTGGGCTTCATCTCCACGCCCCTGCAGAGCTCCTTGGCATCCAAGGAGAATAGCCTGAATCTCGAGAGAATGTCCAGCACGGTTGGACCTGCTTGGAGAGTCACCGGGCGATCTGTGTGCAGAATCGGCTCTACGGGCTGAGGTAGGATTTGCGTCCGGCTGCACACGCCGAACCCGTCCTCGTTGAATTGCACGAAGATCTCCACCGGCGAAGTCACGCTGATCCGCTGCCCGAATGTCGAAACCGTCGAAAACGCGAACTTCCGAGGATCGACCGCGGCCTCGAAGGCACGCAGCGCCGTCGTCTTCCCGCTGCCGTTCGGACCGACGATCAACGTGAATCGGCCGAGAGGCAGGGTCGTGTCCTTCAACAGGCGGTAGTTCTTGAACTTGATGGACTCAATCGTTGTCATGTGTTCGGATGCCGGGCTTTCTCCAAGCGATGGTCCGGGCTGAACCGGCATTCCCACATCATTCTATACTGCCGGTGGGAGCCAAAGCCAGCACGAAACCGGATCCCTGAGCAACTTACCGCCCCTTGAACTCCGCCTTGCGCTTCTCCAGGAACGCCATGACCCCTTCCTTGTGATCGCTCGACTTCCCGGCTGTTTCCTGCGCGAAGGCCTCGGCTTCGAGCTGCGCGGGGAGGTCGCGGGTGGCGGATCCGTAGAGCAGGCGTTTCGTCAGGCCGATGGCCTGGGTGGGCATGGCGGCCAGGCGGCGCGCCAGCTCCAGCGCGGCGGGCATCAGTTGATCGGGCGGGACGACCTTGCTGACCAGCCCCAGCGACAGCGCCTCCGCCGCCGACACCTTGTCGCCGGTGACGCACATCTCCATCGCCTTGCCGAACCCGACCAGCCGCGGCAGAAAAAAGCTGCTCCCCGAGTCCGGCACCAGTCCGACGTTGACGAACACCTCGATCAGCGACGCCTTCTCCGAGGCGATGCGCACATCGCACGCCAGCGCCAGGCTGCACCCCGCCCCCGCGGCCACGCCGTTGATGGCCGCGATCACCGGCTTTTCCAGCTCGACGATACGCCGGATCAGCGGGTTGTAGCCCTTGCGCAGCCGCTCGCCGAGCACGGGAACGTCGCCCTCGCGATACTTCGCCTCCAAGTCCGCCAAGTCCTGCCCGGAGCAGAACGCCCGACCCGCGCCCGTCAGCACGACGCAACGGACCGTTTCGTCGCGATCGATTTGCTTGAAGGCGTCGGTCAGTTCCGCCGTCATGCGATCGTTGCAGGCGTTGAGCACGTCCGGGCGGTTCAGCGAAACCACCCGCACGCCGCCGTCGTTCTCGATCCGCAAGGTTTCATAAGCGTCCGCCATGAGCACCTCCCGGCGCCATCCACCCAAGCGTGGATGGCGCTCCGCCTGCCGCGCCTCATGGGTCAATGATGCAGATCTCGATGATCGTGACGAACGCCCCCTCCGGAACGATGATGCGGAACGCAACCACGACTTCGAAGGTCTGGTAGAGCGCGTCGAACGTCTCGGGGTTCTCGGGATCTCCTTGATTGTCCGGGATCGATCCGAACTCCACCGTGTCGATGACCTCGCCGGCCTCGTTGATCGCCTGGACGAGCAGCGGATTGTCTTCCGTGATGCCCTCGCCATACAGCGACGCGATGCGAAGCCCGCCGATCTGCTCGGGCCGGCCTTGGTTCAGATCTATGGTGGACGCGAGGAAGTCCACCTCTCCGGACTGGATGCCGATGTGCACGGGATTCGATCCCAGGAAATACTGCGCGCCCTCGAGGTCGCGGAATTCCATGGACATCGTGCCGATCTCCGAATCGGTGTCGCCATCGACGAGCGTGCCCTCCTGAACTCCCGGCGCAATGACGCCGTCCGTCGCGCTCACGAAGAGGAACGGGAAGCAGAAGATGAACACGTCCATCTCCTCGCCGGGATCGCCTTCGAATCCATCCTCCTCGGTCTCCTCACCTGAGGCGCCCGCCGTGGCGCCAGCGCCGGCTGCCCCGCCGGTGGCGGAAGCCGCGCCGGCGGCCCCGCCATCGCCCACTTCGCCCAGCCCGCTGTCGCCGCCGTCGCCGCCCCAGCCGCCGTTCGATGTTGCGGCGCCGCCGTTTCCGCCCTGTGTCACGCCGCCTCCGCCGTTCAGCGCCGCGCCGCCCGCGCCACCGATGGCGGTCGCTTCGCCGGCATCGCCGCCCGCGCCGGCATCGAAGAACTTGCAATCGCCGCCGAACGCCCCGTCGCCGCCGCTCGCCGTCGCATCGCCGCCGTCGCCGCCCACCGCCCCGGCTGCCGTCGCTGCCAGACCGCTGACACTGACGGAAGCGTCGCCGCCCGCGCCGCCCGTGGCCGTGGCGCTGCCGCCGTTGCCGCCGTCGCAGCACTCGTTCCCGTCTTCCGGCAGGCATCCGCCAGCCGTGGCGTTTCCGCCGTTACCGCCGACCACGAAATCGATGCTGACGTTCTCCAGCCCCGTGACGCTGCCGCGCGCGAACAGGGCCTTGACGTTGCGCCCTCCAGGACCGCCGGTGGCCGAGGTGTCTTCGCCGTCGAGGCCGGGGCAACTGATGCCCCCGCCGGTGTCCGCTTCGACCGTCGCATCGCCGCCGTCGCCGCCCTTGCCGGGGACGATCACCAGCGTGCCTCCGCTGATGTCGATCCCGCCCGCGCCGGTGATCCGCAGGTTGCCGGCCTGCCCGCCGTTGCCGCCCGTGGCCGACGCGCAGAACGCCGTCGCATCGCCGCCTCTTCCGCCGTCCGACAGCGTCAGCGTTACCGCGCCGGTGAGGCGAACCTCCCCGCCCTCATTGCGAATGTAGAGATTGCCGCCCTTCTTTCCGTCGCGGCCCGCGGCATTGTTTCCCGACGTGCCGGATTCATCCGTGCCCTGCGCGTCCGGCGCTGGCGGACCGTTGTACGTCCAGCCGCTGATGTCCAGTGCGCGATTGCCCCGGAACCTGAAAATCACGATTGGCCGGTCGCCTGCAGGCGTCACCCCCGCCGGAGGCCAAGTCCCGCCGATCACGACCGGCGGCAGCGCCGCGCCGTCTTGAAGCGTGTACGGCTTGCCGCCGCGCACGCTCATCGCCGAGGCGGGCACGCTCTCTTCCGGCAGCGGCATCAGCGTGGGAAGCTCGTCGCCCTCGGTGCTGAGCATCTCGGTCTCAAGTTCCGCAGGCGTCTGATCGAGCACGGATTCGTCGTCGGTGATGACGGTCGAGCCTTGTGACGAGAGGATCGCGTCCTCGCCCACGTTCACCTCGCCGTCGCCGACGACGATGAACACGCCGACCTCCTGCTCGCCCAGCGGCTCGTCGTCCGCGGCCTCGCCGTCGCCCGTCACCGCGCTGCTGACGATCCCGTTGATGGTCAGGTCGCCGTCCACCTTGAGCGTCAATCGACCCGACGGCGCGGTGATCTCCCCGTCGATCGTCGCGTCGCCGGTCACTGTGACCACGGCGTTGTTCAGCACGCTGACCGTGCGGCCGACCTCGATGTCCAGCGAGGCAAGCGTCGTGTCCGCCGTGATCTCGTCCGCTGAGGAGCCGTTGTCGTTGGCGGACGTGTTGTCATTGTCGTTCGTCTGCCCGCCGCCGGGCGTGCAGGCGTGGAGCGTCAGCATGAGCAGCAAGGCCGCCGCAACAGACAGCCATCGCAGCGGCGTGTACGCTGCAACGGATGGCCGCCGCGCACCGACGATCGCCGTCGGCCGCAAAGTGAAGTGTCCATCCCACCCGATCCCACTCGCGCTTCCGGCAGTCCTCATTGCGATTCTCCATGAATGAAAGGACTCGATGCTCTTGCAAGGGCTGAATGCTCTTGAAAGGGCTCGATGCTCTCCATGCCTCCCGCCCCGTCCACGCCTCCCATTTCGTACCCTCGCCGCCCGGACTCCGCAACCGCTTCAACGTCTCAGCCCGCCACGCTTCGGAACCGCCAACGCAGGTGGAGGGCCTTCATCTGCACCAGGGCACTTGACTGCGGCGGCGGCCACGTGTTGGAACCGCGGCTTGCGGGTACATTGTGCATTCATGCCCGTTCGATTTCTGCTTGGACGTGCGGGGGCGGGGAAGACACATGCGTGTCTGGAGGGCGTCCGCGCGCGTCTGCGCGAGGACGGGGTGGGCGGGGGTCGGCTGATCTTCCTGGTTCCCGAGCAGGCGGCGCTGCAGATGGAGCGGGCGCTGCTCGCCCCGTCGGACCTTCGCGTGGCGCATCGGGCGGAGGTGCTGTCGTTCACGCGGCTGGCGCACCGCATTCTCGAACACGCCGGCCCGCTGCACGCGCGGGCGATCTCCGAATCCGCGCGGGCGATGGTCCTGCGCCGGCTCATCGAGCAGCACCGCTCCAAGCTGAAGTACTACGGTCGGTGCTCGCGGCTGGTCGGGCTGACGAGGCAAATGGGGCGGACGTTCGCCGAGCTGCTCAGCGAGTTGGTGGTGCCGGCGGATTTGTCGCCGGCGCCTGGAGACGTGTCGCCAACGGTGGCGGATCCGTCACTGTCGCCGCCGAATGCGTCGATTCCAAGGGGTCCGCAGCTTGCGCTGCCTGATGAGGAGCCGCGAACGGTCGCCGCGCGGAGCGAGACCGGCGATGTCGCTGCGGAGGGGGCGCATGAGGCCAAGCTCCATGACCTGAGCCTGCTCTTCGAGGCGTACTTGGAATACCTCGGGACGCAGCGATTGGACCCGTCGCAGCATCTGCAAGTGGCGCGTCGATGTCTGCCACGGTGCCCGTGGCTTGACGGGGCGGAGCTGTGGGTGGACGGGTTCGCCACGATGGGCGGGCAGGAGAAGGGTTTGCTGGTGGACCTGGCGCGGCGATGCCGCGAGACGACACTGAGCCTGCTGGTGGACCCGGCGCAGCTTCGCGCGGGTTCCCCCCCCCCTGCGGACGAGGATCGCGGACTGTTCGCGCTGACCGCGCAGACGCTGCGTGACTGGGAGAGCCTGTTCCGTCGCGCGGGGCTGGAGGTGACGGTGCCGGTCATCCTGGAGGCGTCGCCGCTGCCGCGGTTTCGCCAGGCGCCGAGGCTCGCCGCGTTGGAGGCGTCGATCTTCGATGGGGATCGCGCTGCACGCGGACGGGAAGCCGGCGCTTCCGGTGGCGAGGATTCTCAGTCCGCGCGAATGGCACCTCTTGCTTCTACAAGGAAGCCCTCCCCCTGCCCCCTCCCGGGGGGAGGGGGGAGCGGTGCGCATGCCACCGCCGAGCATGCCGCCACCGCGCACTCTGCCGCCGCGCACCCCGCGGCGGAGCAAGCGCCGTTGGCGGACGAGATCCGGGCCGTCGTGCTGCCGGATCGGCGGCTGGAGGTCGAGTACGCGGTCGCGCAGCTTCTTTCGTGGGTGCGCGACGCTTCGCAGCACTGTCGCTTTCGGGATATCGCCGTCATCGCGCGAGACCTCACGCCGTATCACGACCTGCTGGCCGCGGCGCTGACGGCGCGCGGCGTGCCGTACTTTATCGACCGACGCCGGCCCATTGCGCATCATCCGTTGATCGAGCTGGTTCGCGCGATGATCGCGCTGGCGGCCGAGCCGTATCGTCTGGAGTGGATCCGGCTGCTGCTGAAAACGGGGCTGGTTCCGCTGACGGCAGATACCTCGGACGAGCTGGAGAACTTCCTCATCGAACATGGCCTGACGGGCGCCGCGGCGTGGCATGGGGAGGACTGGCGTCATGCGCCCCGATCGCGGCGCGAGGAGGCGGGTCCGGCGGAGTTCGAGACGCTGCGGCTGCGTCGCGTCAACGCGGCGCGACGCACGCTGGCCGGGCGGCTCGATCCGTGGCTTGAAGAGACGGCCGCGCCCGGACGCAGCCGCGGGACGGACTGGGCGGAGAAACTCAGCCGAGCGCTCGACGAGTGGAAGGCGTTCGATCAACTGGAAAGCTGGGCGAAGGACGCGGAATCGGCCGGTCGGCTCGCTGAGGCGCAGGAACATCGGCAAGTCATGGCGGACGTGCCCGCGTTTCTGGAGGATCTGGGTTTTGCCTTCGCGGACGCGGAGCTTGGCGCCCATGAACTGAGCGAGCTGATCGAGACGGGGCTTTCCGACCTGACGATGGGGCTGGCGCCGCCGACGCTGGACCAGGTGCTGGTCGGCTCGATCGAGCGCAGCCGGCATCCGGACCTCAAATGCGTCATTCTCATCGGCTTCAACGACGGGCAGTTTCCCGCGCGGCACGCGGAGGAGCCGATCTTGAGCGACGAGGACCGCGATCGCCTCGCGCGCCGGGGCATCGAGCTTTCGCGCTCGCGACGGGAGCGCATCCTCGACGAGCGGCTGCTGGCGTACATCGCGCTGACCCGGCCGTCGCGGCGGCTGCTCATCACCTGCGCGATCGCGGACGAGAGCGGCAAGGAGCTGCGCCCGTCGCCATATTTCACGGACATGGCGGCGTTGCTGCCCGGCGGCGGACCCGTTCCGGTCGGCGATCCCGCGCCGGCGCGCCAGACGTGGGATGTTCACACGGCGCGCGACCTTGCGGGTCGAGTCGCGCGGGAGTTCCGCACCAGGCCTGCGCCGGTGGCGGATGACGGCGTCGTGCGCTCGCGGTGGAACACGCTGTATGCCGCGGCGCGTGCGAATGGCGAGTTCGCCGCGGCCGCGCGGAAACCACTGATCTCGCTGGCACAATCGCAGGAGGATCGACTGTCGGACGACCTCGTGCGACGGCTCCTGGGTCCGCCGCTGCGCACGAGCGTGACGGCGCTGGAGACGTTCGCGTCGTGTCCGTTCCGGTTCCTCGCACGGCATGGGCTGCGGCTGACGGAGCGCGCGGAGTCGGGCCTGGAGCCGATGGACGTGGGCGCGATTCATCATGCGATTCTCGAAGACTTCGTCTCCACGGGCGCGGGGGAGGGGCGCGACGTGACCGACCTGTCGGCGGAGCAGATGAGCGCGAGCCTGGAGGCGAGCTGGGAGCGCGTGTGTGCGCGACTTTCGCCGGCGCTGGAGGAGACGGTCGCGCGCGACGCCTATGCGATACGCCGCGCGCAGGAGACCGTTCAACGAAGCTGGAACGTGCAGCGCGCCGCCGCGGCCGTGGGGCGAGCGCGTCCGCGGCGGGCGGAGGCCGCGTTTGGCTTTGACGCGCCCGGCTCGCTGCCCGCGTGGACGTGGACGACGCCGAAGGGGCGCGAGGTGCGCGTGCGCGGCTACATCGACCGCGTGGACCTGGCCGAGTGGCTGGACGAGACGCTGGGCGTGGTGATCGACTACAAGTCGGGCGAGAAGAAGCTCGACCTGAGCCGCGCGTGGCACGGGCTTTCGCTGCAGTTGATCGCGTACCTGCTGGTGATGGCGGAGCATGGGGAGACGCTGGCGGGGCGCCCGGTGCGTCCGCTGGCGTCGTTGTACGTGAACCTCAAGCCGAGTTACGAGCGCGTCAAGCATCCTCGCGAAGTGAAATCCGCGGACGGCGGCTTGCGCGGGGATCAAAAGGCGCGCGGCTTGATTCATGCCGCGCTCGCCGATGCTCTGGAGCCTGTGCCGCCGGGTGGGCGGGCGAAATACTACAGCCTCCAGGTGAAGCAGGACGGCTCGCTGGGCTATCCGGACAGCAACGACGCGCTGGAGGACGACGACTTTCAGGCGGTGCTGAGCCACACGCGCACACGGATGGGCGAGCTGGCCGACGCAATCCTCGACGGCGACGCGGGAGTGCACCCGTGCCGTCTGCGTCATTTTTCGCCCTGCGCGTTTTGTGAGTACAGCAGCGTGTGCCGATACGAGATGGGCATCAGCCGGACGCGGTTTCTCGACGCAATGAGGCGCTCAGAGGCGGCTGCCCGGATGCGCGCGTCGCAAGACGCCCCGCGCAGCGCGATCCGAGAACCGTAGCCCGTCGTTCCGCGACGGGAATTCCGCACGGCAGGTGATCCGCAACCCAATCTTCGAAGAAGCAGGTTCCTCACGGTCGCCGGCCCAAGTCGGCGGACACGCGGGCGAAAGGTCGTCAACCGGCCAATCAAGAACGCCTGAGGTCTCACCTCCTCAACATCGCTTCAGGCCTGATTCAGATCCCGCCCAACGACCACGCCTGTCCGCTGCTGCGGATCCGTTTGCCCCGTCTTGTACGCCGCGCCACCCGCTGGTCTTGCGATCCTCACCATGCAAGCGTGCCTGGCTGCTTCCAGGGTCCGTCACAGTTCAGGCGGTACCCCCCGCGCGCCGCGGCTCAGCGGGAACACCGGTGCGGAAAGATGACCACGCCGAAGGCGTCTCGGGCTCTAGAGCCGTCTTCGATTTCGTGTAGCGGAGCCTCTGAAGCTGAGGGCGGCTGCCTGGAGGCGAATCCGCGCGAACTCAAGTCCGCGGCTCGCTACACGAACACTGAGTTGGGTCTAGCAGCCCGTGGTGAAAGTCTCCTTCACTTGGGGGACCGGCTTTCCATCCGGTCATGTCCCGGGCCCGTGCGCGGGTTGACAGGCTGGAAAGCTTGTCAACCGCACTTTCACCTCAGACTGTAAGACCAGCATTGCCGCCGAGCGGCGACCTTGGGAATCTGTGCTGCGACTCGCCGCAACCACGAATGGGTTGCGTACTTCGGCAATATTCCTCCGAGCATATAATAGGTGACTTCCCTGCCCTTGCGGGTGATCTACCCGCATGGCCAGTCAAGATGCACGGACGTTGTCGCCGGAGGCTCAAGAGGCGCTGCGGCGGCGGGTGATGGAGGCGGTCGACTGCGGGATGAAGCCCGCAGCGGCGGCCCGGACGTTCAAGGTCAGCCGCCAGGCGATTCACAACTGGAAAAAGCGGCGCTCGCGCGGCGGACCCGATCCGCTCAAGTCGCGCCCACGCGGGCCGTGTAGCAGCCGGCGACTCCGCGCCAAACTGAGGCTCACGAGCTGGCGCTATGGGTGTAGATGATCCGAGCAAGCTTCGCCAGCTTGCTCCACACGCTGTCACTGAAACACCGCTCTCGTGTTGGCACAATGATACAGTGCCCCAGATCCTCCTCATTTCCATCGGGCAGAACATCTAATCCGAGGGACCGGACTTGTTCGACGGTGATTTCCGCGACCATCCAAGATTCGATCGACCGTCCCTTGTCCTGCTCGATCTGCAGGAGAGCAAGAGGCTTCTGGGTGATAGATGCTCGGCTCCAAGATGGGCCTCTTTCGCCTTTCCTTGGTTTCAGTCGAAACGACTTCGGACGCACGCCCCCTCCGACGAGAGGTTCGGCTGAGTCCGGTCCCGGAGGGATCCGACGCCAGATTCGCTCGCTGTCAGCGAGGACAACGGGTTCGTCGCGCACAGGGTCGGAGGGCGTGGAACCGGTCGGTGGCATCGCCGGTCATGTCCAGTGGGTAAGGAACAGCAGTAGATCGTGCGGGTCGCGCGTTCGGCTCTCAACTTCTCGTCCCGCCTCTTCAAGATAGACGTAGGTAATCATACCCTCATCGTCAACGGACGCGTCGAGGCTCCACTTGCCGGTATCCCATGAAAACCCGACTTCGCCATTCGGTCCTGTAGAAAGAACAGGTCGAGTTACGCCAACGAAACCTGCCAGCTTCCTGGCGATCTCCCGGGCATGCGCGATGGTGGTCATGTTGACGGGAGAGGCCCCGTAGCTATCCCAGTTCGGCCCCAGCGCTCTGAGGGCATCGATTCGGGAAACGAGGTCGTTGATCCATTCCGGAGCCTCGCGTCCAGCAATCAGCACGGGGCGTGTCGAGTTGTATCCCGACGTTTGAGCGTCATCGCCAAAAGAGAAGGTGAAGTCGTACGATATTTCCTGGTCCGACAATCCGATCGGATTCGTTGCAGCTATGGTCATAATTGGCGTCCCCAACGCTCAAGCTGAATGTCCTTGTCCGTAACGCTTGTAAAGCCCCAGACCACCCACTCGTGAGCCAAGCTTACGGCTCGTTCAAACTCCGCCTCCGTTTTCCTATCAAGCGGGACGCGCGCGGTGAGTTCCAGCCGAATGAGATCGATTCTCTTCGCCTCGTCTCGAGCCAGATTCGCGTTCACATGCAGCTTCCCGTGCGAATCTGAAATGTCATAGAGCCGGCTAAAGGCAGCGCCGTTCGGAACTCGCGGAAGAAAATCGTCGCTGTTCGCCCAACGAAGTCCCGCGAAGGCCTTGCCAAACAGATCCATGGCTGTCTCGCCAGCTTCAGGTATCAAATGGTTGAAGTAAGTCACTTCGCAGATTTCGGGTGCCGGCACATCAATCGCTTGTGTCACGCAAAAACTCTTTAGTCCCTTGAACTCAGCGAAGAACTTTTGAGAGTTTGTCTCAAACTCGGGATACGACTGGCCTTGGCCCCGCCAATTGAAGTGAAAGCGATTCGGCTGGAGCTGAATCAGTTCTCCCTGCTCGTCGGCGCTCATGAACCAGACGCGGTCCGGAGTGCGACCGGGCATCAAGTGTGATCCGGCGTTGGATGCGAGCATGTGCGGAATCCGAGGCTTGTCTTGAAACCGGGGATAGCGGTCGCGTATCTGTTCCCAATAAAGCCCAAAGTGGACGTTGGAAAAACCGCGCAGCTCGGGGAACTGCACACCAATCACCGTTTCAACGACGGGGGGATTGCTGTATCTTGGCGAGCCTCTCGTGCTCATGATTCTAGCGTCGTGTCCTGTGGCGGTCTGCATGGGTACCCTGTCAGTAATCCTACGCCAGCCCAATCCCCTTATCCCGATACACATCCTGAATCGCGTTCAGCAGCTTCACGCCTTCCGCCATCGGCTTTTGGAACGCCTTCCGCCCGGAGATCAGGCCCATGCCGCCGGCGCGCTTGTTGATGACCGCGGTGCGCACCGCGTCCGCCAGGTCGCTTTCGCCCTTGGACTCGCCGCCGGAGTTGATCAGGCCGATGCGCCCCAGGTAGCAGCCGGCCACCTGGTAGCGGCACAGGTCGATCGGGTGGTCGCTGGTCAGCTTTTCATAGACGAGCTTGTGCGTCTTGGAGAAGTTCACCGCCGTGAAGCCGCCGTTGTTCTCGGCCTGCTTCTGCTTGATGATGTCCGCCTCGATCGACACGCCGAGGTGGTTGGCCTCGCTGGTCATGTCCGCGCTGACGTGATAATCCTTGCCGTCCTTCTTGAACGCGCTGTTGCGCAGGTAGCACCACAGCACCGTGACCAGGCCCAGCTCGTGCGCGCGGTGGAAGGCCTCGCTGACCTCCTGAATCTGCCGGCCGGATTCGTCCGAGCCGAAGTAGATCGTCGCGCCGACGGCGACAGCGCCCATCTCCCACGCCTGCTCGACCTGCGCGAACATGATCTGGTCGTACTTGTTCGGATACGACAGGAACTCGTTGTGGTTGACCTTCACGAGGAACGGAATCTTGTGCGCGTACTTGCGCGCCACCGCGCCGAGCACGCCCAGCGTCGAGGCCACCGCGTTGCAGCCGCCCTCGATGGCGAGCTTGACGATGTTCTCCGGGTCGAAGTAGATGGGGTTCGGGGCGAAGGACGCGCCCGCGCTGTGCTCGATGCCCTGATCGACGGGGAGAATCGAGAGGTACCCCGTGCCGCCGAGCCGCCCGCAGCCGAGAATCCACTGCATGTTGCGCAGGACGGCGTTGTTCCGATCGGTGTGGGCGAAGACGCGGTCCACGTAATCCGGCCCGGGAGCGTGGATAAGGGACTTGTCGATCGTCGTGCACTTGTGGCCCAGCAGTTTGGCGGCGTCCGCGCCGAGCAGGTCGGTGATGGAACTCATGTGCGGCTCTCCTCGAGGCGAACCGGGCAGGCGGTGCGGGTCGCCCCGAGTCCGCTGCTGCCCAAGGGTTTCCATCGGAAAAATAGTCGGTTGAGGCACAGCAAGCAAGCCGCAACCCATCGCTTCCGAAACGCAGCGCCGACAGATAGGATGTCCCATTCACGCGCACGGATTCGGACGCCGCCGGCGGACCGAGCGGTGCGGGGTTGAGGAAGGAACAAGCCGTGGCCGACCTGCTTATCACCATGCCCAACGGTCAGGAGTTCGCCCGCCCGCTGACGGAGGGAGCGCTGGTCATCGGGCGCGAGCCGACGTGCGACCTGTGGGTGGACGACCCCAGCACCTCGCGCCGCCACGCCCGCTTCTCCCGCACGCGCGACGGGCACGTCATCGAAGACCTCGGCAGCAAGAACGGCCTGCTCGTCAACGGCCTCCAGCTTCACTCGAAGGTGCTCGAAGACGGCGACGTGCTGACGATCGGCAACGTGCAGGTGATCTACCGGGGTGGACAGGAAGACGCGCGGACGGCGGCCGTCGTGGTCAGCGACGCACAGCCTTCGTTGGAAACGGCCAGTTACACGCGCCGCGCGGGCGGCCCGCTTCAGCTTTCGCAGCAGCGCCTGCAGGTTCTCTACGACCTCTCCGGGCGGCTCGTCACGCTGAAGGACCGCGACCTGCTGCTGGCCGACGCGATGGACATCTGCTTCGAGATGCTGCGTTTCGAGCGCGGCGCGATTGCCATTAAGAAGGAGGGCGGTCGCGGCGTGGATTGGCCCATCGTCCGGCACCTGCGCGGGCGCGAGGGCGAGCTGACCATCGGCCGCACGGCGCTCTCCCGGGCGCTGGAGCGCGGCGAGTACGTCATCATCACCGAGGACCGCCAGCGCGCGTCGGACCCGACCGTGAGCATGGTGCAGCTCGGCATCCGCTCGGCCATGTGCGTCCCGCTGATGTACGACGATCAGATTCTCGGCGTCATCTACGGCGACCGGACGAGCACCTCCACGGTGTACTCGCAGGAGGACGCGGACTTTCTGGCGGGCATCGCGCGACAGGTGAGCATCGGGCTGGCCAACGCACGGCTTCTGGAGGAATACAAGCTCAAGACGCAGCTCGAAAAGGACCTCGCGCTGGCGCGGCGGATTCAGACGGGACTGTTCCCGCGCAGCCTGCCGGACCGCGCGGAGCTGAAAGTGGCGGCGTTGAACGAGCCGGGCAATCGCGTCAGCGGCGATTACTACGACGTGGGCGAGCAGGCCGACGGGCGCGTCTGGACGCTCATCGCCGACGTCACCGGCGAGGGCGTTGCCGCGTCGCTGCTGATGGCCAATCTGCAGGCGGCCGTGCGCGTCACGCTGCCGGACGCCGACGATCCGGCCGTGCTGATGAAACGATGGAACGACCTGATCCACCGCAACACGGACACGTCGAAGTTCATCACCGCCCTGCTCATGGTGATCGATCCGAAGGCGCGCAAGCTCCGCCTGTGCGCGGCCGGACATCCGGGACCGTGCCTTGTCGAGGTGGGCACGCGCAAGGTGAGCGACGTGCCGATCGAGCATGGACTTCCGCTGGGCGTGCTGGACGAGGCGGAGTACACGTCGCAGACCGTGGACTTTGCGCCGGGCGCGCACAAGCTCTTCTGCTACACCGATGGCGTGGTTGAAGCACGCGACGAGAAGGACGATCTGTTCGGCGAGGAAGCGCTGCACCGCGTTCTCGGCGCCTCCGCCGAGCAGGAGCCGCGGCAGATATTGCAATCCGTTCGCACCGCCGTAGCCGACTTCCGCGGCGCCGCGCCCCAAAGCGACGACATCACGATGCTGACGGTCGCGCTAAGCTGACGTCGCGCTGAGCTGACGTCGCGGTTGGGTGGCATGGCTTCACGCGCAGCGGGTAGCCATGCCGTGCCGAGGCAATCCATGCTCACGCCGAGTACGGCGAGAGCATGCCCCCCCCCCCGCTGCTGCGGACCCGTGCAACCCGGCGACACTATGGCGCTCAGATTGCGCCAGCGCTGGTGATGACCCGTCGGGAAGTGAAGCGCATCTGAAGTGAAGCGCATCCGAAGCGATGTGCGTTTAACGTGAAGGGCAACCGTGTGGAAGTCGGCGCAAAAAAGGGGCGCCTCGCCCGCCGATGCATTTCTGCACCGTGCCCCCCGGGATCGAGGCGCCGAAGTCCTTAGCACTATTCATAGCGGGGCGCCTTGCTTTTGCAAGCTCAGGCATCCACCGGATTCTAGCCGAGGCCGGGGTCATTGACCAGCCCCCCGTCTCTCGTTGCTTTTTTATCGCACCCACCGTCCCGGCGACACCGCCCGATCCGCATGGACCCGGCCATCGCCGCGGATGGCACGCTATCACAAACCCCGCCCTTGCCAACCCCCGCGTGCCTGCCTCTTCATAAATAGCATAGCCGCCTCCTTTCAAGAGTCAATCCGCCGGCATGCACCTTCCTTTGGCCCAGGCACGGAGGCTCTCCACCTGCTCCGCCATGGTCACCGACAGGGGCGGCGAGGTGGCCAGCACGCCGAGGATGCCCGCAGTGGTCAGCGGCTCGCCCTTGTCGAAAGCCTCGTGCATGGCGGCGAGGACGGCCTGCTCGATCTCCGAGCCGCTGAAGCCCTCCGATGCGTCCGCGAGGGCTTTCAGGTCAAAATCCGCGGGCTGGCGACCCCGTTTTTTCAGGTGGATTTCAAAGATATCCTGCCGGGTGACGGGCCGCGGAAGGTCCACAAAGAAGATCTCGTCGAACCGCCCCTTCCGCAGCAGCTCCGGGGGCAGGGCGCCGATGTCGTTGGCCGTAGCGACGAGGAAGACCGGCGCGGCATGTTCCTGCATCCACGTCAACAGCGAGCCGAACATCCTGCGCGAAAGCCCCCCGTCCGTGCTCTGGCTGGCGGCTGAGGCGAAGGCCTTTTCGATCTCGTCGATCCAAAGGACGACGGGGGCCATCATCTCCGCCTGCCGCAGAGCCTCGCGCAATCGCCGCTCGGATTCGCCGATATATTTATCGTACAGCGCCCCCACGTCCATGCGCAAAAGCGGGCGCTGCCAGGCCGTGGCGATGGCTTTCGCCGACAGGCTCTTGCCCGCCCCCTGCACGCCGAGCAGCAGGACGCCGCGCGGGGGCGTCAGCCCGAACTCGACGGCCTTCTGCGACCACGAGCCTTCACGCTGCTTGAGCCAGTTCTTCAGTCGTCGCAGTCCGCCAATGCCCGACAGCTCGACCGGCGCCTCGACGAACTCGAGCAACCCGCCGGTCCGGACGGCCTGCCGCTTGCGCGTCAGCACGGTGGCGAGGTCGGTCTCGTCGAAGCGCTGGTCGGCGCAGACGGTCTCGATGATGATTGCCCGGACCTGCCGCCGCGTCAGCCCGCGGAGGTTGCGCACCATCGTCTCCAGCCCGCCGCGCGTCATCTCGATCTCGATGCGGCGCAGGCGGTGCATCTCCGCCAGCGTCTCGCGCACGATCTTCTCGATCTCCGCGGCGTCCGGCAGCGAGACGTCGAACCGCGTGACCCAGTCGGCCACGACCGAGGGAAGATCCTCGCGATGGTCGATGAGCACGAGCTGAGTGTCACCGTCCTGGCACTTCTCGATCAGGTTGCGCAGCAGCCGCAACGTCTTCTCGTCCTTCAGGTGCGAAACCACGTCGAGCATCACGGCAATCGCGGGGTCGCGGATTTCGTGCAGGTAGTAAAGCGCCGCGGCCGGGTGCTCCGTCTCCGGGACGGGTGGCTTGCCGCCGACGAGTCCGTCGCGGACGCCGCCGATCACCGCCCACTGGCGCAGCGGACGCCCCAGGTGCAGGGCGGCCTCGCGGACAAGGCTCAGCGCATAAGTCTCCTCGTGCGTGTGCAGCGACAGGCAGGCGTGCCGCTTTTCGAGAAGCTCAATGAGCCGCGTCAGATCGTCCATGCGAGAGCCTCGCCCGGCGCGCTGCGGCCGGGATGGAGGGAGCATAACACTGAGGTGGTGGGGCGGACAACGGCGGGCGATTGCGCGGCAGCGTCATGGGACGGCTCGGCGGGTTTGGCGTCGCATGCGAGATTGGCGCGATCTACCCGGAAAGCGAAGAGGCTCGCGCAGAGCCGCAGAGGCGCTGAGGAGAAGGGATGCGAAGCCGGACGTGGGCGAGGCTCGCGGAAGCGCTGGCAGCGCGTGCTGCGCCCGCCTTGATCCGGAGAGTCTGTTCGACGCGCGTTTGTCCTGCGGAACTCGACAGGCTCCCGCTGAAACCCGGAGCGCGAGGCTCGCGGGCACAGGCCTCAAAACGTCCGCCGCGGCAGTGGTTTTGAGCCGGCGAAGGGGTTGGTGACGGTGGGGAAGGCGGTGGGCATCAGGCCTGCGGCGACAAGTTTGGTGCCGCCCGTTTCGACTTCTTCCGCGAGATCGTCGAGATTGAGGAAGGAGACGGTCGCGCCGGCCTGGACGAGACGCTTGCTGACCAGTGCGCCGCTGCCTACGCCCACGACGGGGAGCTGCGCGGCGAAGGCGGCCTGGATGACGGCGATGGATGCGGCGGCCACGATCGTGCGACCCTGGACTTCGATCAGCTCCCTGACCTGCTTGGCTCGACCCCCGTGATCGGCGGACAGCCCCGTCATGCGCGTGAAGAACACGGAGATATCGAACCGGTCGAGGAGCGCCTGGCGGGCGGCCTTGTTGGGACCGAGGCTGACGAGCGCCAGGTCGCCGTGGCGCTTGAGCCTTTCGAGTACGGGCCTGATGCCCTCTTGCGGCTCCTGCGCGGCGATCAGCTCCGAGGCTTCGAGCAGCTCGTCAAACCGCGACTTGAACGCCGCGATCTTCGCCGCAGCCGCGCCGGGCAGCCAGCGCCCCGTCGGATCGCCCACGCGCACCCGCCGCCAGAACTCGGCTTGATCCAGCCGCGGCAGTTGCATCTCGCCGGCGGCCTGGTGATACGCCGCCCAGTACCGCGGCGCGGGGTCGATGATCGGGCCGTCCATTTCGATGATAAGCCGCATGTCGAATCCTGTCGGTGACAGTCCGGTTGGAGCGTCTAACGAATGGCTGTAGGGTGCGTCGTCGCGGCGCGGATGTCAAAATGACAGGGGCTGCAAACCGGCATTCGCTGCAACCCGTTGCGATTCACCGAGATGCACTCGCGCCCTCCGCGGCACGCGATGTGATGGACTCAGGCTCGGCGCGGTCGATGAACAAGCCACGACGGAGCACGCGCAGGCCGCGCGAGGTCTGAAAGGAGTGATGTGACATGATGTTGTCGTTCCTGATCGGATGGGATCCGATGTACTACGCGTTCATCCTCCCCGCCGGGTTGCTGGCGCTGTGGGCGCAGCTTCGCGTGAAAAGCGCGTATGCGCAGATGAGCCGGAAGGGGACGTTCAGCGGGCTGAGCGGCGCCGAGGCCGCGGCGCAGCTTCTGTGCGCCAACGGGCTGGAGTATGTGCGCAACGAGCCGGCGCAGGGATTTCTTTCCGATCATTACGACCCCCGGCACAAAGTCCTGCGGCTCAGCCGGGACGTGTATTCGGGCCGGTCGATTGCCTCCGTCGGCATCGCGGCGCACGAGGCCGGTCACGCGATTCAGGATCGCGTCGGCTACGCCCCGCTGGCGCTGCGCAACGGGATCGTGCCGCTGGCGAGCGTGGGCGGGGGCCTGTCGATGGTATTTCTGACGCTGGGGTTGTTCCTGCAGTCGTTCAACCTGACTCTGATCGGGATCGGGTTGTTCTCCGTGATCGTGCTGTTTCAGCTCATCAACCTGCCGGTCGAGTTCAACGCGAGCAAGCGGGCGCGGGCGGCCCTGCTGACCAGCGGCATCATCCAGCAGGTCGAGGACCGCGACGTCGCCAAGGTGCTCAACGCGGCGGCGCTGACGTACGTCGCGGCCACGCTGATGGCCGTGCTGCAACTGCTGTACTTTCTGTATCGTGCAGGCCTGCTGGGCGGTCGGAGGGAGTAGCGCGTGATCCGGATCCGAGATTGCGCCTTTGCTTTCAAGGACGAGTCCGGCGATCCGTGCCCCCGCGGGACGAGTCAGAAACCTTGAACCCCTCGCGTCGGAACGACACGGGCGTGTGAACTTGTCGCCCGCGCCGCCGTATCCGTGAAACCCCCGATGTTTCATATAAGATGATGCTTCGATTCCGGGTACGAACGGCATCGCATTCGTCGCTTTCGGGGTATTTCCGGCAAGCCGCGATGCCCGCCCCGGGCGTGAACACATCTTGAGGAGAATCACATGACTTTCGGGAGATTCGTCAGAGCCGGGTTGACTTGCGCCGTCGGCGCTGCTGCAGTGTTCGTTACCGCCTCGCGCGCCAGCGCTCAGGGCAACGCCGCGCCGCTGATTCCGCGCAGCGTGTTCTTCGGCAATCCGGACAAGGCCGGGGTGCAGCTCAGCCCGGACGGCAAGCAGATCGCGTTCCTCGCGCCGGTGAAAGACGTGCTCAACGTCTGGGTCGGCCCGGCGACGGACCCCTCCAAGGCGCAGCCGGTGACGGACGACAAGGACCGCGGCATCCGCAACTACTTCTGGGCGTTCACCAACAGCCACATCCTCTACACGCAGGACAAGGGCGGCGATGAGAACTGGCGGCTCTATTCCGTGGACCTCGCGACGAAGCAGACGAAAGACCTCACGCCATTCGACAAGGTGCAGGCGCGCGTTCAGGAGGTCAGCCACAAGACGCCCACCGACATCCTCGTCGCCCTCAACAACCGCAATCCCCAGCTTCACGACATCCACCGCGTCAACATCCTCACCGGCGAGATGAAGCTCGTCGCGCAGAACGACGACGGCTACGCCGGCTACGTCACCGACGACGACTATCACGTGCGCCTCGGCGTGAAGATGACGCCCGACGGCGGCAGCGAGATGTTCCACATCGCCGCGGACGGCAAGGCATCCTCGTTCATCAAAGTCGGCGCGGACGACAACCTCACGACCAACCCCGTCGGCCTGGATAAGAGCGGCAAGAACCTCTACCTGCTGGACAGCCGCGGGCGCAACACGGCTGCGCTGACGACGATTGCCCTCGAAGGCGGCGCGAGCAAGGTGCTGGCCGAGGACGCCAAGGCGGACATGACCGACTTCGTCATTCACCCGACGGAGTACACCGTGCAGGCCGTCGGCGCTACGTTCGAGCGCCGCAAGTGGCAGATTCTCGATCCGAGCATCAAGGACGACTTCGCCGCGCTCGGCAAGGTGGCGGACGGCGAGTTCAACATCGCCAGCCGTACGCTCGACGACGCGACGTGGACGGTCGCCTACGTCATGGACAACGGTCCGGTGCGTTACTACACGTATGACCGCAAGACGAAGAAAGCGACGTTCCTGTTCACCAACAAGAAGGATCTGGAAAGCGTCAAGCTCGCGAAGATGCACCCGTCGGTGGTGAAGTCGCGCGACGGGCTGGAACTTGTTTCCTACCTGACGCTGCCGGAATGGACCGACACCGACGGCGACGCGCGCCCCGACAAGCCGCTGCCGATGGTGCTGTTCGTGCACGGCGGTCCGTGGGCGCGCGACAGTTGGGGGCTGAACCCGTATCACCAGTGGCTGTCCAATCGCGGCTATGCCGTGCTCAGCGTCAACTACCGCGGCTCGACGGGCTTCGGCAAGAACTTCTGCAACGCCGCCAACATGCAGTGGTCACGCAAGATGCACGACGACCTGATCGACGCCGTCAACTGGTCGGTCAAGGAAAAAATCGCCGACAAGGACAAGATCGCCATCATGGGCGGCAGCTACGGCGGCTATGCCACGCTCGTCGGCGTCACCTTCACGCCGGACACGTTCGCGTGCGGCGTGGACATCGTCGGTCCGTCCAGCCTGCAGACGCTGCTGGAGTCCATCCCGCCGTACTGGCAGCCGATGATCGACATGTTCACCACCCGCGTCGGCGATCATCGCACCGAAGAGGGCCGCAAGCTGCTCACCGAGTGCTCGCCGCTGACGCACGTGGACAAGATCAAAAAGCCCCTGCTCATCGGGCAGGGCGCCAACGACCCGCGCGTCAAGCAGGCCGAGTCCGACCAGATCGTGAAGGCGATGAAGAGCAAGAGCATCCCCGTGACGTACTGCCTCTTCCCCGACGAGGGCCACGGCTTCGCCCGCCCGGTCAACCGCATGGCGTTCAACGCCGTCACCGAGGTGTTCCTCTCCGCGCACATCGGCGGTCGTTTCGAGCCGATCAGCGGCGACATCAACGACTCGACGCTCAAGGTTCCGGAAGGCGTCGAGCAGGTGAAAGGCCTGCGCGAATCGCTCAAGAGCAGCAGCTCGAGCGGGACGTGACTCGCCGCGCAGTTCTTAAGATGCCGCGCAGTCCTGAACCGGCCGCGCGGGATGCATGAGGGCGTTGCCACCTCCTCCCCCCTCCCCTCGGGAGGGGGCAGGGGGAGGGCCGTGGCGCCCGGATTACGGCATCACATCGGGGTGAAATCACATCAGGGCGGCAGCGGGCGGCGATCTCAGCCGGCGAGCGCCGGGTTCGCTGCCAGATTGTCGACGCCAGGGCGTTGCTCGCTTCCGCCACTTTCTCCAGCGTGATCTCCCGGTTTTTCCCCCCGAAGCCGCTGCGTCCGGGCGGCCAGGAAAACCACTGCCAGTTGTGAGCAGAGCCCATGCCGCAAGAGACTGCGATACGTGCGGACCTCGAAGGCGCCCTCAGCTTCAGAATCGACGCTACACGCAATCGAAGACTGCTCTAACACTCGACGAGGCCGGTTAAGAAGTGGTCCAGATCGGGAGCGTGTTTCCGCGCCGGCTGTCGCAGCCACTGCGTTGGGCCGAAGCGCGGCCCGCCTGCGTGCCGCAGAATACAACCTTCAAGTCCGGTTGGAACGCATGCGGCAGGATTGTGATGTTCACGAGCGCCACCTCGTCATCCCTCTGCCCCAGCGATTGCGACCAGGAGTAACGAAAACCTCAGCGTGACCCTGCACATCGGGATGCCCGGGATGGGCCGACGCATGCAGGGGTCAGACGGCGGTGACAAAAGTCACCCGGCGCCCTATACTCCTGGGCACGAGAAACCCATTCCAAGGAGTCGCGTCTCATGCCTGAACCCGAGCGGTCACCCGCGTCCGATTCACCGACCCCGGATGACCTTCGCAATGCGTTGAAGGCGTTCAAGAAGCGGCTGAAGCTCTCCCGGCTCGACGACGAATCGAGCCTCGGGCATGGCCCGATGTCCAGCGGCAGGTCTTCGGGCATCGTGGCCATCACCCCCCCGCAACAGTATCCCCGGACCGTTTGGGATCAATTGGTCGCACAGGGCAAGCTCAAGTACGCAGGCCAGGGGATGTATCAGCTCGTCACTGCGTGATCCCATACCCGCGAGGCGGGTTTTCCTGGCGTCATCCAGCCGTTGTGCCTCAGGGCATCAACGTCCGGGTGATTCAGAATGCGGATGCCTCAGGCGCCGTTCAGGCGCCGCCTGCCCCAACGGCTGATCCGCCACGCCTCCAGCCGTGGCCCTGGATGGGGCATCCTCGCACTTCAAGCCCGGAAAGGAGGAGCCGGCCGATCGTCGCCCCGCAGGTCACATCAGCCTGCGCAGCCGAAGCCCTTGCGCTCTGTGCACGCGGTCACCATGCGCGTCAACGCCATCTGGAACTTCAAGTGAGGTCGCAACACCGTGCTAAAGGACAGTGCATGCGCAGATGCCGAAACCCTGCCATCCGACCGCCCCGGGACACTCGGCTTGAATGGCGGCGCGAAGCTCAGCGGATGAGTATCCATCCTGCTGAACTTCGCGACGGTTGCGATGAGGTCAAACGGCAGTCTTGCCGCGATCCATCACCTGCGGGTCGAGGTCATGGCTCAGCACCCGCATGTGAACGATCGGCGTTTTCCGCAGACGGTGACGCCGTTGTGACCGCAACCCGGCCTGCTGTTGCCCTTGAACGCGAACTTGGCCTTGCCGCGATCGTTCGCGGTTCGCGCGAGACGTTGTCCGCTGTCGAGCACGGCGGTGTACTCCTCACCGGGCGTCGCCCCCGCGATGACAATGACGACGACCACGACAAGCCCGGCGTCAGTCCGGCATGTCGCCTTCTTGATGACCTCCCCGCCCGTACAATTATCCGGGCAGGCTGTTCCCTCACCGAACGTCGTGCCGGTGACATTGAAGAATGTTCTATCGCCATTGGGCTGGAAGTCAAGGTCGATGGTCCCATCCGTCTGCACCGGCAGATTGTGGCCTGCCCCCAGATCATACAAGCCCGTCCAACGGATCGGCAGGGGATCGTCCCCGTTTGACCTGGTGATCAAGGCACTTCCTCCGACGGCCACAAGGCCATCCCCAACGGGGGTCAGGACCTGCGTGTACTCCAGAACATCTACCAGGTTCGTCGGGAGAGCATTGGTTACGCCATTCCAATCCGCAGTGTAATCGAGTCTTCCCGGGCTCACGCTGAAATTTGCATCGACAGTAAGCGAGGTATTATTGGGGTAGCTGGGAAAGGTGTACTGGCGCGTATGCCAATATGTTCCCGCCCCCCCGAGGATCTCCCTGAAATTGGGAACGTGACATTCATCCGAAGGAGAGTACCATGAGTTGCTGCACGATACGCACAAGTAGCTTCCTCCCGAGATAATCACATCGAAGTTCCCTGGGGGCCTTTGTATTAATTCGATCGTGGCGGTGATGTCCCCATTCCCACTATCCACCGTACCGTCAACCTTCGCTTGCATCGATCCCCCGTTGATCGTTCCCGTGTGAGTTCCGTCGTAAACGACGACCTCAGGTGCCGCGCTCACCACGGCCGCGCCGCAAAGGACCGAGCAAAGGCTCATACAGACATACCTGGTTCCCATTAGAATCGCCTCCCAGAAAATGACCCGCACTTGGCGCGGTCAACATAGGGTTACTCGCTGTGGCAAGAGCCGACAGACGAAACCACCCGTTTTCATTTCCAGACGTTAAGCTCAAGGACTGCACATCCTTGGCCCGTTACGCACCCGCGAACCCGTGATCAGCATCGCCTGAACAACCCTGCAATTCTCGTCCCTGTGGATTCTCCCCTTGTATTGCGCCGCATTGTATTAGTTCGGGCGTCAAATACTGGACACGTGCATTAGAGGCGCAACCGGGAAAGACCGCGCGAATCCACCAGTTGCCGACACATTTGTTTCCACCATGCGATGACTGGATCAGTAGCGCGGCGCCCATCGTTACGGACAGGTGTAATCGGCACTGTCCCTCGCCCCGCTGCCCCACTCCGCCGTGGCCTGGCCCGTGTCGCCGGGCGGACGGTTGTTGAACTTCGCCTTGCCCTTGCCGCGGTCGCTGAGGGTGCCTGCCTGCGCAGAGCCGTCGGTGAGGGTCACGGTGAAGGTGTCACCTGCGAGGCCGTTGACGAGGATCACTTTGAGCCGGTTGGCGCCGTTGCGGTCCTTGCACGCAGCCTTCTTGATATTCCCCTGGCCCGAGCACGTGTCGTACTCCCAAGTCTCGCCGCTGCGCCCGAAGTCGTCGCGTCCCCCGAACAGTACGGTGACGCCGCGAGCGCTGTCGTAGGCCAGAGCGTGGTGGTCACGCGGCGAGGGACTGACATCGGAGAACTTCTGTGCCCAACACCGATCCTCCGCGGACGCGCGCTGAGGCCCGCCCAATGCGACGACCGCCATCCCGAGCAGAGTCGCGGCGACGGACACGCGGACGCACGGGAAGGCGGGTTGCCCCGGCATCCCCCGGGTGCTCAGGTTTTGGCGCGCCTTGCCGACGGATACCGATAGGATCGTGCTGCTCATGCGTGCTTTGCCCTTTCAGTGACGCCTTCAATGACCGCATCAACGGCCTTCTGAATGCCGCGATCGGCCCACATCCGACGCCTGCGGTGGTCGCGTGCCGCGACGCTGCCTCTGCGGAGGTATTGGTGCTTGCAACGGATGTCTTACAGGGTAGGCGATGGGAACAGGGGCCGCGGAAACGGGTTTTGATCCTCCCCGCGTGAGGATTACACTCATCTTGTTGCGTTCCAGACCGGGGGACCAGGCCGTGCAGCAGACCGAGTGGCTCACCACCTCGACGATGATCCAGCGCCTGCGGTCGTTCGACGACCACAGCGTCTGGGAGCGGTTTCATCACCGGTTCCGCGTGCCCATCCTCGCGTTTGCCCACAAGCTGGGATTGGAGTCCGACGAGGCGGAGGACGCCGCGCAGAACGTTTTGCTGGCGTTCGCCGAAACGATCCGCGGCGGCCAGTACGATCGGCAGCGGGGTTCCCTGCGCAAGTGGCTGTTCGGCATCGCTTACCGCCAGATTGCCAACGCGCGCCGGGCGCGCCATGCGGTGAACGCGCGACGTGACGGGCACGGTGAGGCGTCAGGGTTCTGGCACAAGCTGCCCGCGGAGGAGGAAGCCAGCGGCGTCTGGGATCTTGAATGGGAGCGAACGCTGCTGGAGACCTGCCTCTTGCAGGTCCGAAGCGAGTTTGCGGACAAGACCTACGACGCCTTCCACCTCATCGTGCGCGCCGGTCAGACCCCCGACCAGGCCGCCGCTCTGCTGGGCATGACCCGCGACGCCGTGTATGTCGCCAAGCACCGTGTACTCAAGAGGTTGCGGCAGGTGCGAGAGGAAATCGAGGGCATCGAACCCGCCGCGACCGATGGTTGACGACGCGATCGAGATTCACGTCCCGGCCATCCAAACCGCGCGTTCGTTGTAAGGCGGCTCCGACTCAACCCCAACACAACATGATGATGGCCGGCATGTGTCCAACGATTGAGGAACTTGAAGACTATCTGGGCGGCGCGAGCGGCCCGGGAATCAAAGCGAGACTCGACCCGCACCTCTCAAGCTGCGCTTCGTGCCGCGCGCTGCTCCTGGACGTGCGCGAGAACCTGGGCGTCGCCGACCAATTGGCCGCGATCAGCGCTGGTGCGTTGGACGGTTCAATCGGGGCCTTCCTCGCACGTCCCTCGGAGCCTCGCGCGGAGTGCGAAGACCTTCCGACGCCGCCGGGCTACCGCAGGGTCGGCGAGATCCTCCGCGGCGGACAAGGCCTGGTTTTCCGCGCCGTGCAGGAATCCACGGGGCGCGACGTGGCCATCAAAGTGCTGCGCGAGGGTCGCTTCGCCGACGCTCACGAGCGCGTCCGCTTCGAGCGCGAGATTCGAATCCTCGGACAAATCCAGGATCCCAACATCGTCACCATTCACGGCAGCGGAAACGTGTCCGGGCGGGCGTTTTTCGTCACGGACTACGTGGACGGTCCGACGTTGGAGCAGTATGTGCGGGGTTGGCGCGGTTCCAGGGGAGCGTCGGAGTCGGACGCCACCGCTTCATCGGGCGGGGCGAAGTCTCCGCCGGCGCGCCCGCTGAACGTCCGCGAAACGCTCGAGCTTTTCGCCAAGGTTGCGGACGCCGTGCATGCCGCCCACCTGAGGGGCGTCATCCATCGCGATCTCAAGCCCAGCAACATCCGCGTCAACCCGGCGGGGCAGCCCATGATCCTCGACTTCGGACTGGCCCTGCTCGTCGGTTCGCAGGCGGACTTCACGCGCATTACGGATCCCGGTTCATTTCACGGAACTCTGGCCTACGCCAGCCCCGAGCAAACGCGCAGCCGCGACGACATCGACATCCGCAGCGACGTGTACTCGCTCGGAGTCGTGCTCTATGAGCTGCTGACGGGCCGCCTTCCCTACAACCTGCGTCGCGTCGCGCTGCCGGAGGCGGCGCGCATCATCTGCGAGCAGGCTCCGGCGACCGACGCCGCTTTGCGCGGCGAGCTGGGGAGTATCGTGCTGAAAGCGCTCCACAAGGACCGTGAGCGCCGCTACCGGTCGGCCGCGGATCTGGCCGAGGACATCCAACGGCATCTGAATCACCGCCCCATCCAGGCGCGGCCGCAGAGCGCGGTCTATCAGCTTCGCAAGTTCGTGGGCCGCAACCGGGTCGCGTCCGCCGTCGTTGGCGCGCTGCTCATCGGGTTGGTTGCCCTTGCCATCGTGAACGGCTGGCTCGCGCGCCGCTACGCCGATCAGCGTGACGCGGCCAGGCTTGCCGCCGCGGAAGAGCAGGTGGCTCGCCGCTCGGCGGACGAGGTCGTCAAGTTCCTGGAGTCGCTGCTGTCCGGCGCGAATCCGTACGCCGGCCGTGAGAACGAACCCACCTTGGCCGAGGTGGTTTCGCAGGCCGAGTCGCGGCTGGGCGAGCTGGATGCCGAGCCGTTGGTTCAGGCCCGAGTCTTGACCGCGCTGGGCGGCGTCCATGTCACGCTGGCGAAATACGACCGCGCGAACGAGCTGCTCGACCGGGCGCTCGCAATTCGCACGGCGCACCTGGGATCTGAGCATCCGGACATCGCCGCTACGCTGGACACCCAGTGCTTGGCTTATTCGGCGGCGGGCCAGCATCAGCAGGCGATCGCGACCGCCTCCAAGTCACTTGCCATCATCGAGAAGGCGCGGGGGCGGGAACACCTGGAAACAGCGGCGGCGATTACGTCGCTGGGGACGATGCAATTCAACGCGCGGGCCTTCGACGGGGCCGTGGCGAGCTTCGAGGAAGCACTGGCCATTCGCACGCGGCTGTTGGGCGACGAACATCTCGATGTCGCCGACGCTCTCGGCAATCTGGGAAACACCTACCTCCAGGCCGGTCGCCTTCCCGAGGCCGTGTCGTTGCTTCGGCGGTGCCTCGAGATCCGCGAGAGTCGTTTGGGCGATTCGCCCGGAGTCTGTGAAGCGATCCAGGGTCTCGCCGAGGCGACGATCCATACGGACCGGGAGGAGACTTTGCAATTGGTGGAACGCGGGCTGGCCGTCGCACGGCGCGTCTATCACGCGAAGCACCCGGCGGTCGCCGATGCGCTGAACAATCTCGCATTCATGCTGTTTGCGAAGAATGCTTCCGCGGCGTGCGACCTGTACATCGAGGCGCTCGCGATCCGACGTGAATCGCTGGGTCAGGATCACCCTCTTGTTGCCGCGACGTTGAACGACCTCGGAAACCGGCTGAGCGAACGCGGCGACTTCGCCGGCGCGGAGCGCTGCCTTGCGGAGGCGTTGGAAATCCAACGCAAGCACTTCGGACCGCGTGACCTCCGCGTTTCCCATAGCATGAACAGTCTTTCCGTCACCTGCATGCAAGCGGGAAAGCTTCCTGAGGCGGCCGAACTGGCGGAAGGCGTGCTCGACATCTGGCGCGAGATCTACGGCCCGGAGCACGTCCTCGTGGGCGTCGCCCATCAGAATGCGGGAGCGATTTACTCGGAGCTGATGGACTGGGATCGCGCCGAGGAGCATTTTCGCAGCTCGGCGGAAATCTACGCAACGTCCAATCCAACAAAGCTCGCGGACGTGTCGCAGCTCCGGGGCATCATGAACCTGTGGCAGGGACGGCTCGATGACGCGGAGTCTCAGTTGCGCCGCGCGCTGGACATCGTGCGGACCCTGCAGCCGCCCGAACCGCTGCGACTGGCGTCCGTGCTGGACGGCCTCGGCGTCGTGTTGAGTCTGCTCGACCGCCCGCAGGAGGCGCGCGAGGCGCTGGAGGACTCGCTGCGGAACTACCGCCAGGTGCTGGCGCCCGGCGATGTGGCGTTGTTCAGACCGCTCGTGGATCTGGCCGAAGTGCGGATGTGCGACAATGCGCGGGCGGCGGAGGACGGCATCATCGAGGCGCTCGCGCTGGAGTCGAAGTTGCTGCCTGCCGATCCGCTGCACGGCGACCTCCTTGCTGCCCGAGGCCTCTTGGCGCTCGGAGACGATCGGCCTGACGAAGCCCTCGCCCACCTGCGAGAAGCGCTCGCATGCCATGAGCGAAGGTGGGGACCGGGTCACTGGAAAACCGAAAGCACGCGGGCACGCTACGGCGCGTGCCTCGCGCGGCTCGAGCAGTGGACCGAGGCGCTCGAGGCGCTAAAGGCGAGTCGGCCCGTGCTCGAATCGACGTTTGGAATATCTCACCCCGAAACCCGGCGCGCGGCCGACGCCCTGAGCCGGCTTCCCAATCCCACAGCCGGCGGAACCTAAGCAGAACCGCAGAAGGATTGCGTCTCTGTCAAGCGTGGGGCCAAGGGCCGATCACGCGCCGAGTGACGCGCGACAAGGAGCGACCCGCGCGGGAGCAGGGACATGGTCGGCTTCAGCCGACCGGCTCTTGCCACCCGCTTGAGCGGGTGGGGGCGGCGCTTCGCGCATCAGTCGAGCCGGCTTCAGCCGGACTTTCCCTCTGCACAGCGCAAGCCGGCTGAAGCCCGGCTGGCGGCGCGCCGGCGGCCTGTCCCCCACCGCCTCAAGGCGGTGGCACGAACCGCCCGGCTGAAGCCGGCCCGGGACGACTCAGCACGATGCAAGTGCAAGCTTGGGATCGGCTGCGATCGGAGACACTCATCAATGGGCGGAGGCAGAATCAGGTGAGACGTTCTGCGGTTCTACATAGCCCCAAATCAGGCGTAAAGAAATGGCCTTTCCCCGCGTCGCGACCGCCGCGTCGGCGGTGCACAGCGAGAACGGAGCGACCGCGGGGTCGCGCCAGCGGCGGCACGCCGCCGCATGCGCCTCACCCCCCAGCCGCATCGCCTCCACCCCTCCCACAACCCGGCCCACGCCCTCCCCACTACGCAATCGGCCGCCTCGACCATAAGACCCCGGACGCTACTGCCCTGACGGTCGCGGCTCGGATCCGCACCGCTCCCTTACGGTCACGGCTCGGATAGGCGCCGCGCTCCCTCGCGGTCGCGGCCCGGCCAAGTGTTAGCATCAAGGCGGCACCACAATAGCCGTCGCCACAGGCGCGGTCCGGGGCGGCAGGTTCGAGCCGGCGGGTCGGTTCGCGGACGGATGCCCTCGGGTTTGCTCGCGGGTGGATGAGCGGAAGACCCCGCGGGCTTCCATACCCCTCTGAATCACCCGTTCCGCGCGCACCGTTGACAACGCAGCCGCCTCCATTGAAAACGTCTTTCCGCGGATCGCCGCGGACCTGTGCGGTGAATCCCGCGGTGAAGGCGGATGTACAAAACCGGGGATGTGGACGATGCATATTCAGGGGCGGCCTCGAGGGCGGGCGCGATGATCGCTTTCGCGGCCTGCCGCGCGTCCTGGAACGGAGCCTGATCGGAGGAAGAGCACGACATGAGCGCCAATCCCTACACCTTCCACACCCTCCCCAACGGGCTGCGCATCGTCATCGAGGTCATGCCCGACGTGCCCAGCGCCGCCGCCGGGTTCCTCGCGCGAACCGGCGCACGCGACGAGACGCGCGAGGTGGCCGGCGTGTCGCACTTCCTCGAGCACATGATGTTCAAGGGCACGCCCCACCGCACCTGGCACGAGATCAACAGCGCCTTCGACGCCATGGGCAGCACCTACAACGCCTTCACCAGCAACGACCGCACGTTCTACTACGGCTGGGTTCCGCGCGACCGGCTGCGGGCGCAGCTCGAACTCCTTGCGGACATGATGCAATCGGCCATCCCGCCGCAGGAGTTCGACATGGAGAAAAACGTCATCCTCGAGGAAATCGCCCGATCGAAGGACAACCTCGTGTCCGTCGCGTTCGACTTCCTCATGGAAAAAGTGTTCGCGGGGCATCCGCTGGAGTGGCCCGTGCTCGGCTACGACGACACCGTCCGGAACCTGCAGCGCGATCAGATGGTCGCATATTTCAGGCGGCGCTATGCGCCGGACAACCTGATCCTCATCGTCGCCGGCAACGTCGATCCGGCGCAGGTCATCGCCTGGGCGCAGGAGCTGTGCGGCGGCTGGCAGGCCGGGTGCGAGGGTCCGCCGCGCACGCCGCCGGGCCTCGGCGTGGGCAAGGGGCACCTGACGCTGACGCGGTTTCAGCAGCAGGTCGTGATGTGGTGCTTCCCCGCGCCGCCGGGCAGCGTGGACGCGTGCGAGACGGCCTCCGCGGCCTCGACGATCCTCGGCGGCGAGAACTCGCGGTTTTTCTGGAATATCGTGCAGAAGGGCATCTGCCCGCGGGCGGGCGCGTTTCACATGGACTTCTCCGACGTCGGCTCGATCATCCTCTGGGCCATGTGCGAGCCGAAGAACACGCGGGCCGCCTTCGACGCCATGCGCGCGGAGACGCAGAAGTTTCAGACGGGCGGCGTCACGCCTGAAGAGGTGGCGCGGGTGCGCAACAAGCGCCTGACCTCGCTCGCCGCGGAAGCCGAAGCGCCCTACGATCGCCTCAAGCAGATCATGGACGACGTCGATTACCGCGGACAACCCCGGACGGTCGAGCAGCGCCTCGCCGTGGTCAACGCCATCACGCCCGCCACGCTGGCGCAGTATTCGCAAACGTATCCCCTCGCGGGAGAGGGATTCCTCATCAGCGTCGGACCCGCCGAGTGGACATGAGCCGCAGCCCGAGCATCATTCAGACGCGCACGGCGGTCTCGCCGAAAGTGACGGTCATCTACTCGTCAAGGGCCGTCCCCGCGCCGCTGGCCGCCCGCAAGCCCGGCGCGGTGATCCTCAGCTTGCTGATCGGCCTGCTGCATCTCCTCGTCGCGTCGGGCGTCTTCTACGCCGTCTGGTGGCCGATCGACAAGTGGATGGCTGTCACCATCATGATGAAGGTGCCGCTGCCGATCGATGCGATCGCGAAGATGGCTGACAATTCCAAGGGGGAACGAGGCTCGGGGCTTGCTTGGCTGCTACTAAGCGCTGAACTCGAGGCCCACCCTGCCGCCGACAATCCTGATGCAGGCGACGGCAATGTGGCGCCGGACTCCGCCGCGCGGTTGCGCTATCCGATGCCATACCGGGGGGAGATTGCCGGGCGCACCATGTACTATTGGCAAGCTCTGATGGCCTCAGTCGTCGGTCTCTGGTCTATGGCTGCCGGAGTACGGTTCGGCGGGACCGGAGGGCGCGGGATGCGGCGAGCCTGCGCATGGGGAGCTGTGATTGCGACGATCGTTCTCGGATCCTGGGCGGCGTTTACGTGGCAGCGATACGGTTGGCATTTTCCTATCTCCGCCGGGCAGACCGGGTTGGCGGGCGTGGGGGTTCTGTTCTTCCTCCTCGGCGCCGCGATGGGCTTCCGCGGTCGTGGCGTCGAATACGCGGCCTCGATCTGGCTCATCCTCTCTGCGGCGGCGAGCGTGATGGCGCTCACCCTTGCGGACCGCTGCGACGCGCTGGAACCGGCGCAGGCCGCGACCGCTTTCAAGCTCCTCGTCTTCGCCGTTCAATCCGCTTACGGCTGGCTCATCCTGACTGCACTGGTTCTTCGGGCGCGAGCAGGCCGACCCGCGTTCGTGCCTGCGCGGTGAACCGGCGCGACTCACCCGCGGCAACCGCAGCTCCGCCCCTCCCGCCAACGGCTGACCTCGGCAGCGGGATGCGGAGGCGGCAAGGTGGCACGGATCCGCGTCAGCGGACCCGCGAGCCGACGCGCAAGCTTCGTCAGCGGCCGTCCGAACATGGGAATCGGGGCAAGGCGCTGCAGGAGTGGTGCGCGGCACGCGTACCCCGCCCCTTCCGAGGCGCGTCAGCAGAGCGGCTCCCCTGAGGATGCCGACGACGACGTGAGCGGCTGGGGACCGGAACCCGCTTCGTCATGGGCGCGGCATGAATGAGAGCGCTGCCTGACGGGCGCGGCTTCGACCGAAGGCACGGTCCGAGAACATCATTGAAATCCGCCCCCGGGGTGCATACCGTTCTCTGGGGCAACGCTCGCGCGCCGATAAACCGATGATCCCGACGTTGCGAGGTCGTCCCGTGGTGGAGAATTCGACATGGCAGATGCACGCAGCATCCTATCGCTGATTGAGAGCCGGCTGGACGCGCAGGGATTCCGCGAGCAGCACTGGGAAGGCTCGTTCGAGGAGTACCTCGACCTGGTCGCCCGCAATCCGCGGATCTCGCGAAACGCCTTCCAGCGGATCTACGACATGATTCTGCACTTCGGCACGGAGCGCTACACGCGCAACCGCGAAGAGATCATCCGCTACAAGTTCTTCACCGACCCGATCGAGAACGGGGCCGACGCCGTCTTCGGGCTGGACCGCGCGCTGATGAACCTCGTGGACTTCTTCAAGTCCGCCTCACACGGGTACGGGACGGAGCGGCGCATTCTCCTGCTGCACGGTCCGGTCGGCTCCTGCAAGAGCACGATCGCGCGGCTGCTGAAAAAGGGGCTGGAGTATTACTCGCGGCTGGAAGACGGCGCGTTGTACACCTTCTCCTGGCACACGCAGGACGACAGCGGCAAGGCGCACGTCCAGGCCTGCCCGATGCACGAAGATCCGCTGAAGCTGATCCCGCTGGAGGCGCGGCGCGAGGTGCTGCGCAAGTTCAACGAAGGGCTGACCGAGGGCAAGCAGGTGCGCGTGGACGGGGCGCTGGATCCGTTCTGCCGCCGGATGTTCGAGGACCTGCTGCTGAAGTATGAGGGCAACTGGCGCAAGGTGATGAACCACGTGCGCGTGCGGCGGTTCATCCTCTCGGAGAAGGACCGTCGCGGCGTCGGCACCTTCCAGCCCAAGGACGAGAAGAACCAGGACTCCACCGAGCTGACCGGCGACATCAACTACCGCAAGATCGCGGAGTACGGCAGCGACTCCGACCCGAGGGCGTTCAACTTCGACGGCGAGCTGAACATCGCCAACCGCGGGATGGTCGAGTTCATCGAGGTGCTCAAGCTCGACGTGGCGTTCCTGTACGACCTGCTCGGCGCCTCGCAGGAGCACGTGATCAAGCCCAAGAAGTTCGCCCAGACGGACATCGACGAGGTCATCATCGGGCACACCAACGAGCCGGAATACCGCAAGCTTCAGTCCAACGAGCTGATGGAGGCCTTCCGAGACCGAACCATCAAGATCGACATTCCGTACAACATCCGCCTCGACGACGAGATCGCCATCTACCAGAAGGACTTCAACAAGGAGAGGATCCGGGGCATCCACCTCGCGCCGCACACCATCGAGACGGCCTCGATGTGGGCGGTGCTGACGCGGCTCGACGAGCCGAAGAAGGCGGGTCTGACGCTGCTGCAGAAGCTGAAGCTGTACAACGGCAAGAGCATCCCGAACTTCACGGAGGACACGGTGCGCGAGCTGCGCGAGGAGGCGCCGCGCGAGGGCATGCAGGGCATCAGCCCGCGCTACATTCAGGACAAGCTCTCCAACTGCCTCGTGGGCGACCAGGCGCTGCAGGAAAAGTGCATCAACCCGTTCATGGTGATGAACGAGATCGAGGGCGGTCTGGACCACCACAGCCTGCTCAACGACGAAGACACGAAGAAGCGGTACAAGGAGCTGCTCAGCGTCGTGCGCGAGGAGTACGAGGACACGCTCAAGTCCGAGGTTCAGCGGGCCATCTCCGCCGACGAGGACGCCATCAAGCGCCTGTGCACCAACTACATCGAGAACGTCCGCGCCTACACGCAACGCGAGAAGGTGCGCAACAAGTACACCGGGCGCGACGAGGAGCCGGACGAGCGGCTGATGCGCTCCATCGAGGAGAAGATCGATATCCCCGACAGCCGCAAGGACGACTTCCGCCAGGAGATCATGAACTACATCGGCGCGCTGTCGCTGGACGGCAAGAAGTTTGAATACCACACCAACGCGCGGCTGCACAAGGCGCTCGAGCTGAAACTGTTCGAGGACCAGCGCGACACGATCAAGCTCAAGAACGTCGTCAGCGGGGTGGTGGACGACGAGACCCAGGCCAAGATCGACGTGGTCAAGCAGCGGCTCATCAAGTACTTCGGTTACAATGAGACCAGCGCCACCGACGTGCTGAACTACGTGGCCAGCATTTTCGCGCGGGGCGACAGCAAGAAGGACGATTGACGATGGTGGTCAAGACGCTGCATTCCGCCGACGCTACGGACGACCCGTTCCTCTCGGTCAGGTACGGCGCGACGGTCGCGGACTGGGAGGAAACTGCCGGCCCTCGACGTTTCGTGGAGCTGATCGACGGGAGGTTGATTATGCACTCACCCGCCGGGCTGGACCATCAAATCAAGTTCGGATTCCTGCATCACTTGCTGTATTCCTTCGTTGAGTCGCGCGACATGGGGCTGGTGCTCAGCGGACCATTCACCATGGATCTCGGGCTTGAACGGAAGTTCGAACCGGATTTGATCTTCGTCAGCCGACGCACCATGGAGAATCTGACCGAGGATCGGCTTCTTGGCCCCGCCGACCTCGCCATCGAGATCGCGTCCGCCAGCACCCGGTGGTACGACCGCGGCGAGAAGCGCGAGTGTTACCGCGTCGGGCGGGTGGCGGAGTACATCATGATCGATGCTTTCTGCGAACTCGTGACGCTCGACCGACCCGCAGGGCGGGAATGCCTCAGCGTCAAGGAAGGCTGGGTCGAGTCGGAGGCGTGCAAGGGCTTCGCCTTTCGCGCTGAGTGGCTGTGGAAGGATCCTCTCCCCGCGGTGGCCGCATGTCTGGCGGAGCTGGCTCAACGCGGAGGCTAGGCGCGGGCGATGCTCCTGCAAATCGACAAAGACCATGGTCGCTTTCGACAGATCGTGCGGGGGAAGATCCGCAAGGATCTGCGCAAGTTCCTCACGCGCGGCGAGCTGCTCGGGCGCGAAGGCCGGCGCGTCGTCAGCATTCCCGTCCCCGGCATTGACACGCCGCACTTCCGCTATGGCGACAACAACGACTCCGGCGTAGGTTCCGGAGACGGCAAGAGCGGTGACAAGGTCGGTCAGGACGGCGAAGGCATCGGCCCGGGCGGGACTCAAGAAGGCCAGCACCTGCTCGAAGTGGACATCAGTCTCGATGAGCTGGCGGACATTCTCGGAGAGGAACTGAAGCTGCCGCGCATCGAGCCGAAGGGCCGGCACAACATCACCAGCGAAAAGGACCGCTACAGCTCGATCCGCCAGTCCGGTCCCGAGTCGCTGCGCCATTTCAAACGCACGTTTCGACGGGCGCTGCGCCGCCAGATCATGAGCGGCGTGTATGACCCGGATCACCCGCGCATCATCTTCGAGCGCGGCGACAAGGTGTATCGAAGCTGGAAGACGGTCAAGAAACCGCAGTCGAACGCCGTCATTTTCTACATGATGGACGTTTCCGGCTCGATGGGCGCGGAACAGAAGGAACTGGTGCGGCTCAAGGCGTTCTGGATCGACGCCTGGCTGCGGCGCAATTATGAGGGCATCGAGAGCCGATACATTGTCCACGACGTGCGCGCGGCCGAGGTGGATCGGGAGACGTTTTACCACCTGCGCGAGGACGGGGGCACGCGGATCAGCAGCGCCTACCGGCTGGCGCGGGAGGTCATCGAGCGCGAGTATCCCGGCGCCGAGTGGAACGTGTATCTCTTCCACTTCTCCGACGGCGACAACAGCAGCGAATCCGACAGCCGCGAGTGCTGCAAGCTGCTGAAGGAATATCTGCTGCCGCTGGTTAATGAGTTCGGCTATTGCCAGGTGGCCAGCGCCTACGGCAGCGGCAATTTCATCAACGTCGTCCACGAGCAGTTCGCCCGAGACCCCAAAGTCGTCACGGCGCGGGTGAACTCGAAGGACGACATCTACGACGGGCTGAAGGCATTCTTCGCGCAAGGAAGGTAGGGTGGAAATGGTGAATGGCGAATGGCGAATGGTGAATGGTGAATGTTGAATGCCGAATGCCGAATGCTGAATGGCGAATCCAAGTCGGAAGCACAAGAGAGAGGAACAAGACCCCGTGGCGAAAACAGCGTAGAGCGGGCTATGCCCGGCCTATGGCTAATAGCCAATAGCCTGCAGCCAGCAGCTTTCTCATGATCCGAACCCTTCCCAAAGAAATCGCCGAGCAGGCCGAGATCATCGCCGGGCACGCCCGCCGCGAGGGACTGGATTTCTATCCGGTCATTTATGAGATGCTCACGGCCGAGCAGATGAGCCAGGTCGCGGCCTACGGCGGCTTCCCGCAGCGCTACCCGCACTGGCGTTACGGCATGGAGTACGAGAAGCTCCGCAAGCAGCAGCGCTACGGGCTGTCCAAGATTTACGAGATGGTGATCAACACCGACCCGTGTTACGCCTACCTGCTCGAGGACAACACCTTCACCGACCACAAGACCGTGATCGCGCATGTCTTCGGCCACTGCGACTTTTTCAAGAACAACATCTGGTTCAGCAAGACGAACCGCAAGATGATGGATGAGATGGCCAACCACGCCACCCGAATGCGGCGCTACATCGACCGCTTCGGCGTGGACAAGGTTGAGCAGTTCGTCGACGTCTGCCTCGCGCTCGACAATCTCATCGATCCGCACTCGGCCTTCATGCGCCGCCAGCCCGTGCGTCCGTCCAAGCCCGTCAATGAGGTCAAGGAGCAGGACGTCATGCGCTTCCCGGCGAAGCGCTACATGGAAACGTGGATCAACCCCCGCGAGCAGATGGCCGCGGAACGCAAGAAAGCGAAGGAAGATGCGGAGGTCCAGGAGGGGCGCTTCCCCGCTTCGCCGGTCCGCGACGTCATGCTCTTCCTGCTGGAGAACGCGCCGCTGCCGGACTGGCAGGCCGACGTCCTGGCGATGATCCGGGAGGAGGCGTATTACTTCGCGCCGCAGGGGCAGACGAAGATCATGAACGAGGGCTGGGCCAGCTACTGGCACTCGACGCTGATGACGCGTTACATCCTCCGCGACGATGAGGTTGTCACCTATTGCGATCACCATTCCGGGACGCTGGCGACCTCGCCCGGGCGGCTGAACCCCTACAAGATGGGCATTGAGCTGTTCCGCGATATTGAGCACCGCTGGAACACGGGGCGCTATGGGAAAGAGTATGACGAGTGCGACGACATGGCCCGGCGCCGCGCGTGGGGAAAGGACCGCGCGCCCAAGGAACGCATTGTGGGCAAAGCCTCGCCGGGGCGCGAGAAGATCTTCGAGGTCCGCCACGTTCACAATGACCTGACATTCATCGACGAGTTTCTCACGCCGGAATTTGTCGAGGACCAGAAGCTCTATCAATACCGCCAGGATCCGGCCACCGGGCGCATGGTGGTGGTCAACCGCGATTTCAACAAGATCAAGCAGCAGATGCTGTTCATGCTGACCAACCACATGCAGCCGTACATCTACGTGGCCGACGGCAACCACGCCAACCGCGGCGAGCTGCTGCTGGCGCACAAGCACAACGGCGTGGACCTGGACATCAAGTACGCGGCGGAGACGCTCAAGCAGGTTCACGTCATCTGGAAGCGCCCCGTGCACATTCAGGCGCGCATCGACGACGCCATGATGCTCTTCACCTTCGACGGCCAGCAAAGCAGCCAGCAGCGGCTGGACGAGGCGGTGTACGAAATCTGAACGACAGATCCGAACGGCAGCGGACGGGCGCTCAGGCGGAAGGCGAACCCACGGCGGCGCCGCCGAGGATTTCCGCGATCGTCGAGAATCCATCGCGCACGGCCATGCAGGCCCGGAGGATGTGGAGATCGCTCATCATGGGATCGCCCGGGAACTCGGCGCGAACCTGCTCGACAAGTCGATCCAGGTCCGTCGAGTTGATCCCCGCCTCCCTGGCGATTGTTGGATAATCAAAAACCGGCATCATGGCTTCACCTCATAATTCCGGGGGAGCCACGATTTCGATCTCGGGCAACCCGAGTGATGTGTTGATCTGATCAATATGCGATCGGCGCCGCCGGTTCACAAGGTGTCGGAAGTTTCAGGACAACAAAATGTCGAAACGCGACAGCACCGCAATGCTCACGTGAAGCGCGTCGTTGATGTCGGACGGAGCAAAGACTCCGGCGCGGACGTAATGGACGCCAAGTTCTTTCGCCTCGACGGACAGCGGCTCCACCTTGAACTCTCCTATAAGCTGTAGAAGCCGCTGGCGAAGGATCGGATCGCTCGTTTGCGACAGCTCCTCCCGGGCAAGCTCGGAGGTTCCCACATCGAATAGCCCAAGCCTGCGCCATACTTCCCGCGTCTGGGTCTGACGCTCCGGGAGGCGTGAATCCTCATATGCGCTGAAGACGGATGTATCCAAGTACACGCGAAGCTTGATCATACGTTACAGGCAATCCCGCAAGCTCGCCCCTTGGCGGACCCGCATATCGTCCTGCGGCGCTCGCTCCGCGCCGGTTCCTTCAAGCCCCATACACGTCAGGATCGTCCGTTCTCACTCGCAACGTCGCCCCGTCGAGCCAGGTCAGGTCGGCCTGGCGTAACGGACGTCACTTCCCGCCGATCGCGAACAGCGTGTTGCGATTGTTGATATACAGCACGCCGTTGGCCGCCACGGGCGTGGTGTACACGGAGTTGTTCATGTCCATCGTGCCCTGCAACTTAAGCTCCCTGCCGTGCTGCAGGACGAAGACCTCGCCGCTCTCCGTGCCGAGCAGCACCTTGCCGTCCACGACGTAGGGCGAGCCCCAGATGGCCGCGAAGGTGTCGTGCGTCCAGAGTTTCTTGCCGGTTTTCGCGTCAATGCAGTGCAGGAAGCCGCTTAAGTCCGCGGCGTAGCACAGTCCGTCCTTCACAGCGCAGGTTGACATGGACCGGTGAAAATCCTCGCCGCCGAGGTGCCAGACTTTGCCCGTCGCCGTGATGTCGCCGCGTTTCGTTGCGTCAATGCAATAGAAATGGCCGATGCCTTCGCCGTGCTCGGGGTCCTGCCCGACGCAGACGAAGACGTGGTCGCCGACGATGACCGGCGTGGCGATGACCTCATTGGCCGTGCCGCGCCCGCCGAGGACGTACTTGGCGTCCGGCGGATTGAGGTTGAACTGCCACAACACATCGCCGTTCTTGGGGTCCATGGCGTAGCACCATCCGTTGCCGGCGCCGTAAACGACCTGTGGTGCGCCGCCGATGACGCCATACGCGGGCGAAGACCATTGCCCGTGAAAGATCCTGCCGCCGGTGAGGTTCTTGCTCCAGACGACCTTGCCGCTGTCCTTGTCCACGGCGATGAAGTCCGGCGCGACCGGCTTGGGGATGTTAATGTGCCCCTCGTCCACGCCGTTCGACGTGCCGGCGAAAATGAGCTTGCCGTCGCTGACCGGCGAGGCCGTGGCGAGATTGTGGGGAAATGCGCCGAGCCCGTCGAACATATCGACGATCCAGATGAAGTCGGCGTCCATCTTGTCCTTGTACTTCTCGCCGGTGAAGGGTCCGTCATTCTCGCCGTCCAACATGCCTTCCACGTCGCCACAGACGAGTTCACAGCGGTTGCTGACGTAGTACAGTCGATCGCCGACCACGCACGGCGAGGAGCAGATGCCCTGCTCAGGCCAGTCGTTCACCTGACCCGTGGGCATCTTGTCATGCGTGGCCTGCCAGAGGAGCTTGCCGTCGGCTTCATTGAAGCACAGGATCACGCCCTTGTCGCCGGTGATTTCCTTGCGAAACTCGCCGCCGTTGTTGCTGCCGACGTAGATCTTGCCCTTGGAGACGACGACGTTGCCATACGTCTGCGAGCCGAGCGGCGCGGACCACTTGATGTTCTTCTTCGTCTTGATGTCCCACTCGCCGGGCAGGCCGGTCTCGTCGGAGACCATGTTGCGATCCGGCGAGCCGCCCCACATGGGCCAGTCGCCGCGCTTGGGCGTGGGGGATTGCGCGACGGCGGCGGCCGCGAGCATCGACATCAGCATGAGCGCGAGGGTGCAATGGCGAATGGCGAATGGCGAATGGCGAAATGGCTCGCGCATTCTGAAAAAGATTCGGTTGATCGCGCATGAGCGCGTCCGGGCGGCGACTTTTCTCGGCCTGCCGGCCACTACCGACGGAGGGGTGATTTCAGCATTCATCATTCGGCATTTCCTCATTCGTTGTTGGTCACTTCGATGTTGTCAAAATACACTTCCGCGCCCTTGCTCTTGGGCGTCGTTCCGTTGGAGTAGGCGTAGGGACCCGGGCTGCCCTCGGTGTTGGGGTACGGGTCGGTGAACTCGATCATCCAGTCCTTCGGCTCCGGCTCGTCGGTCGCCCAGACCTTCCCGCGCAGATGCGCCTCTTGCCCGCCGCCGCTCTTGTCCGCCAGTTGCACCTGGAACTTCATGCGGTGCCAGATGCCTTCTTTCCAGTTGAGCGGCACGTCGTGCAGCACGCGCGGCATCGTGTCCCACGAGTCGATGCGCAGCAGGTTCAGCTCGCCCATCAGCAACAGGCGGTAGCGCGAGTTGATCAGGCCGATGTCCGCCTTCGTCGTCGGGGGTTTCAGCGTGCTCATCATGTCCGCGGCGATGGTGTAACCGCCGGCGATCGGCGGGGTCATGTAGGCGCGCATGCGCATCATCGGCGCGGAGGGCTGCTCCGCCAGCTTCATCAGCACCTTCCCGCCGCCCATCTCGACGACCTTGCTCTTGCCGCCCACGCCGATCCAGCCCGGCGGCACCGCGTCCACCGCGACGGATTCGAAGTCGAACTTGAACGGCGGCTTCGGCGAAACGCGCACGCGTGCCGTGGCGTTGCCCGCCGGACAGGCCACCGTGCCGGCGGAAAAGACGTTGTCCTTCGCGATCGTCAGCAGCCCGTCGTCGCTGATGGCCCCTTTTACGCCGGTGACCTTGAAAAGGGTCTCACCTTCCTTGGGCGCAAGCTGCAACTCCTTGACGTTCGTCTTGAATTGCAGCGTATCCCCCGGTTGAAGCGAAACCTCCGCGGGCAGCAGTCGCAGCCGCGGCGCGTCCTTCTGCGTCGGCGCGTCTTTCCCGGCGTGCCCGGCATCCACGGAACTGGTCGTCGGCTCTCGCTTGGCGCCGAGTGCATACGTGGCGTACCGCGTCATCAGGAACACATGGCCATCGACGACCGCCGGCGAGCCAAACACTTCATCCACCAGGCTGTTCACCGGTTTGAGCTGCTCCTTGTCGAGCACGGCGCACTTGTCGCCTTCGTCTTTGAGAATCCAGACGTATCCGTTCTGCTCGCCGTAGTAGATCACGCCGTCGGCGGTGACCACGGGCGAGCCTTTCCCCACACGCCCGAGCCGCTGCTTCCATTGCTGCTCGCCCGTCTTCGCGTCCAGCGCGTAGAGCGTGGCCGAGTTGTCCACGACGTAGAGCTTCCCGTTGGCAAGCGCCGGCGAGCAATATCCCGCGTCCAGCCCGTCCGCACGCCAAACTTCGGTCGCCAGTGAAGGATCGCCTTCCTTGGCGGGGGGCGTCAGCTTCGACGCATCAAAGCAGACGGCCCGGCCCATCGTCGTCGTGTCCACGTTCTCCTCGCTGTGCGTGACGTAAACGAGGCTGCCGTCCGCCACGGGAGACGTGTTCAGCGGGCGCTTGCTGGCGCGAAACGCCCAGAGCCGCGCGCCGGTCCGCGCGTTCAGCCCGTACACAAACCCATCCGCGCCGGGGCAGATGAGCTGCCGCACGCCGCCGATCGCCGCGACCACCGGCGTGGCGTAGGTCGTGTCCAGCGGCGCGCCGCCCGGCTCGACGAACCAGACGACCTCGCCGGTCCGCTTGTCGAAGGCGATGAAGCGATGTCCGCCCTTGGCGTAGTTGCCCCACACGGCGCAGTTCATGCCGATGATGACGCGGTCTTCATCCACAACCGGCGAGTACAGCCGCCCGCCGTACCCGCTGATGCGCCCGAACTCCTCGGTGAGCGACCGCTTCCACAGCGGTTTGCCGTCGCGGTCGAAGGCGAACAGCTCTCCGCCGGTGGCGTGGGCATAGACGTTGCCCGTCTCCGGGTCGCCGGCCATCGCCGTCCAGCCGACGCGATTCTCGACGACGTCGGTCAGGTACACGTTGAAGCGTCGCTCCCACACGGGCTTGCCGGTGGCGGCATCGAGGCAGACGACGCGCTCCTGCGTGCTGATGCCCTCGCCCACGGGCGCGAGGAAGACCATCCGCCCGCCCATGATGATCGGCGTGGTGCGCCCGCCGATGTCGGACTTCCAAAGGATGTTCTCCCCGTCCGGCGACCACGACGTCACTACGGCCTTCTCACGCGCCGCGCCGTTGTCGTCCGGTCCGCGCCACGCAGGCCAGTCGGAGGCGGCCCGCGCCGACGACGCGATCAATCCAACGAGCAGGAGAACATGCAGGCGAAGTGTTCGATTCATGGCTGATTTCCAGTGGGTTTCGACTTGCTTTGAAGCATATCAGCATCTCCTGAATATGCCAGACGATTCATCGCAGGCTCGCTGAACGGCTCAGCAGGGTTTCCGTCATTGGGGACCGCCACAGACGTCCATGATCGGCTTCAGCCGATCGGCTCTTGCCACCGACTTGAGTCGGTGGAGCTGCGGATCGTTGCCTCGATTCAGCCGGCTTCAGCCGGACTTGCCCAAGCGCTCAAAGCCCGGCTGAAGCCGGCTGGTCAGATTCGCAATCGCCTTCACCCCCCCGCTGAAGCGGGGGGCAAGAACCGGTCGGCTGAAGCCGACCCAGGAAGCGCGGCTCGACCCTCCAGTTGTTAACGCGCTGTGGCAGAACTCGAAGCTGGGTCTTGGGACCGTCACCCCCGCGCAGGCGGGGGTCCAGTCCGCCCTGCCAAACTGCTGAATCCTAGCCTCCTCGCAAGCCACAGACTGGATTCCCGCCTGCGCGGGAATGACGCGCGTCGCCGTGCGCCACGAGCTCTTAAGCCAGCGGCACCTTAGGTCGCAGCACGTGTCGCGCATCCCATCGAACACCCTCTCTATCCGTCATGCTCCACGCGCCGCGCCTTCATCTCGAATCGCGGCAGCGTCCCAAAAGCGACGATCCGCACCAGCGGACGGAAACTGAGCCTGTCGCGCACGCGCGCCGTCACGCGCGCCGCCAGCCCGGCCTCGTCCGCATGGGCAGCCGGCTCCACGTCGATCGCCAGCTCCGTCATCGCGCCCTGCGAAATCGGGCGCAGCCGGAACTCCACGACTTCCGGAAACTCCCGCAAAATCCCCTCAACCGCCGACGGGAACACGTTATTCCCGCGAATCACCAGCATGTCGTCGATGCGCCCCAGAATCCCACCCTCCACTCGCGCGAATGACCGCCCGCACGCGCACAGGCCTCGCGTCAGAATCGCCTGATCGCCCGTGCGGTATCGGATGAGGGGGCTGCCGACGCGCCCCAGGTTCGTCAGCACCAGCTCGCCCGGCTCGCCGTCGGGCACGGGCGCCTGCGTCCGTGG
Source organism: uncultured Phycisphaeraceae bacterium (assembly GCA_964526695.1). Lineage (GTDB taxonomy): Bacteria > Planctomycetota > Phycisphaerae > UBA1845 > UBA1845 > JABWBH01. The sequence continues at coordinate 67,470 of CAZGJA010000089.1, forward strand.
ATCGAGAATCTCCGGGATGAATTGCGATTCGATCACGTGCATCCCGCCCGGCGATTCCTCGCACTCGAAGCCCCACGCGCCAATCTCCGTCATGCCCGCGTGATCGAAGACCCGCGCCCCCCACGACTCCTCGATGCGACGCCGCACGGCCGGGATGTTCCCGCCCGGCTCGCCCGCCACGATCAGCTTCCGCGCGGTTGAGGCCGCCAGGTCGATGCCCTCAGCCGCCGCGACTTCCGCCATGTGCAGCGCATACGTCGGCGTGCAGCAGACGATTGTGATGGCGTGATCGCGGAGGAGCCTCAGCCGCGCGGAGGTCGTCATGCCTCCTGCGGCCAGGTGGAAGTTGCCGAGGTCGCCCGCCGCCTCGAACGCCAGCCAAAACCCCAGAAACGGCCCGAAGGCGAAGGGAAACACGATCCGGTCCGCGGCCTCGACGCCCGCGGCGCGGTACACGATCGCCCAGCATTGCCGGCACCATTCCCATGTTTCGCGCGTGTCGAGCCAGCGCATGGGCCGACCCGTGCTGCCGGAGGTCTGGTGCATCCGCGTGTACTGCCCGATCGGGAAGGAGAGGTCGGTTCCGTACGGAGGGTGCTGGGACTGGTCGCACTCAAGCTCCGCGCGCGTCGTCAGCGGCAGACCGTTGAGCGCCTCAACCGTGGAATCAAACCCCGGCCCGCCGAGTTTTCGCTGGTAGAACGGGTTGGAGGCGCTGACCCGCGTCAGCAGCCGCGCCAGTTTTGCGCGTTGCAGCTCGACCAGCCCATGCCGGTCGAGGGTCTCTTCATGGGCGACGTGGAACGCCATACGTCGTCGAAGCTTAACGCGCGGGGCGACGGGCCGAAATGTAAGAAGTTCCCCCGCTCTTGGCGAAGGCTGCGCGGGGGAGGTAGGATGCTCGGACGTTCGGGCGTGGCGGAGGACGTCCGCTGGGGTTCTCGGATTTCCATTTCAAGTCAGGGAGATTGTTCATGCATCGGTTCAGCGGAAAGTCGATCGTCGGGGCGGGTCTGGCATGTCTGGTGGCGGTGGGCGCGGTTCGCGCGGATTCGCGGCTCCTGTCGGCGCGGAACGATCCTCACGCGCCCAATTACTTCTCCGTCGAGTTTCCGCCGGAGTTCGGCGGCACCACGACGGCGGACATCGTCAACACCCACTTCGCCATCGAAGTGGATGAGAACTCGGGCACGGCCTCGATCGTAAGCTGGTTCCAGCACGTCAATCCGCTGCTGATCGGCGGACAGAGCACGGGCGACATCACCGTGGTGCTCGAAGGCGCCTCGCACGGCGCGTACACCGAGGAGCGCATCGAGAGCGAGACCCTCGTAGGCCAGTTCAGCACGGAGGAGAGCTACGCCGTGCACTTCACGGGCGACCTCAGCGGGTTCGGCATCGAATCGCCGTTCGTGCTGCCCGGCTCATCGACCGGTCGCCTGAAGTTCGACGAGGGCGATCGCACCGGCCGCGTCAGCATGAACTGGAGCGGCGAGGGGAGCCTGGGCGGCATCCCGTTCACCTACATCTGCGCGGTCAACGCCGTGTTCGACACGGGCGCCGAGTGCGACGGCGTCAGCAGCGCCCGCGCCTCCTGCCGTGGAAGCGACCTGCGCGTCATCGTCCACATGACGGACGATTCGCATAACGGGGAGTCGCTGGTGATCGAAGTGGGCGACGGCGTCTATGGCGGCGATCCGGTTTCCGCTCGCATCATCGGCAGCCGCGCCAAGGTCCGGCTCGCGGGCCGCAGCGGCGAGCAGACCGTCCGCGTCCTCGGCGTCGGCGGCGACTGCGTGACGGCGACGAGCACGACCTGCCCGTAGGGATCCGCCCCGCGCGGACTGCGAACCGTCAAATCTTGAACGACCTGTCAGGCGGGCATCAGGCCCGCCTTTTTCATTGCATCGGATCGCCCGCGCCGCGTCGCGCACTTTCTTGCCCGCCGCGCCGCTCGTAATATGTTGGAGGACTTCGTGTTCAGAGCGCCTGCGCTCCTCGCATGAGGAGTGCCCGGGAACGTCGAATGAGGCAGCATGGGCAACAGCGCGCCGCTCCTTCAACCAGCGACCTGCGTCACGCTGCCCCCGGCGAGGCGCAACGGATTTCGTCTTCTCATTCGCAGAACGCTTCAGACGTCGAGGTACATCGAGCCTCGTCCAGCGAGGCGCAGCAGGCCTCCTCCGGGCAGCAGGACTGCCCTTACCTGCCGGACCGCCGCGCGACCCTGCCGGGTCATGCCTTCGTCCAGCCCGGCTCGCTGCCGCCGGCGGAATACGATCAACTGCTTTCCGAAAACTTCCGCCGCGCCGGCGTCGTGGTGTATCGGCCCCAGTGCCGCGGCTGCAGCGCCTGCCGATCCCTGCGCGTCCCCGCCGCGACGTTCGCGCCCACCAGGTCCATGCGCCGCGTCCTGCGGCGCAACACCGACGTCAGCGTCCGCGTCGCTCCTCCGGATCCCTCGATGGAATCCTACGACGTGTATCGCCGCTACCTCGAGCAGCGCCACGACCGCACCATGTCCGACGACTTTGTTTCCTTCGCGTCATTCCTCTACGTGTCGCCCACGCTGACGCAGGAGATCACCTATCGCCTCGGCGATCGGCTCCTCGCCGTCAGCATCGTCGATCGCGTCCCGTCAGGCCTGAGCAGCGTGTACGTGTACTTCGACCCTGACTTCTCCGATCACAGTCCGGGCACGTTCACCGCGCTGTGGGAGATCGACTACTGCCGCCGCGAGGGACTGCCGTACTACTACCTTGGATATCACGTGGCCGGGGCGCAAGCGATGGAGTACAAGGCGCGGTTCCGCCCGAACGAGATCCTCGATGAGACCGGCAAATGGACGCCCTTTCGGACCTGAGGACGCTAAGCGGACACATCGGGTGTCGCCCAGCAGCCGCATCGGGCGGCACGCTCTGGCGTATCCGCGGTGGGTGGCATGGTCTGCGGGTGGCTTACTCTGCGGGTGGCATGCTCTCGACGTACTCGGCGTGAGCATGCGAACCCCATGTGCGAATGGGTGGCATGCTCTGCGGGTGGCATGCTCTCGCCGTACTCGGCGTGAGCATGTGAACCCCCCCAGAACCCCCAGGGCATGCAAACCCTCAGGTGCGGGCCGACTCCTCGCCCGTGGGTCAGCATGGCTACCCGCTTTGCGTGAAGCCATGCCACCCGGGCACTGGAGCGCCGGGGTGCATCCCACGCTGAGTGGCATGGTCTGGCGCACTCGCCAAGCCGTGGCCGAGGTGGCAGAAAGCAGAGCGCGCCATCCCCGGCGTCGTCGGAAATCGTATAAGCTTCGCCCGACGCAAGATTTGCGGCCTTCCAGCGTTGATCCCAGTCAAGGCGGGTGAATCCCGGGGACGATACGTACTGCGTTCCACCATGGCGCGGTCGGGCGAAATTCCCCGGCGTTGCGGTCATCCGACGAAAGACTACGATATCCTGATGGATTACCGGAACTTCACCGGGCGGCGTGTGCCCGCCTTTCCGGATTTGCGTTAGCGAAAGGAGACTCTCGATGTTGCGTTCGAAGTGGTTCGTGCGTTCGATGATGGCGCTGGGCCTGGTTGTCGCGGTCGCCATTCCGGTTTATGCCCATTGCGGTCACTGCGCGGCCGACTGCAAGACCATGGTCGCCAAGATGGACGAGGCCAAGACCACCCTCGCCAAGGCGATCGAGTCCGCTGAAGCCGCGACGAAGGGCCGCGCGGTCAACGCCTCCTGCCATCTGGCCGATGGCAAGCTCAGCTACACCGTGTACTGCTCCGTCGGCGACAAGCTCTCCGAAGTCGCGGTGGATGCCGCGGGCAAGGCCGGCGCGCCGAAGGACGTGAAGGAATTCCCGGTCGCCGCCGACGACCACGGCAAGGGCGACAAGGAGAAGGGCGAGAAGGGCGAGAAGGAAAAGGGCGACAAGAAGGGCGACAAGAAGAACGGCGGCTGATCCGCCGGAACGGACGCTGATCCGATCCCGCGCGTGGATGGACGGGCCGTTGTGCGCGGCACGCGCGGATGTTTGGGCGAAACGCGGTTCGGCCGCCCAACCGCTGCTGCGATTTCGGAGCCGCAGGCGCCGCGCCTGCGGCTCATTTTGTTTGCGCAAGAAAGGGTGTGGGCTACACTCCGCATGGTCGAGAAGTCGTACCCGCAGTGCGGGCTACGCGCGTCTTGTCCAAAGCTGGAGTGTGCGTAGGGCGGGCCATGCCCGCCTCGTCACGAATCGGAGCAGGCGGCGGGATCAGCCCACGCCACGAGCATGAGTGAAGTTTGGAATCATCTCGAGATGGAGGCTCCCGCGGCGCTGTACGCGCCGGCCCGACGGCTGGAGGAGTGCCTCGACGACTTCTACCGCTGGGACGATCAAGCGATCGCCCCCGCCGCGGCCGAGCCGGACAACGCCTCCGAGGGCGACATCCTCAAGAAGCTCGGACCTTCGCCGTTCGAGCGCGGCGGCTTTCCGCTCGTCGGGTTCCTCGCCACCGTGTACGAGAAAGTCGGCCGCGACGCCCGCGCCAGGCTCCAGCCTGATCGCCCGCTCGACTGACCTGCGGGCCGCAGTGACCTTTCCGTGCGCCGGGCATCCAAGTTCAGGAACCGCAAGTGATACGAGCGAATGGCGCGCCGAGTGGCACGGCGGGTGGCACGGTCTGGCGTACTCGCCAGGCCGTGGAGACCGATCCCTTAATCCGACGTCGCGATCAGCGCTTGAACCGTGCCGCTCCATGTTGACCGACCGCATGAGCGCACTACACTCCGTTGCAGGAACGAACACGGTCGGAGATTGACGCAAGGTGGAGCACAACATGGCTGGCGCAGCAACGCTGGAGTTCAACGAGAGCAACTTTGAGAGCGACGTGGTTCAGTCCGACCAGCCGGTCCTGGTGGACTTCTGGGCGGAATGGTGCATGCCCTGCCGGGCGCTGGGTCCGGTGATGGACGAGCTGGCGACGCAGTACACGGGCAAGGCCAAGGTCGGCAAGCTCAACGTGGACCAAAGCCCGAACCTGTCGGCGAAGTACCAGGTCAGCAGCATCCCGACGGTGATCGTCTTCCACAAAGGCGACGTGATGCAGAAGTTCGTCGGCCTGCGCAACAAGCGCGACTACGAAACGGCGCTGAACGGGCTGACCAGCGCTTGACGAGTTTGGCGTCGGATGTCACCAAGCACGCAAGGTACGTTCCGTCAAAACCGAAACCACCGGTCCCGCGCCCGAGCTGCCATTCGGGTGGCATGCCACCCCGCCTCGAGAGCATGCCACCCCGCCGCCGCTTCGATGCCCCCGAGGCCGCAAACCACCCTGCGTTGGGCTATTGAATGAGCTTGGGTGCGGCCCTTGACCGGAGGTCTTGCCTCCGGTCGTCGGGCGGATCAAGCTTGTCCCATGAAACTGCCGAATGGCGACCGAGCTTTCATCGACCCTCGGAAGCTGTCCGAGTATTCCCTCAATGCCGACCACGATGAGGGCAAGCACAAGGCGGAGCTGTTCCGAGACTTGCTGGGTTTCACGGTCGATAACATGGATCTGCTCATCGAGGCCGTCGCGCGGGCGGCTGCGAGCAACGACGCCGAGGCGGGCAAGAAAGACCGGTACGGCCAACGGTTTCAGCTCGACTTCCTCTGTCAGGGGCCTGACGGTTCCGCGACCGTCCGCTCCGCGTGGGTCATCCGCCCTGACGAGGATTTCCCCCGGCTGGTCACGTGCTATATACTGTAAAGGGTGATCCGATGAATCAAACTCGACAGCCCAATCTGTTCGATCTGATCGCGGTTCTCAGCGCCCCGGGCGAGGCCGACGTTCAAACCGGCGACGTCGGAACCGTCGTCGAAATCCTGCCCCCCGATGCCGTCGAGGTCGAGTTCCTGGATCGAAGCGGTCGAACGCGATGCGTGGCCACGATCGCGCTCACGGATGTGCTCGTGCTGAACCGTCAACGCACGCCTGTGGGTTGACGGCAGCGGAAAGCGAATCCCCCAACTCGCGGCGAGAATCTTCGCCGACATCCACGTCTCGGGGGCCGGTGTGAGTTCAGCCCAGCGTCTTAGCGCATGGGGCGGCTGCGTCGCGCGTACTCCTTAGAACGCGAGTTCGTCGGGGCGTCTCCTTCGCCCCTGCCGGGGCGAGGGGCAATGGATTCGCGACAACCCCAGGTTCCGCGTCGGGCGGCCGCGTCGCCGCGCCGCTCCACCCGTGGCTACAACCGGCGACCCCTTCGGGGTCAAGATCCTCACCGGCGGGAGGAGCAAGTTCTTCACCGTCGCGGTGATACCCAAGTGTCCGGTTTTCACCCCTCACTCCGCCCCGAGGGGGCGAAGGCGTGTAGCCACGGGCGCAGCGATTGCCGCCACATGCGACCGCAGCGGAACCTGTGGAGTTCGCGGCGCGCATTTTGACGCGGCCCTGAAGGCAGAGATCCCGGCGGGTCGGGTGCCGCAGAGCTGTCGAGAGAATAGACGGAGGGAGGGTTAGGCGGGGATGGTGGATCGGATCTGGACATGAACCGGTCGTCCATTCGTCACCAGCAGTTCGACAGGCCAAGCTTGACGACGGGGCTACGACATTGTGCTATTTACCAGCAGTGTGGCTATCATGACGAGGGACAACCATGGGCAAGCGCTGCGTTTATTGCGGAGTGAAAGGGCGTACTTCCAGTGATCACATTCCCCCGCGTTCTCTTTATTCCCAACCCTATCCGCCAAACTTGATCACGGTTCCCGCTTGCTCGGCTTGCAACCAGCAAGCCTCCAGGGACGATGAGTATTTCCGCACCGTTATTTCACTGAAAGATTCCACATACTCACATCCTGACGTACAGGCGAATCTCCCCTCGATCTTCCGGGGACTTCAGAGGCCTGAAAACAAGAATTTCACTCGTTCGTTTCTCAACGGCATCCGCCAATTCAACCTCCGTAGCCCCGGGGGAATTCAGTTAGGACACAAGTGGGGCTTTGACGTGGACCTGAGAAGGCTCGATCGCGTAGCCGAGCGGATAGTCAGAGGACTCTTCTTCCACGAGACGCGCAGGGCACTGCAATACTCCGCCGGGGTGAAGGCATGGTCGGAGGATGGTCTGCGGGACATCCCCATTCCTATTCTTCGCGAATACCAGGAAACAGTCATACGGCCGCTCTTGGTGTCTCCATCAACATCCATAGGTAACGGGACATTCGAATATCGGTTTCAAGTCTGTGAGGACGAGCCCAACGCCTCGGCTTGGTTGTTGACAATGTACCAAGACGTTCGGTTTCTTTGCTTGACGGTACCCAAAGGCCAGACTGCTAATGATTCCTTGTTGCGGAGCGTGTGATTAGACGCCGCATCCCAGTCGCAGGTGGATGGTGGATTCCAAGACCAGCGAAGTGGCCGACCGGCCAAGAGCGCCTGGGGATCGTTCAATGGTGTGCCCTTGTATAGCGGGGCACGCCTCTCGAAACGATGCCTGGTTGCAGACCCATGAGGGTCACGGCATGAAGTAAATGCTCTTGATCAACATGGTTGCCAGTGACAAGAGGTCGGCGGCCTCGTCGTCCGTAGCCATTCGGATTTCATGATTCTCCATGTTTCCAGACTTCCTGATCCTGTCCAGAATACCATGTTGCGGCTTACCAACGACTCCTGCGGACTTAAGTTGTTCACAATATTGCTCGAATCTCAATCCCTCTTTTGCTCCTTGCTCAACAGCAATGTGCATAAGTAGCTTTCGGAGCATCAAGACTGTACAACTCGCCGCCCCCGTGCTGAAAGCCGATCTTGCCTCGTCGTACAACGAGACCACTAACGAGATTTCCGGAGATTTTCCTCTTGCGTCGAAACGCTCACCAGTGAGAGGCCTAGGAAGCTGTTTGCCGTTGACAAACGTTGTAGCGACGCTACACGCCGGACAGACTCTAATGTCTCGCGAATGGCTCGCTCCCAATAGTGAACCGCCGCTCTGGCGTAGTCCAAGCTCCGAGGCGACGACGACGCCACAATAGCCACACTTGAACTTTTCGTGGTCGGGCGCAGGATGCCAATGTAGTTTTTCTAGCAATCGCGCAAACTCGTGATTGTCCAACGTGCTGTCCTCCCAATCCGTCATTTCTTCCCTCAAGCGAGTGTGGTTCGCATGATGATCTCAAATTGCTTCCATATCCCGTTCACCTCGCCAACCGCCGCACCACCGTCTGCAGGATACCCCCGTTGCGGAGAGGGTCAACGTCGGCGTTCGGGTCCACTCGCCAACTTCCCCTCCGCGCTTGCAAGCGACGCCTCGCGTATTGTTGGAGCATCACGGTTGCGTAGCGCGGACGAAGGGGAACCCATCATAGGCAACGACGAAGGGATGCGCCTGGCGCGGCAAGCCCTCGCGATCGGGGTTTTGCTCGATGTACTCCACAACGCGCCGGGCGTCTTCGGGGTTGTACAGGAACACCTTGTACGGTCGTGCCGACCAGACGGGGTGCTGCGCGTGGACATCCGCGTGGGAACGAACGGCGTCGGCGGTGGCGGCGGCGAACGAGTTCCACATCTTCAGCGCGTCGTCGCGATGACGGCGGATGCACAGGTGGACGTGATTGCGCAGGACCGCGCACGCCCTCACGGTGTAGCGGTTTTCCGCAGTGAGCTTCCCACAGGCATCCGCAACGGCTTGCCTCTTCGCGGCATCGAACCAGAGCGTGGGGAAATCGAGGCGCGGTTCCGCGCGGCGGTAGAACTGCTTCAACGCCGCGCGCGGCGGTTGCACGCTTCGGCGACCGTAATGGAGTTCCCCCAGGTCGCTGAGTTTTTTCTCCCGGATATCCCGCGAACCGCTCCCGCGCGGGTCGTTGGGCAACCAGTGCCCGTACGCGTGGAGGATGAGATGATGACCGATGACGACGCGGCGGTGCGTGCGCGGTGAGGGGTGGCGCGCGCTCTCGCGAAGAGGCAAGCCACTTGGGTCGTTCTCCGGAATCGACGAAGTCATGGGACTACGGAACTCCCCCCTACTTCGCCAACTGCCTAAGCACTGTCTGGAGGATGCCCCCGTTGCGGTAGTAATCCACCTCCACCGCCGTGTCCACGCGGCAGATTGCGGTGAACGTTTTCGATTTCCCCGTCTGCGGGTTTGTGGCGACGACCTTTAGCTCCTGGCGCGGTTTGAGGGTGTCGCCCAGGTCGGGGAGGTCGAAGACTTCGTGGCCGGTGAGGCCGAGGGTCTCGCGCGTCTCGCCCTGCTTGTATTGCAACGGGAGGACGCCCATGCCGACGAGGTTGCTGCGGTGGATGCGCTCGTAGCTTTCGGCGAGCACGAAGCGGACGCCGAGGAGGAACGTGCCCTTGGCGGCCCAGTCTCGGGAGGAGCCGGTGCCGTATTCCTTGCCCGCAAGGATGACGGTGGGCGTCCCGGATTCCTTGTATTGCATGGCGGCGTCGAAGATGGGTAGTTCGTCGCTCCGCGACGAATGCTCGCAGCGGAGCTGCGAACTACCCGTATCGCAGCGGAGCTGCGAACTACCCTGCGGAGCAGCGCCGAGGAAGATCGTCACGCCGCCTTCGGTGCCCGGGGCGAGGAGGTTCTTGATGCGCGTGTTGGCGAACGTGCCGCGGGTCATGACGCGGTCATTGCCGCGGCGGGCGCCGTAGCTGTTGAAGTCCGACGGCTGCACGCCCTTGGAGATCAGGTACTTGCCCGCGGGCGAGTCCTTCTTGATCGAGCCGGCCGGCGAGATGTGATCGGTCGTGACCGAGTCGCCGAGCATGACGAGGACGCGGGCGCCGCGGATGGGCTGGATGGGGGATGGGTCGCGTGAGAGGGAGGCGATTTCCGAACGCGGAAGCCCGCCCCCTGCCCCCTCCAGCGGGGAGGAGTGAAAAGCGGGCGACGACTCCCCGTTGAAGAACGGCGGGTTCTGGATGTAGGTGTTGTCGTCGTCCCAGCGGTAGGTGGGGTCGCTGCCCGCGGTGATCCTCCGCCACGGCTCGCTGCCTTGGAAGACGTCGGCGTACTGCTCGCGGAACTTGTCGGGGGAGATGCAGGAGGCCAGCGTGTCGCTGATTTCGCGCGAGCCGGGCCAGAGGTCGCGCAGGAACACGTCGCGCCCGTCGCTGCCTTTGCCCAGCGGCTGCGTGGCGAGGTCAATGTCCACCGTCCCCGCCAGCGCATACGCGACGACCAGCGGCGGCGAGGCCAGGTAGTTGGCTTTCACGTGCGAGTGGATGCGGCCTTCGAAGTTGCGGTTCCCGGAGAGGACGGCCGCGGCGACGACGTCATGTTCGGTGATGGCCTTCTCGACGGACTCGGGCAGCGGACCGCTGTTGCCGATGCAGGTCGTGCATCCGTAGCCGACGGTGTGGAAGCCGAGCTTCTCCAGGTACACCGTCAGGCCAGCGTCATTCAGATAGCGCGTCACGACCGTCGAGCCAGGCGCGAGGCTTGTCTTCACGTGCGCGGGGACGGACAGGCCTCGCTTGACGGCGTTGCGCGCGAGGATCCCCGCGCCGACCATGACCGACGGGTTGGACGTGTTGGTGCAGCTTGTTATTGCGGCGATGACGACGCTGCCGTCGCGGAGTTTCGACCGGCGGCCGCTCACCTCCACTTCGACTTCGGCGGGCGAGTCGAGGAGGGCCGTGCCGCCGGATGAAGCCGCGGTTGAAGCGGATGCGGAAGCGGCTGGCGCAGGTGACGCGCTCGTGGCACTGCGGCCGTAGTTCTTCACCAGCGCCGTGTGCCAGGCGCGTTTCATGTTCGAGAGCGCGACGCGGTCCTGCGGGCGTCGCGGACCGGCGAGTGACGGCTCGACGGTCGAGAGGTCCAGATCGAGCGAGTCGGTAAAGAGCGGGTCCGGCGCGGCGTCGGTGCGGAACAGCCCCTGCTCCTTGCAGTAGCGCTCGACGAGGTCGATCAGCTCGTCCGGGCGCGCGGTGAGGCGCAGGTAGCGAAGCGTCTCGTCATCGACGGGGAAGAAGCCGACGGTCGCACCGTATTCCGGGGCCATATTGGCGATGGTGGCGCGATCCGCCAGCGAGAGCTTGCCTAACCCCTTGCCGTAGAACTCGACGAACTGCCCGACGACGCCTTTCGCGCGGAGCATCTCGGTCACGCGAAGCACAAGGTCCGTTGCCGTCGCGCCCTCGGGCAGATCGCCGTGCAACCGGAAGCCCACCACGTCGGGCATGAGCATGTAATTCGGTTGCCCGAGCATCGTGGCCTCGGCTTCGATCCCGCCCACGCCCCAGCCGACCACGCCCAGCCCGTTGATCATCGTCGTGTGGCTGTCCGTGCCGACCAAGCTGTCGGGCATGGCGACCACCTTCCCGTCGATCTTCCGCGCGATGACGACTTGCGCGAGGTATTCGAGGTTGACCTGGTGCACGATGCCCGTGGCCGGCGGGACGACGCGGAAGTTAGCGAAGGCGTTCTGGCCCCAGCGCAGGAATTCGTAGCGCTGCCGGTTGCGCGAGAACTCGAGATCGGCATTGATGCCGAGGGCGGCGGCGCTGCCGAAGGCGTCCACCTGAACGGAGTGGTCGATGACAAGGTCGATCGGGATGAGCGGGTTGATCTTCCGCGGATCGCCGCCGAGGCACTGCATGGCGTCGCGCATCGCGGCCAGATCAACGACGCAGGGCACGCCAGTGAAGTCCTGCATGAGGACGCGCGCGGGCTTGAAGGGGATGTCTTCGCGTACAGCGGCCTTGGGCGCCCACGAGGCCAGCGCCTTCACGTCCTTCTCTGTGACGGAGAATCCGTCACAACTCCGCAGCGCGCTTTCCAGCAGCACTTTCATCGAGAAAGGGAGACGCGAAACGTTCAGGAAGCCGGCTCGCTCCAGCTTTTGCAGGCTGACGTAAGAAACGTCGCCTTTGCGGGACGAAAGCTGGGACCAGACGCCGAAGGGATCCGTTTGTGCAGCGGTATTCATGGTGATCTCTGTATGTGTGGGTGGGCGGAGTTTCGGGCTTGGCCACCTGAGCCGCTGCCCGAATCCGCCCCTTGTGCTGTAGATCGGCGATTATGCGGCGTCCGGCGCAGGGGGCAACTGCGCGGGAGGCGGACGGGCGGCGAATCGCGTCGAAACAGGGTCGGAAGGGGCGTTGCTTGGGATTGGGGGGCAGCTATAATGGCTCGACTTGTCGGATCGTGTGAACCGGGAGCGAGTGGAATCGTCATGCCGAAGGTCGCGGAAGAGCTGATGAAGATCCTGGTCTGTCCGCAGACCAAGGCGGCGCTCGTTCAGGACGGGGACTGGTTGTATTCAACCGACCCGGCCACCCGGCGGCGCTATCCGATCATCGACGGCATCCCGATCATGCTCATCGACCAGTCGCAGGTGGTGGAGCCGGCGGAGTTTCGGCGCGTGATGGGGCAGGCCGGCGTCGTGGTCGGCCAGCCGGCATAGGCAAAGCATCTTGAACCGGACCGCGCTTGCGGCGGTCCTGCGGAGTGGAGCGGAATGGCGGAGTATCAGCAGAACCAGCAGCAGCAGGGTGAACGGGTGGACCGGGCGCAGGCGCTGATCGCGCGGGCGAAGGATCCCAACTGGCAGGGTCCGTACGTGGACTACAAGGAGCTGGACATCCTGCGCAAGTTCCTGACGACCAGCCACAAGCTCATGTCGCGCAAGCGCGGCGGCACGTCAGCGCAGCAGCAGAAGGCGCTGAAGATCGCGGTGAAGCGCGCCCGCTTCCTGGCGCTGGTTCCGTACTCCGGAACGTGATCGCGCTTCCTGATGCCCCACGCGAAAGCGCTCGCCCCTGCAACACGCGATAAGGAACCGGATGCCAGCGCCGCATTGCGTGTTTCTTGGGGCGACGGCCGTGGGCAGCGCGCGGGCAGCCTCCGTGGCAGCGGCGCAGCGCGGCTGCACTCCCTTCAAAAAACACGATCCCCTCGGCACAACATCTCGTAGTAGCTCTGATATCGCTGCGCCATGGCGCCGAGCGAGTACGCCTCGGCCTGATGTCTTGCGTTGCGCGCCAGGGCCTGGCGCAGCGGTTCGTCGCTGAGGAACCGGATCATCGCGGTCGCCAGTTCGGCGGGGGCAGCGGGGGCGACGAGGAGACCTGCGGGAGCGGCAAACGGAAGCGCGTGCGCGTCTTGCAGGAGCAGCGGATTGTCGCCGACGCGAGTGGCGACGATGGCCAGCCCGGCGGCCATCGCTTCGAGCACCGCGTGGCTCATGCCTTCTGAACGGCTGCTGCAAACGTAGGCGTCGCTGCTGCCCAGCAGCGTCGGAACATCCTCGCGCCGGCCGGTGATGGCGACGCGGCGCTGCCAGCCGTGGTGTCGAACGCACCGCTCGATCTCCTCGCGCAGGGGTCCGTCGCCGACGAGCAGCAGGCGCGCGTTCGGGTTGAAAGCCAGCGTCCGGCCAAACGCCTCCAGCAACGAACCGTGATCCTTGACCTCGGTCAGCGAAGCGACGCAGGCGAAGACGAAATCCTCATCGGCGAAGCCCAGCTCAGCGCGATGCCGTCGCCGCAGGGCCGGGTCGAGCGGCGCGAAGCGCGCGAGGTCCACGCCGTTGGGCAGCACGTCAATTCGATCGGCCGGCGCGCGGGCTTCCGACATCAGCTTGTCGCGCCCGGCGAATGAAACGCAGCACAGCCGCGCGCCGAGACGAAGCCCCCAGCGCACGCGGCGGAGTTGCGAAGCGGCGAACGGCCCGTCGTGCTCCAGACCGTGAAACCCGAGCACCAGCCGGCAGTGCGGCATCAGCGCTTTGGCCAGCATCGCGTCCGCCCAGGCGCCCAGCCCCCGTGCGTGAAGCACGCGCACACGGCGGGCGCGGCAATGCGCGGCGAGCGTCCACCCCAGCCTGGCGGCGCGCCGGCGAGTGTCAAACGCGCGGCACGCCACATGGGCCGGAAGCGCCCGCGCCCCTTCACCCGCCCGGCGAAGCGTGACCACCTCATGCCCGGCGCGCTCCGACTGCATCGCGCCAAGCAGCCGGACGAGACCCCGCTCCGTCCCGCCGCCTTCGAGCGAGTCCAGCAGATGGGCCACGCGCAGGGTCGGCTCAGGCATACGCGGGCCTTCCCGTCAGAGGCGAGCCGTGCTCCAACTCGGGCGGAGGCATGGACATGGCGGCGAGCTGCGCCTGCGCCAGCTCGTTCTCGATCGTCCGCTGGATGCAGAGGGGCAGCGTCAGCACCCACCAGAAGGACTCCGTGTAAAACCGCTCGGTGAAAAACCCGGCGACCACGTAGGTCACCATTGACACGAACGCGCCGTACCCGATGTAGCGAATCTCCAGGAAACCGGGGATCCCCTCGGCCTCACGCATGGCGCGATGGAGCCGCAGGAAACTGCTCGTGAGCATGGTGAGGAAGATGATGCCGGCGGGGATGCCCAGCTCGGCGATGCAGTTGAGGAACGTGTTGTGCGCGGCGCGCCGTTCGTGGTAATAGGCGCGGGTCATCTGCTCGAAGTTCCCCGCGCCCACGCCCAGTGGGTAGTCGCGGATCATCCTCAACCCCACCTGCCAGACGTCCAGTCGCGTCACGATGGCCGTGTCGGTGGCGCGCGTCACCGGGTCCGTGATGGTCAACATGCGCTGCCAGAACCCCGGGTCGGTCAGGGTCGAGCCGAACACGCCGCAGATGACCAGCAGCACGATGATGCGATAGCGCCGCTGCTTCGGCGCCACCAGCGCCGCCACGGCCGCACCGGCGGCAAGCGCGACGATCGCCGATCGCGTGCGGCAGAGAATCATGGCGTTGAAACCGAAGGCGCCGGCGGCCAGGGCGAGGATTCGGCCATACCATGATTTGGCGATCAACAGCGCGGCGCCGACGAGCGGCAGCACGGCGCCGAGATGCACCGCGAATCCCGACGAAAACTGAAAGTCCGGACCGCCGATGTCGTTGAGTCGACCGAGGTGGAAGCGGCTGGGACCGGCGATGAACGCCTCGCGTCCCAGGTAGAGCGTGCCGATGACGATGGTCCAGAGGAAGCGACGCAGGGTCTCCCGCGTCGTCAGCAGCCGCCCCATGATGAGCACGAAGAGCAGCATCTTCCAGAACTTGTCCAGACGAGCCGCGGACTCGCCCGTGTAGCCGACGCCGGTAAAGATGCCCAGGAACCCGACGAGCACGAGCAGGAAGACGCCCAGCTCCCAGAGTCGACCGGACAGCGCCGCGCGAGAGGGCGTCCGCCGGCCGACGAGCATCCCGACCAACATGCACGCGGCCGCGTACATCGAGAAGCGGATTCCCATGTCGCGCAGCGGAATGCCCCACCAGGCGCTCTGGGGGTCCACCTGATAAACGAGGACGTAGTTGAGCACGCCGAAGGAGGGATCCATCAGCGAACCCAGGCACAGGGCCGAGTAGAGGATCGCGAACAGGATGGTCTTGATCGGCCACATGCGCTAAGAACCCGCTCTGCTTATCGGACGGGACGGAGGCGGATGCCTTCCCCCCGAATCAGACTTCGGCAACGGGAGCATCGGGGTGTAGTTTTCTCGGGCGTTGCCTGTGTGCTGGCTCAATGAAATCACTTCGCATCAACCGGTTGGCGAGTGGCACGGGTCCGCAGCAGCGGACCCGTGTGGTGCATGAACGTGAGTGAGTAGGCAGCTCACTTCCGACGGCTTGGCGAGTACGCCAGACCGTGCCACCCAGCCGCCTACGCGGGAATGGCGGTGTACGACAGACCCTGCCGACCCTGCCGCCAGACGGTGCCTCCCGCGCCCGGAGCCGCAATGAGACCGCCCGGGGCGCGCCGGCGAGAGGTTGGACGTTTCCTTGCCCGCTGGGGCCGGGCGTTTTAGCATCCACGCCATCGCGGGTTGGCGTCAGGTACCACTGACTGGCAGCCCGCTTGGGCGGCCATGAGGTTGCGCGGTTGCATGGCGAGACATAACGTCTTGCAAAATATCATGTTAAACTCCTGCCGCTCGGAACTCCCCGTTGCGGCAGGCGCGGGTTTCTCGTCCGTCGGGCTTTGCCCCGGGACAGGGTGCGCATGAGCCAGGAAATAGCCCATTGGGTCCGCGCCTGTGCGGGTCGGCGCGTGTTGCTGCTCGGAGATCTGATTCTGGATCGGTACGTCTATGGCGATGCCGAGCGGGTCAGTCCGGAGGCGCCCGTGCCGGTTTTGCGCGTCGTAGAGCGACGTGACGCCGTGGGCGGGGCGGCGAACGTGGGGGCTTGCCTGCGCGCGCTGGGGTGCGAAGTCGCGTGCTGTGGCGTGATTGGCGAGGACCGCAACGGTCGCCTGCTGCGGCAGATGCTCGACGAGCTGGGCGTGGATGCGTCCTCGCTGGTGACGTTGATGGACCGCCCCACGACGACCAAGACGCGCATGGTCGGGCTGGCGCAGCATCGGCATCGCCAGCAGCTTCTGCGCGTCGACGAGGAAGACGCCGGCGCGCTGACCGACGCCGACGCGCATCGCGTGCTGGCCGCCTGCGCCAATCGCATCAAGGACGTGGACGTGGTCTGCATCGAGGACTACGACAAGGGACTGGTGACCGACAACCTCGTCCGCAACATCACCGCGCAGGCGCGGCGGCTGGGCAAGCCCGTGCTGGTCGATCCGGCCAAGCTGCGGGATTACGCGAGGTACCATGGGGCGACGCTGATCACGCCGAACCGTGAAGAGCTGTCCCGTGCGGTCGGTCGGAAACTGGAGTCGATTGACGCGGTGGGCGAGGCCTCGCGCGAGTTGATCGAGCGGCACGGTTTCGACGCCGTCGTGGCGACGGTGGATCGCGACGGCGCCGTGCTGGTGGAGAAAGGCAAGCCCGCGATGCACGTGCCGACGCGCCCCCGCGCCGTGTATGACAACACCGGCGCGGGCGACGCAGTGCTGGCGATGCTCGCCGCGGCCGTGGCGGCGGGCGCGGGGCTGCCCGAAGCGGTGGCGCTGGCCAACATCGCCGGCGGGCTGGAGGTCGAGAAGTTCGGCTGCGTGCCGATCACGGCCGAAGAAGTGCTGGCGGACCTTCGACTTTCCGGTCGGCGCGGATCGGGCAAGATCCGCAGCGCGGACGACCTCGTGGCCGAGCTGACGCTGCGGCGCGATCGTGGGGAAACCGTCGCGTTCACCAACGGCTGCTTCGATATTCTCCACGCGGGGCACGTCGATTTTCTGGAGCGTTGCCGCGAGCTGGCGTCGGTCCTCGTCGTCGGCGTCAACACCGATGCCTCGGTGCGCTCGCTGGGCAAGGGCGATGGCGACCGGCCCATCAACCGCTTCGAGGACCGCTGTGCCGTGCTCGCGGGGCTGGCCTCCGTGGATTATGTCGTCGGCTTCAACGACGCCGATCCGGAAAGACTGGTCCGCCGCGTCCGCCCGGACGTACTGGTGAAGGGCGCGGACTGGGCGCAGAAGGGCGTGGTGGGGCGAGAGTACGTCGAGTCGTACGGCGGGAAGGTGACGCTGCTGCCGCTGGTGGACGGGCTGAGCACGACGCGGCTGGTGGAGCGGATTCGCGGAGGAGTTGCGGTTTGAATTCGACGTTCGCCGATCAGATCGCCGAGCACGTTCGCTGCGCCCAGGCGCTGGTGCGGCAGGCGCCGACGCTTGCGGCGGTGATCGACCGGTTGATTCAGTGTTTCGACGCGGGCGGGCGCGTGTATCTGCTGGGCAACGGCGGCAGCGCCGCGGATGCGCAGCACATCGCGGCGGAACTGGTCGGGCGCTTCAAGCAGGATCGACGCCCCCTGCCCGCGGTGGCGCTGACGACGGACACATCGATCCTCACGGCGATCGCAAATGACCTCGGCGCGGAGACGTGCTTCTCGCGGCAGGTGGAGGCGCTGGTTCGCGCCGGCGACGTCGTCTGGGCGCTGAGCGTGTCAGGGAAGTCGCCGAACGTGATTCGCGCTTTGCGGAGCGCCAAGGCGCTCGGCGCGTGCGTCATCGGGTTCACCGGGCGCGGCGGCGGAGACTTCCCTTCAATCTGCGACGTCTGTCTGCGGGCCGAGCACGACGCCAGCGACCGGGTTCAGGAGACGCACCAGCTCGCGTATCATCTGATCTGCGAGGCCGTCGAACGGCGGTACGCCTCGTAACGCGGCACACACACGAGAGGGACGTTGCCCCGCGCGACGACGACTCATGAACATCCTCATCACCGGATCGAGCGGACAGATCGGCACGAACCTCGCCCTGGCGCTGCTCGAGGGCGGGCACCGCGTGCTGGGCATCGACAAACGCCCCAACACCTGGACGCCGCGCGTCGAGACCCTCCTGCTTGATCTGACCGCCGACGGGGAAGGGCGCTGGCCGAAGGGCCCGTTTGACGCCGTCGTCCACCTGGCGGCCAACGCCAAGGTGTTCGAGCTGGTCGAGCATCCGCGCCGGGCGCTGGACAACGTGCTGATGTTGTTCAACGTGCTGGATTACTGCCGGCGGGAGCGCTGCCCGATCATCTTCGGCAGCTCGCGCGAGGTGTACGGCGACATCCACCAGCACGTCACCGAGGAGGACTCCGCGGATTTCGTCGTGGCGGAAAGCCCGTACAGCGCGAGCAAGATTTCGGGCGAGGCCTTCATCTACTCGTATGCGCAATGCTACGAGCTGCCGTACCTGGTGTTTCGCTTCAGCAACGTGTACGGGCGATACGACAACGACCTGGCGCGGATGGAGCGCGTGATCCCGCTGTTTCTTAAGCGCATCGCCGCGGGCGAGCCGATCGTGGTGTTCGGGCGGGAGAAGGTGTTCGACTTCACCTACATCGACGACTGCGTGGACGGCATTCTCGCGGGGATCGAGGCGCTGCGTGCCGGGCGCGTTTCGATGCAGACGATCAACCTCGCGTGCGGGCAGGGGTCCACGCTGGTGGACCTCGTGAACATCCTGGCGCTGGCGCTGGGCAAGCCGGCGTTGGTCACTTATGAGCCGGCCCGCGTCGGCGAGGTGACGCGGTATGTGGCCGACATCAGCAAGGCGCGCGATCTGCTGGGCTACGCGCCAAAGTTTCCGCTGACGGCGGGGCTGCCGCGCTACGTGGAATGGTCGCGGCAGACGGGCGCGATCTGAGATGCCGCGCAAGGGATGCGCCCCTGCAGGGTGAGGCAGGTCTCCGACCTGCACATCATCATTGCTCTGACCCGGCGGGTGGCACGGTCTGGCGTACTCGCCAGGCCGTGGCGGATGAGGAATAGACGTTCATGCGCGCACGGCACGGGTCCGCTGCTGCGGACCCATGCCACCCGGCGGCGCCGGCTAACGGAGGTGTTATCTCCGTGCGGCGTCGCCGCAAGGTGGCTCGGTGAAAAACAGCGTGCTTCCGGTTCCTGGCGTTGAAATGAGCAATGCAGCCGCGCTTGACGAGGGCCGACAGTGTTTCATATACTGCTGTCAGTGCCGCATGGGAGTTCTGTGCGGCAAACCGTCCTGGTCCCGTGGAAGCGAATTGGGAACCGGCGGAGTCTTTTCGGTGGCGTCATGAGTTTTACCGGACACGCGCATCTTTTGGGTTGGTGGTGGTCCTGCTCGGACGGGCGGGGATCCTGCGCGTAGCGTAAGCGTGCCGGAATTGAAAACCCTGACCCGTCGCAAATCGTGCGACGGGTTTTTTGTTTTTATGGGCGGCGGATGAACGAAACGGCGGACAAGGTGCGATTCCTCGCGATTCGGCGCACGCTTTCCGGAGCGGCCGATGCGCAACGTCTTTTCGCGGCGTTGACGGACCACGGGCGCGCGCGAGGGGCCGTGCTACTGCAGTCGTCGGACAACATCCCCAAATATGGGGAGCGCAGCCTGGCTGCGGTGAGATCGAGCCTGATGCTGACCGGGCGGGAAGAAGCTCTGAGGTTGGTGGCGCTGGACGGGCGGGGGCGATGCCTGCTGCCGGTTCTTGAGAAGCGACTCGCGGGCGTTGTGGAAGGGCTGCGCCGCGAGGTGGATCGGGACGGCGCGCCGATGCTCACGGGCCGGATCACGCCCGATCTTCGGTCGGTGAGCGGGCGAGAGCGACCGTTTCGCCGAAACGCGATGGACGTCATTCGAGCGCTCGCCTTCTGCTCTTCGCCGGAAGAGGACGCCGTCGTGCCAAGTCATGGTTTGTTCGGTGCGTTCGGCTACACGTTCGTTCACCAATATGAGTCCTTTGAGCGCAACCCCAGAGACGTGCTCGGCGATCCGGATTATTGTTTCTTTCTGGCGACGCGGATGTTCATCATTGACCATGCCGTGGGATCGACCCACGTGGTTTCCAGTGTTCCCATTGTTTCCGGCGCGGACCTGGCGCCGCTTCTTGTCGAGGCGGAGGAGGATGTGCGGCGTATGGCAGCGCTCGCCGAGCATCCGTTGCAGGTGAATCGCGGTGTTTGGAGCGCGGGGGCGATTCAATCCGACACGCCTCGAAGCACGTATGTATCCAACGTGGAACGCATTCAGCGCGACATCTATGCCGGGCGCGCGTTTCAGGTTGTGTATGGACGCATGCTCTCCGCGGATTTCATGGGATCGCCGTTTGACGTTTATGGCAGACTTAGTGAGATCAACCCGTCGCCCTACATGTTCTACTTCAATGACGGCGACGGCGTCCTGCTGGCCGCCTCCCCGGAGATGGCCGTCCGCGTCAGCCATGAGCCGGCGGGTCGCCGCGTGGAGTTGCGGCCGATCGCCGGAACCAAACCAAGGGGACGCATTCAGGGGAACATCCATCCGCTCACCGATGCGAAGTACGAGACGGCGCTGAAGATCGACCCAAAGGAGCTTGCCGAGCATACAATGCTCGTCGATCTGGCGCGCAACGACCTCGCCAGCATTTGCAAGCCGGGGACCACGCAGGTCGATGAGCCGTTTGTCGTCGAGAAGTACTCCCATGTGCAGCATCTGGTAAGCAATGTCAGCGGAATTCTGGCCGATGATCTTGATGCACTTCACGCTTATCTGGCGACGATGAACATGGGGACGGTGACGGGCGCTCCGAAGCTCGAGGCCATGAAGATGATCAACGGATTGGAGGCGTCCAGTCGCGGCTATTTCGCAGGCGGCGTAGGATATGTTTTCCCTGACGGGCGCATGGACACGGCACTGGTGATCCGTGCGATCCGCTTCAAGCCAGGCAAGGCCCACATCCGCGCCGCGGCGGGCATTGTGGCGGACAGCATACCGGAGGCCGAATGGGAGGAGACGGAGAGCAAGGCGGCGGCATCTCTGCGTGTTCTGGGAGGCGATCTCGGGTAACCATTGATGGGTGCAAGCTCACGCATTCTGTTCATTGATAACGAGGATTCCTTTGTTTACAACCTCGTGGACGCCTGCCGAAGTCTTGGGCATGAGGTGGACGTATTTCGATGCGACTGGCCTGCGGCCGATGCGCAGCAGTACATACGGCAGTGCGGACCGCGTTTGCTGGTGCTTTCGCCCGGCCCTTGCGGGCCGCGCGATGCGCGGCTGTGCATGCAACTGCTGGCGTCCGCGCCGGTTGAGTTGCCGATCTTTGGCGTGTGCCTTGGGCATCAGTGCATTGTGGAGCATTTCGGGGGGCGCGTCGAGGCCACGGGAAAGCCCGCACATGGCAAGGCGGCGCTCATTCGTCACACTGGCGGACCGCTGTGGCGCGGAATTGAGAACCCGTTTCAGGCGGGGCGGTATCATTCGCTGGCGGCATCGGTCGTGCCCGATGTATTGGAAGTGACGTCTTGGCTGGGCGAGATGCCGATGGCGGTGCAGCACAAGAGCCGGCCCGTGATTGGCGTGCAGTTTCACCCGGAGAGCGTTTTGACTCCGGCGGGGAACCAACTGTTGAGCAATGCGCTTGAAGTGTTGGGAGCCTGACGGAGAGGGCGCGACTTCGGGCACTGCGTTGTTGCCGGGTCGCGTCGAGTTGGCGCTGATGGAATTCAGGTACAGTGAGTGATTGATGTCATGGACGAGGCACTGGATCAACTTATCAGCACGCTTGACCGAGGGCGCATCCTGCCCATCGCCGATGCCGCGCGGGCGATGATCGCCATTGCCGATGGGGAGGCGGACACGCCGACGATTGTGAGGTTCCTGCGCGCGTACAATCGCCGCCCGCCTGTGGTGCATGAGATGTCGGCGTTTGTGGAAGTGCTGCGCGAGCGGATGGTCGCGGTGCAAGCGCCGGCGGCGAACACCATCTGCAACTGCGGCACGGGCGGGGACGGGCGCGGCACCATCAATGTTTCCACGATCGCGGCGTTTGTCATTGCCGCGGCCGGGGTGCCTGTGGCCAAGCACGGCAACCGTTCCGTGTCGAGCCAATGCGGAAGCACGGACTGCCTTGCGGGCATGGGTGTGGCCGTCAGTCGTGAGCCGCAAACCGCGCAGCGCCTCCTGGAGGATCACCAATTGTGTTTCCTCAATGCGCCGGATTTTCATCCAGCCTTGCGCCATGCGTCCGCGGCGCGGCGCGAGCTGGCGGCCACAGGCGAAAGGAGTGTTTTCAATCTACTGGGACCGGTGCTCAATCCGGCTTCGGTCACGCGACAGACGATGGGCGTGTTTCATGCGGACATGCTTTTGACCATCGCGCAGGTGCTTCTTCAGAGCGGCTCGCAAAGGGCGTATGTCGTGCATGGCGACGGGTATGATGAACTCAGCGTGACCGGAGCGTCGCGCATGGCCTTGGTGGATGGCGGCGGCATTTCCCTGCGAACCATCGTTCCTGAGGACTTCCGGATCCGCCGCGCGGACGCCGGCGAGCTGGTCGGCGGCGATGCCGCGACCAACGCTCGTCTGGCGGAGGGCATCCTGCGGGGAAGCCAGGATGGGGCGATGGCGGATGTCGTTCTGCTGAACGCGGCGGCGGGCATCAGCGCGGGCGCCCTGGACGAGTTGGACCTTCAGGATGCGCTGGAGGTGGCGCGGGAGGCGCTGGCGTCGGGGCGTGCATACCGGAAACTTGAAGATATGAGAAAGGCGGCGCCGGTTCATGCTTCATGAGATTCTCGCCAACAAGCGCCGCGAGATCGAGTGTCTGGTCGGGGCAAATCCACTGGAGCCGTTGGTCAGTTGCCGCGATTTCCGCGAGGCCATCTCCCGCCCGCCGTTGTCCTTTATTGCCGAGGTCAAACGTCGCTCGCCTTCCGCCGGTGTTCTGGCTGCTTCGCTGAGTCCGGTAGCCCAGGCGCTGAAGTATGTGGAAGGAGGCGCGGCCGCCATTTCGGTCTTGACGGACGCTGCTTATTTTGGAGGAAGCTTCGAGGATTTGGACACGGTGGCGCGGCAGGTGAGCGTTCCGGTCCTCTGCAAGGATTTCATTATTGATGAGCGGCAAGTGCGGCGGGCGAGAGCGGCCGGTGCGGATGCCTGCCTGCTCATTGTGGCGGTATTGTCTGACAGCGTGTTGCGCGGGTTGATGGAGCACTGCCGGCGATATGGTATGTCCCCTCTGGTTGAGGTGCATAATGAGCGAGAATTGGAATCCGCGGTGCACTGCGGCGCTGAGGTGATCGGCGTCAACAACCGAGATCTGACTTCGATGAAAATCGACTTAAGCACAGTGAAGCGCCTGGCGCCGCGGGTGCCGGACTCGTGTGTGCTGGTGGCGGAATCGGGTTACACAAGCGCGGCGGACATTGCAGACCTTCCGCCGCGAGTCAATGCGGTGTTGGCGGGCACCGCGCTGATGCGGCAGGCCGATCCCGCGGCGACGCTGGTGGAATGGGGGCGGATGGCCCGGAGCGTGAGAGAGGGAGATGGAAGGAGCCGTGCGTCATGATGATGCCTGTCCCGTCGGACTACGAGCGTGGGTTGGGTCGCTTCGGCGGGCAATACGTGCCGGAGCCGCTGGTGGCGCCGCTGACGGAGATTCGGCGCGCATTCCTGCGGTTCCGCGACGACGCGGGATTCAACGAGAAACTCGGGCATCTGCTGCGTCACTATGCAGGCCGCCCGACGCCCTTGTATTTTTCGCCGAAGCTTTCGGCGCGCACGGGTTGCCGCGTTTATCTCAAAAGGGAGGACTTGCTGCACCTGGGGGCGCACAAGACCAACAACACCATTGGTCAGGGCTTGCTCGCGCATAGGATGGGCAAGACGCGCCTCATCGCGGAAACGGGCGCGGGGCAGCACGGAGTCGCCACGGCCATGGCAGGGGCGCTGTTCGGCATACCCACGGAAGTGTTCATGGGCAGCGTCGATATCGAGCGGCAGGCCATGAACGTGTTTCGCATGAAGCTGATGGGGGCGACGGTCCGTCCGGTGAACAGCGGCAGCGCGACGCTGAAGGACGCGATCAACGAGGCCCTGCGGGACTGGATCGCCCGGGCGGCGGACACCTATTATTTGTTCGGCACGGCGGCGGGCCCGGAGCCGTTTCCGGAAATGGTCACGCATTTTCAATCCGTGATCGGGCGCGAGGCGCGAGCGCAGATATTGGAAGCGGAGGGGCGACTGCCGCACACCGTGATCGCGTGCGTCGGCGGCGGGAGCAACGCCATTGGCGTATTTCACGCATTTCTCAAGGATGCCGAGGTGCAACTGATCGGGGCCGAGGCCGGCGGCGACGGTGCAAAGCACGGCGCGTCGCTGTCCGCCGGATCGCCGGGCGTCTTTCATGGAATGCACTCGTACTTCCTGCAAGATGGAGACGGGCAGATCGCGGAGGCGCACAGCGTGGCCGCGGGCCTGGACTACCCCGGCGTGGGTCCGCTGCACAGCGCGCTGCACGAATCGGGTCGGGCGAGGTACGTGCCCGTGCGCGACGCCGAGGCGTTGGAGGCGTTTCATTGGCTCGCCCGGGAAGAGGGCATTCTGCCGGCATTGGAATCCGCGCACGCGATCGCGCTGACAGTGCGGATGGCGCAGGAGTTTCCGCCCAATGCCATCGTAATCGTCAATCTATCAGGGCGGGGAGATAAGGACTTGCACACGGTTATGAAGTCGCAGAAGCCGAACGGGGCGGGCGTATGACCTCAAGACCCGATGCAATAACCGACCCGGCTGCAAAGGGAGGGATCGAAACGACAATGCGGTTCCACCGACTGTGGAATAAAGGTGAGTCGAAGGTCGGCGCGTTCATGCCGTTTTTCATGCTCGGGGATCCGACGCCGGCGCGGAGCCTGGAGTTGATCCGCGGCGCGCTGGATGAGGGCGCGGACGCGCTGGAGCTGGGCATCCCGTTTTCGGATCCGATTGCCGACGGGCCCGTGATTCATGCATCCGCGCAGCGTGCCGCCCGGGCCGGCGCGGATGTTCGAACGTGCCTGGACCTGATCGCCGACATTCGTAAGTTCAGCGACGCGCCGATCGGGCTGCTGGTGTATTACAACCTGATTCACCGCCGGGGCGTGGAGGCGTTCTGCAAGGACGCGGGCGCGGCGGGGGCGGATGCGCTGCTGGCGGCGGATGTGCCGTTTGATCGCGCGGGCGATCTGCCGGCGGCGATGGAAACGCACGGGCTGGGCAGCGTCTATCTGTGCAGCCAGAACACACCGGAGGATCGTGCGGCGCGTATTCTGCAAGCCTCGACGGCCTACACCTATGCGGTCGGCGTGATGGGGACGACGGGCGCGCGAGAGGACCTCGCGCCGGCCACGCGCGAGTTCGTCTTGCGTCTTCGAAAGCTGTCGCAGCGGCCTTTTGTGGTGGGTTTCGGCGTCAGCCGGCCGGAACATGCAGTGGAGATTCTGCGGCTCGGCGCGGACGGGGTGATCGTGGGCAGCGCGCTGATCCGCATGATCGAGCGGCACGGCGAGGACCATGCCGCCGCGGTGCGCGACATCCGGGCGTTTGTCCGCGAGGTCAAGACGGCCAGGGCGGTCTGCTACGGCTGAGAGGGCGGGCTTGTCGGGCGGTGCATGCCGCTCCACGAGCGAAGGAGAACGGCGGGCATAGCCCGCCCTACGGGTGGCGGGGAAAGCGAGAGGGGGTCATAGACCATGCTGGTAGTCATGAACGTGGACGCGACGGCGGCGCAGATCGAAGCCGTCTCGCGCGCCATCCGCGAACTGGGCTTCACGCCGCACGCCATGCCGGGAGCGCAGCGGACGGCCGTGTGCGTGACGGGCAACAAAGGCCCGGTGCATCGCGACGCGCTGGCGCAACTGCCGGGCGTGTCGGAAGTGATCTCCGTCTCCAAGCCTTACAAGCTCGTCTCGCGCGAGGCGCAGCCGGAATCGACGGTGGTGGCCGTGGACGGACACGCCATCGGCGCCGCGGCGATTCAGTTCATCGCCGGTCCATGCAGCGTGGAGACGGAAGACCGCATGTTCAGCATCGCCGAGCGGCTGGTGGCGATGAACATCCCTTTCCTGCGGGCGGGCGCGTACAAGCCGCGGACCAGCCCCTACGCGTTTCAGGGTCTGGAGAAAGAAGGCCTGCGAATTCTGGACCGCGTGCGCGAGCGCTTCGGGCTGCGGATCGTCACGGAGGTGCTCTCGGAGGAAACGGTCGAAGAGGTCACGGCCGCGGCGGACATTCTGCAGATCGGAGCTCGCAACATGCAGAACTTCGCGCTGCTGAAAAAGGTCGCCCGCTGCACGAAGCCCGTGCTGCTGAAGCGCGGCGCCTCGGCGACCGTGGAGGAATGGCTCATGGCCGCGGAGTACCTGCTGTCCGGCGGCAACCGCCAGGTGATTCTCTGCGAGCGCGGCATCCGCACGTTCTCGGATCACACGCGGAACACGCTGGATGTCAGCGCGATCGCCGTGGTGAAGTCGCTGTCGCACCTGCCGGTGCTGGCCGATCCCTCGCACGCGGCGGGCCGGCGGGAGTTCGTCGCGCCGCTGGGCAAAGCGGCGGTGGCGGCGGGCGCTGACGGCTTGATCATCGAGGCGCATGTGGACCCCAACTCCGCGTGGAGCGACGGCGCGCAGACGCTGGGGATGGAGGAGCTGGCGCGGCTCGTCGAGGATGTTCGCCGGTATGACGCGGTGTTTCGGCCGAGGTAATGGGCGCGAAACTCGGGCAGCAGGAACGGGCCGCGCCGGTGGACCACCAGATGGGCCAAGCGTGATGGGCATCCTCCGCATCGATCCGCGCCCCGGGCACAGCGTCGATTGCGGATCCTGGTGCCCACCGCTGTCGTGCGTCGTCCTGCGGCGACGCAAAGCGCTTACTCGACGCCTACCGACTCGATCGCCTCGCAGTCGCAGTAGGCGCCCTTGTGGATCAGCGCGAGGCACAATTCCTGCGCCTGTTTTGTCGCTACCTTCAAGGTCTTCGCAGCTTTCATCAAGAGTGCGAAGTCGCCGCCGCACGCCTTGGCCGGGTCGTTGCCGAGCGCCCTTTCGAGCTTCTTGAAGACGCCCTTCCCTGCGGCTTGCCGGATGATCTCCTCCGCGCGGCCTGCGACATCCTCCGAGCGCGGCATCTTCAGGTAGTCGTCGATCTGCTCGGCGGGCGTCAGCTCGAACCAGATCAGCCCGTGCAACTCGCGCTCAAGCGTTTCGGTGGGGATGCGCTGCATGACCCGGCGGAAGCGCTGCTCGGCGAGCAGGCCCGCAAAGCCGTCCCAGCGGACCACCACCACCGGCTTCCTCCATCGCGACGGCGGCTGCACCTCGACGCCGGCGCCGGGCATCGCGGGCGCCAGCAGCTCCTTGAGGACGCGCTCGACATGATCCAGTTTCAGCGCGGCAGGCATTTGCGGGAACTGTGCCCGATCCGCGGGACAAGTCAAGGGAGTTCAAGAGCACGAACGGGGACAGTGCGCCGCATTCTGGCCTCAAGTCAGGGTGGCACGGTCTGGCGTACTCGCCAGGCCGTGGGGAGTGAGCAACCCAAGCGAGTCCCGGTAGCACGGCTCCGCAGCAGCGGACCCGTGGAGCGAGCCAAGTGACGTTCGCAGATGGTGGGGCTGCTCTCCGAGCAGCCACGGTCCACCGGCTCTCCGAGCCGGTGCCCGACGCGAGCGCGGCGCCATCACCGGATCAACTTCACCTTCGGCGCAACCGCGTCTGCCCTTGCCACGTATCGCTCGATCAACCCGTCGGCCAGCTTCTCGTGCAGCTCGACGACGTGCCGCGGATGAAAGTCCCTTCGCCGGTACACGCGCGGGCGTGCCACGGACCACTGCGGCACCGCGCGCAGCCGCCCTTCGGCAAGCTCCTTTGCCGCCTGTCGCAGTTTCTCCAGCCCCGCGAGGATCGCCTTGCAACCGATCGTGTGCGGGCCATCGCCGATGACGATGTCGGGACGGGCATGATGAACAATCGGCCCGCTGTCGATGCCCGCGTCGATCAGGTGGATCGTTGCGCCGACATACTCCGGCTCGTCGTTGAGCAGCGGATAGAAGTTCGTGGCCGTGCCGCGGTAATACGGCGACAGGCCCAGGTGCAGATTGATGATCCGTCCGTCGAAGCGATCCAGCAGCGGCGACTTGATGAGATTCGTCCCGAACACCAGCACCGCCTCGACGCCGCGCGCCTCGAGAAACCGCAGCGTGCCGACGGTGTTGAGTTCCCCCGGCTGAATGTGCAGCACGCCGCAGGATCGCTCTTATTCCGCCTTCCCCCCTCCCCTTGTGAGGGGGCAGGGGGAGGGCGAGCTTCCCCCTCCCCTTGGGAGGGGGCAGGGGGAGGGCCTGTCTGGGCAAGGGGTGGACCACCGCATTCCTGCTTGCTGCCCCACCAGACCCGCCCCTTCAACCTCATCCGTCTCGTGCTCGCCTCGGATGAACGCCGCATCATGCCCGAGGAACCGCTCCTCCTGCCGGGCGCGCTCGGCGTAGTGCTCGCGGACGATGCGGAGTTGATCGGCGGTAAGCTCGGCGCTCGCGTCCACGTCCGCGGGAGAATAACCCGTCCGCTCGTATCCCACGGCGACGACGTTCAGCGCGCGGTGCAGGAACCGGGCCGCGAAGCGGTGGCGCGTCTCCACGCTGGTGAGCACTGCGAAGCGGGTTGAAGAAGCGCGACTCATGCCGATTCATCGGCACAAGCGGAGGCGCACGAACAGCCGCACAGGGGCGGCGGCAGCGCTGGACGGCGGGAAGGGTCTACTCGGCGGGCCTTGCGGCAGGTCACAGACCTGCCGGACCTTCGGCAGCTCAGAGAGCTGCCCCACCCGGCAGCTCGGAGAGCTGCACCACCTTGGCGGCTTGCGGAACTGACGGACCCGTTCAATGCCTTCCCGGCTGGGGCCAGGCGTTCTTCACGAAGCGGCCGTCGCGCAGGATGACCTTGCCGTCGGCCTTGATGACCCCGCCCTTGCGCAGCTCGCAGACCATGTCCCAGTGCAGCGCACTGACGTTCTTGCCCCCCGTCTCCGGGTACGCGGCGCCCAGCGCCATGTGAAACGTGCCGCCGATCTTCTCGTCGAAGAGCGTGTTCTTCGTGAACTTCTGAATTGAGTAGTTCGTCCCGATCGCCAGCTCACCGAGGATCCGACCGCCCTTGTCCTGGTCCATCATCTGATAGAGGTAATCCTCGCCCTTGGAAGCCGTCGCCTCGACGACCTTGCCGCCCTTGAACTTCAGGCGCACGTCACACACCTCGCGCCCGCCGTACACGGCCGGGAAGCCGAAACACACGTTCCCCTCGGTGGCGTTTTCGATCGGGCCGGTGAAGACCTCGCCGTCGGGAAAGTTGTTCAGCCCGTCGCAGTTGATCCACTTGCGCCCGCGCACGCCAAAGCGGATGTCCGTTCCGCCCGGCGCGGTGATGTGGATTTCGCTCGCCTTGTTGAGGTGATCAGCCAGCCGCTGCTGCGCGACGCTGACTTGCTTCCAAGCGGCCACGGGGTCCGGAAGGTGGAGCAGCCCGGCGCCAAACACGAAATCCGCGTATTCGGACAGCGACATCTCCGCGTCCTGCGCGCTGGCGGGGCAGGGGTATTGCGTGCCCACCCAGCGCAGCGGGTTCTTCTTCGCGGCCGCGCGCGTCAGCAGCGTTTTGAGAATGGGCTGCGCGGCTTTCTTCACCGTCGCCTGGCGCTTGGGATCGACGTTGGACAGCGCCCGCGTGTTGGTCGAGGCCCAGACCGCCAGGTAGCAGTTCGCCTCCTCCATCTCGCGCAGGTCGAAGGTGTTGAGCCACTCGAGCTGGTGCGGCTTGCCTTCCTTGAGCAGGACTTCGTCGCACGTTTCGCTGAGCAGGCGCGGCAGCGGATGCCCGCCCGCGGCGAGCACTTCACGATAGAGCGAAGTCAGCAGCGGCTCGGCCGTGACGGGGACTTTCAGCCGCACGACGTCGCCTTTTTTCACGTTCAGCGAATAGCGCACGAGCACCTGCGCCAACCGATCAAGCCGCGGATCAACCATGCCGCACCTCCCGTTTCGACCGTTTGCACACGCTTGCGCACGCTTCCATCGCACCACGCATCGCACTGTAGGTGAAATCGCGGATGGCTCCAAGCGAGGAGGAGGCGGAACGCGGAAGCGGCTGTTCTTGGCGTGCCAACGAGCCGCTGACTTGCGGCGTCACTGGGCGAGACCTCGCCAGATAGCACGGCTGGGTGGCACGGTCTGGCGTACTCGCCAGGCCGTGGCGGATGAGGATGGTGTCGAACGTCGCTTCGCCGACGCCACGGGTCCGCTGCTGCCGACCCGCGCCACCCAACGCACATCCGAGCCGCCCAACACACATCCACAGCATCGGACGCGGATTGAAGCCGCATCGAAATACGGAGAAGATGGCCGAGGGCCATAAGGAGTCCTCGATGCTTGAACTGAGTTGGGTCGTTGGCGTAATCATCACCGCACTCGGCGCCTGGCAGGCGCCGGCACAGGCGCCGATCGCGGCATCGGATTGGGTGACGACGGGCTGGGACTGCGAGCTGTTCGCCGCCGGTGATGTCAACGGCGACGGATTCGCGGACGTCGTGACGATCAGCGGGCGGGACAAGCTCTGCGTGTCGCTGAGCCTGGACGGCTGGAAGGCCACGCCGTGGACGATGGCGACCGATCGGCTCAAGGCCGAGGGGGCGCTGCGGATGTTTGTGACGGATGCGGACCCCGCGCGGCCGGGCAGCGAGGTCGTCGTCGCGATGCCGGACCATGCGCTGGTCTTCGGTGCGTGGAAAGAAGGCAAGTTCGAGTACGAGGAGCGGCTCACCCCCGCGCCTGCCACGCCGGCTGATGGGCCAGGTTCCGCCGCCAGCCCCTCGCCCATCGGGGAAACAACATCCACTACGGGTAGTGCTCCAGTCACCGCGCCGCCCTATGAGCCAACGGCGACGGTGCTTAGTCGAATGCTGGCGGACTTCAACGCGGACGGCGTCGCGGATGAAGCGACCGTCTTCACCTGCCGCAGGCCGCACGAGCATCGCCTCGTCCGCGTCGCGCTGACGCCGAATCCGAAATCCGCGGATCAGGACAGCGACGGGCTGACCGACGAGGAGGAGCGCCAGCTTGCGACCGACCCGCTCAACCGCGACACCGACTTCGACGGGCTGCTCGACGGATGGGAGGTGAAGGGCCTGCCGCGCGGCATCGCCGGACCGGAGACTCCGCTGAATCCGCGTCAGCAGGATGTCATCGTCGTCATCGGTCCGTATGAAGGGCTGGACCTGCTGGCCGCGCGCGTCAGCCTTGAGGACGCCAAGAAAATCTACCTGCGCATCCCGTCCGTGAATCCCGACGGCACGACCGGCATCCACCTGCAATATCGCTTCGACGCGCCCATCGCCCCCAAGGACCAGGGCAACTGGCCCGACGTGGGTGCGAAGTTCTTCGACACGCGGCAGCGCGGGCTGATGCACTGGATGATGGTCACCGGGCTGGGTGGCGGCGGGCAGTCGTCGCAGTTGGGCGATCTCGGCGCGGCGGGGGCGAACTGGGCGGCGTTCGCGCATGAGCTGGGGCATCAACTCGCGCTCAGCCACACCGGCGATTCCGCGCCGCCGTGGTGCCCGCTGTACCCGTCGCTGATGAACTACGCCTTCAACTACAGCCTCGGCGACGACGGCAGCAAGGTGCAGTTCTCCACCGGCAAGTTCCGCGATTTGGAATTGCGCGAGTCGGCGCTGTCGGAGCGCCTGCCCTACGCCTTCGACGACCTCAAGTACCTCGCGGCCGGCCCCTTCCACTTCACGCTCAAGGACGACGGCGCGGGCGGGACGCTGATCGACTGGAACCAGAACGGACAGTTCGACGAGGGCACGGTCGCCGCCGACATCAACTACGGCAGCTCGACGAACTGCGGCGAGCGCGTGCGCTTCGACCTGATCGGTTCCGCGCCGGCGCTGTGCCGCGTCGGCGACACGTTGCACATGGCTTTTCTCACGCAGGACCAGGGTGAAATCCGCCTGCGCACCTACAAAGGTGACGGGCAGTGGACCGATCCGCGGCCGGTGGCCAACAGCAGCTCCACGTTTGACCCCGTTCTCGTGGGGACGAAAGACGCGGGATATCTGCTGTTCCGCAGGCCCGAAGGCTGGTGGATCGCGCGGTTCGACGCGGGCACGGTGGACGAGCCGCGCTACTTCGCCGAGCTGCCTTCGATCGAGTTGAGCGCGGGGCGCATCGGCGACCGCGTGCTGCTCGTCGGTCGGCGCGACGACGACTCGCTCCCGACGTGGTGGCTCGACGCCCCGCGCGATGACAAAGGCGCGATGCAGTACAAGGTGATGCCCGGTCCGCCGCTGGACTTCACGTCGCAGGTTCCGGTGGACTTCTGCGTCCAGCCGAGGGACGGGCGCGTGGTCGTCGTGGGGTCGGCCTCGCCGGAGCCGGCGCGGAAGCTGTGGATGCACGCGGCGTGGTTCGAGATGGAATCCGAGACCAACTGGCGGAAGGTGGAGCAGCGGTGGATCGGCGGCGAGGGGGGGGGCGTGACGTGCTCGACGCGCCCGACGGTGCGCTGCACGGACGCCGGCGAGCTGCTCATCTTCCACACGGGGTACGCGCACGCCAACGGCTGGATGCTGATGTACCGCACGAAGATGATCGGCAATCGCGCGCTGCGCGACGGCTGGCTGGTCAACATGCTCTACGACGAGTGGACGCTGACGCGCCGCCCGATCGCGTTCGAGCTGTCGCCGCAGGGGGCGGTCTTCGCCTTCCGTTGGGACGCGGGCAAGCACGCCTACGAGGTCAACCACCTGCTCGTGGGACACAACGGGCTGGGCATCGACCCGGAGCCGATGCGCGACTACGACGACGGCGCGCTCATCAGCCAGTGGGGCATCCGCCATTCGATCCTGTACATGCAGCCGTAACGGCGGGGGTGCAATTCGAAACTGGGCATGGGGGCCGTCACCCCCGCGCCGACGGGGGCAGTCACTCTCGCACAGGCGGGAGCCGTCACCCCCGCGCAGGCGGCGGCCCAGGGCGCACCGCCAGTCCGCTGGATTCCCGCCTGCGCGGGAAGGGCACGGGTAGTTCGTCGCTCCGCGACGAGACTGGATTCCCGCCTGCGCGAGAATGACAGGCTTCGCCTTGCACCACGGGATGTCATGCGTCGATCCGCCATCATCTTTGATCTGGACGGCACGATCACGAGGCCCGTGCTGGACTTCGACCTGATGCGCCGGGAAATCGGCATCGCTTCCGGGCCGATTCTCGAAGCGCTGGATCGGATGACGCCGGGCGACCGCGCGCAGGCCGAGCAGGTGCTGGAGCGGCACGAGCGCGAAGCGGCGGAGAACTCGGTCCTGTACGAAGGAGCGGTCGAGGTCGTGGCGTGGCTGCGCGATCGCGGCTGCCCCGTGGCGATTCTGACGCGCAATGCGCGGCGCTGGGTGGACGTCGTGCTCACGAAGCATGCCATCGAGGTGGATGCCATCCGCACGCGCGAGGACGGGGCGATCAAGCCGTCGGCCGCTCCCGTGCTCGCCCTCTGCGCGCAGCTCGGCGCCGCGCCCGCGGAGAGCTGGATGATCGGCGACTACCTTTTCGACCTTCAGTCCGGTCGCCAGGCCGGGACGCGCACGGTGCTGATGATCGGCGACAGCCCGGCGCCGGCGTTCGCGGGGGAGGCGGATCATGTGATTCGCAACTTGCGGGAGCTGCTGGAACTGCTTCGGCGATGAATAGCGCGCCGCGCGGTCGACAGCCGGCGGCGGCGAGAGTCGTCGCGGCGCTGGCGTCCATCGGCGATGGCCCTATCGTTGCGGTGGCGGCTGTGGACCTTGCGGACTACGCGGCTCGAAAACGCTGGCCTGGCGAGAGGGGGATGGGCGTCCTTTCGATCCTGCTCGGCCCTTCCAGCAGGAACGCGCAGCCGCCACTGGACAACGCCCTTTCCACCTGCCTCGCTCCCGAGGCGCATCCTCCACCTTACGGGAGCGAGCGTTCTGCGATAGCCTTTGGACGGTTTGCAACGGAAAGGCTGCCGGGCATGACGAATGTGGACGTTTATCAGTCGCCGCTGGTGGCGCGGAATGCTTCGCGCGAGATGGCGGAGATGTTCGGCGCTCGGCGGCGGATTCTGACGTGGCGGCGGCTTTGGCTGGCGATCGCGGTCGCGCAGCGGCGGCTGGGACTGGCCGTCAGCGACGCGCAGATTCGTCAGCTCGAATCGACGCTGGAGCAGATCGACTTTGACGCGGCGGCGCGGCATGAGAAAAAGCTGCGGCACGACGTGATGGCCCATCTGCACGCCTGGGGCGATGTCGCGCCCGACGCGCGCGGCATTCTCCACGTCGGCTGCACCAGCGCGACGATCGTGGACAACGCCGACCTCGTGCTGATGCGCGACGCGATGATCCACCTGGCCGGGTGGCTGGCGAACGGGGTGGACGCGCTGGGCGGCTTTGCGGTGGAGCATCGCTCGCTGCCCACGCTGGGCTACACGCATTACCAGGCGGCGCAGGTCACGACCGTCGGCAAGCGCGCGGCCACGTGGTGCTGGGATTTCGCGCGGGATTTGAGCGAAATCGAGCATCGGCTGGCGTCGCTGCGGTTTCGCGGGATCAAGGGCACCACGGGGACGCAGGCGAGCTTCCTGACGCTCTTCGGCGGCGACGATGCCAAGGTTCTGGCACTGGAGCGCGAGGTGGCCGGCGCGTTCGGATTTGACCAGATCGAACCGGTCACCGGTCAGACGTATTCTCGCAAGGTGGACGCCGAGGTCATCTCGACGCTGGCGGGGATCGCGGCGAGCGTGCACAAGTTCGCCAATGACGTCCGGCTGCTGGCGAACCTCAAGGAGATCGAGGAGCCGTTCGAGACGTCGCAGGTCGGCAGCAGTGCGATGGCGTATAAGCGCAACCCCATGCGCTGCGAGCGGGCGACGGGCCTGGCGCGGTTCGTCATCTCGCTGGCGCAGTCGCCGCTCGCCACCGCGGCCGAGCAGTGGCTGGAGCGCACGCTGGACGATTCGTCCAACAAGCGGCTGAGCATTCCCGAGGCGTTTCTGGCGACGGACGGGATGCTGCGCATCGTCACCAACGTGGCGCGGGGGCTGGTGGTGTATCCGCGCGTGATCGAGACGCATCTCCGCGCGGAGCTGCCGTTCATGGCGACGGAGGAGATTCTGATGGCCGGCGTGCAGGCGGGCGGGGACCGGCAGGCGCTCCACGAGCGGATTCGCGTGCACTCGCACGAGGCCGCCCGGCGCGTGAAGCTCGAAGGTCGGGAGAACGACTTGTTGGATCGCCTGCGGGGCGATGCGGCGTTTGCGAAGTGCGACATCGACGACGCGCTCGACCCGGCGCGCTACGTCGGAAGAGCGCCGCGGCAGGTCGAGGAGTTCGTCGCGGAATTCGTCGAGCCTGTGCGAAGGCAATACGCGTCCGTGCTGGGCCGAGCGGCTGATCTGGATGTGTGACAGGAGTTATCCGCAGATTACGCAGATTTCGCAGATTGGGTTTTTGGGAAGTTGTGGAGCTTGCTGAGAGCGGATGCAGACGGCGGTGCAGATGCTGGTTGAAACCCCAGGCCACATTTCGTGTTTCCGGGCCGGCGTCGGACAAGGGCTTTCTGCAACCCGGGTTTCTTTGCATTCATCTGCGCAATCTGCGTAATCTGTGGATGACATTCTTCTTTTTATGAGTTTCCCGGAGCGGGGATTATTTCATGACTCGGACTGAACTGGCCTCGCGGATCAAGGAGGCGGCGTATCTGGAGGGTGATTTCACGCTGCGCTCCGGGCGCAAGAGCAAGTATTACCTCGACAAGTATTTGTTCGAGACACAGCCGGACATTCTTGCGGCGCTGGGGGAGCTATTCGCCGGGCACGTCGCGGCTACGACGACGCTGATCGCGGGCGCGGAGCTGGGGGGCGTGGCGCTGGCGGCGTCCGCGGCGATGGCGGCGGCCAAGCCGTTCGTCATCATCCGCAACGCGAAGAAGGACTACGGGACGCAGAAGATGTTCGAGGGCCGGCTCGTGGCGGGAGATCGCGTGCTGCTGGTCGAGGACATCGCCACCACCGGCGGACAGGTGCTCGAAGCGGCGAAGGTCATCGCCGGCGTCGGCGCGAAGGTGGAGCGCATCGTCGCGGTGATTGATCGCCGTGAAGGCGCTCGGGAGAACATCGAAGGCGCGGGCTTCGTGTTCGAGTCGCTGTTTACGACGGCGGATTTGGGAATCGGTTCGTAGGCGCAGAGTTGTGGTTCTCACCCTGAAGCGGCGGGCGAAGCCCGCGCGACGGAGATTCTCCGTGCCCATGACGTTTCGCCGGACCCGCCCGGCGCCTCGGACCCGCGACCTCTCGCCCGCCTCTACAGATTCTCTCCGGCAAAGAACGCCAGCGCCATGCGGTCGGCCATGGCGGGGTTGGAGAAGATCATCGGCAGCAGGTAGTGCATGTCGGTATTGGGCGGCGAGAGATAAGCGGCCATTTCGGCTCTCCATCGCGTTTCATACGTCATCAGCACGTCCTGCGGGCGCGGGGCGGCGGACGCTTCCAGCAGCACGTCCGCGGCGATGCGCGCCGACCACATCGCCGGGTACAACCCCTCGTGGCTCAGCGCCGCCACGAAGCCGCCCGCGTCGCCGGCGACCAGCGCGTTCTTGCTGACGTGCGTGTCCATCTCCAACGCGAACGAGGCGGGGGAAAAGGTGATCTCCGCGGAGGCGGCCGGCGCGGACAGGTCCACGGGAAAGAGCTGCTTCTCAAAGAGCTTGCGGCAGAGCTGAACGAACATCGGGCGGACCTGCGGCTTGTCGCCGGACCAGTTGAGCGTCACGCCGCACCCCGCGGGCGAGCGCACCAGCAGCGCGAAGCTGCCCTCGCGGTCCAGCCCAAGCACCACGCCGACGCTGCCTTCATCGGCCGCGCCGTCCACGGTAAACGCCGTGCCCAGCCACACCGGTCGCGTGGCCGGCGAGCGCGAGAACTTGAGCCGATCGAGCCACGGCGTGCCGCGCCCGGCCGCCAGCAGCAGGAACCTGCCGACCACCGCCTCCGCCGCGCCGCGATGCACAACGACCCGATCCTCCAGCGGCTCGATCGCGCTGATCTCATGTCCGACGTGCAGAGCAGCGCCGGCCTGCGTCGCCGCATCGACAAGCGCATTGTCGAATCGCGTGCGATCGACGAGGAAACCGATGGAGTCCTTCAGCCGCGGCGAGGACGATTTCGTCAGGTCGGCGTTATGGAACGTCACCTGCTGGAAGGGATGGGCGAGCACGTCGTCCAGCGGGGCTTTCAGCTCGTCCAGGAGCGGGCGGGCTTTGAGGTTAAGCCAACCGGCGCCGGTGGCCGCGCGCGGAAAGCCGGCGCGATCCACGAGCGCCACGCGCTTCCCCGCTCGCGCGAGCTTGATTGCTGCGGCCGCCCCTGCCGGACCAGCCCCGGCGATCACCATGTCAAATTCGCGCGCGTTCATGGGCATATCATACCCTGACGGGGCAAGTCATGCGTGGGACCGGTTCTCCACAGAATCGGATCATCGGCGGGCATAGCCCGCCCTGCGTGCGAATGGGCTCGTCGATGGTGTCCTAACGTACTGCCTCTTTGAAACTGCAACGAATTCGAAACGGAGGGGGGCGGGCCTCTGGCCCGCCGGCGGGCGAGGACGCCCGCCCCCCCAAGCTCGCCGCCCCCAAGACTGAACGCCGTGATACTTGAGAGGCACTACCCTGGCTCGCTGCTGCTCATTCCTTACTGAGTCGATCCCACAGCGCGCTCCGCGTGGCGCCCAGTTGATCGTAGGCCTTCTGCAATTCCTGCCGCAAGGCCTGCATCACCGGGTCGTCCGGCATGACCGCCGTCGCGCCGGCCTCGACCAGTCCCTCCACGCGGGCGAGCGCGTCGTTGATCCTCCCGGACGCCTCCGCGAACTCGCGCGAGGCGTCGAAGATGAAGCTCTCCTTCTCGGCCTGCGGCGAGGGCCGGTAGAGCAGGCGCCAGGGGTTGCGCTTCAGGTCCTTGCCGGTCTGGGCCAGGTGGTCGCTCATGATGCGGAGGTTGTTCAGCGTGGCGTCGATGTTGGGCTTGTTGAGCACGACGCGCTCGCGCATGGCGTCGGCGAGAACCTCGACGTCCGCCATCGCGGCGTTGAGCTTGCCGGCCAGTTGATGCACCTCCGCCAGCAGGCTCATGCCGTCGTCGCGATTCAGCTCTCCGGCAATCGGTTCGAGCACGCGCAGCGCGAGCGTTTCCGAGGACTGGCGCACATGCCCCATCGTCGCGCGCACGTCCGGGCGGTTTTCCTGCAGAATGCCCGTGACTTCCGACAGCGCGAGGTTCAACTCGTCGATGCCCAGGCCCAGCCGCGCCGCCAGCGAGGCGTCGTTCGTCGTCTCCGTCTGCTCGCGGATGTTGGCGGCGATGGCGGTGACGTGCTCGACGGTGACCTGCAGGCGGGCCATCAGGGCGTCGCGCTGCTGCGTGTCGGTCTGCTCACGGACGTTGCGCATGGCAAGCGCCAGGTCGAAGACGGTCTGACGCAGCGCGGAGATCAGCGAATCCGCCCGGGTCTCGTCGAACTGCGTCTTGATCCGCGCCAGCAGGCTGTCGGGGACGCCGGCATCCAGCTCGCCGGCCAACCTGGAGAACTGCGCCGTCAGCCCGCCCACGTCTCCGGTAAGCGGCGTGCTCGTCGTGGCCTTCTCAGGGGAGGTGCCGCGCGTGCGAATCTCCAGCGTGCCCGGTCCGCCCAGCAACGGACCGACGGCCACGACTTTGCAATCCCGCCGGACATCCAGCGATTTCTCGACCTGCACGCGCACGGCCGTGACCGGCGCGCGATTCACCGCCGCGTCCCCTTCGACGATTCCGACGGAGGAGATGCGCCCCACGTCGCGTCCGCCGTAACGCACCGCGGAGCCGGGCTTCAGCAACGGCAGCGGCGAATCGGCCGGGAAGTGAACCACCAGATCCTCGCCGCCGCGAAGGGCGCCCTTGCCGATAAAGACAGTGAACGCCACGGCCAGCGCCAGCATGACGATGACCGTCAATCCCAGTTTGAAGTGTTCACGCTCTTTGGCCATGGTCCGTTCATCTAACTCCCCTCCCTCGCAGGGAGGGGCTGGGGGAGCGTCACGATACCCGAATCAGGCCGGGCCGTGTTGAGTCCCGCTTCTTCGACTCCGCCTCTTCGACTCTACCTCACGTGGTCGGGTGGCACGGGTCCGCAGCAGCGGACCCGTGTTGCCTCCGGGCAAACTCCCGCTTCCGATACTCCACGGCCTGTTCCCGCCTGCGCGGGAATGACGGAATACGCCATACCGTGCCACCCGTGCGCCGTTCGCCGCGCCTGCATGTCTATCCCTGAATGATCAACTTCTCAAACATACTCAATCCGTCGCGATCCGTCAGCGGGCCAGTGCTGGCGCCGTTGAGGAACTGGTGCAGGAGCTGGTCCGCGTCGTCGCGGAGCGTGGCCGGATCGGCGTCGCGGAGCTGCTCGAAATCCTCGCGCTTTCCGATCCGCAGGACCCGCCCTTTCTCCAGCATCACCATCCGGTCGGCGATGCGAAAAGCCGAGTCCATCTCGTGCGTCACCACCACGCTGGTGACGTGGAGCTTCTTGGAAAAGTCCATCATCAGCTCGTCGATGGCGGCCGAGGTGACCGGGTCCAGCCCGGCGCTGGGCTCGTCGTAAAAGAGGATTTCCGGATCGAGCGCTGTGGCCCGCGCCAGCCCGGCGCGTTTCTTCTGTCCGCCGGAAAGCTGGGAGGGCATCTTGTCGCGGTGGGGCAGCATCTTCACCTGCTGAAGCTTGAGCGTCACGATGATGTCGATCACGGCGGGATCGACGGAGGTGTGCTCGCGCAGCGGCAAGGCCACGTTCTGCGCCACGGTGAGCGAATTGAACAGCGCCCCGCTCTGGAACAGGATGCCGAAGCGCTGGCGGATGCGGTCCAGCTCGACCTCGTCCACGGCGGCAAGATCGCGCGCATGGTCCATGTCGCTGGTGTGGTAGGCGATGGAGCCGCCGTCGATGCGGTATTCGCCGATGAGGCAGTTCAGCAGCGTGCTCTTGCCGCAGCCGCTGCCGCCCATGATGACCAGCGTCTCGCCGCGGAAGATGTCAAACGACACGCCGTCGAGCACGCGCACGTCCTCGCCGTCGCGGTCGGGGAACGACTTGACGACGTCGCGGATCGAGATGACGACGGTGGAATCCATGAAGAAGCTGCTGGCTGCTAGCTCTTAGCTGCTCGCCAGAACGGTGGGCAAGCACACTTCCGGGCGATGCTGACGGTAAATCCGCGCATCATATCTTGAACACGTAGAACACGATGGTGAACACGACATCGACGGCGATCAGCGACACGATGCTCTTGACGACCGTCGCGGTGGTGGCGCGGCCCACGCCTTCGGCGCCGCCCCGGACGTTGAAGCCCTCGTAGCACGCGATCATGGAGATGGTCACGCCGAAGACGGCGGCCTTGGCAAGCCCGCCGTAAAAGTCCGACAGCTTCAGCGCCTGCCGCGTGAACTCGACGTACACCTCGGCGCCGAGATCGAGCACGAAGACGGCCGTAATCATCCCGCCGAGCACGCCGACGAGGTCGGCGATGACCGACAGCCCCGTGAGCATGACGACGGTGGCGACGAAGCGCGGGACGACGAGGAAGCGGACAGGGTTCATGGCGTGGGCGCGGAGGGCCTTGATTTCCTCGCCCTCGACCATCGAGCCGATTTCCGCGGCGATCGACGCCCCCGCGAAGCCGCTGAGCACGATCGCCGTGATGAGCGGACCCAGCTCGCGCACGACGGCGATGCCCACGACGTCGGCGACGCGCTCGAGCTGCCCGTACTGCTGGAGCGTGGGCGCCATCTGCAGGGCGATGATGATGCCGATGAAGATCTGCACGAGGACGACGATGCCGATGCTGCGCACGCCGACGCGGACCATCTGTTGTAGGAGCGTGGCCCGTCCCAGCCGGCCGCGCGGGCGGATGACGCCTTCGACGCACCAGTGCAGCGTCTCGCGCAGGAGGTCCACCAGCCCGCCGAACGTGGTGATGGAATCGCGCGCGAAGCGCCACTGCGCGTCCGCGAACCGACCGACGGAAGACACCGCGCGATGCAGCGCGGATCGACCTTCGTGCGGCGTGTCGGTCATGGAGCGGGAGCCTCCTCTTCGCCGTCCACAATGGTGAAGAAGCGATCGAGCCGTGTGACCTCAAAGACGCCGCGGACTCGCGCATTGGGGCCCATGAGCGTAAGCTTGCCGGAATACGACTTCACGCGCCGCGCGATTTCAACCAGTGTGCCGACGCCGGACGAGTCGAGGTACGACACCGCGGCGAGCTGGAGCACCATGTGCACGGGCTTTTCGTTGCACAGCTCGATCATTGACTTGTGAAAGTCGGGGGAGCGGGACATGTCGATCTTGCCCGCCAGCCGGACAACGACCGTGTCGCCCTGGCGGTCAATGGATGTAATGACTTTGCTCATCGTCTGTTGAAGCCGATTCCGCCAGCCGCCGTCGCCATTGATCCGCCACCGCGGCGCGCCTCGTCGCCGGCCAGTCCGCTTCGAACTCGATCGCCTGCCCGGTCAGCCGCCGCAGCCCCTCGGCCGCGAGCATGCGCACGGCCGGGTCTTCATCCTCCAGCCGATCCACCAGCAGCGGGGCAAGCGAAACGTCGCCCTGCCGCACGACAGCGGTGACGGCCTTGCCTCGCTGAATCGGATCCACATCCTCCAGCGCCGGCGTGCCCCGCACCGGCTGCGTTGAGGCGCACCCTGCGGCGCCTGCCATGCCGAGCGCGATGGCGCCAAGCCGGAGCATCGCCGCTTCGTACGATCCACGTCGTCGATTGGCAGAGCGGCTGCAGACTGTCATACTGCGTCACCGAGCCTGCCCAGCCGTCCCTGTCGCGGTCTGCGGCACGGGCAGATTATAAAGACCCGGCGTGGTACGCGAAAGCCTCTTTGTGGTCTGAGCCAAAGCAGCGGGGGCGGGCGGTATCGTGTCCCCGGTCCGGCAGCATGGCGGCACCGGTCGGGTGGCACGGTCTGGCGTACTCGCCAGGCCGTGGGAGTATGGGAATCAGCGTGCTCCACTTGCCGCACGGGTCCGCTGCTGCGGATCCGTGCCACTCGACGCGAACGCGACCCGGCAGAGGTGGCGCCGTGACGCGCTCCGCTTGAACGGAATGACGCAAGGGATGCAGATCTGCGATGTGACCTCTGCCGACCCGCGGTACCTGCCCACGATGGGCAGGTTGCTGGCGGCGTTGGGGACGCTGATCGACGACCCGACTCGGCTCCGCGAATGGCTGGAGTCCCAGCGTCGCTTGCGCGTCGACACGGATCTGCTCGTAGCAGCGTGC
Organism: uncultured Phycisphaeraceae bacterium; assembly: GCA_964526695.1. GTDB lineage: Bacteria > Planctomycetota > Phycisphaerae > UBA1845 > UBA1845 > JABWBH01. The sequence continues at coordinate 109,930 of CAZGJA010000089.1, forward strand.
GAGGGCGACCGGGTGGTTGCGTCGGCCGCAGCGCTGGGCTTGCCCGGTCGTGCCGCATTGCTTCTGCTGCCGCCCCGCTTGCCAGCGCGAACCGCGCCGCAGCTTGCCCATGCTCTCGTGCAACGTGTCAAGGGACGTTGCGCGGACGCCGGCTTTCGAGTGATCCAGGGGCTGACGGAAATCGAGGACCGAACCTGGCCCGCCGTCTTGCGCGATTGCGGATTCCGTTTCGTCACGCGTCTGCTGCACCTGCGGCGCGGCGTGACCGCTGACGACGCCCGCGCCGGAAACCACAGCGACCTGAGGTGGATTCCGTACAGAGAGGCAGAGCGATTGCGGTTCATCGCCATGCTGGCACGAACGTACGAGGGCACGACAGACTTTCCGGAGCTGTCGGCCGCGCGCTCCGCTGAGGAGGCGTTGGAGTCGCACAGCGCGGCCGGCGAGAGCGGCACCCAGATGTGGGGGCTGGGGTTGCGGGATGACCAACCCGTGGCGGTGCTGCTGGCAGCGCTGCATCCAAGCCTGTCGATGCTCGAAGTGGCGTACCTCGGCGTGGCGCGGGAGGCGCGGGGCCGGGGAATCGGGGGCCAAGTCCTTGCCAGAGCAAGGGATGTCGCTGTGCGCGCGAGTGCCACAGTGTTGGCACTCTCCGTCGATCGGCGCAACGCGCCGGCGCGACGGCTCTACGATCGCTGGGGATTCCGCCCCAGTGGCGAGCGGGACGCCTGGATTCACGTCGTCTCCGACGACGTATGAGGCTTCGCGCGTCGTCTCCCGCGGTTGTCCACAGCATGTGACACCCGTCCGCGCGGGCGTGTGGAATGCGCCAAAAAAAATTTGCGAAATCTAAACCGTTGTCCGAGCGAAAGCCCCGCGCCGCGCGAGTCCCGCGCGAAAAAAAAGATCGTTGACTCGATGAAGAACGTGTTATACTTCACCCGTCGCCACAACAGGCGGCAAAGGCGAAGTTCGTGGTCGTCGTGGCTGCCCGCGACACAAGCGAAGTATCAAGAGTCAGGTTCGTTCAGGCCTTCTTTCTTTCGGCGTTGATCATCTCGTCCGTCGGGTCGGCTCATCCAGGAGGAGGAGCAACGGTGAATGTACGCGCATCGGATGTCGTGTCCTCGCTCGCCTCAGTGCTCACCGAGAAGATCGGTCCCCAGCGATTCAGCCTGTGGTTTAAGAACGTGACGCGGTTCGAAGTCACCGGCGACTACCTCCGTGTGTGGGTCGCCAACCCGTTCATTGGAGAATGGGTCGAGCGCCATTTCACCGAGGCGCTGCTTGAATCCGCGCGGGAGGTCACCGGGCAGGTTTTGCGCCTCAGCTTCACCATCGATCCGGCGCTGGCCGCTGCCGCGGGGCGCAAGCAGCCTGACCGTCAGGCGGAGTTCATCGCCACCAACCCCGAACGCGAGGCTCGGCATCCGCGTGGCACGAACGGATCCGTCCCGCCGCAGCGCCTTCCCGGTCGGCTCGACGACTTCATCGTCGGCCCGTCGAACCTCATGGCCTACACCGCGACGCAGCAGGTCATCGAGCATCCGGCGGGGATGTATAACCCGCTGTTCATCCACGGCGGTTGCGGGTTGGGCAAGACGCACCTGCTCCAGGCCGTGTGCAACGGCATTCGCGAGCGGCAGCCTTCCCTCCAGTGGCGCTACGTCAGCGGCGAGCAGTTCACCAACGACTACATCTACGCGATCAAGAACCGCGACCTCGACGCCTTCCGCCACCGGTATCGCAACGTGGACGTGCTCGTCATCGACGACGTGCACTTCTTCGCGTCCAAGAAGGCCACGCAGGAGGAGTTCCTCCACACGTTCAACACCGTCTTCACCCTGGGCAAGCAGGTTGTGCTCTCCTCCGACGCGCACCCGAAGATGATCGGGCACCTGTCGGAGCACCTGGTCAGCCGGCTGGTGTCGGGCATGGTGGTGCGCATCGACTCGCCGGATTCGCAGGTGCGCATGGGCGTGCTGTCGGCCGCGGCGAAGCGCATGGGCGTGGAGGTTCCGGAGGCGGTGAAGCACTGCATCGCGGACAGCTTCCGCGCCAACATCCGCGAGCTGGAAGGCGCGCTGCTGAAGGTGGTGGCGATGGCGGGCTTAAGCGGTCAGCCGCTGACGTTGTCGCTGGCGGAGCGGGCGCTGTCGGAGCTGGTGCGTCACACGGCGCCGGTGATCCGGCTTTCGGATATCGAGACGACTTCGGCGCTGTTCTTCGGGCTGACGGCCGGCGACCTGCACACGTCGCGGAAGACGCGCACTATCGCGCTGGCGCGGTCCATCGCCATGTACCTGGCCCGCAAGCATACGAAACTGAGCTTCCCCGAAATCGGGCGGTTCATGGGCAACAAGAATCACTCGACCGTCATCCTTGCGGCGCGGCGCGTGTCGAAGATGCTGCAGGGCGATGAGGAAGTCGCCTGGTGCACGCCGGCGGGTCAGAAGCAGATGAACCTTGCAGTTCTGATCCAGGAGCTGGAAGATCAACTGGGTCATCGGCAACCCGTGCTCGCCCCGGTGCTGGCGTCGGCATCGGCGCCGGCAGCGCGGAAGGTTGAGACTCCCGAGCTTGCGGAGTGTGTCGCATGACGTGGCAGGGCTGAATGACGTTGATGATGGGAGTGTCCGGGATCCGCGGCATCGTCGGGCAGACGATGACGCCGGAGCTGGTGCGCCGGGCGGCGTCGGGGTTTGTCGCGTTTCTCGGGGGCGCGTCAGCGAAGGGCGCTGCGTCAACGAAGGGCGGGGTGCGGCTGGTGGTGGCGCGCGACTCCCGCCCCAGCGGCGCGGAGCTGGCGTCGCACCTTCTGGATGAGCTGGCCGCGCGCGGCTGCCCTGCCGTTGACTTGGGCATCGTCTCGACGCCTTGCGCGGGGCGCGCCGTTCGACGGCTGGCCTGCGACGGCGGAATCCTCCTCACCGCGAGCCACAATCCCGCGCAGTACAACGGCATCAAGTTCCTCACGCGCGAAGGCGGCGCCCCCAATGCGAAAGCCGCGGCCGCGATACTCGAGCAGATTCACGCGATTCCCACGGTTCCCCAGCACGCCGTGCCCGCCTCGTTTCGCGCTGCTGCTTCCCCATCGCCCGGCATCCGCGGCGGTGCGTTGGGGACCACGCCGGAAGGCGCGGAAGCGCTCCGCGAACACGTCGAGGCCGTGCTCGATACGGTCGTCGTCGAGCGCATCCGCGCCGCGCGGTTTCACGTCGTGCTGGACAGCGTGTGCGGCGCCGGGGGGGGGGAAGGGCTTGCGCTGCTTGCGGCGCTGGGGTGCCGCGTGACGCACATGGGCGCCGAGCCGAGCGGTGTTTTTCCCCACGCGCCGGAGCCGGTGGAGGAGAACCTGACGGAGCTGGCGGAGACGGTGCGTCGCGTCGGGGCGGACGCCGGCCTCGCGCAGGATCCCGACGCCGATCGGCTGGCGATCGTGGACGAGACGGGTCGCTACATCGGCGAGGAGTACACGCTGGCGCTGTCGGCGATGAACGTGCTGGGCATGAGGCCCGGCACGGCCGTGGCGAATCTTTCGACTTCGCGCATGATCGACGACGTGGCGGCCGCGATCCCCGGATGCCGGGTCGAGCGCAGCGCCGTCGGCGAGGCGAACGTCGTCGAGCGGATGCGCGCGACGGGCGCGGTGATCGGCGGCGAGGGCAACGGCGGAGTCATTGATCCGCGCATCGGCTGGATTCGAGACAGCCTCGTGGCGATGGCGCAGGTCTTGGAACTGCGGGCGCGGCGCGGTCAACCGCTGTCGCGCATCGTCGCCTCCATGCCGCGCTACGAGATCGTCAAGGCCAAGCTCGACCTGCCCGCGGACGGCGTGCGCCCGATCCTCGACCGAGTTCTGGCCGCCTACGCGAAGGAGCGGATCAGCGGCGTGGATGGCGTCCGCGTGGATCGCGCGGACGGCTGGTTCCACGTCCGCGGGTCCAACACCGAGCCGATCATGCGCATCATCGCGGAAGCCAAAGATCGCGCCGCAGCCGAGCGCATGATCGACGAGGTGCGCAGCCTCGTGGCGCAGCATCAGGATTGACGCCGCGACTGAAACGTCGAAACGCCGAAATCAGAACACCTTACGCGAGTGAGGAGCGTTCCGACCCACCATTGAAGCGCGGAGGCGCCGACTTATCAAGAACTCGACGCATGAATTGCGTATGGGTGGCATGCTCTCGCGGTACTCCGCGTGAGCATGTGCCCTAAGCCGCGCGCCCAGGCGCAATTCGCGCCGCGTTCGACCGCGCTCGGGTGAATTCGGCGCTGCCTCACGGCATGTCGCAGCAGCAGATGTCGCCGCTTTCGGTGACGACGTCGCAGACGCCCTCCGGGATGCCCACATCGCAGGGGATGTCCGGCGCCGAACAGCACAATTCATCAGCCCAGTCCGTTGACTTCTTCGCGCGAGCGCGGGTGGTCCGGCCCTGCGGTGCTGACACTGTGGCGCGCGGCGCGTCGGTGAGCGCGGCGGGAGGGCGGAAGTCGGACATCTGCAATGACGCGTAGGCCTGGCGGCAGCGGCGGAACTGAGTGCGTGCCAGCGGGATGGCGCGCCACACGCCCTCGCGGATCAGGTCCGCGCGGATCACGTTCGAGCACGAAGGTCCGCCGGTGACGGCGCGGTAGGCGCAGCGGAAGCCTTTCATCGGAGAAATCCAGCGCTGGTAGAAGGTGATCAGCAAGGCGAGGACGTGCCGCATCATGGTGCATGATCCGCGAATCGCTCGACGTCGGTATCGACGCGCCGGTGAGCGCAGGCCCGATGGCATGAGCATAACAGGTTCGCGGGCGCTGTCGCTTATAATCCCGAGCGTTTTGTGGATGGGTGAGCGGAGCCGGCCAGCCCGGCGCGGGGCGGCGAAGCGATCCTTGATCGCCACGGCCTGGCGAGTACGCCAGATCGTGCCACCCAGCCGAGCGTCTTGAGCATTGGCGAGCGGACCCGGCTGGACTGGCGCGAGCCGGCGGTGCAGTCCTTGATCGCCACGGCCTGGCGAGTACGCCAGACCGTGCCACCCGGCCGTGCCACCCGGCGCGGGGGTGACGAGGGGAAGGCCTCCTCGCGAATCCTGCCACAGCCCATCAGGGAAGAACCCTCGCGGGTCGCGCATCCAATGTCGGTCGGGCGCGGTTGGGCCGGTTCGCTGTTGGACGCGGCTCCCCGCGCGGATTTGAAACAGGAAGGTGAACGGATAATGACATCGCTCAAGATGCGGATCCTAAGTGCTTGTTTGATAGCAGGTTGTGCTCTTGTTGGGACGGCGGCAGCGCAGGAAGACGGGACGAAGAAGCCCACCGCTCAGCCGCCGGCTGCGGGAAAGGCGCCCGCCGCGACGCAGGCCCCAGTCGCGGCGCTGCCCAAGTGCCCGGTCATGGGCGAGGAGATCGACTTCTCGGTTCGCACGGACACGCCCGACGGTCCGGTTTACTTCTGCTGCGCGATGTGCATCAGCAAGTTTGAGAAGGAACCCGCCAAGTTCGCGGACGCGGTCAAGGCGCAGCGCGAGACGCTCGCCAAGCGGGCGCGCGTGCAGACCAAGTGCCCGGTCAGCGGCAAGCCGGTGGACGGCAAGACCTCGGCCGAGGTGGGCGGGCAGAAGGTTTCCTTCTGTTGCGCGCAGTGCGTGGACAAGTACAAGGCCGAGCCGGCGAAGTACAAAGGCGCGCTGGAGGGCAGCTACACGTATCAGACGAAGTGCCCGGTCAGCGGCGAGGACATCAACCCGACCGTCGCTTCGGATCTGTCCACGGGGCAGCGCATCTACTTCTGCTGCAAGGACTGCATCGAGAAGTTCAACAAGGACGCCGCCAAGTATGCGCCAAAGCTGGCTGAGCAAGGCGTACACGTGGACGTCAAGAAACTCCAGGGTAAGTAGAGGCGTTCGCAGCATCGAGTAGTTCGCGCCGCGCGGGGAGTGGGTAGTTCGCCGCTCCGCGGCGAGAACGCGTCGGGTGGTCCGCCGCAACGCGACGAGAACGCGGTGGTAATCCGCCGCAACGCGACGAGAGCGCGGTGGGTAGTTCGCCGCTCCGCGGCGAGCGTGCGCCCTAGACTCGCGCGACTGGCGGCTCCTTTGCGCCTGATACTCAGGGGCTAGCAAGGAGTAATCGTTCTCCTTGGAGCGGGGGTGGTGCGCGCTGCGGGGCGGAAGAACCCTCCCCCGGCCCCTCCCTGAAAGGGAGGAGAGTTTCCCAATGGCCCTCCCTGAGAGGGAGGGGAGTTCCCAAGCTGCCTTCCTTCAAGGGGAGGGGAGTTTGCCTTTGGCCCGCCCTCACGTAGAGGGCGCAGGCTGAGCGACCCTCGGTACGCAGATGGGCGCGGGCATGAGTCGATTCCGTATGACACACAGAGTCCGTGTTTCGCGAAGGCCGGGACGCGTGTGGATTGTTGTCGCCGTGGTGGCGTTCGTCCTGCTGGCGAGCGTCACGGCGCTGCTCACGTTCGCGCCCGAAGCGCTATGGCGAAAACTCGCCGATCGAGCCGCGGCCGGATCGGGCGGCTCGGTCGAGAGCGCTCCCGGCGTCGGCGGCGCTGAAGCAGGCACAAAACAAGACGCGAACAAGGAAGGCGAGGGCAAGGCCGCGGCGCCGCAGCTCTACACCTGCGGCATGCATCCCAACGTCATCCAGTCCACGCCCGGCGACTGTCCCATCTGCCACATGAAGCTGACGCCCATGAAGACCGGGCAGGAGGAGAAACTTGATGAGCGCGAGCGCAAAGTTCTGTACTGGCGCTCGCCGATGGTCGCGGGCTACACCTCCGATCGCCCCGGACGCGATCCGATGGGTCACGATCTGGTCCCTGTTCACGGCGAATCGGGCAACGCGCCGGTGGGGCGAAGCATCAAGATCGACCCCGTCGTCGTGCAGAACATGGGCATCCGCACCGCGGTGCTCGCGCGCGGCCCGCTCATCAAAACGCTGCGAACCGTCGGGCGCGTGGACTACAACGAGCAGGCGCTCTCCTACGTGACGCCCAAGTTCGAGGGCTGGATCGAGACGCTCCACGCCGACCAGACGGGCCGGCAGGTTCGCGCGGGCGATCCGCTGTTCGACGTGTACTCCCCTCGTCTCTACAACGCGCAGGAAGAGTACATGGTGGCGCTGCGCGGCCTGGAGAAGCTGCCGGAGCGGATGGGCGAGGACGCGCGCGGCGACGCGCAGCGCATGTTGAGCGCCGCGCGCGTGCAGCTTCGCTATCTCGACGTTTCCGACGAGCAGATCGAGCAGCTCACCCGCGACGGAAAGCCGCGCAAGACGCTGACCCTGCACGCGCCCTCAGGCGGCGTCATCACCGAGAAGATGGCCGTCGAGGGGCTGTACATCATGCCTGGGATGAAGCTCTACACGATCGCCGATCTGGCGCACGTGTGGGTGTTTCTCGACGTGTATGAGTACCAGCTTCCGTGGGTGCGCGTGGGGCAGGAAGCGGTGATGACCCTGCCGTACGTCCCGGGGCGGGAGTTTCACGGGCGCGTGGTGTACATCTACCCGTACATGGAAAAGGAGACGCGCGTCGTCAAGGTGCGTCTGGACTTTCCGAACCCCGATCTCGAGCTGAAGCCCGGCATGTACGCGACGATCACGCTGCGGGCGGACCTGGCGCGCGACGCCGTGCTGATCCCGCGCGAGGCCTACATCGACTCCGGCACGCGGCAGGTGGCGTTTGTGGATCAGGGCGGGGGCAAGTTCCAGCCGCGCGACATTCAAGTCGGCGTGCAGGTGGGCGACGGGATGGTCGAGCTGGTGTACGGGCTGGACGCCGGCGAGCGCGTGGTCACCAGCGGGCAGTTCCTCCTGGATACGGAAAGCCGGCTGAAGGAGGCCGTGGCGAAGATGTCGGGCGCGGCCAGCCCTTCCGGAGATATGCCGGGGACTTCCGTCACTGCGGACGGTTCCGTTCATGCCGATGCGGGGGCGCGCATCACGATTCCGCCCGATGCGAAGTACGCCTGCCCGATGGACAAGCACCCCGACGAGACGGATCCCGCGCGGCAGGGGGCGTTCTTCTCCGCGGAGGCGGGGCGCTGCGACTGGTGCGGGATGAACCTCAAGCCGCTTGCGGAGTTGGAGTGGGTCGCGGCGATGAAGGCGGCTGGGGACCGCGACGTGGCGTACACGTGCGTGGATCATCCGCACATCTTCGCGGAGTCGGCGGGCACGTGTCCGCGATGCGGAAAAGATCTGAAGCCGTTCATCGTGGCCTACGCGTGCCCCGACGTAAGTCACGCCGACGTCGTGCTGCAACGGCCCGGCGTATGCGAGCGGTGCGGGAAGACCCTGGCGCCTTTTCGTGAAAGCTGGCTAGCAGGGGAATCGCCGAGTGCAGGGAAGCCCGAAGCAGCGGCTGAGTCGGCCATTGCGCGGGAGTTCCGTTGTCCGATGCACCCGGATCAGCGGGGCAAGAGCGCGGACCCGCCCTGCGCGGTATGCGGCATGAAGCTGGTGCCCGCCGACCGGGTTCCCAAACCGGCGACGACGCCGGAGGCTGTTCGCGTGCAGGTCGATTTCCTCATGGAGCATTACCTCGCGCTGCAGCAGCGGTTCGCCTCGGACCGGACGACGGAGGTCGCGCTGCACGCGCTGGGTCTGGTGGCGGCGTCGGACGAGATTCTCAAGCGCGCGCAACCGGCCGGCGAAGCCGCGCCCTCCGGCGGCGAGAGCGTGCCGGCGGCGCTGCGCGAAGCCGTCGAGCGATTGCGCGCCGCGGCCGTGCGCACGACGGGCAAAGACCTCGACGCGGATCGCGCCACCTTTGTGGATCTGAGCAACGCGATGCGCGCCGTTCTGGAGCAGGTTCGCCCGGATGCAGCGCATTACCCGAAGCTCTACATTTACCATTGCCCCATGACGAAGGGCGATTGGATCCAGGACACGGACACCCTGGCCAACCCGTTTTATGGATTCAAGATGCTCAAGTGCGGGGAGTTGAAGGAAACGAAGTAGGGAGCTGTTGGCTGCTAGCTGTTAGCTGTCAGCCAGAGCGGGGCTTTGGCGTCTGTGGAGAACTCTGAGAATCGCTTCAATCAGGGTCTCAAGTAGACGGAGCGAAGGTTTTTGTGGCTAGCTGAGTCTCCAGTTGGCTGCGGTTGCCGGGATTTTGGATTGCATGAACTCGCGATCATGCATTGAAATCGGCGGGAGGCGTGGTGCCCCGGAGGGGCATCCGAGAATAGCCCAGCGATTTATCGCTGGGGTGTTCGCGGCGATGGATCGAAAGTCCCGGAGGGACGGATGAAGCGCGGAGATGAAGTGTGCATATCGCGATGAGAATCAGCCGTCCCTCCGGGACTGCGCTATCAAACGCTATGTCCCCCAGCCATGAATGGCTGGGCTATTCTCGGATGCCCCTCTGGGGCACAAAAGCACGCCACGTCGCAACCTTAAGACCATCGATGCGCTGCGCACCGGCGTCAGATGGGAATCAGGTCTGGCTAATAGCCAGCAGCTAGCAGCCGGCAGCTCTTCCCATGATTTCCAAGCTCATAGACTATTGTGCCGCCAACCGGATGCTCGTGCTCATCCTCACCGGCTTTCTCGTGGCCGGGGGCGTGTGGGCGGTGCAGAACATCCGGCTGGACGCCATTCCCGACCTGTCCGACGTGCAGGTCATTGTCGTCACCGAATACCCGGAGCAATCGCCGGAAATCGTCGAGGCGCAGGTCACGTATCCCTTGACCACGGCCATGATGGCCGTGCCGTATGCCAAGGTCGTTCGCGGTCAGTCGTCGTTCGGCCTTTCCTTTGTTTACGTGATCTTCGAGGACGGCACGGACCTGTATTGGGCACGATCCCGGGTCTTGGAATATCTCAACTATGTGTCCGGGCGATTGCCGCGGGGGGTCACGCCGCAGTTGGGTCCGGACGCCACGGGCGTCGGATGGGTTTATGAGTATTCGCTGCACAATGGGTATTATTGCCCGAAGCACATTAACGGCATGTATCAAGACCCGGAAGCGCCGGATGTCTGGTATGCCGGCCGCGCGGAGGCGCCGTATGCCATACGGGAGAAGCTGGAGCGCGTCCGGGCCTTTGACAAGCCCGGCGCGTGCCCATGGGACGCCGCGCATACGCTGGTCGAGTCGCAGTTCGATCTCTCAGAATTGCGCAGTCTGCAGGACTGGTATTTGCGCTACGAATTGACGGCGGTCGAGGGCGTCTCCGAAGTGGCCTCGATCGGCGGGTATGTGCGCCAATACCAGGTGGTGGTGGATCCGGACCGGCTGCTGGCATACGGCATCGGGCTGAGCGACGTGCGGATGGCACTGGAGCGTTCCAATCAGGACGTCGGCGGCAGCGTCGTGGAGATGTCCGAGACGGAGTACATGGTCCGCTGTCGGGGGTATATCGCGCAACTGACGCCCGAGCAGGTGCGCCGCGCCCGCGAAGCGAACCAGCCGCTGCAGCGTGTGCGCGCGGCGCAGGCGGTCGACGATCTCGGCAAGGTCGCGCTCCGCGCCAGCAGCGAGGGCACGCCGGTCTATCTGCGCGACGTGGCGGAGATCATCGTCGGACCCGAGATTCGCCGCGGCATCGCTGAATCGAACGGGACGGGCGAAGTGGCCGGCGGCATCGTGGTCATGCGCCACGGCGGCAACGCGTACCAGGTCATCCGCGACGTGAAGCACAAGCTGGATGAACTCAAGGCCGGGCTTCCCCCGGGCGTGGACCTCGCCACGGAATATGACCGCTCGGGCTTGATCGAGCGAGCGGCGGCGACGCTGACGGACACGCTGCTGCAGGAAATGCTGGTCGTCGGGCTGGTGTGCATCGTCCTGCTACTGCACATGCGCAGCGAGCTGGTGAGCATCTTCGTCGTGCCCACCGGCGTGCTGGCGAGCCTGATCGTCATGCACCTGCTGGGGCTGAATGCCAACATCATGAGCCTGGGCGGCATCGCCATCGCCGTGGGCGTCATGGTGGACAGCGCGGTCGTCATGGTCGAGAACGCGCACAAGCACCTCGACCGCGAGGAGGAGCGGCTTCATCAGGCCGCGAAACGAGGCGAAGCGGCGGTGGCGCGGCCGCGCGCCGTCATCATCATCGAAGCGGCCAAGGAAGTCGCGCCGACGCTGTTCTTCAGCCTGCTCATCATCACCGTCAGTTTCATCCCCGTCTTCGCCCTCGGCGAGGAAAGCGGACGATTGTTCAAGCCGCTGGCGTACACCAAGACGTTCGCGCTGGCGGCCGGGTCGATCCTGTCGGTTACGGTGATCCCCGTGTTGATGGTACTGTTCATCACGCCGCGCGTGCTGCCGAAGCAGTGGGGCCGGGGGATGAACACGCTGCTGACGCTGCTGGCGATGGGCATCCCCGCGGCCGCGATTTACTACGGGTCGGTCCAGTTCCCTTCGATCGAGCCGTATCGCGGGTGGATCGCGCTGGGCTGGGCGGTGTTCGCCGCGATGCTGCTCCTGCCGCAGAAGATCATCCACGAGCAGGCCAACCCCATCAGCCGGCTCATGCAGTGGGTGTACAACCCGTTCTTCAAGATGGCGATCGCCGTGCCGTGGGTGACGATTCTGCTCGCCGTGCTGATCACGGTGAGCACGCTGGTTCCGCTCTTCGGTCTGGCGAAGCTGCCGTGGGTCGGCGCGAACTTGGCCGAGCGGTTTCCAAAGATGGCGGCGGCGTTTCCGGGCCTGGGGCATGAGTTCATGCCGCCGCTGGAGGAAGGCGACCTGCTGTACATGCCGACGACGGACCCGGGGCTGAGCATCACCAAGGCGCGCGAAATTCTGCAGCAGACGGACAAGCTCATCGGCACGTTCCCCGAGGTGAAGCGCGTGTTCGGCAAGATCGGTCGCGCGGAGTCGGCCACGGACCCCGCGCCGCTGAGCATGATCGAGACGACGATCATGCTGGAGACCGACCCGGCGAAATGGCGGACGCGCCGCGCCGAGCGCTGGCACTCCGCGCTGCCCGACTGGATGAGCCGCTGGACGGCGTGCGACGCCTTCTGGCCTGAGATTCGCCCCATCACCGTCGAGGAGCTCGTCAACGGCTATCACGAAGGCGAGGCGTACCACCCGGGACTCAACGACGTGGTCAACTTCCCCGGGCTGACCAACGCCTGGACCCAGCCGATCCGCACGCGCATCGACATGCTCAGCACGGGCATCAAGACGCCGGTGGGCATCAAGATCATGGGGGATGATCTCGCCACGCTCTCCGAATTGGGCACGCGCATTCTCGGCGAAGTTCGCACCCTGCCCGGCACGCGCGCGGCCATTCTGGAGAAGACGCTCGGCGGGAAGTACCTCGACTTCGACATCGACCGCGACGAGATCGCGCGCTACGGGCTGACGATCGCCGACGTGCACGACGTCATCCTCACGGCCATCGGCGGCATGAACGTCACATGGACGGTCGAGGGGCTGGAGCGCTACCCGGTGAGCCTGCGCTATCCGCGCGAGTTGCGCGACAACCTGCCGGCGCTGGAGCGCACGTTGATCCCCACGCCCTCCGGGGCACAGGTGCCGCTCGCGCAGGTGGCGCGGATCGGCGTGGCGGCCGGCCCGGACATGATCCGCAGCGAGAACTCGCGCAAGACGGTGTGGATCTACGTGGACTTGAACACCTCGGACATCGGCGGTTGGATCGCCGAGGCGCGGCGCCGCGTTGCGGAGCACGTGCCGCTGCCGCCGGGATACAACCTCGCGTGGTCCGGGCAGTATGAATACATGCAGGCCGCGGCGGCGCGACTGCGCGTGGTGATCCCGCTGACCGGCGTCATCATCGTGCTGCTTTTGTACATCAATATGCGCTCGTGGTTCCAGACGTGCGTGGTGCTGCTGGCGGTGCCTTTCAGTCTGGTCGGCGCGGTGTGGCTGCTGTATTTGTTGGATTACAACCTTTCGCTGGCGGTTTATATTGGAATGATCGCGCTGGCGGGCGTGGACGCCGAGACCGGGCAGGTCATGCTTCTGTACCTGCACAACAGTTTCGACCGCTTCCATGCCGAGGGGCGGATGAACAACAAGCAGGATCTGCTGACCGCGATTCACGACGGCGCGGTGATGCGCATCCGGCCCAAGATGATGACCGTGGCGACGGACTTCATCGGGCTGCTGCCGCTGATGTGGGCGGCCGGCGCGGGGGCGGACACCATGCGGCGCATGGCGGCGCCCTTGATCGGCGGCATGATTACCAGCTTTATCATGGAATTGCTGGTGTATCCGGTGATTTTCCTGCTTGCCCAGAGAATGCGGCTTCGCAAGGTCTGGCGGAGTGCTGCGTAAGTAGAATCAGAGTTGCCTCGCGGTCAGCAGCTCGGAGAGCTGCTGGACCCTTGGCAGCTCAGAGAGCTGCCCCACCTTGGCACCTCGGAGAGCTGCCCCACCTTGTCACCTCGGAGAGCTGCCCACCATCATGGCCTGGGCCACAACTCTTTGGGCATGACGATGGGCTTGCCGTCGCGGCCGACGCTGGCGAGTGTGGACACGGCTTGGGTGCAGAGTTCCTCGCCCCGCAGCACTCGGTAGGCGTGATCCACGCGCGTGTGCGTGATCCGCGTGACTTTGCACTCGACCGTCACCACGTCGTCATAACGCACCGGGCGCAGAAAGGTGGCGGCGAGCTTGTGGACGACAAAAAGCACGCCGCCGGCTTCCAGATCGCGATAGACGAAGCCCTGCCGCCGCAGCAGCTCCGTGCGCACTTCCTCGAAATAAACCCAATAATGAGCATGATGCAAGTAACCCATTGGGTCGCATTCGGCATAGCGCACACGAAACGGCAGGGTGCAGGTCAGCAACGGGTTGGGTTCGCAGTGGTCTGTCATCTCATCAACCGAGTACGGAGGTTTTCGGTCTGGCATCGTATCGCCGGTCCCTGACCCATTCTCACCGGTCCGGGCGTTGCTGACAAGCGGAGGCTCGCGGGCGGAGGCGGGTGGAGCGGCGATGAGAAACGGCATGCGGGGATTCGAGGTTGAAGGGTGGATGGCGTGAGGCTCGCGGGTCGCCGCCGAGCCGTGAAGCGGCAGCGGGCGGGGCGGTTGCGTAGTTGTTTCCCGCATGCTCTGTGCGGCGCACCGGCGGTGCTGCACCACAGGTTGGAGACCTGTGCCACACCACCGGTTGGAAACCGGTGCCACACCATCGGTTGGAAACCGGTGCCGCACCATCGGTTGAGATTCTGAGCCACACCACAGGCTGGAAACTGGGATTATCAATGGGGTCATCAAATAGTTTATACTCGGAGTTGCGCGGATCGCTCGTTTACGCCCGGATGTGTGCAGCTCGCCGGATCGTGATGTAAACTATTGGATGACCGGAGCAATGGCAGGCCGTGGTGAAACTCGAAACCAGGCATCGTGACCGTCACCCCCGCGCAGGCGGGGGTCCAGTCCGCCCCGCAAAACCGGCGACCTGAGTCTCCATCTGACTCCGGTTGCCGGGCTTTGGAATGGCGTGGGCTTACGGTCGTACAGGGAAATCGACGGGACGTCTTGTGCCCCGGAGGGGCAGCCGAAAGTAGCCCGGCGATTTATCGCTGGGGGGTTCGTGGGGAAGGACCGGAAGTTCCGGAGGGACGGCTGAAGCACGGAGACGAGGTCAGACCATCGCGTTGGAAATCAGTCGCCCCACCGGGACTGCGCCCTCCATCGCCGCGTCCCCCAGCCATAAACGGCTGGGCTATTCTCGGATGCCCCTCCGGGGCACAAAGGCACGCTGCGTCGCAACCTCAAAACGAACCACGCGTTGCGCATGGGAGTCAGATAGAGACTCAGGACCGCTGATTCCGTGCCTCCTCAAAACAACAGTCTGGATTCCCGCCCGCGCGGGAATGACGAGTGGCGCCTTTCGCCACGGGCGGTTACATCACAGGTTGGAATCCGGTGTTACACTGCAGCTCGGGGCGGGTGTCGGAGGGGATGGCGATATTCGAGATGAAAGGGATAGCCATGCTGCTTCTTGCGCTGTTGGGAGTTCTTCAGTTGCACGCCATGTTCCTGGTCGCTGGGGCGGCGGTCAGGTGCTTCGGCGCAGCGCCGCCCGCGAGGTTCGCCGCCGAGGAAGCGACGGTGAACGATGCGGGCGCGACGGTGGAACGGCGCTTCACGGACGGTCGCCCGGTGCACACTTACTCCATCGTCGCGCGCGATCCGGTCAGCGGGCAGATGGGGGTGGCCGTGCAGTCACATTGGTTTTCCGTCGGCTCGGTTGTGCCGTGGGCGGCGGCGGGAGCGGGCGCGGTGGCGACGCAGTCGCTGGTGGATCCGGCGTACGGACCGCTGGGGCTGGACATGATGAAGCTGGGCAAGTCCGCGCCGGAAGCGCTGAGCGGGCTGCTGGCATCCGACTCGCGGAGCGACATTCGCCAGGTGGCCATGATCGACGCCAAGGGTCGCGTCGCGGCGCACACGGGCGCGCATTGCATCGCCGAGGCCGGGCAGCTCGTGGATGAGGCCGGTCAGTTCACCGTTCAGGCGAATTTGATGGAGAAGAGCACGGTCTGGGGGGCGATGGCGGAGGCGTATCGAAGCACGAAAGGGGATCTGGCGGAGCGGATGATGGCGGCGCTGGAGGCGGCGGAGAAGGAGGGCGGTGACATCCGCGGGCGGCAGTCGGCGGCAATTCTGATTGTGAAGGGGGAGCCGAGCGGGCGTGCGTGGGAGGACAAGCTCTTCGACCTGCGCGTGGAGGATCACGCCGCGCCGCTGATGGAGCTGCGCCGGCTGATCTCGCTGCAGCGCGCGTACAACCACATGAACGCCGGCGACCTTGCCGTGGAGCAAAAGGACTTCCCAGCGGCGAGCCGCGAATACACCGCCGCGGCCAGGCTGGCGCCCGACATAGCGGAACTTCCGTTCTGGCAGGCAGTGACGCTGGCAACCCACGGCAACGTCGATGACGCGCTGCCCATCTTCAAGGAGGTCTTCGCGCGCGAGCCGAATCGCTGGCCGCCGCTGATTCCGCGACTCGTCAAAGCGGGCCTGCTTGCGGATGATCCGAAGCTGATCGAGCGGATTCTCATGCAAGCGCCGAAGTAGTCGTCGTGGTCGAAGGCGGTGGCGCGGCGTCGAGTGCCACGGGTCCGCAGCAGCAGACTCGTGCCGCGCGCGGGGGTTCTCCCCCCTCCCCTCAGGAAGGGGCAGGGGGAGGGCATCTTCCCCCAGTCCCCCCCGGCCAGGCGAGTACGCCAGACCGCGCCACCCCCTGTGGAGGTGAACTTGCGGTGGTTCTCAGTGCCCCCCCACTGCTTGCCGTGGCCGCCGAACGGCGCGGATGAGCATCTCTTTCCCGATCATCGAGCGTCGGGGCCCTCGCCCAGGACCTGCGCCATCGTATAACGCCCCGGCGGTTTGCCCGCCAGCCACAAGGCTGCGCGGAGCGCTCCGGCGGCGAAGGTGTCCCGCGACAGGGCCGAGTGCTTCAGGGTGATCGTCTCGCCCGGGCCGGCGAAGTGGATTTCGTGCTCGCCGACGAGATCTCCCATGCGCAGAGCGTGCACGCCGATCTGACCTGCGGGGCGCTGGCCGGTTTGGCCGGAGCGCCCGAAGACGACATGCTGATCGCGCGAGCGCCCCGTCTCCTTGAGGATGGCGTCGAGGAGTGAAAACGCCGTGCCGCTGGGCGCGTCGACCTTGCGGCGATGGTGCCCCTCGATGATCTCAATGTCGAATTCCGGGCCCAGCGCCTTGGCGAGGCGTCCGACCATCGACAACAGCAGGTTGACGCCGAGGCTGAAGTTCGAGGCGTGGAGGATGGGGATGACGGAGCTGGCGTGCTCGATCTCGGCGCGCTGGGCGGGGTCGTGGCCCGTCGTGCCGATGACCACGGGCACGCCGTCGCGGACGCAGTCGCGCAGATGCTCGATGGTGCCGTCCGGCGTGGAGAAGTCGATGAGCACGTCGCAGGGCTGGGTGCGGCGGCGGTCCGGCGTCAGGGTCGCGTGGCCGAAGGGGGTCGGCTTGCCGAGGCGCGGGTCCGCGTCTTCCGTGAGGGCGGCGACAAGCTCGAAGCGGGGGTCTTCGGAAGCAAGAGCCAGGACGCGCTGCCCCATGCGTCCGGTGGCGCCGGTCACGGCCAATTGAATGCGTCGCTCGAATTTCATGGGAACCTCCGGTTACGGACGGCATACTCAGTCGCCGTCGTGCGAGCATGTGCCTCGCCGATTTCGATCTCGTGGCTCTAGATAAGTCCCGGTTAATGGTAAACCAAGGGTGGCACGGTCTGGCGTACTCGCCAGGCTGTGGCCAGCGCGAAATCCACGACCTCGTGACGTGAGATCGTGCTCCCCGCGCGAAGCTCGGTTTCCCCTTTGCAAGGGGTCATTCAGAACCGGTTTCCAATTCGTGCCGCACAGCCAACACCCCTGATTGTCTAATTCGCGGTCCGCGCGTACGACATCGCCTCAACCCGATCCAGTGCAATGCTCGTCGCGTCCTATCAATCAAAGCCGTCAACCCGCGGGCTTGAGCAGACCCACGACCACATTTTCCGGATCCGCGATGATCGCATAGGTTCCGACGTGCGGGATGTCCGTAGGCTCCACGAGGATCCGCCCGCCGCCTTCCGTGACTTTGCGGAGGGTCTTGTCCATGTCTGCTACGCTGAAATACACCGTCAGGCAGGCCATCGGCGCAACGGCGGGGCGCGACATCATCCCGCCGCCGGGGTCCGCGCCGGTGTGCACCAGCGTGTATCCGGGCATCGCTTGATCATCGAACGTCCAGTCGAAGACCTTCCCATAAAAGTCCCGGCACTTCTGGACGTCGCCGGTCATGAACTCGAAATGGCACAGTGGATTGGGCATAACTGGACTTCCCCTATCGTGAAACTGTGATCCATCAAAGATTATTATCCGCAGATGGACGCAGATGGACGCAGATTAAGAAAAAAAGACTCAGGCGCTTCTTGGGGATTGGACGCAGATGAGCACTCGTGCGACAACCTTTGATTGGCACTGGGCGATGCGATCCTGCTTGCAATTTACTTCTACTCAGCCCCCGTCTCCACTCTCGCCCTTCTCTCCACTCACCTCCATCCATCTCTATTCATCTGCGTTCATCCGCGTTCATCTGCGGCTCATCATCTCCCCGGGTTTCCGCCGCTGATCTCCCGGATCCAGATGTCCCGGAACCAAAGCTTCGTGCCGTGGCTCTGCAATTCGATCTGACCGGCGGGATATATGGGTTTGTCGCGCTCCCAGTAATTCTCCAACACCGTGTTGTCCACGACGAGCCGGTCATTGAGTTTCACCGTGACGCGGTCGCCGGTCATGGTGATGTGGAACGTGTTCCATTGCCCCACCGGGTTGTCGGCGACGACCACCGGATCCTTCGGGTTTTTCTCGTTATTGTAAAGTCCGCCGCTGCCCTGCGGCCACTGGGCGGGATCCCATATCTGCACCTGCGGGCTGCCGCGAAGGTAGATGCCGCTGTCGCCGCCCGGCTCGATCTTCCAGTCCACGAGCATTTCGAAGTCGCCATAGTCGCGCGTGGTACACAAGTGCGACCCATGCCCGTCGAACGCCAGCGCGCCGTTCTCCGCCTTCCAGTGCGCGCGCATCAACTCGTCCGCCGTCGCCTGCGCGGACTTCAATTCAGCAGCGCTCATTTTCGCCCGCGCCGGCGGATCGGCCACCAGCCCCTTCCAGCCGGTCAGGTCCGTGCCATTGAACAACCGCGTCCAGCCGGGCGACGTCTGCAGACTCGGCGCGCTCTCGGCCGGAAGGTCTCCGAATGCGAACTGAATTCCGGCGAGATAATGCCGCAGCACGGTGGGATTCCAATAGATCTCCTCGCGATGTCCCAGCGAGCAATTAAAGACCCTGCCGCGACCATAGCCGCGCACCCAACTGACCGCGAAATCGCCGTCGGTTCGGTGAATCCCGTCCTTCTTCATGTCCGTCCGCGTCACGTCGAGGCTGGTGAGCACGTGCAGCTTGGATCGCGCGTAGGGATATTTGAACTGGTAGATTTCATCCACGATCTCGAAGGGGTTTCCGCCGAAGACCGCGTTGACCGGGTGCTTGGGGTCGTCGATCTTGATGCCCACCTTCTCATGCCAGGGATGCCCGTCAAAATAGCCGCCGATCATCTCTCCATACTCCGGCCATTGATAGAAGCAGTCCGTGGCCGCGTGGATGCCGATCCACCCTTTGCCGCCGCGCACGAAGTCAAGCACGCCCTGCCGCATCGCCGGGTCATCGAACAGCTCGCCGGTGGTGCTGAGCATAAGCACGGCGTCGAAGCGCTTGAGGCTTTCGGGCTTGAGCGAGTTCGGATCTTCGCTGATCTCGGTCTGGTACGCGGCGGTCTTCTCGCCCATGCGTTTGATGGCTTCCGCGCCGATGGGGATTGAGGTGTGGCGATAGCCCTTCGTCAGCGTGAAGACGAGCAGGCGCCGCGCGGACTTGGGAGCGGCCGGCGCTTTGTCCGGCAACGCGGCGGCGACTTTGGCGAGCATCTCGTCCATGGTGGGCGGTTGATCCTGAGCGGAAGCGGCCGCAGTAATCGCCGCAACCGCAACCAGCAGGAACATCCGTGCGAAGTCCACGGGTCGGGTCGGCGCGTGCATGGGTACACCTCCATCGGTTCTGATCCCCGGTGCGTTCATGCGCGGATGATACCGCGCGACGGGAGGCGGGAAACCGGGCGCGGAGGGAATCGGTCGGAAGGGAGCGGGCGCGATGGCCCCTCGTGGGGCGCGTCGCGTGGCACGGGTTCGCAGCAGCGGGCCCGTGGCGCGTGTGTTGGCGAGGGCGATGCCCGGCCCCAGTGCCCCACGGCCTGTTCCCGCCTGCGCGGGAATGACGGAGTACGCCAGACCGTGCCACCCGGATACACCACCGCGTTCGGCGGTCACAGACCCATGGTCGGCAGTGGTTTACGGTTCGCAGCGGCGCCGCGCCCCGAGGGTCTCCTCGATGATGCACGTGTCGCACTGCAACTCTCGCACGCCCAGCGCGTCGCTTGTGACGGCCAGCTCGGAATCCGAAAAGGCTTGCAAGGTCGTGATGGCCGAGAGCGAGACGCGCGCGGCCGAGGCGCCTCCGCGGGCCATCAGCAGCGTCGGCTGGCCGGGAACGTCGAGATGGACCAGCCCCAGCGTGTGCCCGGCTTCGTGCAGCACGGAGTTGGCCAGGGCGACGGCGAGCTTCTCGATGCGTTCCTCCCTCGAGTATCGCAGCAGCGCCCCGGCAAGGCCGTTGTCCACGAAGGCGTTGGCGAACACCGCGCCCTCCGCCGGTCCGTCCGCGGGCAGGCCCAGTCCGCCAGTGCTGCCCTGACAGCCGCAGTGCTGCGGGACGCCGTCGGCCTGCGTGAGGATGATGCGCGAGATCAACTCGATCGGCGCCGCCTCGGTTTGTTCGATCGCGTCGGACTCGGCGGCGCTTTGGACTTGGGCCGATGTTTCAAGCGCGTCGGCCGCGCCCCCATGTCCAACCGTCGCCTGCTTCTCATCGGCGTCCCCGATGACCTCAATTCCGAACGGCGCGAGCGTTTCCTCCGCATATCCGCGGATGCGCGCCACGACTTCGTCCCGTTCGGACTGCGTCAGGCCGAAGGGAGTCGCGTCGAAGGCGGGGAGGAATTCGCCGGCTGACAGGCCGGTTTGCGGCAGATCCCGCGACAGGGAGGTGGATTCGGTCACGATCTGAAGTTGAAGCGTGCGCTGAGGGTCGCAGGCCTGCGCATCGATAGCGCGGTCGGTCACGGCGTCCTCGCCGCCGTCTTCGGGAACCGACAGCATGGCCGAATTGCCGCAGCCGAACAGGAAAGCCAACAGAACGGTCGAAGCTAACCGCATCGTTCACCTCCGCAGCGATGCTAGGGAGGCGGGGGGCGGAGTTCAAATGTCGGACGGCGATAACCGCCGAGTCCGCGAATGTCGAGCCGCCTTTGCTTGCGCTACGGGTTCGGGTCGACCGGACTGGCTGATGCCGCCCTCGCTTGCGCTACGGGTTCTGAAGGCCTGCTTGGACACCTTTTCAGAACCCGTAGCGCAAGCGAGGGTCTCCGCCGTCTCAGGCGCCGGTGATAACAGCGTCAAGGTGAGGTTGATGTCGGCGTCGATATGGAAGTCGAAGTCAGGGTGCTTCCATGCTTGCCTCGAAAAGTATGCGCCTGCCGCCTGCCGCTCTCGGCTCGCCGGCGATTGTCCCCGCGCGTTGTTGGCCCCATAATGCTGAGGGGGAACTCCGCCCCACATGGAGCGCATCATGGCCTTGGCGAAACAACCTGCCGACGACCGCTGTCGCATTCTGCTGGTGGACGACAACGCGCAGAATCTGGAGCTGCTCGAGGTGTACATGGAGGCGATGCCGGAAGCCGACGTGGTGACGGCGACGAACGGGCAGGAGGCGATGGAGCGGATCGCCGCGTCGCCGCCGGACCTGATCCTGCTGGACATCATGATGCCGAAGATGTCCGGGTTTGAGGTCTGCAAGCGCGTCAAGGCGGACCCCAACACGCGGGACATCATCGTGGTCATGGTCACGGCGCTGAACGAATCCGGCGACGTGGAGCGAGCGGCCGAGTGCGGGGCGGACGACTACGTCGCCAAGCCGATCGACCGCAAGGCGCTGATCGACCTGGTGCGGAACCTGCTGGCGGCGAGGAACCGAGGGTGAGGGTTCGGGGTTCAGGGTTCGGGGTTCAGGATTTCGGATTTGGGATTTCGGATTTCGGATTTGAGATTTCAGATTTGGGCGTCCAGATTTGAGATCTCAGATTTCAGATCTCAGATCTCAGATTTCAGATCGTCTGTCCGGGAGATTTTGTCGCTTGAAGTTTGAGCATGTGTGTCTTGAGGCCTTCGGGTATGCGCTGCCACCGCGGGTGGTGACGTCGGTGGAGATCGAGCGTCGCCTGGCGCCGGTGTACTCCCGTTTCGGGCTGCACGAGGGGCGGATCGAGCTGATGAGCGGCATCCGTCAGCGCCGCGTGTGGGACGCCGACGTGCTGCCCAGCCAGGCCGCGGCGATGGCGGGGCGCGCCGCGCTGGAAGCCTCCGGCACGCTGCCGGAGGAGATCGGCGCGCTGCTGCACACGGCCGTGTCGCGCGACTGCCTTGAACCGGCGACGGCCTCCTTCGTGCACGATCTGCTCTCCATCAGCCCGGAGGCGATGATCTTCGACATCTCCAACGCCTGTCTGGGTTTCGTCAACGGCATGATCGTGCTGGGCAACATGATCGAGCTGGGGCAGGTGCGCAAGGGTTTGATCGTCGCGGGCGAGAACAGCCACCAGCTTCTGGAGAGCACGATCGACCACTTGCTCGGCGCGCCCGACCTGACTCGACGCCAGTTCAAGGATGCCTTCGCTTCGCTGACCATCGGCTCCGGCGCGGCCGCGCTGGTCATGGCGCACGACTCGATCTCGCAGACGGGGCATCGTCTCATGGGCGGCGCGGTGCGGTCGGCCACGCAGCACAATCACCTGTGCCACGGCAGCGGCGACACGGGCTTCACGGCAGGCGCGCGGATGATCATGAACACGGATTCGGAAACGCTGCTGGTGCAGGGCTGTGCGCTGGCCGTGGACGCGTGGGAGGCGTTCAAGGCGGAGCTGGGCTGGGGCCACGACGACCTCGACCGCTGCTTCACGCACCAGGTCGGCGTAGCGCACCGCGAGCGGCTGTACGAGCTGCTCAAGCTGGATCCGCGGCTGGACTTCTCCACGCTGGAAACGCTGGGCAACGTCGGCTCCGTCTCGCTGCCGGTTACGATGGCCATGGGGACCGAGCAGAATCCGCCGGTGCCGGGCGATCGCATCGCGCTGCTGGGCATCGGCAGCGGACTGTCGAGCATCATGCTCGGGGTGGAGTGGTAGCGCCATGCGAGGACAGGCCGGAGCCGTCAGAGCCGCGACCGTGAGGGAGCGTCTTCCTATCCCGCGCGTCGCGGCATTGCCACTCGCTTTTGTCGCCGGCGCGGAGAACCGCGCGTGAGCTCGCCCCGACTGATCCTCGACGCCGACGGCGTGTTTCTCGACGAGACGCCCTACTGGTTCGCCGCGCTGACGACGGCGCTGCTTCTCAACGAGCTGGATTGGATGGTCGAAGACTGGTCACGACTCTCGACGGCGGCGTTCACGCACGCGCGGCTGCAGCATCTGACCAAGCTGCGCGGGTGCAACTCCAACTGGGATCTCGCCGCGGTGCTGACGCGCGCGATTGAAGACGCCGATGAGGATACTCAGTTAGACCTGTTGCTGAAAGCCGGCGCCTATTCCACGGCCGTGGAGGTGATTCAGCGCAGCGCGGAGGCTCTCTGGAAAACGCACGGCGACGAGGGCAAAGTCGATGCGCTGGCGGGATTCGGCATCGACCGCGGCAGCGACGGCGTGGCGGAAGTCGTCGACTTGTTCCAGACTTTCTTCCACGATGCCGAGTGGGCGGACATGTGGCCTTTCGAGCGGTATCGCCTCAAGCATTCGCCGGAGGAGACGTTGAAGGCGTTCACCGAGTGCGCGGCGGCGGGGTATGAGTTGAGCGTGTGCACGGGGCGCATCCGCGAGGAGATCGCGGCGCCGCTGGAGCAGTTTCATCTTGACGGGTTCATCGGGGACCGGCTCGTGGACGACGAGACGGTCCGCCGGGCGGAGACGTTGACGGGGCGGTATCCGCTGAGCAAGCCGCACTGGTTCTCGGCGTTGTGCGCGGCGACGGATTACAAGACGGCGGTACGCGTGGTGGAGGGCGGCGTGTTTCCCGAGTCGCCGCCGGAGGCGATCTACGTGGGCGACGGGCTGTCGGACTTCGAATGCGTTCGGGGCTGCGTGGAGCGCGGCGTGCCGCTGCGGTACATCCACGTGCAGTCGCTTGCGGGAAACGCGGCGCTGGCGGATCGGGTGCGCGCCGCGCCGTTCACGCTGGCGGTGGTGCCCTCGCTGATGCACGTGCCGGATTGGATCCGCGGAGCGTGCTCGTGATCGGCGTGATCGACTATGGCGCGGGCAACATGCAGAGCGTGGTCAACGCGCTGGATCACATCGGCGCGCCCCATCGCGTGTGCCGCGCGCCGGGCGACGTGCGGGACGTGGAACGCCTGATCCTGCCGGGCGTGGGCAACTTCGGTCCGGCGGCGAGCCACCTGGAGCGCACGGGGCTTCACGGCGCGATCCTCGACTTCGCCGTGACTTGTCGACCCATGCTGGGTATCTGCCTTGGCATGCAGCTCTTCTTCGAGTCGAGCGAGGAGGCGCCGGGGG
This sequence comes from uncultured Phycisphaeraceae bacterium, assembly GCA_964526695.1. Classification (GTDB taxonomy): domain Bacteria; phylum Planctomycetota; class Phycisphaerae; order UBA1845; family UBA1845; genus JABWBH01. The sequence continues at coordinate 134,108 of CAZGJA010000089.1, forward strand.
CGCCGGGGCTGGGTCTGCTGCCCGGCGTCGTTGAACGCCTGCGGACGCGACCCTGTCCGCACATGGGGTGGAATCGCGTGCAACCCATGCGCCCGTGCCCGCTCCTGAGTGAGCCGGCGGACTTCTACTTCGCCCACAGCTACGCGGCGGCGGTGCGGGAGGCGGAAGATCTCGCGGCCGTGGCGCAGCAGGAGGATTGCGAGATTGCCGCCGTGGTTCAGCGCGGCGCGCTGCACGGCGTGCAGTTTCATCCGGAGAAGAGCAGTGACGCGGGCCTGGCACTGCTGCGGAGCTTCGCGGCATGTTGACGCGGCGCATCATCCCCTGCCTGGACATCCGCGACGGGCGCGTCGTCAAGGGCGTCGGCTTCGCGAACCTGCGCGACATCGGCGATCCGGTGGACCTCGCCCGGCGCTACGCGGGCGACGGGGCGGACGAGCTGTGCTTCCTTGACGTGACGGCCTCGGTGCAGGCGCGCCCGCTGCTGTACGAGTTGATCCGGCGCGTCTCCAAGGAGCTCTTCATTCCGTTCACCGTCGGCGGGGGCGTTCGCTCCGCGGAGGACGCGCGGCAGCTCCTGCGCTGCGGCGCGGACAAGATCGCGCTCAACACCGCCGCGGTGAAGGAGCCGGCGCTGCTGACCACGCTCGCCGACGAGTTCGGCCGGCAATGCGTCGTGCTGTCGATCGACACGCTGCGCACCGACGACGGCTACCGCGTCACGACGCACGGCGGGCGAACAGTGCTGGAGCGCGAGTGCGTCGCGTGGGCGACGGAAGGCGCGGAGCGCGGCGCGGGCGAGATTCTGCTGAACGCCATCAACAGCGACGGCGCGCTGAACGGATATGATCTGGACATCACGGGTCGCGTCGCGGCTCGCGTCGACGTGCCGGTGATTGCCTCGGGCGGCGCCGGAAAACCCGAGCACTTCGTGCGGCTGTTCAGGGAGACGTCGGCTTCGGCCGCGCTGGCGGCGTCGATCTTCCACGACGGCGCCGCTGAAGCTCGCCACCTCAAGACCGAGCTTCGGGCGCAGGGCGTGGAGGTTCGTGACTGATCCGAGGGTGGAGGTTTGGCCCGGTTCGACGGGTTTCTCCCCGGCGCGCCGTCAGCCGAACATCTTGAGCTGCCCGCGCTCCATGGCGAACTTGTCCACCGGCTCCGTCACGTCCACCGGGTAGTCGCCGGAGAAGCAGGCCGTGCAGTACTGATTCGCGGGCATCTTCACGCAGCCCAACATGCCCTCGTGCGAGAGGTAGGACAGCGAGTCCACCTCGAGAAAACGGCGGATTTCCTCGATCGTGCGCGTGCTGGCGATGAGCTGCGACGGCTCGGGGAAGTCGATGCCGAAGTAGCAGGCGTGACGGATCGGCGGACTGGCGACGCGCAGGTGGATCTCCTTCGCGCCGGCCGCGCGGAGGGCGCTGATCTTTCCGCGCGTCGTCGTTCCGCGGACCACTGAGTCCTCGACGACGATGAGCCGCTTGCCCGCCACAGCGTCCTTGATGACGTTGAGCTTCATCTTGACCGTGGACGCGCGGGCGGTCTGGTTCGGCAGGATGAAGGACCGCCCCGCGTAGTGGCTCGTGGTGAACGCGCGACCGTAGGGGATGCCGATCCGCCGGCTGTAGCCGATGGCCGCGCACTGGGCGCACGTGGGAATGGGCACCACGAGATCGCCTTGCGCCGGCGCCTCCTCCGCGAGCTTCATCCCCAGCGCCACGCGGACGAGATGCACGTTCTCGCCGAACACGCGGCTGGACGGATCCGCGAAATAGATCTGCTCGAAGATGCAGGCCGCGCGTCGCTCGCCGACGGTCTCGCCGCCGAAGTGGGCGCTGACGATGCCTTCGTCGTTGATGGTGACGATCTCGCCCGGCTCGACATCGCGGATGTAGCGCGCATCGATCATGTCGAAGGCCTTGGTCTCAGACGCGACGACGATCGTGCCGTCGGCCAGCTCGCCGATGCACAGCGGCCGAAAGCCCAGCGGATCGCGCGCAGCGATCAAGCGGTCGGCCTGGAGGAACACGAGCGAGTAGGCGCCCTGCAGGTGATTGAGCACGTGGGCGAGGGGACGGGCGTGGCGATGGTGCGAAGGCTTGGCCAGCAGATGGATGATGACCTCGGTGTCGCTGGTCGTCTGGAAGATGTGCCCGTGCTCTTCGTACTCGCGGCGCAGGAGGGCGGCGTTGATGAGGTTGCCGTTGTGGGCGATCGCCACCTGTCCGCCGGCGAAGGAGAACAGCAGGGGCTGGGCATTCTCCTCGGTGTCGGAGCCGGTGGTGGAGTAGCGCACATGCCCTACGGCCGCGGCGCCGCGCAGGCCCTGGAGAACCGTGTCGTTGAAGACCTGGTTGACGAGTCCGCGGCGGGCGTAGCGCGTCAGCCTGCCGTGGTCGCACACGACGATTCCGGCGGACTCCTGCCCGCGATGCTGCTGCGCGTACAGGCCCAGGTGCGTCAGAAAGGCGGCATCGGGATGCCCCCAGATGCCGAACAGCCCGCAATGGTGTTTGATCGACGCTTCAGCCACGGTTTGGTCAGATCAGGAGAACGCCGATGGTCGGTCGAGAACGCGATGCAAGGTCGTCGTGCAGTGTACCACGAAAGGGGGACCGCACAACCTGGGAAGTTCGCGTGCAACACGAGCTGCGTGGCTTCAGCCCGCGCGGATTTTCGGAGGATGCACAAACGAGAGAGTTTGAAATCCAAGCGGGCGGCATCGCCGGGCCACGCGGACGGGTCGCGCGTCAGGCTGGGCCGCACGATCTGGCGTACTCGCCATGCCGTGACCCGAGGTCTGTCAACAATCGGATGACCTGATTAACATCACCTCCCGCTCGTTGAAACCTCCTGGGGTTGGCTCATGCTCGCACTGACCAGCGTCTGGCTTGGCGTTCTCTGCCTGCTGCTCTCGGGGCTGATGCTGGTGTATCCGCCCGCGATGACGCAGGGGTCGCTGATTCTCGTGCTCGAGTTTCTGGCGCCGGGGTCGCTTTGCCTGGCCGGAATCGTGCTCTGGGCGCATCGCAAGGACGAACACCCGGAGCCGGCGATCGTCGCCCAGCGGCTTCAGGCGAAGACGGCCATCGTCCTGACTCTGCTGGCGTGCGCGATCGTGTACGTCATCTTCCTGGTGCTGGCGAAGAAGGAATGAGGCGCGGTCGGCATCCAGAGTTGCAGGGGACAGGTGCGCGTAGGGCGGGCTACGCCCGCCACCCGCGCATGAGGCGAGCGGAACGGGCTGCGCTAGCATCCGTCGGCGGGCATAGCCCGCCCTACGGATGCACGTCCCGCAGCCTGGGGCACGGCGGACGAGTGGCGCCTTGCGGCTCACGCCCCGAGCACAAACTTCAGCGCGGCCAGCAGCTCCTCCTTGCGGTTGGGCGGGAACGCATGACCCACGCCCGGATACACGCGCAGCTCCGTCTTGATCGAGGCCGAGGCGAAATCCGCGGCGGCCTTGCGGTTGCTCTCGACGCCCTGGTCCGTGGCGCCAACCATGATGTAGAACTTGGGCAGGCTGGTCGTCGCGATCAAGGGGATGGGCGCGTAGGACGGATCGTAAAAGCCGCACACCGGAATGACGCCGGCGAACTGAAGCGGATGGCGAATCCCGAGGTTGAACGCCATCTGACCGCCCTGCGAGAAACCCGTGAGCACCACGCGCTTCTCGTCAATCTTGTGCTTCTGCTTCACTTTCTCGAGGGCCGCGGTCAGGATCACGTCGCTCTCGCCCACGTTGCCCCAGGCGAAGCCCGTGCCCTGCGGTCGAACGGCGCGCGGCAGCACGAGGATCGCGCCGACTTCCTCCGCGACATCGCGCCACTGATCGGCAAACAGCTCCGCCGTGCCGCCGAAGGGGTGCAGCGCGACGATCATCGTCGCGGGCCTGGTCGGATCGTGCTTGCTGGGAAGGATGACCAGCGGCTCACTCACTTTCGCCTTGGCCATGAATTCACCGCCGCTTTTGTTCGCGTTGCCCTCGACGACCTTCTGCGCTTCGGCGTAACCGGCCTGTCCGCGGATCGAGGCGAGATCCGGGTCGGTGCGGAAGAGATCGACATCGTCGAAGCCCAGATCGGCGGCCTTTTTGAGCCATTCCAATCCCCTCTTCGAATCGCCGCTGAGGCAGTAAACGCACGCGAGGTTGTAAGGGTAAACAAAGCTCTTCGGATCGCTCTTGACCAGTTGCAGCCCCAGCTCGATGGCCTTGGGGTATTGCTTGGCCCTGTAAGCCTCGCGGAACTGCGCATCAGTGGCAGCCTGCCGCGCGAACGCCGGCAAGCCCGCCGTGCAAGCGACCGCGACGACCAGCGTGAACGGGGCGGCGAGACGACGTCGGTTCGAAAGGCCGGACATGGTGTGGAACTCCATCAGCCGTGAGGAAACAACGAAAGCAGTCACGGGGGAAATATACCCCATCGGCGTGGAGGCGACAACGTCACACTGGCGGGCACACGTCAGGGCTGCCACATTCTGGCTTACAGGCAGGGCGGCACGTTCTGGCGCACCCGCCAGGCCGTGGTGTGCGGGAAACCCGCACGCGTCCGGGCGCCACACCGATCCGTTGTTACGGACTCGTGCCGCCCGGCGCGCGCCATTGCACAGAATGCGATGGCCCAGGTTTCCGGCCAAGCCGGCGCGCGATTGCCTTCAGGCTCGGTTAGCGATACATCTTTGCCCACGTTTTCAGGCTGGTGGTCCGTCACGGTGGTCCGTCACATGGAGTCTTGCGGGTTGGAGGAAACCGCTTCCCAGCGGGCGCGGCGCTTTAAGAGCCGATCCGACTCGCAACATCGGCCTTGACGCTCTGCTTGGCCGAGCGCGACGGCGGGCACAGCCCGCCCTGCGGTGGCGGTTGGCCAGGACGAAGGCGTACCGCCCGACGGTCGGGTGCGGCGCAGGCGGGCATAGCGCACGACGGCGCGGGAGGGCGTAGCGCGCGACAAGGAGACACGGAAGTGCTGGCGCCGGTTAATCGCAATCCCGACGCGCGAACGCTGCGGCAGTTCGGCTGGATCATGCTGGGCGGGTTCGCCTTCCTGGCGATGCTGCTGTGGCGGCTGAAGGTGCCGGCGGAGGCTCGCTGGCAGTGGGTCGGCGCGAGGGCGCAGTGGGGATGCGTCGCCCTGCTGCTGCTCGGCACGGGGGTATTTGCGCTTTCGAAGACATCGCCCGCCGCGACGCGCCGGCTCTACGTAGGCTGGATGACGGCGGCGAGGCCTCTGGGCATCGTGATGTTCGTCGTCGGCCTGTCCCTGATGTTCTTCCTGGCGCTGCCGGTGTTCGCGCTGATCCTGCGGTTTAACGATCCCATGCGGCGCAGGCTTGGCGCGGAGACGACGTATTGGGAGCCGGTCAAACCCTACGCGCCGACCCTGGAGCGGATGGCGCGGCCCTTCTGATCTGCAATCCGTGAATATCCTCGGACTATCCTGCTATTATCACGACTCGGCCGCGGCGCTGGTCCGCGACGGGCAGCTCCTCGCCGCCGCGGAGGAGGAGCGGTTCAACCGCGTCAAGCATTACAATGAGTTTCCCACACATGCCGTCGAGTATTGCCTGCGCGAGGGCGGGATCGAGATGGCGGACGTGGACGCCGTCGTGTTTTATGAGAAGCCCTTCACGAAGTTCAATCGCATTTTAGAGACGATCCTCGGCTACTGGCCGCTGACGTATGCCGCGTGGCTGAAGGCGATGCCGCTGTGGCTGGGGCACCGGCTGAAGATGGGCGCGGACATTCAGGACCACTTGCAGAAAGCGGCAGGTGGGGCAGCGCTTCGAGGAGATGGCGATGATGGTGGGGCAGCTCTCCGAGCTGCCTCCGGTCCGGCAGTTCTCCGAACTGCAGGTGGGGCAGTTCTCCGAACTGCCGCACGTTCGCGAGCGCGCGTGCTCTACAACCAGCACCACCTCTCGCACGCCGCCAGTGCCTTCCTTGTGTCACCGTTTGAAGAGGCCGCGATCATTTCCGCCGACGGCGTGGGCGAGTGGACGACGACGGCGTGGGGCGCCGGTCGCGGGACGCAAATCGAGCTGCACCGCGAAATCCGCTTTCCGCATTCCGTCGGCCTGCTCTTCTCCGCGATCACGGCGTACCTCGGCTTCCGCGTCAACGACGCCGAGTGGAAGGTGATGGGTCTGGCGCCGTACGGCAAGCCGACTTTCCTCGATAAGTTCCGCCAGATCGTGGACATCCGCGACGACGGCTCCTTCCGCCTCAACATGAAGTACTTCGCCCACGGCTACTCGACGAAGCTCATGTTCAACCGCCGATGGGAGCGGCTCTTCGGTCAGCCGCAGCGGAAGCGCGAGGCCGATCTGACCGACTTCCACCGCGACATCGCGCACTCCGGCCAGAAGATCGTCGAAGAGATCATGGTGAAGATGGGCGCGCACGTCCGCCGCGAGACGGGCATGAAGCGCGTGTGCATCGCCGGCGGCGTGGGGCTGAACTGCGTGGCCAACTGGCGCATCCTTCAGGAGAGCGGTTTTGACGATATCTTCATTCAGCCCGCGGCCGGCGACAGCGGCGGGGCGATCGGCGCGGCGTTTTACCTGCACAACACGGTGCTGGGCCGCCCGCGCGAGTTTGTGATGGAGCACGCGCTGTGGGGACCGGGCTTCACCGACGAGGAGGTTCGCGCGACGCTGCAGCGCGAGGGCGCGGACTACGCATGCGTTGCCGACGAGGACGAACTTCTGGAGCGCACGGCCGGTCTGATTGCCGACGGCAAGGTCATCGGCTGGTTCCAGGGTCGCATGGAGTTCGGCCCGCGGGCGCTGGGGGCGCGCTCGATCCTCGCCGATCCGCGCCGCGCGGACATCAAGGACCTCATCAACTCGAAGGTGAAGTTCCGCGAGGCGTTTCGCCCCTTCGCGCCGGCCGTGCTCAAGGAGTTTGCCCACGAGTATTTCGACATGCCGGCGGGCATGGACGCGCCGTTCATGCTGCTGGTTCCAAAGGTGCGGGCGAACATGCGGGCGAGGATTCCCGCGGTCACGCACGAGGACGGCACGGGCCGCGTGCAGACGCTGACGGAGCGAGTGAACGGGCGGTTCTACCGGCTGGTGCGCGCGTTTCACCGGCGGACGGGGGTGCCGGTGGTGGTGAACACGTCATTCAACGTCCGCGGCGAGCCGATTGTGTGCACGCCGGCGGACGCGTACCATACGTTTCTGAACACCGGCATCGACGCCCTGGTCATCGGCTCGTTCGTGGTGACGAACAAGCCGGGGCAGGTGGACTTCCAGGCCGGGCTGCGGCGCAGCCTCGCGCTGGAGCAGCCGGAGCTGGTGCGTTGATTGGCGAAAGCGGCGACCATGGCCAAGACCTGTACCTCATGCCTGTCCGACATGCCTGATCCATCGCCCGTCTGTCCGTCCTGCGGCGCCGCGCAGCCCGGCTCGCCGCAACATCGTGACGAGCTTCCGCCGACTCCGTCGCTCCTCAAGGAGTTTCTGGCGTTCATCGTTCACGAGAAGAAGTGGTGGCTGGCGCCGCTGCTGCTGGTGCTCGCGGTGGTGGCGGCCCTGTTGATCTTCAGCGCCTCATCCCCTCTGGCGCCGTTTCTGTATCCGCTGTTTTAGGGGAAAACGCAGGATGAATGGCCCGAGGCGCGCGGCATGGCTCCGCAACGGCGGACCCGTGTGGTCGTTCGACGCGGTCGCAGCCGGGCATGAAGCGACACTGAGAAGGCGGCGTTTTCTGCGTGCCTGCTCAGGGTGAGCTGAGTCTCCGCTTGCATGGGGTTCGCCCGTCTCTGGAATCGCGTTAGGTTGGGGTCAGGCAGCGACGCCTCGTGCACGTCGGGGCTTGCCGGCTGATTCATCCCCCAGAGTCGTCAAGCGGAAGCGCCCGCTCCCTCACGGACGCGGGTCGGTCTTGCTGCGGTGGAGTTGAGCGTATCAATCCACGCGGGTTTCCCACGGATTCCGAATTGGTGAGAATTCAAAGCGCGACGAGGATCGACGTCGTGGGCGCGTCCGTGCGCAGAGGGATGACGCGTAGGACCGGATGGCGGGACATGCAGCGTTCTCGATGGATGATCGTGGGGCTTGTGGCAGTGCTGCCTCCATGGCCCTGCTGCCGGCGCACGCCGAGCCTGTCATCGAACGCAGGAACGCCGGGTACTGCGATCTCAAAACAGGATTTCCGCGAGCCGACCCCAGTCAGCGGGAGAGGCTCGGCCTTGGAATCTGCGGAACCCTCGGCCGCGGTGAGCGCGGAAGCCTCGGCCGCGGTGAACATGTCATCGCCATTGTCGATCGACGGATCGGTTCGCGTGTGGCGCGAGGGCACGGAAGTGTTCTGGATCGGCGGAGCGGCTGACAAGGCGGCGTTTTTCGGCATCGGTCCGCATCATCACCTGCTGGCGGTGATGACGCAGTGGCAGGGCGTGCTTGCGGGGCGGCATTCGTACTGGGGATACCACGAGCTGGACGAGATTGTCGCCGCGGCGCGCCAAGTCCGCCAGGAGATGCCCGATGCGCCCATCGTGTTCATCGGTCACAGCTTCGGCGGCGCGACGGCGATGCGCGCCGCGAGGAGGCTCGAGGACGATGCGCGCCAACCCCCGGCGCGGACGGTGGACCTGCTCATCACACTCGACGCTGTGTGGCCGGCGCCCCTTGAGCCGCCGCGACGCGCGCGCTGCTGGGTGAACGTGCATCCGCCGATGAACGTGCTCGATGCCGTCGCGCGGACGCCATTTGCCGGCCCGCCGCTGGCGGCGGTGATGAGCCTCCTCGCGGCCGACAGCGGCAGCAACATCGTGGCAACGGTCGGGCGGCAGATCGGCGCGCACCCCGCGGCCACGCTGGATGTGGAAGGGCGGTTTCATCACGGTCAGTCATCCGCCATGCTCCGCGCGGCGCTGGAGGCATACGGGCGACGGACGGGGGAATGGGTCATCAACGCGGAGGTCGGACCACCGGCGGATGCCCCCAGGATGAAAGGCCAAAACCCTAAGCGAACAAACGAGTAGTTCACGTGAGCGACTGGGGGCTGCCCCGTCACAAACTCGCGGATGTGGGCTGGACTTCCTTTGCGGCAAGGTGGGCACGAGGCGACCCCGCTGCGGTTTACAGCGAACTCAGTATTCGCGTAGCGATCCGCGGACTTCCCTCCGCGCGGATTCGCCTCCAAGAACGCGCCTTCAGCTTCAGAATCGACGCTACACTCAATCGAAGACCGCTCTTGCGACGCCGCCACGGCCTGTTGAGTAGGCCAAACCGTGCAACCCAGACTCCGCGGCCCGGCGAATTCGCCAGACCGTGCCATCCAGCCGCCGCAGCCCGGCGTCCACTCCAGACGCGCCACCCGGCGTGGGATGCTCCACGCCGCGCGGCGTTGGACCAGGTAGGCTATCGGCTCGTCGGTTGCCGGAAGCGCGAAGCACATCGATCCGGCGCCGCGCTTGCCTTGCGGGTGATCCGGGGTATGCTCCTTCGGCAATCAGCCGGGAAGGGTCCGCTTGCGGACTTTGCTTCCCTCGGAGAGGTGGGTGAGTGGCTGAAACCAACGGTTTGCTAAACCGTCGTGCGGGTATAAACCTGCACCGCGGGTTCGAATCCCGCCCTCTCCGTTAAGTTTTTTCGTCGGTTCATAACGCCTTTAATTGACAGGCTTTAACGATCAGCGGTAATCTCCAGTAGGCCCGTTGTGAAACTTCTTGTGAAAGAAGTTGGCGGGCCATGGAGGGCATCGCATGTCCAAGTCACCCGCCCTGCGGGGCCATTCCGGCCGCACGTCTGGCGGCAACACGCGCGACGTCAAGGTCAAGAAGGTCGGCCGCGTAGCAATCCACAAGCGGGTCCACACGTACTTCCTCCAAGCAACTCCCCGCAACAACCCCCGCAGTCCCGCCACCGAGCGACCGGACGAGGATGCGTTCGTCGCGCCGCCACGATCCGTGCACTCCCATCCCGGCCCATCGAAACACCGCCGTCCATGACTCCGTCTCCAAGGTCACCGGGCTTCTCTTGTCCACCGGTATCCTCGGGACGAGCCAGGTTCCTTTTCAAGGGGAGCTATTCAGTCGAACCTATTGCGCCCCCTCCGGCCCGGACCCGCCGGGCAGGCTGTCGGTCGAGGGCCATGCCCGCGCGCGGCGGGTCGATATCGTCGGGTCGCGCAGGGCGGGCTGCGCGCGGTGGATCCTCGGCAGTCGGTCGCGGACGCCGGCGCGCCTCAATACCTGGCGATGTGCTCCACCGCCGCCGCGACGACTCGGGACTCTACTTCCGGAATCGTGCCGTCGATGACCGCGCCGGCGGCCTGGGCGTGTCCGCCGCCGTTGAACTTGCGCGCGAGTTCCAGCACGTCCACGTGGCCCTCGCCGCGGAAGTTGATGCGCGTCTTGCCCTTGTTGCCCTCGCTGAGCAGGAAGGAGAGCTTCACGCCGCGCAGGCTGCGCGGGATGGAGACCTGATCGTCGATGTCCTGCGCCGTGCAGCCGGCGCCGCTGATCTCCGCGTGCGTCAGCGTGCTGTACGCCACGCGCCCCTCGGCCACCACCTTCGTGTTCGCGTACACGTGCCGCAGCAGGTCAAACTCGCTGCGCGTCTGCGAGCGGCAGAGGTTTTCGCACAGCTCATTGACGTTCGCGCCGAGTGCCACCAGTTCGGCAGCGATGCGCAGGCTCTCGGCCGAGGTGCTCGGAAGCGAGAAGCCCAGCGTGTCCCCGTGGATGCCGCCGTAGAGCATCGTCGCCGCCATCGGCGAGATCTTCTTGCCGGCGGCCACAAGCAGCTTGTACACGAGCTCCGCGCAGCTCGTGGCGTCCGCGATGACCCAGTTCACGTCGCCGAAATGCGTGTTGGTGTCGTGATGGTCGATGTTGATCACCGGCCTGCCCGCGGTCCAGTCTACATCCTTGAAGACCGGCTCGATGTTGCAACGCGGTTTCTTGGCCGTGTCGAGCACGACGAACCCGTCCGCCCGCTTGTAATCCTCCGGCGAGGCGACCTCCACCTTCGCCCAATCGTGCATGAAGGCGTTCTTTTGCGACAGCGACCCCGCGGGCAGTGCCACCCTGGGCCGGCACCCGTCGCCCGCAAACGCGAGCGCGAAGCCGAACATGGACCCTAGCGCATCCGTATCGGGCACGACGTGCGCAACGATAACGGGTTCGCGCATCGACGCGATGCGATCCAGAACATCGCGCGGGACGGTCGCTTCCGTCTTCGGCAACGAGGTACAACAGGTTGTCATAGTCCCAATCGATCCAAACGCCGTTACGATCCCAGTCCCATGCGGTTGCGTCCCGTCATCCCTGCTTCATCGACTTGATCAGGATGTCCGCGATCTCCGGGCGGGTGAATTCCTGCGGCGGACGCTCGCCCTTGACGAGCATCTCGCGCACCTTCGTGCCCGACAGCGACACCTGGTCGCCCTCGATCGTCGGGAAGGTCTTGTTGCTCACCATGCCCCCGGCACGCTTCGACCAGAACGTGTTCTCGAACCTCATCGTCTGGATCTTCAGCCCGCCGTCCGGCAGCGTGTCGAAGATGTTCTGTGCGTCGTAAGTGCCGTAGTACGTCCCCACGCCCGCGTGATCGCGCCCGACGATGAAGTGCGAGCAGCCGTAGTTCTGCCGGTAAACCGCGTGCAGAATGGCCTCGCGCGGGCCGCCGTAGCGCATCGCCGCCGGCATCACCGCCAGCATCGTCCGATCCGGATGGTAGTAGCCGTTGATCAGCGCCAGGTAGCATTCCATCCGCACCTCGGCCGGGATGTCGCCATCCTTCGTCGCGCCCATGAGCGGGTGAATGAGCAGCCCGTCCACGATTTCCTGCGCGCACTTGGTGAGATACTCGTGCGCGCGATGGATCGGGTTGCGCGTCTGGAACGCCACCACCGTCTTCCACCCCTTCTTGTTGAACGCCTCGCGCGTCTGCGACGGCGACAGGCGATGCGCGAGGAACATCGGCTCATGCCGCGTCGTGACCACGTCGATCGGGCCGGCCAGGCAGTACTCGCCCTCGTCCATCACGCTCTTGACGCCCGGGTGCGCCGCGTCCTCGGTGCCGAAGCACTTAGCCGCGTGCTTCTTCTTGTCTTCCTTGTAAACCTCGGTGACCGTCTGATAACCCAGCAGCCGCCCCTTGTCGTCGTTGAGGACGACGCGGGCGCCAGGCTTGATCTTGTCCGCCGTGGCCTTGTCCACGTTGAGCGTGACGGGGAACGGCCAGACGGTTTTCCCATCCGCGAGAGTAATCTTGTCGCAGATGCTGTTGAAATCAGCCTGCCCGACGAAGCCGGTCAGCGGGCTCATGGCGCCAACGGCGATCATCTCGAGGTCGCACTGCTGCCGCTGGGTGAGGGTCAGCGAGACGGCGCCCGAAAGTTTCTCTTCTTTTGCTCCAGTCCGATTGACAAGTTTGCCGCCGTGCGGCTCGATAATCCCAACATGGGACATTCCATGGTCCTTTCGCTACGGTGAAGTTCTTTCCCTGCAAGCCTGCGGTCACGTCCGCGTTGCACTGAGAGTCCACAACATAGAAGCTGGGCTTGGCCCCTGCAATAGCATCGGCGAACGGGCCGGGGAATTGCAGATGAGACGCGGGCCGGGGGATGCTTGTAACGCCTGCGTATCATGATGGCGGGCACCTTGCCGCCCTGCTTTTCGAGGAGTAGTTTCATCATCATCATGAACATGAGCAGCAGAAAAAGCACCGGCTGGACAAGCCTGATTCTGACCGCGGCGGGGGTTTTTGCCGCCACCCCCTTCGCCGTACCCGCCTCCGCCGCGCCTAAGGACGGCGAAGTCGAGACGCTCGCCAAGGCCTACAGCGGCGCGCAGGAGAAGTGGTTCAAGAAGAACAAGAACCCTGACAAGCGCGATTACTCCAAGCACCCCATCGTCGAGTACATGCCCAAGTTCAAGGCGCTGGCGGAGTCCAAGCCCAAGAGCGCCGTGGCGATGGACGCCATGATCTGGGCGCTGGAAAACTGCAAGTTCCTGCGCTACACCAACATCGAGAAGAAAGAGGAGTATTACGCCTGGGCGATGAAGGGGCTGAAGACCGATTTCGCCGCGGATCCGGCCTTGGAGCCCAAGATCAAGGAGTTCATCGACCTCCCCTTCCACTATGGCCCCGCGCCCTTCGGTGAAATCTACGAGGCGATCATCAAGGAAAACCCGGGCAAGGAGGCGAAGGCCTGGGCGACGGTGGCGCTGGGCGTGTCCCTGACGGAGTACTACGGAGATCTGGGTCCGCGCGGCTCGCAAACCCGGGCGGACAACCGCAAGCGGGCGCAGGAGCTGTTCAAGAAAGTCGTCAGCGAGTACCCGCAATGCGAAGCCGTCGAGGAAGCCGAACGGCGCCTCCACGGGTTGACGGCCCTGTCTGTCGGCTCCGCGGCGCCGGAGATTGTGGGCAAGGACGCCGAAGGGAAAGAGATCAAGCTGTCGGATTTTCGCGGCAAGGTCGTCGTGCTGGACTTCTGGACGAAGGACTGCGACTCCTGCGGCGAGTTCCATGAAACCGCGCGCGAGCTGCTGACGCAGTACAAGGACAAGCCCTTCGCCTGGCTGGGCATCAACGCGGATCCGCTTCCCCCGGAGGAGCTTAAGAAGGCCATCGCCAGGGCGAACATCACCTGGCCGAGCATCCTCGACGGCGCATCCCGCGCCATCTCCAAATCATGGAACGTGGACGGGTACCCCACGGTGTTCGTGATCGACCACAAGGGCATCATCCGACGTCAACAGGTGGATCGTCAGAGCGTCAAGCTGCAAGTCAAATCGTTGATGGACATGGCATCCGCCCCCACGGCCCAGAAACCCGAGGAAAAGGCGAAGGAGCCGGCCCCCGCAAGAGACGCAGGGACTCCTGCGGCAGGCGGCGCGACCAATCCCGCACCGCCCAAGCCGCAGGATCCGCAGCCTCCCCCACCGCCTCCGCCCGACAGCGGCAAGCCGAAGGACAAGCCTGGGGCGTAGCAGATGCCAGGAACATCGCCGCGGCGCTCAACACGAGGTGCGTGGATTCAACATGCGACTCCTTGACTGCGCCATCCGAGAGCACATTCAGCAGCTCAAGAACACCGAAGCCGCCGCGGCCGCGCTGTTCGGCATCTGCCCCTCGCCGGAGAACGGCGGGTATCATTACCGCGCGGAGGGCGTGAGCAACGAGGCCGTCCCGTTCTTGCGGCAGGTGGCCGTCGAGTTTCATGCGCGTGGGGCGGTGGATTCGCTGGATCGTCCGGTGACGATTGGAAGCAGCGACTATCGCCTTGTCCCGCTCACGCTGGGGCGGCGACCGCGATACTCCCCGTACATTCTCGCCATCGTTTCGGCAACGCAGGATGAACTCCCGACCGTAATGGCCGCCCTGCGCGAGAGCGCCGCAGCGTGCTTCGGCGAATACTGCGACCTGAAGTGGAAGTAAGCTCGCTCGAGGGCAGGCGGCAGGATGGGCTGCGGGGCTGGCCGTGAGCCGTGCGGACTTCGCCGTGCGCATATCCACGCCAGGCGGGAGATCCCCTCCACACGGCTGACTCAGATGCGCGCCAGACTCGGTGCGGTCACGACAGCGCCAATGAAGCCCAGTGACACACGCACGCCTGCCGGTCGGAAACGGAGAGGGGGGGATTCGAACCCCCGGTGCAGTTGCCCGCACACTGGTTTTCGAAACCAGCCCTTTCAGCCGCTCAGGCACCTCTCCATGTACGCCGCACTCCAGGTCTACGCGGCATGAAACCCATCCGCCCCGGGCTGAACCCGCAGCGGGCGCGGCTCCGAGGATAAAACCAGGCAGGTCTGGAGGTTGCGTCTCCAGCCTGCCTGCCGCGAAGCACCCCCTAGGGGAGTCGAACCCCTGTCTTCAGGATGAGAACCTGATATCCTGGGCCACTAGACGAAGGGGGCCAATCCGGTCGTTGTCCGTGCGGATTGGCACACCGGACGCGGCAAAGTTTAGGCCGGTTTCCCATCCGGTCAAGGCGCGTGGGCCTTTGCCGCGACTCGTGCCTCGCACCGATCTGCGGGTCCGCTGCCGCGGATCCGTGCCACCCGCCGGACCTCGGGTCTGTCGTCGCAAATCCGTGCGGTCTGGGCTTGCCCCCGCTCTGCCCAAACAGACTCCGTTGATGGGGGTGGCTGATTCAAGCGTGGGCGGAAAAGGTGGCCGGCGCGGAGCCGGATCGAATGGCTTTGTTTGGTTAGAAAAAAGATAGTTATTTCGGCGGGCGCGGGGGCTGGATTCGCGGTTTTTCCCGGTGTTTTTGCGTTTTGCAGCGCGCGCGAGCAGCGCAGTTTTGCGCCATTCCAAGCCACCGGGCGCGGGCGAAACGAGTTGTCCTGTTTGTTCCGGTTCATCGCATCACGCGGGCGCGGAATGGGCGCGGGCGACTGCGGACGGATAACGCGGCGGGCGCTCGGGGAATGGTGCAAACCGCAACGTCGCCGCGCATCACGATGGCGGGCCAGCGAATGGGGGTTCTCAGCGCCGTCCTCGAGGCGAGACGAGGTATTGACGGCGGCGGGCTCGCGCTGGGGAGTCCGCGGAGGGGGCATTCAGGTTGGGACCGGCCGGTGGATCGCGGAAAGCGGGCTGTCCGCAGATGGCGCGGATGGCGCCGATGAGGGCGTCGGGGAAGAAGGGCGATCCGCAGATTGCGCAGATTGCGCAGATGAAGGCGTTGGGGTCATGCGGGCGGCGCGTAAGGCGGAACGCATCCCGGACTTACGCCCTGACCTCGATCACGGCCGCGGCGTCGTTGCCGAAGACGTCCACGAGTCGTACGGCGATGGTGTGTGACTGGCCGGCCTTGAGTTTCACGGTCGTCCGCGTGGGGACGATCTTGGCGCGCTTGCCGTTGCCGCGGATCGCCTGCCACTCGCCAGCGGGCAGCCGCTCGCGCCGCGCGCCTGGGCAGGCATCGGCGCGGCCATCAACGACACGCGAATGGAGCCTCCTTCGATGCCCCACAGCTCCATTCAGCCCGGAACACCCCATCCGAAGCATTGACTCTCACCTTTGCAATCGCTTCCCCGTTTTCGTCCAGGCAATAGCGTTTCCTTCCTCCAGGCGTGACGGTGATCAAGACTGAATCGCCAGGCGTTCCACCATAAACTCGGGCAGTAGCGAAGACGCGCCCGTTTCGTGACGCGCAGCGATCAAAAGTCAATCCCTCCTGGTTTGTGCAGGTCTTTTGAGGGGATCCCCACGCCTCCAAATCCCCGTTTTCCGTCATGGCAAGCAGCATTGCGGTTTCCGTGATCACCGGCGCCTGCTTGGCGGCGGCGGACAATTGAATCTGCCACAGTGGGTCTCCGGTCTCCGCGGACAGTCCAAGGAGCCGATCGCTGAACAAACTCGAGAGAATCACGATGTCCCGGCCTGCGGAAACAACCGGAAGGACGTCACGGCTTCCCGGCTTGAAGCCCTCCCACCTCGGCGCACCGCTTTGATCGAGGGCGACGAGCACCGATCCTTCCGGGTTATAACGCCAGGCGGCGACATACACCCGCCCGTCTCTTGCGATCGTCGGCGAATGACGCGAAACGTAGAGGTTTTGGTCTGAGAGCGCGGTCAGCCATCGTTGGGATCCATCAGGATTCACGCAGATGACCGTGCGCGGGTCAACGGTCGCGTAAACCGCGCCGTCCGGACCGACGGAGGGAGCCGATGCCACATACTGCGTGTTCAGGGACCACAAGACACTTCCATCGTCCGAATGGAACTTCGTCAGGTACGCGTCGATGTTGGCATACAAGTGGCCATCCAGTCCCAAGGCAAGTTCGCCATCGATCCTCTCATTGATGACTCGAAACCGGCCGAAGCAGGATGATGCCATTGAGGCAAGACCGCCGTATCCGTAGATCGTGAAGAACAGGTCGCCATCGCGATCGAGCAGGGCTGACCGTGAACTGGAGTCTTGTCCCTCGCACAGGAGCCGGCCATCCTCTGCGGCGAGTTTCCATACCGCACGGGAGGATCCAAATCGCGTTGGCACATAAATGACGCCGTCGTTGCGAACGGCGCTCCCGCCAATGGCCTCGCGGCGGACTTGCCACCGCGTGGTCCCGTCCGGGCGCAAAGCCTGAATATATCCGCCGGCGTTTACATGAATCGTGCCGTCCGGCGCAACGACCGGCGCATGTTCCGCGCTGCCGACCGGCGCCGACCACATCCGTTGCCATTCACAGGGCAGCTCGACCGACGTGTGGCCGGATCGCTGCGAATCGTGCTTCTCGGTGGACCATGTCCTGGCCGGACCCACGCCACAGGCATCCGAATCACAGGCAGTCTCCCGACCTCGAAACCGGCCCCCTAGCGCCTGGCACTCTGCGGACGTGGCGATGACGCAGTCAAGTTCGCTTAGACAGCATGCTCCCGCCGTTTCACCCCCCTCCAGCCCACTCAGCATCGCATAGTAGATGTCCCGCGGCGAGCTATGGTCATCCGGTCTGGCGACCCAGACAACGCGATCTCCGTCAACGCGAGGCTCCAAGTCGTCGAAATCGTTTTCCGTGAGCTGGTATTGGCGCCCGAGATATGTAAGAAAGATCTCAAGATCGTGACCATCAGAGGCACAGAAGACCGCAGAATCGCCGTCAAGATCGGGCTGGTACCCGGCAGGCGAAACACGGTGCAATCCGCCTGTGAAGCGGGACTTCCAGATGCCCTGCTCATGCAGCGGTATTTCGGTGTCCGTGTACCAGATGATCGACCTGCCGTCTGTACGAGGCCTGTAAACGCTAAACGCGTTGCTCGTCATCTGAACAACGACTCCATCGCGCCAGGCAAAGACATCGGAATAGGCGTTCCCACGAGCTTCCCACACCAAGCGGTTTCGAGAGAGAGCGGGATACTGGTTGTTGCGATCGCCGCCCGCGAGAATGCGGATAGGCCCCTCGTCCGTATCGAGAATAATCGCCAGTGGTGAATTCGGTTCCGCCGATACCCATGCCGTTGCGTCTTCCCACAGCGTGGGTTGAAACTCGTTGTACGATGTGGAGGTCAATTGCGAAACGACGCCGTCCGACCATTGAAACACTTCAAGATCGTGTCCATCGCTCGCGACCCAGACGATGCGGCCATTGTGAATGCTGGGGCTGTATCCGGGCGCAACGACGGCCGGTTCGGAATCGCCCTCCGTCCATTTCATGATGCGATCGTCGTTGTCAGAGAACCTTCGCGACCATGTCACGGTTCGCCCTGAGACGTCCGCACTGAATTCCAAGTATGCACTCGACGTCAACCGCTGGATGATCCAAGTGACTTCGGCCTGCACCTTCGCTGACGGCAGCAAGCACACCAGTGACAACGCAAGCAAAGCCAGTCGTGATGGCATGAAGTTCTCCCCAAGTCTTGGACCGCCCCAACCCGCACGGAAAGCCCGCGCGTGGAGTGGATCCTCGTAGAACGGGCATGCAGCAACAATGCAACTTCGAATATAGGACGTTGAGCGTCTTTCGAGTGATTGTCGCTCCGGCCTGCCTCCCGCGTGGGTGAGTTGAGGGATATCGCAGACTCCTCCAAGTGAAGTGATGGTCTTCCCGGGTGACGCGGCCTGCGAGCGTCTCGGAGTCGGCGTCTCATGGGGACGCCCGGAGACTCGCGCTGAAAAACACCCAATGGTGGCATTATAGGGAGCACCAAGTGGGACATCAACGCATCGTTTCGGGGCGTCGTTTTCGCGGTCATTCAGGGGTTCAGCACGGCTTCGAGCCAGGTCACGACCTCTTGCTTGACGGCGCTGTCGTGCAACATGCCGCCGTCGGTGTGGTCGCCGTTGGTGCGGATGAAGCGTTTTGGCTCCGCGGCGGAGTGGAAGAGTTGTTCGCCGATGGTGATGGGGATCAGGGTGTCGGCGCGGCCGTGGAGGAAGAGCTTGGGGCAGGACAGTTGGCCCACTTTGGCGGCGGACTCGTAGCGATGGCGCGCCAGCCAGCGGACGGGGAGCAGCGGGTAGTGGGTGTGGCCGACGTCGGGCAGGCTGGTGAAGGTGGACTCCACGATGAGCGCGTCGGGCGGGTGTCGTCTGGCGAGTTCGATGGCGACTGCGCCGCCGAGGGAGCGCCCGTGATAGATGATTCGACGCGCCTCATGGTCCTGCTGCGAATCGTCTCGCTGCGAATGGTCCGACCGCGAAACGTCCCGGTCGGAGACGTTGCGCTCCGGAACGTGCAGTCCCGTATTGCCCCGCTCCGAACTGTCCCGCTGCGAATCATCTCGCTGCGAAACGACGTAGCGCCAGGCGGCTTCCGCATCCTCGTACACGCCGGCCTCGGTGGGGGCGCCTTCGCTGTCGCCGAAGCCGCGGTAGTCGATGGCCACGACGGCGTAGTTGAGGCGATGCCACTCCTGCACGTCGAGGAGGACGTCGCCGAGGTTGCCGGCGTTGCCGTGGAAGAAGAGCACCGTGCCCTTCGGCTGTTCGCAGGTCACGTGCCAGCCGGTGATGCTGACGCCGTCGCCGGCGGTCAGTTGCAGGGGCGTAAACTCGATGCCCACGTCCTTGGGGGTGAACTCGACGTGCCGGGCTGGGAAGTAGATCAGGTGGGATTGCAGGAAGTAAACCGCGACACAGACCGCGAGGTAAGTGCAGGTCACGATGACCAGCAGCCGGAGGGCTTTGCGCCGCCACGGCGCGGGCTTGGGGGTCGGCGCGCTCTCCGCTGTCGAAGGCGAGGCTGCGAGTTTCGCGTCAACCGAGCTGTCGTCGGGATTCATCATGCGGGCTTCGATCCATCATAGGCAGGGTCGAAGCGTAATTCCGGCGGCTTGGGAACGCCTGCGGACTTCTCCTAAAGGGGGAGCTTGTCTCGCTCAGCGCCGGGCGAAGGCGCGGACTGCGGTCGCGCACAGGGCGGGACTACGGGCGGCGCTTGCCGCGGGGCGTCCTTGGTCGGTGGCTGTTGCCGAGAGTTTCGACGGCGGAGACGTGGATGTAGGGGAAGAATGCCTGCCTGTCGGCGTTGGCGAAAGCAATGAAAACCCGTTTCTGCCCGAGTGCGACGCCATTGGGGTCGCGCACGTCGAATGAGGTTCCGCTGGTCAGGTGGAAGCGGAAGGCTTCAAACGGCTCTCGGTTGAGCAACTCACGAATCTCGTCGGCGATCATGCCATGATTGTACCCTGCGGACCATGATCCGTTCAACGCATGCGTGCATTCAACGCGCTCGGGGGATTGGCCTGGGGTCGCTTTGTTGAAGGGGTCGCGTTTGGAGGGCGACGAACTGGCGGAGTGGCATCGGTCCGCAGCGGTGGACCCGTGGCGTGCGCGAGGGTGTGTTTGCATCCCATGCGCCACGGCCTGGCGAGTACGCCAGACCGTGCCACCCCACCGCATCGTATGAAAAGCGGAGGTTGGTGGCCTACTCCCGCGCGGCTTCGACGTCTTTCTTGTGCTGCTCGATGACCTGCTGCTGCACGTTGCTCGGGACCGGCTCGTAGTGGGATTCCTCGATGGTGAAGCTGCCCTGTCCGCCGGTGATGCTGGAGAGGCGCGAGTTGTAGTCCATGACTTCGCCGAGCGGGATCTGCGCCTTGATCACGGCCAGGCCGCCGGGCAGCACGTCCTGCCCCACGGGGCGTCCGCGGCGCGAGGCGATGTCGCCCTGAATGTCGCCGACGTTGTCCGTCGGAACGGTGACTTCGAGATTAACGATCGGCTCCAGCAGGATGGGCTTGGCTTTGGCGAAGCCGTCCTTGAAGGCCTGACGCCCGGCGATCTGGAAGGCGATGTCCTTGCTGTCCACCGGGTGGGTCTTGCCGTCGATCAGCTCGACCTTGACGTCGACGACGGGATAACCGGCGATGACGCCCTCGGCCATCTGCGCGCGAACGCCCTTGTCCACGCTGGGGCGGTACTGCTGGTCGATGGCGCCGCCGAAGATTTTGTCCACGAACTCGTAGCCCTCGCCGCGCTGGGCGGGCAGCACGTTGATGATGATCTTGGCGTACTGCCCGGAGCCGCCGGTCTGCTTCTTGTGGGTGTATTCGATGTTGTCGGCGCGGCCGGCGATCGTCTCGCGATAAGGGATCCTCGGCGTTTTGGTGAGGACTTCGAGCTTGAAATAGTGTTTGAGCTTGGTGAGGATCGCGCGGACGTGGGTGTCGTCGATCCCGCGCAGCACCATTTCGCCCGCGCCGGTGCGCTCCAGCCGCAGGCACGGATCCTCCTCGGTGTATCGGCGGATGGCTTGGGCGATCTTGTCTTCGTCGCCTCGTGACTTGGATTCCAGCGCCAGCGGGAACATCGGCGCCGGGATGGAGGGCAGGTCGATCGTGCCGCCCTTGTGGGTGAACACCGTGTCGCCGACGCGAAGATCGAGCTTGGCGAGGAAGAACAGATCGCCGCCCACGCCGGCCTCGAGTTCCTTGTGCTCCGTGCCCAGCAGCCGCTGGATCTGCCCCGGGCGGAAGCCCTTGCGATCGTGCACGGTTTTGATGCTCATGTCGTGCGTGAGCCGGCCCTCCAGCGCGCGGATGCCGATGTACTTGATGCCGGTCTTCGGATCGCTCGACACCTTGAACACCTGCCCGACGAAGTCCGCGCCCATCGGGTCGATCTCGGTGTCCTTCCCCTCCTCGTGCAGCGAGCGGCGCTTGGCGATGAGCGGGCTGGGAAAGAAGTTCACGATCGCGTCGAGCAACTCGGCGATGCCCACCTCCGCGCGGGAGTTGACGAAGAAGATCGGGACGAACGTCTGCGCCGCGACCGCGCGCGGCGCCACGGAAATGACCTCTTCCTTGCTGACCTCGCCGCTGAGGTACTTCTCCATCAGCGCGTCGTCGGCGCCGACGATGGCCTCGAGCACCGCCGTGTGCGCTTCGCCGACGTCGGAAAACGCCGCGGATCCCTTCTCGTTCGCCAGGCAGTCGATGACGCCCTTGCCGCCATCCGTGGGCAAGGTCAGCGTGACGCAGGTGGAGCCGAAGACCTCGCGAAGATTGTCGACGAGTTCCTCGAGGTTGACGTTGGGTGCATCGATCTTGGTCACGACGACGGCCAGTCCCACGCCGTAGTTCTTCGCGCGCTCGAACATCTTGCGCGTGTTCACCTCGATGCCCGCGGCGCCGGAGACGACGACGACGGCCGTGTCCGCCGCCGCCAGCGCGCCGATCGCGGGACCGGAGAAGGCGGTCGTGCCGGGCGTGTCCACGATGTTGACGTGGTGCCCCTTGTGCGTGAGGTAGCAGACGGCGGAGTCGGTCGAGCCGCCTTTCTCCTTGGCCTCATCCGTCACGTCGAGGATCGAAGTCTTGTCCGCCGTGGAGCCGAGGCGGTTGGTGACGCCGGCCTTGTGGAGCATGGCCTCGGCGAGCGAGGTTTTGCCCGATCCTCCGTGTCCGACGAGCACGACATTGCGATACTTCCCGACCTCGTAAACCGCCATGACCGCCTCCCTGGATTCTAAGCCGTTGCCACCGTTCAGCTTGCAGCGGCTCGCCGGCAGGAACCGCCGCCGCCGAACCACCGCGAAGCGCCGAGAAACGTTATCATAAGGTAAAGTCTTCGGGCAAGCCAAGCGCGGAGCGGGCTGAACGGAACGGGTGGGGTCCGTGCAAACGCATTCAGAAAACGCAGGACCGGCAGGTGGCACGGGTCCGCGGCAGCGGACCCGTGTGGTGCGAACGTGGGTCGGGGGCTCCATCGCCACGGCCTGTTCCCGCCTGCGCGGGAATGACGGAGTACGCCAGACCGTGCCACCCAGCCGCGAACGAGCGGATTGCGAATTCTGCTGGACGGCCATCGCTCGTTGTCGCTGTGCACTCGTTGACGCCGGGCGCTCGTTGACGCCGGGCGCTCGTTGACGGCGGGCGCACGTTGACGCCTTGCGGCGATGCGGAAGAATACGTCTGCTCGCGTCGAGGGAACGGGCGGCGCGGGCCATGATTCGATCGGACATGCGCCCGGACGTTCGGAAGCGCCCCGCGGGTCGCGGATTCGTGCGAGCGTGGGCGCTCCTTCTGCTCAGACCTATGACCATGACCGGCTCAGACTGGTTCGGCCACGACGACGCGTCGTTCCTCCATGCCGTGCTCTCTTCCGCCGGCATCGCACTCATCGCGGCGGACGAACAGTTGAAAGTCCGCCTGTGGAACCGGGCCTCCGCGCATGTGTTCGGCGCGGCCGCCGAGGCGATGCTGCACACGCCGCTGCCGGCGCTGATTCCCGCCGCGTCGCGCGCGGCGGCGGAGCAGGCGTTTCGCCGCGCGCTGGAACAGCGCGACAGCAGCGATCTGGAGTTTCGTTATCCCGACGAGCACGGTCGATTTCGCGAGCTGGCGGCGAACATCACGCCGCTCATCTCGCCGGATGGCGCGACGCGGGGCGTGCTCCTCTCCGCCCGCGATATCACGCGCCGCTTCGAGGCGGAGCGCCGCGTCGCCGAGTCGCACAAGATGAACGCCCTCGGCGACATGGCCGGCGCCGTGGCGCATCATTTCAACAACATCCTCGGCGGCATCACGACGACCGTGGACTTCGCCCTCGCCGCCGGAGACGAGGGGATGCTGCGCGAGGCGCTGGAGAAAACCGCCGCCTCCTCCGCGCGCGCCGCGCACCTGGTGCGCGGACTGCTGTCCTTCGCTGAAGGAGACCGGCGCGGTGATCGCACCGCCGACATCAAGGACATCCTGCGCCAGACGGAGCAGGAGTTCCGGGAGCGTTGCATGTCCGGGGGCATCGCGCTCTCGGTGGAAGTCGACCCGCGCGTCGCCGTGGAGACGCCGCGCCTGCCGATGCTGACCGTGTTGCGCCAGCTTCTGCAGAACGCCGTCGAGGCCATGCCCGACGGCGGGCGGCTCAGCGTGCGGCTCGGGGAAGAGCAGGGCCGTCGAGTGATCGTCGTGGAGGATTCAGGGCCTGGTTTGCCGCCGGAGGTGCTGTCGCGGGTGTTCGAGCCGTTCTACCGCGCTGGCGAACCGATCGACGCGACGGGTCACAGCGGTCTGGGTTTGTCCATCGTGTACGGGATCGTGCGCGGGCTGGGAGGCACGATTGAGGCGAAATCGCAACTCGGCGCCGGCGTGTGCATCAAGATCCTCTTGCCGCCCACAATTGAATAAATGAACCACAGGATGATGCAACCCCAGCGCCTCCTGAAGGCCATACTGAATGGGTATTCCGCTGCTGACCTACAGACAGATCGAAGGTTACGTGCTAGGCTACCCAGCGTAGTAGATCGGAGTTGGCGAAGAACCCCAGGGTTTACGACATGGAAGTCGCGGCCGGTGCGGTTTTGGTATTGCACTCGATTCATAGCATCCGATGTTAAAGGATGGGCGCGGGTCCATCCGCCACGGACGAATCGGCCGAAGACCGGGAAGCATCCTGTCCGGGATGCACAGCGCCCGGAGCTGCGGACAACGAAGGGGATCGCTTAGTGCCATTGCGTTCGACTCGATTCGCGGCCGATGCCTTTCCCCGGGCGTTGCGTCGCGTGCTGCGGGTGGGTCTGCTGAGCTGTTTGGTCGCGGTCATTCAGTGCCGGGAGGCCCCTCGGGGCGTGTCGATGCTGACTGGTCCGGGCCTGACCAGCGCGGTGCGGTTGCCTGCGGCGTCGGCGTTTCAAGAGCTTGAAGCCCGGGCGATGGCGGATCCGCTCGCGTTTCTTGAGCACTGCCGCGCCGCTTATGACCAGACGATCCAGGACTACCGCTGCCGCTTCCTCAAGCAGGAGCGCATCGGCGGCGCGCTGGGGGTCGAGCAGGAAATCGACGTTCAATTCCGCGAGTCGCCGTTCAGCGTGCACATGAAGTGGGTCAAGAACCCCGGTGCCGCGGTGGAGGCGACGTACGTGGCCGGGCGCTGGAAGGATGATGACGGCGCGGAGCTGGCGTCGTTCAAGCCGTCCGGCGTCATCAGCCTGCTCGTGCCGGAAATCAAGCTGAGCATCCACGGCGCGCAGGCGATGAAGGACTCGCGCCGCACGCTCGATCAGTTCGGGTTCAAGAACACGCTCGACCTGGTCATCAAGTATTCGCGCATGGCCGTCGGCGACCCCGAATACCGGCTGACCTACACCGGTCCGGGACGGTTGGACGGCCGCGACACGTTCACCTTCGAGCGGCACATGCCTTACGCCGGCGAGGACGGGGTGTATCCGGATCGGCTGATGATTCTCCACATCGATCAGGAGTGGCTCGTCCCCTCGGCCTGCATCACCTACGCAGACGACGAGCGCTCGCGACTGCTGGGCAGTTACATCCTGACCCAGGTGCAGCTCAACGTCGGCGTGGACTCGGCGCCCTTCGACACCGTCGCCAGCGCGCGGGACTGATCGCCGGCCTGCGAGGCAGGCGTTCCATCAGAGCCGCGCCCGTCAGGAAGCGGTCTCCCTTCAACCCCGCGATCCGGCGAGTATCCTGGAGGATCGCCCCGTATCAGCCTGTGGCGAAAGACAAGACTCGTCATTCCCGCGGAGGCGGGAATCCGGCAGCTCCGCAATGCGCCCTGGACCTCCGCCTGCGCGGCTGCGTGCTCACCCTCGCTGGCGCTTCGGGTTCTGATGCGCCTCAAGCACCGAGTCGCTTCAGCGCCGCGCGCATCACGTTCACGGCATCGTGACTGTGCCGCGAAAGCTCGAGCTGGAAGGGGCCCGCGTAAGCAATCTCCTTCAGTGCCGCGCGGATGGCCTGAAAATCCACCTCCCCCTCCCCCGGAAGGAGGTGTTCATGCACGCCGCGCCGGGCATCGGACACATGCACGTTCCACAACCGGTCCGCGTGTCGGCGGACATGCTCCGCGAATTCCCCATCCGCCAGGCAGTGCACATGGTTTACGTCGAGCGTCAGCCCGAAAAGCGGATGGTCGATCGTCGCGACCAGTCGCTCGTATTGCGCCATCGTCTCGACGAACATGCCCGGCTCCGGCTCGAACGCCAGCCGCACGCCGCGCGGCTCGGCGACCTCCAGCAAGCCTCTCAGCCCGGTCGCCAGTCGCGCATGGAGCACGGTTGCCGTTGCGGCGTCGTCGGCCGCTCCGGACCACAGTGACACGCATTCGGCACTGAGCGCCTCGCCCACGAGCACGGCCGTTTCGAGGAGCTCGATCCGCCGGGCCCGCGCGGCGGGATCGGCGCTGATGAGCGTGGGCTGGTGCTTTCGCCTCGGGTCGAGGATGAACCGCGCGCCCGTCTCGATCGTCGCCCGCAGCCCGAGCCGGTGCAGCGTGGCGCGGACGCGCTCGGCGGCGCGCACCGCCGCCGCGCGGTCGCGCGGGTCCAGATGATGATGGTCCAGCGTCAGCCCGACTCCGCGAAAGCCCTCGTCGGCGATGAGGGACAACGCATCCTCAAGCGGATGGAAGGCCAGCCCGTTGGTGTTGTACGCCGGATACATGCGAGCGGATTGCGCCTCTGCTTCGTCGATGGCGCTTCATGCTACCGACTTGGAACGTGGGAGCGAGCGGCTGGCCTCAGTGGTCGGCTTCAGCCGACCGGCCCTTGCCGCCGACTTCAGTCGGTGGGGAGCCGAATCGCGGACCTGCTTGAGCCGGCTTCAGCCGGTCTTGCCGCCACGCTCCAAGTCCGGCTGAAGCCGGCTAAGTCGATTCAGAATCCCCCCCCCCGCTGAAGCGGGGGGCAGGAACCGGTCGGCTGAAGCCGACCCCCGCTGCGCTCGCTGATGAAAGCAAGGTCGGTGAACCCAGCGTCGGATGAGTTCGCTCAAAGCGTCCTGCGCCCGCAGCAGGGTGGCACGCGTGCGGGACGGGCGGGCACGGGTCGGCAGCAGCTGACCCGTGGCGTGGAGGCGACCGCGTTCGTTCGTCGCCATCGCCACGGCCTGGCGAGTACGCCAGACCGTGCCACCCGCGCCGTGCCCGCCATGCCACACCCGACATCCCACTCCCGCCGTGCCGCGGCCTCGCTGGAGCGGCGGTCCGTTCGGCGATAACGTCTGCCGGGCGACACCCGCTGCAAAGGATGGAACCGTCATGCTGCGACCCGACACGCTTGAAGCTGATCGCGCCATGCTGCTGCTGATCGACGTGCAGGAAAAGCTGCTGCCGATGATCCACGACCGGCCGCGCGTGGTCGCCGCGTCGCGGCTCATGGTGGAAGGCGCCGCGCTCTTCGGCCTGCCGGTGCTGATCACCGAGCAGTATCCGAAGGGCCTGGGTCGCACGGAGGCGTCGATCCTCGCCGCGCTCTCGAAGACCCGGTTCACGCTGCACGAGAAGCCGACGTTCAGCGCCTGCGGATGCGAGCCGATCCGCGAGGAGATCGCCCGGCTCGATCGGCCGCAGATCATCCTGGCGGGCATCGAGGCGCACGTGTGCGTGCAGCAGACCACGCTGGACCTGTGCGTGCAGGATTACGACGTGTTCGTCTGCGCGGACGCCGTGGGTTCGCGCGGGACGATGAGCTATGACATGGCGATGCACCGCATGAGACAGGCCGGCGCGAAAGTCACGACGGTCGAAAGCGTGCTCTTCGAGCTGTGCCACCGCTGCGACGCGCCGAAGTTCAAGGCGATGCTGGAGCTGATTAAGGCGTTCCCGCCGGCCTGACGCACGGCGACGGCGAGGATGCAGGCTGCATCGCGGGTTAGCGGGCTGCGACGCAGGATGGCTGGCCACACTCGCCGTAGGCCGATGGGTCTCGCGAACAACAGGGCACCTAGGTCCACGTGATCGATGATGATGACTTCGCAAGCCTGGTTCGAGCGCGCGAGCAACATCCTGCCGGGAGGCGTCAGTTCTCCGGTGCGCGCGTTTACGGGCGTGGGCGGCGCGGCCCGGTTCATTGCGCGCGCCGAGGGCGCGATGCTGTTCGACGTCGACGGCAGGGCGTACCTCGACTACGTCGGCTCCTGGGGCGCGATGATCCTCGGGCACGCATATCCCGCCGTAGTGGAAGCGCTGGCGCGAGCGGCGCGCGAAGGGACCAGTTACGGGCTGTGCAGTCCGCGGGAGGTCGAGCTGGCGGAGGAGATCCGCGCCCGCGTCCCCGCCGCGCAGCGCGTGCGCTTTGTCAGCTCCGGAACCGAGGCGGTGATGAGTGCCATCCGTCTGGCACGCGCGGCCACCGGGCGCGCGGGGATCCTCAAGTTCGACGGCGGCTATCACGGTCATGCCGACGCGCTGCTGGTGAAGGCGGGGTCGGGCGCGGCGACGCTGGGTCTGCCCGATTCGCCCGGCGTGACGGAGGGCAGCGTCCGGGACACGCTGACGGCGGCGTACAACGATGAACGCGCCATCGCTGAAGTGTTCAAGTCGCACGGCGAACGCATCGCCGCCGTGATCGTCGAGCCGGTGGCCGGCAACATGGGCGTCGTTCCGCCGGCGCCGCAGTTTCTTCCCACGCTTCGGCGACTGTGCTCCGCGCACGGGGCGCTGCTGATCTTCGATGAGGTGATGACCGGCTTCCGCGTCGCTTATGGCGGAGCGACCGCGCTGTACCGCGTCGAGCCGGATTTGCTCACCTTCGGCAAGATCATCGGCGGCGGGCTTGCGGTGGCCGCGTACGCCGGTCGCGCGGAGTTGATGAACCTCGTCGCGCCCGCCGGTCCGGTGTACCAGGCCGGCACGCTCTCGGGAAATCCGCTCGGAATGGCCGCGGGGCTGGCGACGCTGCAGGCGCTGACCCCGGCGGCCTACGACGATCTTGAAGCTGCGTCGAGCCGATTGGCGGATGGGCTGCGACAGGCTTTGCTTCGGTGCAGAGTCAGGGGATGCGTTCAGCGCGTCGGCTCGATGCTCACGCTGTTCTTCGGCGTCGAGCGCGTCTGCAACTTCGCCGACGCGTGCGCTGCGGACCACGCGCGGTTTGCACGGTTCTTCCACGCCATGCTGAACCGCGGCGTGCATCTGCCGCCCAGCGGATATGAGGCGTGGTTTGTCTCCACCGCGCACGACCGCACCGTGGTCGATCGCACGCTGGTCGTGGTCAACGAGGCGATGGTGGAAGTGGCTGCGACGGCGGACTGACACGACTCGCGGTGGCGATGCACCATGCGTCCGCCGTCTCGGTCGAGAAGTGGTGTACGACGTGGCCATGCGCGGCGGCGCGGCTTGACCATTCCGTTCGCTCATCGCCGTAAGCGTGAGTCATCAACAACCAGACGCGCGGATGACGCGAGAGCAGCTCCTCGAAGCTGACCTCGAACAGGTCGCCTCTGCCGCGGTCGCTGCGCGGCTCGACCACCGTGTCCTCCGGAGCGTCAGGCCAGTAGAACTCGAAGGCGTCATCCGTGGCGTAATACACGAACAGGGCATCCTTCGGATCAAGATTGGCACGCACTTGCTGAATCACAGGTCGCAAATGTTCCCCTCGAGGCGTCATGCCCGCCGCGACTTTCGTGCAGCGCAGCACCGGCAGGGCGAAAAGCACGGCGATGATCGCGCCGCGAGCCGCCCGGGCTTCGATCTTCCGCCACAGCAGCGCCACTCCGGCTCCAATGCATGGCGCGAAGACCGCGACCATGAACAAGTTGCTGCGGAACGATCCGCATGCCCATTGCCGAGTGATCCCGCCCGCCACGAGCATGACCCAGACGACGAGCATCACAAGCAATCCAACGGGCCACCGACGCTTCAAATCCCATGCGCCCACGCCCGCCGTCAGCAGGAACAACGTCGTCACGATCGTGCCGAGCGGATCCCACATCACCGCCGTTCCCGCCACGAGCCGCACCAGCTCCCACGTCGATCTCGCCGCCCACGGCGCCAACACGCCCAGCGACCGGCTTTCCGGCCAGACGTCGTAACCCGTTTGCAGGTGGTAGATCACCGCGCCGTAGTAGGGCGAGCTGCGATGCCAGAGATACCAGGCGATCGTTGCGAGTCCGACAACGCCGCAGCCGATCCACAGCGTGCGCAGCGGACAGGCATCCGCGTCTTTGCATCGCAATCGTCGCAAGACCAGCAGCAATAGCAGGGGGCCGCCGACCAGGATGGGTGCGAAGCCGGCGATAAGTCCCAGCAGCACTGCGGCGAGGAATATCCACATTCGCCCCGAGGTCGGCCGATCATACGCCCATGCGCCGAGGCCCAGCAGTCCCGCCACCATCGGCAGCTCCCACGCAAACTCTTTGATCACGCGGGAGAACGTCACGGCCTCGTAGTGGAAAGCGACATACGCAGCAGCGGCGAGCGCGGCGCCGTCGCCCAGCCGGCGTCGCGCGACGTGCCAGATCAGCACCACGCCAACCAGTCCGCACAGTGCGCTGGGCAGCCGCAGCACGGCCTCACTGCTGCTGACGCCCCTTTGCAACACCCCAAGCACGACCCATTGCAGCAACGGCAAGCGCGCCCGCTCGGCCGCGCCGCCGTGGTCGGCGAAATTCGCCCGCCAGGCCTCGTCGTGGGTCAGGCTCCCCTCGCCCAGCCCCACCAGTCGCACCGCCGCCGCAAGGAGAAACACCGCCACGAGCGCCCAGCGGATCGTAACCGCTGAGGCGGCGAGCGCATCAGAGGAGCGGGCCGGGAGTCTCTCCAAACCCAGCCGAAGGGTTGTCGCTGAAGTCGTCATGGTGGCTTATGGCTTATCGGACACGTCCACCGGCGGGTCGATAAGGCCCGGCAGCCCGGCGTCCTGCGGTCGCAACATCGGCCTCAAGGAAGAAACTGCCGGAGCAGGACATCCAAGAATTGAGACGGGGAGAGACTCACCTTTTATTAGGAGATGGTGTTATGAAGCGTGCAATGAGCCTAACGATGGGCGTGTTGATGGCCGTGGTGGCGTTGATGCAGGCGGGCTGTCAATCGGGGAGCAAAGCAGAGTCGATGGCGCTGACGGGTTCAGCGCAGCAGGCGGAAGATCATTCGGACGGACTGACCAGCCACCGGACGCCCAAAGGCGGCCGCGCATACGACCGTTCATAAGTGCGTAGGGCGGGCTACGCCTGCCTCGATTTCGGGAGGATCGCGCAGACGGAACCCGCGATGCCGCTTGGAAATCGCTTCCTTACGGGCGCGGCTCTGACGGGCATGCGGGCGCGGCTCTGATGGGCTGGTGACGCGGTACTCGTGAGGCACCCCACCCACTTAGAACGACCAGCCGAGGGACATGCCCCCGAAGAACTCATCCTGGATGGTGTTGCTGCTCTCCGGATGGCCCACGGCGTCGTTGAAGTAGAGGAAACCGGTCAGCACGACGGAGCCGATGTTCTCCGGCAGGCTCAGCGCGCTGGACAGGTCATACCCGACGTTCAGTCCGTACTGGATGTAGGCCAGCCGCGTCGAGCCGGTGAAGCCCGTGGCCACCATGCGGTCGAGGTAGCGGTGGTCGATGGCGAAGGTCATACTCGGCGTGACGGTCACGTTTTCGCACACGGCGAAGTCGTGGCTGAAGCCGCATTCCATCCAGCTTGCGCCGGCGAGCTGGTCCACGTCGTGGTAGAACTTGAAGAACGGATTGAGGACGCCGTCTTCGTTGTCCGCCCACAGCCACTTCCACATCCAGGCGTCGTTATGCTCCAACCCGACGTTCCACTCCATCGAGTTGACCGACTTGGAATTGGGGAACGTCCAGAAGGAATAGCCCAGCGAGAAGGTTGTCGCAATCGAGGCCACCTCGTAGGACCAACTGAGGTTGTAGTCCACTTCCTGAAGGTTTTGCCCGCCCTGGATCGGGTCGAGGCGCTTCTGCGCCGCGAACCACTCAAACCACGTGTTGAAGCTGAACGTGCCCCACGTGCCCGACCCTTCTCCGAAGAGCAGGCCGACGTCCACCCCCACGTCCAGACTCAACTGGTGATTGAGCTTCTCGCGCCCTTCGCCCGGGTAGTCCGAGAAGTTCGCGCCGCGGAAGATGTAATCGGTGTAGATCGCGTACGTCAGCCCGAAGGACAGCGGAGAGGCCGGCTCCGTCGTGGTCGTGACGGTCGTCTTTTCAGCTACGACGGTCTCGCTCGTCGGAGGCTGAGCCGCAGCGCCGCCGGCGGAGTCCTGAGCGGCGTCCGCGGCGTCGCCGCCGGACGGCGAAAGGCCCATGCCCCAGTCGTCAGCGGCGACTCCAGACTGCGCCCCCAGCAGGACGACAACCAGCGCGATCCCGGGGGCGAGGCTTGATCCAACCATCCACTTTCGCATCGTGGGTCTCCCTTTGCGCTTTGCTCGCGTCGCTCCGCGCCGCGATCTGGGCCTACTCGCCGTCGCCGTCCACTGTGTCCACGATCTGACTGACGATGATGGTGTCCGCCGTCGTGAGCACGGCGCTGCTGATCAGCCCGCCCCACAGATCAGAGTAGAAGTTGTCCGGTAGGCATCCGCCCGTGGCCATCCAGCCAAAACCAGCCGACATCACCAGCGCCTTGATCTTGCTGCGCGTCTTCATGCGTATCTCCCATTGAACAGGAAAAAAAGAGCCCGTAATCGACCCCGCCGCGCGCGGTCTCAGATCGCCACGCGGCAAGCTTTGAACACCAAGTCGTCGATGACCGGCAGCCAAGGATGTGCGACCCCTTGTCGGAACGAAGAGGGCGACGATCGCGCCAAGACGCGCCCCTTCATGCCGGCGGCACCGGTCTATGCCAATATCGGTCGGATCGGGTGAATCCTTGAGCTTTATCCACCGCAGCAGAGCGGCAGGCGCAAGCCTGCCGACGTGCGGCTGAGGAGCCGTCACCGGGCTTACGCCCGGTGTTCTGACTACGGCCTGTCGAGTTCGCCAGACCGTGCCACCCGCCGCGCTGCCGCGCCGAACAAAGTGCAACCCGCCCGCTCCCATCCTCCCCAGCAAACACCGTCACGCAACCACGGCCGTGTCGGCGATTCCGTCGGCGGGCGAGCGGCCCGCCAGCAGGTTGTCGTACAGGCGCAGGTGCAGATCGACGAAGCTCTTTTGCCCGAAGACTTCGTAGGCCTGCCCTCTTGCGACCTCCAGGATGCCGCGGATCGACGCCGTCTGGCCGAAGCACTCCGCAATCGCCACGACCACGCCGGCCTCGGCTTTCCGCTTGTACAGCAGGCCGTTGTGCTTGTGCGCGATGATCTCGGCAATGCCATACCCGGCGGCGGCGACGACGAGCACACCGGCAGCCATGGCCCATGCCACGCACGCCGTCGGGAAATCGCCGTCGTCAGGAATGAACAGCACGTCGGCGGCGCACAAGATCGCCTCGAAGGGAACTTCTGGCGGAACGAACACGATGGTTTCAGGCCGGTAGGAGGTTTCGGCCAGATGGCGAAGCGTCGAATGATCCGGTGTGTCGGCGTACATGACGCCGCGCAGGTGATGGTCAATCAGCCCGTGCACGAGAATCGCCCAGACCCCGTCGCACAGGGGCTGATCCGCCCTGAGCCTGGGGATCAAGACGACGCGATCCTCGCGCTGCAGACCGAGCCTTGTCCGCAGTTCATCACGCCCCTGCCGGAGTGCGTTGATGCGGGCGAAGTCAACGGGCGGGCGAATGACCACACAGGTCTCGGCAGGGACGCCCTGCTCAACGAGCCTGCGTCGGACGCGCTCGCAGCCGCACGCGACGGCGGTCCTGCCGCGTTGGCAAAACAACCGCAGCGCCTTTACGGTTCGCGGGTCCAACGCCGGATCGAAACAGCTCCAGACCAGCCCGCGATGCTCCGCCACCAGGCCTGCCGTGCGCAGGGCTCGCGCGCCCCAGGCGTGGATCAATTCGGCCGACTGATCGCCGAGCCAGCGCGAGACCCGCGGGGCCGTCAGGATGGGGCTGTTGAACATGCCGCCGAGGCGCGTCGCCTGGATCGCTTCCCCAACCGCTGCCGGGGAAGGCGCGTCCCCGGCCAGGACGCCGACCCCCTGGTTCCAGCGCGCAGGGGGAACGCGCTCAAGCAGCGCGCCCAGCGCGATCCGCCCGTCCCAGCCGCACCCGTCATCCACAAGGTGACAGAGGCGCGTCATTCATCCTCACCCTCGAAATCAGCCGGGCGGTACTCGTAGAAATGCCGGGCGATCTTCCGCGACAGGGACATCGAGATGTCCTTGGCGATCGCGTCTCGCTCGCCCGCCCGCTGAACCGACGCCGCGGAAAGCTTGGCGCTGACCACCTGACCCTGCGGATTGTCGGGCCAGACCCGGACGCGCCACTTGTTTTCGGCATGAACGTCGATCACGCGCACCGTCACGAGCGCGTAGGCGGCCTCGGCGACGTCCTCGACGTCCTCCTTGGCGAGGAAGTCCTGGACCTCGATCCACAGCACCTGATCGGCGCCGCACAGCTCGCCGATCTCCCGGCACCCGCGCCGCGCGAAGTCCGGCTCGGTCTGCTGCACGGACTGCAACGTCTCGGGCGGGATGATCTTCTCGGCGGCCTTGTGGCGCAGAAGCTCCTGCGACACGTCGTCCGTCAGCAGACGCTTGAAGATCGGCCAGTCCACCACTTCCTTGGGATCATCCACGAGTACAAGGATCGGCCCCGTGGTCAGCACGAGGTCGGGCTTGACCTTCTTGTTCCCAAATAAGCCCGAGGCGAAGAGGAGCTTGCCGCCGGAGTAGCCGCAGCCCGTCAGGAGCGGCGTGATCAAGAACAAGATGAGCAGCCGCGCAGCGCCGCGTATGGCAAGGCTTGAGCGATCCGGCCGGAGTTGAGCAGCCCACACGGCTAACGTACTCGACGTGCCGCGGCAATGGGTTGGCGCGGCGGGCGGCGATACGATGCGCCTGCGCGCCGAAGGGCTTGAAAAGGCGCCGTTTGCCGGGCCGCTAGTCGGACTACAACTCGACCGTGTGGTCATAGAACTTCCTGGCCACTTGCTCGGCGAAGATGCGGTACGTTTCCTCGCGGACGCCCTGCGCGTTGGTCCCCGTCAGGAGCACCGGGCGCCCGTCGTCGTAAGTCGTCGTCACCGGCGTCAGCTCATAGCGCGACGTGCGATCCGGGTCGGCGCGCATGTCGTGGACGGACACGGCCGCCTCGACCCGCGGACGCAGAAGCTGGGGGGAGTCCGCATCGCGAATCTGAAACCGGCTCACCTCGACGAACACGACGTAGTCGGCGTTGAACTGCTTGCCGACCTTGTTGGGCGAATTCGCCGCCGACGGCTCACGCTGCAGAAAATCAGCCACGTCCCGCGGGTCCACGAGGTCAAGCCGCGACTCGCCCTCGTTGAGCTTCGCGCCGAGCATCTCCGTGATGTAGCTCGACAGCTCGAACTGAATCTGCGGGTAGTCGAAGCGCGTCTCCGCCCTCGCCCAGACCAGCACGGCCGCCCGCGTCTGCGGAAGCTTGTCAAACTCCGCGAGGATCTTCTTGCGATGATCGCCGACAAAGGCCGCGGGGAGGAGGAGATTGCATCCGGTCGCCAGCAGCAGCGCCGTTGGAATGACAAACCCAAGGGCCCGCGCTAACCTGACCCTCTCGCCCTCGCGTGCGGAGCAACGCATGCGGGAACCTGTCCACGGCCTGTACGGCGTTTGATAACAGTCCACGTCGCCTTGCTCCAAGTCGGGTTCACTTCGTCTGCGCGAGCCCTTCATGCAAGCATAGGAGCCGCCCGCCCGCCAAGCAAGCCGCTTGAAGACCAGGGGTTCGGATGCGAAGAGCCGCAGTGCGCCGGGGATGGCTCAACCGGTGGGTGGCGCGGGTCCGCGGCGCCACACCCGTGCGGCGAGCGAGACCGCGCTCTGGTTTTCTCCGCCACGGCCTGGCGAGTACGCCAGACCGTGCCACCCGAGGGGCCACGCGACGGGCCACGGCCTGGCGAGTACGCCAGACCGTGCCACCCGAGGGGCCACGCGACGAGACACCCGAGGGGCCACGCGACGGCCCACCCGACCGCGGAAATCGAAACTCGGTGGGCATCGCTCGCCTTGCGCGCGTTCTGACCGGTGGATGAGATTCCTCCACATCCTTAGAATCCCAAGCGCCGCCGGCATGACCGGCGCGTGTCGGGCAGGACGGTGCACGTCGCGCCGCCGGGCTGCACGGCCTTTGGATCCAAGGAGAATCTCGTGACCCGTTTCGACGCCATGCACTTCGCCACCCGCGCCATCCACGTCGGCCAGGAGCCGGACCCCACCACAGGCGCCACCGTTCCGCCCATCTACGCCACAAGCACCTACACCCAGTCCTCCCCCGGCGAGCATAAAGGCTACGATTACTCGCGCACGCGAAACCCTTCCCGCGTCATGCTGGAGGAGGCGCTGTGCTCGCTGGAGGGAGGAGCGGCGTGCGCGTGCTTCTCGTCCGGCTGCGCGGGGACGACGGCTTTGCTGGCGACGCTCAAGCCCGGCGAGAAGGTGCTCGCCTACGCGGACGTGTACGGCGGGACGTTTCGCCTGATGAAGCGCGTCTTCGAGACTTTCGGCGTCGTGCCCGTCTTCACCGAGGACACGTCTCCGGCGGCCTTCGCCAAGCTGATCGACCGGCAGACGCGGCTGGTGTGGCTGGAGTCGCCGACGAATCCGCTGCTGCGCGTGCTCGACATTGCGGCCATCGCCAAGGTCGCCCACGACGCGGGCGCGCTGGTCTGCGTGGACAACACCTTCGCCACGCCCGTTCTGCAACTGCCCATCGCGCTCGGCGCGGATTACGTGCTGCACTCGACGACCAAGTACATCGGGGGCCACAGCGACGTCGTCGGCGGCGCGATCATCATGCGCGACAAGTCGCTGCAGGAGCGGATCGCCTTTCTGCAGAACTCGCTGGGCGGCGTGCCCGGCCCGTTTGATTGCTTCCTTCAGCAGCGCGGGCTTAAGACGCTCGCCCTCCGCATGGAGCGCCACTGCGCCAACGCGCTGAAACTCGCGGAGCATTTCCGCAGCCACAAGAAGCTTTCGCGCGTGTTGTATCCGTTCCTCGAAAACCACCCGGACCACGCGGTGGCGAAGAAGCAAATGTGCGGCGGCGGCGGCATGGTCACGATCGTGCTGAAGGACGGCTGGGAGGCGACCAAGCGATTCTGCTCGAGCCTGCGCGTTTTCTCCCTGGCTGAGTCGCTCGGCGGCGTTGAGTCCCTCTGCTGCCACCCGGCCTCGATGACGCACGGCTCCATCCCCAGGGAAATCCGCGAAGGGCGGGGCATTACCGATGGGCTGGTGCGGCTCTCCGTGGGCGTCGAGCACGTGGACGACCTGATCGCCGACGTTGAGCAGGCGCTGGCGAAAGCGTAAAGTTGCGGGCACGCCGAGGTTGGCTCCGATGATCGATCCGCTGCTCTTTGAACAGTACAGCCTGAAGCCACCGCTCATTAACGACCTGCGGCGCACGAACCCGTGGTGGGTGGGCGAAGCCCTGCCGCGCCTTCCGCAGACGCGCCGCCACCTCGTCGAACAGATTCACCATCGCCTCAAGGTGCGTCTGGCGCCGATCGTCGTAGTCCGCGGGCCCCGACAAATCGGAAAGACCATCGCCCAGCTTCAGGTGTTGCAAGACCTGTTGGAACGAGGCGTTCATCCGTCGCACATCCTACGTGTCCAGTGTGACGAGCTCCCGGGCCTGAGCGCCTTGAGGAAGGAAGAGCCGATCCTGCGCATCGTGGAATGGTTCGAGCGCGTGGTGCTTGAGAAGACGCTCAGCGCCGCGGCGCACGCCGACGAGCCAACCTTCCTCTTCTTCGACGAGGTCCAGAATCTCGAATCCTGGGCGGAGCAACTGAAGTTCCTTGTGGACCACTCGACCACCCAGGTGGTCGTCACCGGAAGCTCGGCGCTGCGCATTGAGATCGGGCGCGACAGCCTGGCCGGTCGAGTCACGACGATCCCCGCGGGTACGTTGTCCCTGACCGAAATCGGCGTCTTCCGAAAGCTCGATTTGGGGCGTCCGTTTCACCGGGACAACGGTCTGGCGCCGCTCTCGCAGCGGAGCTTCTGGCTGGATCTGCGCGAGCATGGGCGCGCGTTGAGCGCCGCGCGCGACGAGGCTTTCGCCGCGTTTTCGGATCGGGGCGGCTATCCGCTGGTGCACGAGCGTCCCGACGTGCCGTGGGAAACGGTTGCGGATCAGCTCAACGAGACGGTCATCCGCCGCGTCATCCAGCATGACCTGCGACTGGGGGATCGAGGCCGCAAGCGAGACGCCCCGCTGCTGGAAGAGCTCTTCAAGCTGGCGTGTCGATACATCGGGCAGGCGCCTGGCAATCAACTGCTGGCGCGCGAGGCTCAGCGATCCCTGGGCGCCAATGTCGGCGAGAAACGGGTCAGCCACTATCTGCGGTTCCTCGCCGAAACGCTGTTGCTCCGACTGGTGGAGCCTCTCGAGATCCGGCTTAAGCGCAAGCGGGGGTTTCCGAAGATCTGTCTGGCCGATCATGGGCTGCGCGCGAGCTGGCTTCAGGAAAACTTGCCGATCCATCCGGGCGATCTTCAGAAACAGCCGCACCTCACGATGCTGGCAGGTCACGTCGCGGAGAGCGTGGTCGGTTCCGCGCTGATGACCATCCACAACCTCGATCTGAACTACTGCCCGGCAAAGGGCGATCAACCCGAGGTGGGCTTTGTTCTCGGGGTGGGGGTGAATCGCATTCCGCTGGAAGTGAAGTATCAGCGCACCATCGACCCCCTGCGCGACACGGATTCGCTGCGCACGTTCATCGAGAACGCGCACAACAACGCCGCGTTCGGCGTGCTCGTGACGCAAACAGACTCTGACGATGTCTTTGACCCGCGCATCGTAAGTGTGCCGCTGTCAACGCTGATGCTCCTGCGGTGACGTGCGAGCCGGTTGGGGGGCTGGGGACCAGCCATCGGGTGGACGACCTGATCGGCGACGTTGAGCAGGCGCTGGCGAAAGCTTGAGCACCGGCGGAAGTTGCCGATCCGGCGCTCTTGCCGTCCGACCTCTCGCCTCGTTCGGCTCGCGGTTCCTCGCGCCGAGATGATCCAACGCGCCGAGATGATGTCGCGCGCCGATTCCGTCCCGGCTTGCTAATCCGTGCGCGGCTTCCCGCCGATTTATCAGACGAGCCTCCCGGTATCGAGGTTGAATTCGCGCACGGACGCACTGGTGATGACCCGACGGTCCACTCGACTTGATGATCGCAAGGCGACCGAGCGTTCGCGCGGCTGCCGGAAGCTCTGCTTCGCGCTCTGCATCTGGCTCGCCGCGGTGCTGATCGCCGAAGTGGGGGTCCGCGTGTCGATGCCGATACGGGGCTACGTGCTGGACGAAGTCCGGGCCACGTTCTCCCAGCGGCGCGATGCGCGGGCGGTGACCGAATGGCGCCTGCAGGAGAGGGAGCATCCCTGCCTCCCCTACTACCCCAAGCCCGGTCCCGGCGACGTCGAGCTTCGCGGCCTGCGCCTCACGAGTCCGCAGGAGGTCAAACCCGCCGACGTCTTCCGCGCATTCTGCCTCGGCGGATCGTCCACCTACTTCGGATATCCGGCGAAACTGCAGGCCGAGCTTGCGGCGGACTTCCATACCGTCGGCTTGCGGCTGGAGATCGTGAACGCGGGGAACATCTCCTGGACCTCGGCGGAATCGCTGATCGACTTTGAGCTGCGAGGACTGCACTACCAGCCGGATGCGGTCATCATCTATCATGGCGTGAACGACGCCTGGCCCGCGTTCGGGCAGGAGTGGCGCGCGGATTACTCCCACTGGCGAACGAGGTTGATTCCCAACCAGCCTCTGGTCTGGGATTACCTTCCGAGGTTCCTCGATCACTGCGCCGCATACGTTCAGCTCCGCGCATGGTGCGAAGCGGGAGCCCGGGCGCAGAATTGGGCCACCGCCACCATGAAGTACATCCCGGATTTCGACCACGACCCGTATCACGGCGTGGAGCCGTTTCGCAACCACCTCACCAGCCTGCTGGCCATCGCGCAGGTGCGGCGGATTCCCGTGCTCCTGTCCACCCACGTCGTCAACCGAGATGAGCGGTCCAAGCGACATGTCGCGGCCATCGACGAGATCAACGCCGTGACGCGATCCCTGGCGGACGAGAGCGGCGGAGTTCCCTTTGTGGATGCCGACGCGGAGATCCCAGGCTCCAACGAGATCATGTACGACATCTGCCACTTCCGCACGGACCGCGACGGCGAGCAGCGGCTCATCGACCTCTTCGCGCAAACCATCCGCCTGCACATGAGCGACTGGATCGCTGAACGCGGCCGACGAGTCGCGTCGGGAGGGGAGTGAAGGGGGAATGGCGAATGGCGAATAGCGAATGCTGAATGGCGTAGGGCAAACCCCGACTGGCCGCTGCGAGGGGCAGAACTCGTCATTCCCGCGCAGGCGGGAATCCAGTCTCGTCGCGGAGCGACGAACTACCCTTCTCGTCGCGGAGCGACGAACTACCCGAAGCCTGTCATGCATCCCCCGGCGGCCAGCAACGTGCTACCTCCCGCACCCTCAGATCGCCACCACGTGCCGGACCCGGTCTCTGAACAGCGCGATCTGCCGCACACCGCAGGCGCGCGACAGCTCCAGCGCATCCGTGAAGTTCGCGCCGATGTCCTCCGCGCGATGCGCGTCCGAGCCCAGCGAGACGGCCACACCGCCGCGCTCCACGTACCGCTGCAGAATCGCCGCGCCAGGCATCGGCTCGCTTAGACCCTGCCGCCAGGTCGACGTATTGATCTCCGGTGTCAGCTCAGCCTGAATGCAGGCATCGAGGATCTGATCTACGAGCGGAAGGTGCTCGGCCACGCATTCCTCGTTGAAGAACCGGCGCGAGTAGCGTTTCACGAGGTCCAGGTGCCCGAGCACGTTGAACACGGATCCGAAGCGCCGGTGTGCGTCGCGCGCGAATTCAACGGCTTCCAGCAGATGCTCGAAGTAGCGGCGCGAGGCCTCCGCCACGCTGAGTCCTTCCCACGACTCGCGCACGTGCAACAGCCGGTGGTCGATGGCATGGAGGCTGAGAATGACGCAATCGAACCGGCGTTCGGCGAGAAAATCGAGCGTGAAATCCAGCCGCTCCCGATAGTAGCCGACCTCGATGCCCTGACCGATGAAAAGGCGATCGCCGTATTCATCGCGCAGTCGGCGGATCGACTCGCTGCACGCGGCGTGATCGTAGATGCACTCCTTCCACTCGTCGGGGTGGGGATCGAAATGCTCGGTGAACGTCAACCCCGCAAGCCCGGCCTTCAGCGCGGCGTTGACGTTCTCCTCCGGCGGCGTCTTGCAGTCGAAGGAATGATGCGAGTGGAGGTGCTGGTCGTATAAGCGAGTCCGGGTGTTTTGATCCATCAGTGCGTTCCTCATGGCAACGGTGAGCCGGATGAGATAGCGATCGAACGAAGCGGGGTCCAGACGCCGCCGGCCAAGCGACGTTCTTTCGTCGCACGGCGCCGGTCGCGATGCTCAAAAGCCCACACGCGCGGGGGGCAGGGTGGCGCGTTCCCCTTCAGCCGGGAGCCTCGCCTCAACCAGCCGACCCGCCTGCCATGTAACCCAGCGATATCGCGAATCTTCGATCGGCGCGGTGAAACGAAACGTCACCTCCCAGGGGCGACCGTCGGCAGTCAGCTCCGTGACTTCCCCGTGCGTGCCGGCCAGCTCGAACGCATCCCCGACGTGGAATGGCCGGTCGTCGGAGCGGAACAGCACGTCGAACATCTGAAGGAGGTAGCTCATATCCGCGGGGGGCGGAACACCTGCGCCATCACCCACAGGCGTCCCGGGCGGCGCGAGAAAGCCG
The DNA here is from genome assembly GCA_964526695.1 of uncultured Phycisphaeraceae bacterium. Classification (GTDB taxonomy): domain Bacteria; phylum Planctomycetota; class Phycisphaerae; order UBA1845; family UBA1845; genus JABWBH01. The sequence continues at coordinate 175,587 of CAZGJA010000089.1, forward strand.
ATTGACGGGCGGAGCACCACCGTTCGCTCGTCCACGCGCCGCACCTCCATCTCGCTCATGGTCGAACCGAGAACATACGTGTGCTTCGGCGTGGGGCGGCCGTCCAGGAGGTTCATCGTGACGGCGTACTCGATCAGGAAATTCGTGGGCGCCTGCAGAATCATCAACTCCTGCCCGCGCACGCGCTCGTCCTGCGGCATGGAATCCGCCAGTGCCCGCAGCACCGGCTCGAACCCCGCCACGCTGTACGCCGCATACACCATAGCCGGGGGCGCCAACACGAGGTGCACGGCTACCAGCGCCCCCCGCGTCCAACGTTCCAACCTGGAAGCCGGCGCGAGCGCGGCATCGGCGCACCCGGTTTCCAGCCGGTGAGGCATTGTGCCTTGAGGCTCGAGGCCCGGTTCCGCCGGATCTGCGTCCTCAGGTTGCATGCTCGATCCGATCGGCCTGCTGCGCGTTCGCGCCAGAAACCGCGCAATTAGGCCCGCGCCCCCGATGCCGACCAGGATCAGCAGGCGGTTGGACGCGGCCGTCCCGCAGCAGGGCAGCGCCGAGAGCACCATGCCGGTCAGCCAGAACCTGGCGACGCGGTCGTTGCGCAGCCGCTTGAAAACCACCCACACCAGCGTGATCAACACGCCAACCGCGAGCATCGTCCAGAACGGCCGCAGCGTGATGAGCAGCAGGTTGTAAACGTCCGCCGGCGGCAGGAAAAGCTGACCGAGGAGCAGGATCGGCAGTTGCTCGATGATCGCGCCGAGAAACCTTGCGGGTTCCGCGCCGGGGTCGAGGTACATGTGGGATGCCGTCGCGCCGTATCCCCATGCCTTGTACAGCGCGATCCACGCCAGCGTCACGACTGCGCACGGCGTCAGTCTCGCCAGCCGCCGAAGCCAGTGCCCTTCGTCGAGCAGCAGCGCGTAAGCAAGCAGGTAGGCCGGCACGCCGAGCGACAGCTCCGCCGACGCCAGCCCCGCCAGCAGCGCCACGGGAGCCAGCCACGACGCTCCGCGCATCCCCTGCCGCCCGCGCACGTACAGCAGAACGGCCAGCGCCCCGAAGCAGCCGCTGATCAGCGCGTTGCGGTTGGCGATCCAGCCCGCGGGCATTCCATGCGCGGGGTCCACGGCGAACAGCAGCGCCGCCATGCCGCCTTCCCACGTCGCCCCGCAGATCGCTCGAAACAGCCGCGCGCCGATCCACGTCATTCCGCCGAGCCACATCAGGTTCTGCAGGTGCATCAGCCACGGAAGTTGCGGCCAGAAACGGTAATCGACCCAGTGCGTCAGGCTTGTGAGCGGCCGGAAGAACGAAAGCCGCAGGTCGTCCGGCGCCCACCACGGCAGCGTCCCATCGTGGATCGCCGCGCGCACGCGTTCGGCGCCCGCAGGGAAGAAGCCGAAAACATCCCACGCCGCGCGCGGCGCCAGCAAGGAATCCGGCGGCTGTTCCATGAGCAGCAGCCGATGGATGTAGTCATCCACCTGCAGTCCGATGAAGAGCGAAACCGACGTGAGCGCGACGGCGAGGCCCGCGGCATGCACCGGGAATCTCGGATGCGTCAACCCCCGCGAAAGCGCCGCGACGATTTTGCCTCTTTTCATCCCTGCTCCATAAGAGATCCCGCTATGGGTGCCATGGCTTCACGCGCAGCGGGTAGCCATGCCGACTCACCCCGGAGGAATCGGCCCGCACTTGGAAGGTCACATGCTCACGCCGAGTACGGCGAGAGCATGCCACCCAACGCCCTGCCCTTGCCCGGCGCGTGCGTCGTCGAGTATCACGATGCCGCGCTGCAAGGGCGACCATGTTAAGATCGCCCTCCGCGTCCGTCACGATCCATGAACACCCTGCGTGCAGCAAGAGTCACTCCCGCATCGGTTGCGCTGGTTGCGGCCGTGCTGGTCGCTGCGTTTGCCCTGCGCGTGCATCGCATCGGCGACCGGAGTCTGTGGGAGGACGAGCTGTCCACCTGGACGAGCATCCGCGGCACGATACTGGACGGCATCCGGTATGTGCAGATGCCGCACCCGCCGCTGTACTCGCTCTCCTGCCGGCTCAGCGCGGCGGGGAACCCCCGCCCCGGCGAGACCCAACTGCGGCTGCCCGCGGCGATGTGCGGCACGCTGGCGGCGCTGGCGGGCGGATGGCTGGGGAGCGTGCTCTACGGGCGGCGCATCGGATGGGCGATGCTCTGCGTCCTGGCGGTTAACGCGTTCCTCGTGCGCTATTCGCGCGAGGCGCGCATGTACTCGCTGCTTGTGCTGACCACCACGCTTTCGATGACTTTCTGGGTGCTGCTCGTCATGCGGTCCCGGCGCCGCGGACTTCCAGCCCTGGGATACATCCTCAGCACGACAGCCATGCTCTACACGCACTACTTCGCGGCACTCGCCCTTGTCGCCCAGTGCCTTTGGTATGCGCGATCCGGGTCGCACAACGCGCGGGCTTCGGCTCACGGGCGAGCGCTGCCGGGAAATCTCGCGCAGGCGGAACCCCCGGACCCAACGCCGGGGGTCGGCCATCGGTTGGCGCCGCTGACTGCGATGGCCGTTTGCCTGTTGGCTTTTTCGCCGCTGGCCGTGTTCTTCGTACGTAACATTCTGCCGAACAAACTGGGGTGGATCCGCCAGGCGCCCCCGGACGCGTACGTTCAACTCCTCGGAGAATTGCTGGCGAGCGTGCCTGAAGCTGCGATGCCCGAGACGCGGCTAGCAACAGTCTGGATCCACCTGTCGCTCGGGTTGCTCGCCTGTGCGTGCCTGCTCTGGGGGCTGCGTTCGCACCGCGCAGGCGCGCCGAGCGAGGGACAGACCGACGTTGCACGACGCCCCGAGGTGGCGCAACCGGGTCTGCTGCTGTGCATCTGGGTTGGCTGCGTCGTCGGCGGATTGGGCATCGTCTCGCTGACGTTCAGCCCCGTCTTCGTCCCGAGGTACGCCATTTCAGCTCTCATTCCGATCAGCCTGGCCATCCTTGCCGCGGCGCAGCGACTGCGCCCCGGGCTGCTCGCCGGGGTCACCGCCGCTCTCGTCGCGTGCAACCTGGCGGCGGTCGGATTCGAGCGACTCGTCGAGCCTCCCCGACCCAGTGGCCTGGCGTTCATCATCGACCATCTGAATCGCGGCGCGACCGCGTCGGATGCGGTGGTGGTCATCGACTTTCCTTTTTGCCCGAACTACCGCAATCCGGTTGAGATGGGTTTCGAGTACTACGGGCTGCGGAGGGACATCGCCGTGCTGCGCATGCGCGGCGAGCAGAAGTCCGGCGAAATCGTGGAGTGCGAAGCCCTCGGCGACGCCCGCAACCTGCACATCGTAACGCTGCTGGGGGACGTGGAGTCCGCGCTGAGGACCGCCGGCAGAACCTCCAAGACTTACCTGGCCGCCCCTTACCGTTATGTTGTGGTTCACGGATTGGCGGGCACGCCGCCGTCGGCGCCGATCACCGGGCAATGACGGCGCACGTCGTCGATGAACGTGCGACACGCCGCGACGATGCACGCGCGCCAGTCGTCGCCGTGCGATGAGCGGTAGGCCTGCTCGGCAAAAGCGAAAATGACGCCGCGCGAGGAAGCCACGATGGCGCCGCGCCCGTCAGGGTTGAAGCACGCGGAGACCTCCTCCGCCGTCCGTCCCTGCGCGCCGAAACCCGGCACGAGAAAGATGCTCCTGGGCATCAGCACGCGAAGCCGCCGCGCCGCGTTGACGTCCGCAGGCGAGACCACCGCGCCCACGCTGCTGTAGCCCGATGTCCCGATCAGCCCCTCCGCCTCCGCCCAGCGGCCGATGAGTTCCGCCACGGCCTCGCGCACCGTGCGCCCGTCGGCCAGCTCCAGCCCCTGCACCTCGCCGGCGGAGGGGTTGCTGGTTTGCGCGAGAATGAAAACGCCGCGGCCTTCGTCGCGCGCGGTCTCCATGAAGGGCAGGACGCCGTCGGTTCCGAAGTAAGGGTTGATGGTGATCGCATCCGGTTGCACGAAGCCGTGCCCTTCGCCGCGCGCGCTGAGGTGCGCGATGGCGTACTGCTGCGAGGTGTTGCCGATGTCGGCGCGCTTCACGTCGCCGATGACGACCAGCCCCGCCTGGTGCGCTGCCTTGACGACCTCGCGGTACGCCAGCAGGCCCGGCGCGTGGTACGGCTCAAAGAACGCGATGTTGACCTTGACCGCGGGGACCAGCGGCGCGACGCGCTGAATCACCTCGAGGCAGAACGTCATGAGCGCGGCCGCTCGATTCTCGGCATGTTCTCCCGCGCCGCCGGCGAGGCCCGCCCTGATCTCTTCAGGCAGCTTCTCCCACACCGGGTCCAGCCCGACGCACACCGGCGCCGCCGTGCGTCCGATTGCTGCCAGAAGTCGATCCGCAAAATGCCGCATCAGTGTCCTCCGACCTTTCCCTCGTGACGCAGCCCGACGTGATCCGACCGCGTGCTGAACCGGCACGGGCCGGCACGAATCCGGTCAACGCTTCTACGGGTTTCCGATGAACGGCTCAATCCGCGCCTCCATCACGATCTCATCGTGAATCGCGATGCCGTCCTTCCCGATCAGCGGAATCTGCGGCTTGATCTTCCGGGCGTCGTCCACGGCGCCCACGCGCACCTCGATCATGCGGAATCCCAGCCGCTGGTAGAAGCGGATCGCGTCGAGGTTGTCATTTGTCGTCGTCAGCCACACGCGCTCGATGTTGCGGCGACGCGCCTCGTCCAGCACGGCCAGCATGAGCATGGTGCCCACGCCGTGGCCCGGGTCGGTGCTGTTCAACGTCAGCACCTCCAGCCCCTGCTCGTCCGCGCGGAACGTGGCCAGCGCCGAGATGGCGCCGTTGCTCCGCTGCAGCACGGCGTCGAGTTGGTGCGGCTGATAGGCCTGCCCGCGGCTCATGACCACGCGACTGCCCCAGTGGCGCGCGATGAACGCGCCCACCTCCTCGCGATCCGCATCGGTCATTCGTTGAAAAGCCATGGGAAGAAGCTGTTAGCTGTTAGCTCCTTGCTGTTAGCCAGAGCAGGCCGCCAGATCCTGAACGCCGAACCCCCAATCCCGAACCCTGAACCCCAAGTCCTGAACCCTGAACCCCGAACCCTGACCCCGAACCCTCTACCCGGTCCCCTCTCCTCAGCTATAGTCCATCAGGTTATTCGAGCCGGACCGGAAGGGAAATCCACCATGAGTGAAACGCCGCTGGACATTCTGTTCACCTCGCCCCACCCCGACGATATCGAGATCGGCATGGGCGGCACCGTCGCCAGGCTGGTCAAGCAGGGCTACCGCGTGGGAATGCTGCATATGACGAGCGGCGAGCCGACGCCGCGCGGCACGCCGGAAACCCGCGCGCGCGAGTCCGCCGCCGCCGCCGAGGTTCTCGGCGTGGCCCTTTGCCACACGCTCGACCTGCCCAATCGGATGCTCATGGACTGCCCCGAAGCCCGGTTCGCCGTCGCCTCCGTCATACGGAAGCACCGCCCGAGGATCCTGGTCGTCATGGCCGGTCGAACGCCCGCCGCCTCGCCCGATCACTGGCAGGGGCAGCTCATCGGCGAGGCCGCCCGCTTTTACGCGCAGCTCACGAAGTGGGACGAGCGGTTCGACGGGACGCCGCCGTTTCGCGTGGATCATCTCGTGTATCGACCCGTGCCCGGCGCGGCGGAGATCACGCACTGGCCCGCCCGGTTCGTCGTGGACATCAGCGAGACGCTGGAGCAGAAGCTCGCGGCGGTGGCATGCTACCGCTCGCAGTTCGACGGCCCGCGGATGGAGCGCGTCGCGCATTACATCCGCTCGACGGCAGGCGCGGAGGGCGGTCTGATTGGCGTTCCGTATGGCGAGATGTACGCCCTCCCGCGCCCGCTGGCGGTCCCGGACATGGTGCAAGCCCTGGGCGAGTGGAAGATCCCGCCGCCATTCGCACAGCCCTACTGAGGAACCCGCGCGCTCCCGACGCTGCAAGGCGAAGCTGCCGGAACGCGGCGCTGCCGCAAGGTGGGGCTGCTCTCCGAGCAGCCACCGGTCCGCCGGCTCTCCGAGCCGGCGTCCAGCCCAGATACACGAACCCCGACCAACACGGTAGGATACCGCCTATCCAGCACCGCATTGGGTGCTGAAATCGCCATTCGGAAGGAACCCATGCAGAAACGATTCAACAACGTTCTCGAAGCCGTCGGCAACACGCCGCTCATCCGCCTGCAGCGCGTCGCCAAGGGCGTCCTCGCGCCCATCTGGGCCAAGATCGAATACATGAACCCCGGCGCCAGCGTCAAAGACCGCGTCGCCGTCGCCATGATCGAAGACGCCGAAAAACGAGGCCTGCTCAAGCCCGGCGGCACCATCATCGAGGCCACCTCCGGCAACACCGGCGTCGGGCTGGCGATGGCCGCGGCGGTGAAGGGCTACCGCTGCATCTTCATCATGCCGGACAAAATGAGCGGAGAGAAGATCAGCCTGCTCAAGGCCTACGGCGCGGAGGTCGTCATCACGCCGACCGCCGCGGAGACCAATTCCGCCGAGGGCTACGGCGGCGTGGCCACGCGCCTGCTCAACGAAATCCCCAACGCATGGCAGCCCAACCAGTTCGCCAATCTCGTCAACCCCGACTTCCATTATCAATCCACCGGCCCGGAAATCTGGGAGCAGACCGACGGCAAGATCACGCACTTCGTCGGCGGCATCGGCACCGGCGGGACCATCTCCGGCGTCGGCAAGTTCCTCAAGGAGAAGAACCCGAAGGTCAGGATCATCGCGGCCGACCCGGAAGGCTCGATCCTCTCCGGCGACAAGCCCAAGCCCTGGGCGGTGGAGGGCATCGGCGAGGACTTCGTGCCGCAGACGTTCAACTCGCAGGTGGTGGACGACTGGGTCCGCGTCGGCGACCGCGACTCGTTCATGGTCGCGCGGGACATGGCGCGGCTGGAAGGCCTGCTCGTCGGCGGATCGAGCGGCACGGCCGTCGCCGCCGCGCTGAAGTATGCGCAGCGGCTGGGCCCCGGTGACTTCGTCGTGGCACTCTGTCCCGACACGGGTCGCAACTACCTCTCCAAGCTGTTCTCCGACGAATGGATGATCGAGCGCGGATACATGTCGCGATCGTCGGCGATGTACACGGCCGCGGACCTGCTCGAAGCGCGCGGAGAATATGACCTCGTGTGCGTCTCGCCCGACGACGTGGTGCAGACGGCCATCGACAAGCTGCGCGCCAACGGGTTCTCGCAGCTCCCGGTGATCGAAGGCGGCAAGCTCATCGGCGGCATCCGCGAGATCACCGCCGCGAGGATCCTCCACGACCGCCGCGACCCGCGCACCGTCCCCGTCCGCGACGTCATGGCCCGCCCCTTCCCGCAGGTGGACGAAAAAACCGACCTCGACGAGGTGTACCGCCTCCTCATGGCCGGCAACACCGGCGTGGTCGTCCTCCGCAACGGCGTCATCCGAGGCCTGGTGACGAGAATCGACCTGGTTGCGTTCTGGGATCAACCGTCGCCGACCGCAGCGGGGGCAGGTGTGGCAGTGGGGGCAGGTGTGGCACCGGTTTCCAACCGGTGACGTGTGGCAGTGGTTTCCAACCGGTGTAGCTCGTGCTACTCAGATCAGGAGGCAAACGAATGGCCGTGCCAAAGAAGGTAGTTGAGCGAATCCAATCCAAGATCAAGTCCTTCCAAGCTGTGCTGCTGGCCCAAAAAGCTCGCGACATCTCCGAGGCCGATACGGTCACTTTGGTCAAGGACATGCTCAGCGAAGTATTCGGATACGACAAATACGCGGAACTCACCAGCGAGCACTCGATCCGGGGTACGTTTTGCGATTTGGCAGTGAAGATCGACAACAAGCTGGCGTTCCTGATCGAGGTCAAGGCCATCGGACTCGATCTCAAGGACTCCCACGTGAAGCAAGCCATTGATTATGCCGCCAACGAAGGTTGTGAGTGGGTGGTGTTGACGAATAGTGCTGATTGGCGTCTCTACCACGTGCTTTTCAAGAAACCCATCGACAAGCAAGAAATCGCAAAGTTTAATCTTCTGGAGGCCAACGCGCGGAACAACGCAGATATTGAGAAGCTTCACTTGTTGACCCGCGAGGGATTCACAAAGAGCGCCTTGGCGGAATACCGCGACCGCAAGGATGCGACAAGCCGTTTCATGCTCGCGGCCATCATACTGCACTCCGACGCCGTTCAGAGCGCTATTCGCCGTGAGGTCCGTCGTGTGAGCGATCTTCTGGTTGACCCCGATGTAATCGAAAGGATGCTCCGCGAGGAAGTCATCAAACGAGAGACCATCGAAGGTGAGCAAGCCGAATCTGCCGCGCGACGTGTTTCCAAGTCGAGCGAGAAGACGATCTTGAAGGCGCGCGACAAAGAGGAGCAGCCTGTTCCTAGTTCTCATGCATCGCGCGCTGCCGAAGAATCAGCCACCGATGGGGAGAGCGCATGAACCTCCCTGAGCGAAGCAATAGGGTTTTATGATGGCCACCTTCACCGCACAATCCGATCCCATCCTCGCCGACATTGTCGAGCGGCTGGTGGAGGCATTTGAGTCGGATCGGGTCTCTCTCTTCGGCTCCAAAGCCCGCGGCGATGATGGTCTGGACAGCGACTGCGACCTGATGGTCATCGTGCCGGACGATGCGTCGACGGACCGTCGCCGCTCGGCATTGGCATACGAGCGACTTTGGGGGACAGGGGAGGCGGCGGACGTGGTTGTCTGGACTCGAAGGCGCTTCGACCGTCGATCTCGCGTGGTCTGCCCGTTCCCTGCCACCGCGGTACGAGAAGGGAAGCTCCCTTATGCCTCATGACCCGGAACACCTGGACGAAGTGCGAGGCTGGATCGCGAAGGCGTCCGGCGACCTTGCAAGCACGGTGCCTACCCGAGCAGGGTTACGAACTCCTCAACGCTCAACCCCGCATTGCGGATGAGCGACCGCAGCGTTCCGGGTGCCAGCTCACGGTGCTGCGGGACAGACAGGCTGACGTTCCGCCCGCTCTTCAGGAGAACGACGTGACTGCCGCGCTGCCGGTCGAAGATCCAGCCGTCCCGCTGGAATGCACGCACCGCCTCCGAACCCGAGACCGCCGGGAGCCGGGCCATCAGAGGGAAACCTCAACTTCGCGCGTGGACACCGTCAGCGGCATCCCATGAGCGGCGCGGGATTCAAGGCATGCTTCGATGGCTTCACGGATATTCGCCAGAGCTTCGGCTTCGGTCCTGCCTTGGGATACGCATCCGGGTATCGCAGGACACTCGGCGACGTAAACGCCCGTCTCGTCACGATCGATGTTGATGAGGAACTTCACGAGCCACACTCCAAGCTGTTATTGTGGGGCTGTCCGTTCATTTCTGCGGACCCTTGATCCGCCTTCTCCATCGCCTCCCATATCAGTTTACGCGCGAAGCGCCCAAGCGACCAGCTTTCGTAGCGCGGATCGTTGAGCCGTTCAGGGTTGCGTTGCCGGCCCGTGCGGTTCATGGCCGCTCTCGTTCGCTCTAAATGACTCCGCGTTGAAGGTAAACTGGCCTCAGAGCGCGGGTGGCACGGTCAACGGTACTCCGTTGGCCGTGGTCCTGCCTCGCTCGCCACGGCCTGGCGAGTACGCCAGACCGTGCCACCCGGTTTCCCTTCAACGAGCATCTATTTAGGCGCGATCGCAGCGTTGCATGCTGGGCGCGGGTCGGAGTGCCTTCTGCAAACTCGGTCCGGCTGCTATGCTCTGCTGCTCCGGTTGAGCGAGTTGGTTTTCGTTTCCGCGGGTGGGGGCGGGAGAGCGCATGGATCCATCTTTTGACAGGACGCGGCATCCTTCGGTGCAGGTGGCGTCGGCGATGAACGCCGCGTCGCAGTTTCACGTTGACCTTAACGAGCGGTACGGCACGCATAATTACAAGCCTCTGCCGGTGGTGATCGCCGGGGCGGGCGGGTGCTGGGTGACGGACGTGGAGGGGCGGCGGTACCTCGACATGCTCAGCGCGTACTCGGCGCTGAACTTCGGGCACAACCATCCCGCGCTCGTCGCGGCGGCGCGGGCGCAGCTTGATCGCGTGGCCGTCACGTCGCGCGCGTTCTTCAACGACCAGCTCGGCCCGTTCTTCAAGGAACTGGCGGAGGCGTGCGGGATGGACCGCGTGCTGCCGATGAACACGGGCGCCGAGGCCGTCGAGACGGCGATCAAGACCGCGCGGAAGTGGGCGTACCAGGTCAAGGGCGTCCCGGCGAACGAGGCGCGGATCATCGCGTTTGCCGGGAACTTCCACGGGCGCACGACCACGATCATCAGCTTTAGCTCCGATCCGCTTGCGACGACGAACTTCGGCCCGTTCACGCCGGGTTTCGACATCGTGCCCTTCGGCGATCTTGCCGCGGTGGAGCGCGCGATCACGCCGAACACGGCCGCCGTGCTGGTCGAGCCGATCCAGGGTGAGGCCGGCGTGGTCGTTCCGCCGGCGGCGTTTCTGCCGGGACTTCGGCGCATATGCACGGAGCAAAACGTGCTGCTGATCTGCGACGAGATCCAGACGGGGCTGGGGCGAACCGGGCGGATGTTCGCCTGCGAGCACGAAGGCGTGGGGCCGGACGTGATGACGCTGGGCAAGGCGCTGGGGGGGGGGCTGATCCCCGTGTCGGCGGTGGTGGGCCGCGACGCGGTGATGAGCGTGTTCAAGCCGGGCGAGCACGGGAGCACGTTCGGCGGCAATCCGCTGGCGGCGGCGGTGGGCCGCAAGGCGATCGAGCTGCTGCGGACAACGGACCTCGTCGAGCGCGCGGCGGCGCAGGGCGAGTATTTCCGCCGCCAACTGGAGTCGCTGCGCAGCCCGATCGTGCAGGAGGTTCGCGGGCGCGGGCTGCTGCTGGGCGTGGTGATCAAGCCGGAGGCGGGTCCCGCGCGACCGTTCTGCGAGGCGCTGCTGCGCGACGGACTGCTGTGCAAGGACACGCAGAAGCAGGTGATTCGATTCGCCCCGCCGCTGATCATCGAGCGCACGGAGATCGACTGGGCGCTGGAGCGCATCGCGGTGGTGCTGACGAAGGTGTGAAAGCGCCCGGCGATCGCGCGAGTTCGGCGGATCGAACCCCAGAGGGCCTGGCGCGCTCGGAGGCGGACCGGGTACAGATCGAAACCTGCAAGGACAGCCGCAGCGGACGGGGTCCGAATGGGGAGAGGAGCGACAGGATTTACAGGATGGACAGGATCGACTGTGCGCATAGGAAAGAGAGGTTGATCCGCAGAGGTCGCAGAGGGACGCAGAGGCGGGGAGAGCTGGGATTCGGGATTTCGGATTGGTATTTCGAACAGCGAGTAAAGCACCGACTCGGACCGTTCCACCCATTGCGGAGGTTTGGAATCTGGCCGCCCAGCCACGCCTTGGCCCGCTCGTAATCATGGTAGTGCCTCGCATTCGTCCACACCTTCCACCGGCGGCGAGCCGGCGCAGGAATAGCAGCAGCAATCCTCGACGGTCGTCCGGCCCGACGCGCCGTCGAAGATTGTGCCTTGAACCTCGTAAACCGCCCATCCGTCGGCCACGCCGAGACACCCGGTCAGCGCGGGCAGGAACAGGATGGACAGTGCGAGCCTCGCGGAGGACGTTGAGCTGCGAAACGCGGAATGTCGGTTATCCGCAGAGGACGCAGAGGACGCAGAATGGGCGGGTGCGGGGCATCTCGCGACACAGCGAGACACCCGTTCCGCCCGCCGCCGCGCGACGCCTGATGGATCCGGCGGTCCACTGGTACGCATGGCATCACTCCCCCTCTTGAAGGCTGTACGCGTAGACCCTGTTCGTCGTGCCCAACAGCAGCCGCTCGGTTCCAGTGGTTTCGTCGGGGAGGACGGCGAAGCCGAGATCGCCGTCTGCCAGCACCTCTCGATACACGAGTTTTCCAGCGGCATCGAAGATCTGGAGTTCGGTGAGGATTTCCTGAGCGCCGGCGAAGTAACCGCCGGCCCAGTAAAGTTTGCCGATTACAGCAAAGTACGGATCAGCGTCCGACTTCAAGACGACAGAAGTGCCCCCTGAAGGTCCCCGCCATTCCGGCCCCATATCAAAAGCAAAGACCTGCGTTCCCTCAAGGTCGATGATTTCGGTGGCGAAATAGCGATCAAATAAGAGATGCTCGGCTCGCTCGGAAGTGGAGAAGCGAACCGGCTGCGGGCTTTCGTAAGATTCGGGTAATGCGCGTTCGAACCGGAGCTCTCCCGCCATGTCGTACGCTTTCATGCGATCGTCGCGATCGATGGCCAGCAATTCGAGCTGTTGATCGTGGTCCGCGTCGGCGATGAACACGTCGTAAAAGTCCTCACTATCGATCTGCGTAACCGTCCATAGGGTCTGGCCGGAGATATCCACGAGGCCGAAGCCTGACGCCCATTCGACGGCAATCTCCATCTGCCCGTCGCCATCGACGTCGCCGAAGTTGGCGGGCGACTCGTTCGCGAGAGCATAGCCGTCTCTCGTCCACGAGACCTTGCCGGCGCCATCGCGGAGAACGAGAATCGGCCTGCGAATATCGTTCACCCACTCTCCCTGCTCGGCCACGTACTTCGGTCTGGAGTGGGGCGCCGACGGAATGATCCGATGGTTTTCGCCCTGATCCGACATCGCCACGGTCTGCAACTCGCTGAACGTCGAGCTAACGATGGCCGCGCCCTTGCGGCCCGCGATGGCGATCTCCCGGCCCGGCGCGAGGTCGAATTCTCCCACTCGGATATCCGAGACGCTTCCGACCGCCTCGCCTTCCCAGATCAGCGTCCGCACCAGGCCGATGTCGTTGTGTGCGACGTGCAGCTGGTACTCAGGCGGCACCGGCCATTCGGTCCAGAGGAATGGAATGACGAGGCAGCCGGCCGACGCGAGTGGAAGCAGCACGCCCAGGAGAAACAGGGTCGTGGAGATCTTTGCACGGTTCGGGCGAGGTGTTTTCTTCGCATGGAACGCAGCGGACGCAGAGGACTCGGGTTTGCTAACCCGCGCGAGACATCGCGGGACACGGTCGGGTGCCGGGAACTGCGCCTCGACCGTCTGAACACAGGCATTGGGCAATCTGGCGAACGATGCAATGAACATGACGGAATCTCCACCGGGACTGTAAGAGGAATGGCTCATTCCTGGGGCTGAAGCGCATACGAATAGACCTTGTTCGTCGTGCCGATGAGGAGTCGCTCGGTGCCGGTGGATTCGTCTTGGAGGACGGCCAGGCCCAGGTCCCCCTCCTCCAGCACCTCGCTGTACACGCGCGTGCCCGTGGCGTCGAAGATCTGCAGTTCCGTACGAACTTCCTGGAAGCCCACAAAGTATCCGCCTTGCCAGTGGATCTCGCCCACGACAGCGAAGTAGGGACCCCGATCCGCTGCGAAACGTATGGAGGATCCCTTGTTGGGATAGTCCGGCAGCAACACGTCTTCGAACGCAAACACCGTCGTCCCCTCGAGGTCCACGATTTCCGCGGGATCGTAGTAGTAATTCAGCAGCAGGTGGATCGGGCCGTCGGATGTCGGGAAACGCACCGGCCACGGCCAGACGTCCAGCTTTGAGAGTATCCGCGTCGCGATCTTCTCACCCGTCGCGTCGTAGGCCGTAAGTTGATCCTCCGGAGTCAGGGCGATGACGTCGAGGTCCGCATCGCCATCCGCATCGGCGATGAGCGTGTAGAAGGCATCCGGACTGTCGGTGCGCCACAGCGAATGCCCGTCCTGATCCAGAATTTCCACGACGCCTTCGCGCGGCGCAATGAACTCTGGATTCCCGTCACCATCGAGATCCCCAAATCGACCTTCGGGATCTCCGCTGCCGATGGCCGGACCCTCGCGGGCGACCTCGTCATCCGTGTTGACTTCCCACCGCAATCGACCCTCCGCAGTTCGAAGCACTTGCCAGCCGTCGAAGTTAACGGAGAAGTATTCCGGTCTGGAGTTCGCGCGGCCGGGCACGATCCATTGGCGGTCGCCGTCGGAGAGGCCGTCATTCGGGAACGCGACGGAGCTTACGGCCGTCAGGTCGCGTGTCAGGATGACCGCCCCGTCGCGCCCGGCGATGGCGATCTCCTTGCCCGGCGACAGATCGAGCTCGGCCACCTTGAGGTCCGACACCTTACCCACGGTTTCGCCTTGCCAGAGGATGGTTTTCTGCAGGCCCAGATCGTCCTGTGCGACGTGCAGTTGGAGCTCGGGCGGCACGGGGAGTTCAGTGAAGAGTAACGGGGTGAGGCAGCCAGGAAGCATGGGGCAGAGCGCTATGCAGAGCATCTGAAGGAGGATCCGGGAGAGTATTACTTTCGATCTGTGCCGGTGAACTGGTTTCACCGTAGAGAGCGCGCATGGCGCAAACGTTCCTTGGGAACCACGGTTTCTCCTGGGGCAACGGTGCCGGGCGCCGGCGAAGCACAGCATGACAAACGCCATCGGCAGCGGGAGGTCGTAGCCGCAGAGGGCGATGTGCGGAGAGTCGCAGGCATCGCAGGACGGGAGAGGCGGATCGGTTGCGGTTGCGGAGTATTGCGGTGTTGATGAACTGCCGGATTCGGGAGTACGAGCGGATTGCAATGGATCGAGGTCGGCGGTGAATGCGACGAACATGGCAAAACTCCTTTGGGGCATGAACGAACGGCACAAGCAGCGTCGGACGAGCCACCGCCTACGCCGCGAGGCTCACGTCGACGTACACCCTCTGCGGCTCATGCGTCAGAAAGACGACGACGGGTTGCTTGCTCATGGACTGCGCGCACTGGCCGAGGGCGAAGTAGGAAACGACGATCGCGCGTTCGCCCGTTTCATTCGTGAACGCCTCCGCGGAAAGGTGCCCGCCACCTTCCCCGAGGATCACGCCGCGGACCAGGTATGGCTCGGCGCCGGGCACGGGATCCAGCTCTCGGTCGACAAGGGAGGCGGCGGTGGCGAGGTCGAGGGGGACGATCGCGACTTCTTCGAGCATGGCCGCGGCGGCGTCGAGCTGCGAGGGCGAGACGCGGATGACCGAGTCCTGCGGGAGCGGCTGGGTCGGCGGACCATCCGCAACCGGGTCGTACCATTCGTCGGTGTTGGTGAATGATCGGGGGTCCGACGTGCAGAAGGGATAGACCGCGCAACCGCACATGATGAGGGCGGACAGGGGGATTCCGCGTGTCATGATCCGCCGATTGTTGTGTGTGATTCTGCGTTTCATCGAATCTATTCCCGGATGGCGCGCCGCCGCAACCCCTGTCGCCGCGAGGGCGGGTGCGCAACGGCGAGTGCGGGCAGGAATCCTGAGGATATCCTCCCGCCAACCGGGTGGGAGGGGAAGGGGAAGTGGTGCGGTCAGGGCATTTGCAAGGCAATGGCGCGGGGGCGCGCCGGTGCTCATCTCGTTCCGGGCTTAGTGTACTGCCTCTTTGCAACTGCAACGTATTCGAAACGGAGGGGGGCGGGCCTCTGGCCCGCCGCTGGGGGTGCGGGCCTCTGAACCGCCGGCGGGCAAGGACGCCCGCCCCCCAAGATCGAACGCCGTCATACTTGCGAAGCACTGCACTAGCAGCCCGAGGCGAAAGGGGACACTCGTCATTCCCTCGGAGGCGGGAATTCAGCCCGACATTGCCGCGCTGGCGGGATTCCAGGGGTTTCCCGCTACGCCCTGGACCCCCGCCTGCGCGGGGGTGACGGTTGCGTTGGGCGGTCCTGTTTCTCTGCCACACGCTTCCTTACGGGCGCGGTTCTGTTTCGGTAGCGCGCGCTTCCTTACAGGTGCGGCTCTGTGGGATGCGGGGGTTTTTCCTGCGTGTCAGGATCGCTGGCGCGTGGCCTCGGCTACTCTGCGGAGCGCGACGACGTAGGCGGCGATGCGCATGGGAAGCTTGCCCGCCTGGTGCTCGCGGAACACTTCGTTCCACGCGGCCATCATGCGCACTTCGAGCTTGGTGTTGACCTCTTCGAGCGACCAACTGAACTGCTGGAGGTTCTGCACCCACTCAAAGTAGGAGACGGTGACGCCTCCGGCGTTGACGAGAATGTCGGGGATGATCGGAATGCCGCGCTCGCGCAGGACTTCATCGGCGCGCGGCGTGATGGGCGAATTCGCGGCCTCGATGATGAGCCTGGCCTTGACGTCGCGCGCATTGTCGCGGTCGATCACGCCGCCCAAGGCCGCGGGGATGAGGATGTCCACCGGGAGGAGAAGCAGATCGTCGTTGGAGATGGGTTGCGTCCCGGGGAAGTCCACGACGGAGCCGGTGGCCTTGACGTGCTTCATCAGCGCCGCAATGTCCAAGCCCTGATCGCAGCGGATGCCGCCGCGAACATCGGAGACGGCCACGACGCGGGCGCCGAGCTCAGTGATGAACTTCGCGGCGAAGGAGCCGACGTTGCCGAAGCCCTGCACGGCGACGCGCGCGCCCTTGACGGGAACGCCGAACGCCTTGCAGGCTTCGCGCGTGATGATGCTCGTGCCGCGGCCCGTGGCCTCCTCGCGCCCGAGCGAACCGCCGAGACTGAGCGGCTTGCCGGTGACGATGGCCGGCGTGTAGCCGTGCTTCTTGCCGTATTCATCCATGATCCAGGCCATGACCTGGGCATTGGTGTTAACGTCCGGCGCGGGGATGTCGCGGTACACGCCGAGGGCCATGTCGATCTTCTGGGTGAACCCGCGGGTGAGCGCCTGCAGCTCGGCGCGCGACATGATCGTCGGGTCGCAGGTGATGCCGCCCTTGGCGCCGCCGAAGGGGATGTCCACCAGCGCGGTCTTCCACGTCATCAGCGCGGCGAGCGAGCGCACTTCACTGAGGTCCACTTCCGGGTGGAACCGCAGGCCGCCTTTGTAGGGTCCGCGCACGCCGCTGTGCTGCACGCGGTAGCCGTGGAACATCTGGAGCTTGCCGTCGTCCATGCGCACGGGGATCTGCACGATCAGCTCGCGGTAGGGGGTGATCAGCAACTGGCGGATGTCCTCTTCGAGATTCATGTGCTCGGCGGCGGCGAGGAACTGCTCGTCGGTGATGCGGTTGAAGTCGAGGTGGCCGTGAGGCTTGGGGTTCTTCTTGTTTGCGGCGGCCGGGGAGGCAGTTGACTTCTTGCGTGAAACCGGATCGAGCGTCGGCGCGTTGGGCATGAATGGCTCCAATGTGAGGAACAGGGAAGTCCGTACTGACATCGGCGGATTCCGGAGGGCGAGCGTGCGGGCGCGGCGTATCGGACGGTGATCGGGGACGTTGGCGGTGGGCAGGCTCGTGGGCATGGGCTGATCTTGGCGCTTGCGGGGAGGGCCGGAGACGATCGGCGGAGACGACCGACACAGTTGAACTCCGCCGAGGGGCCGAAGCTCAGGATCCGCGGATGACTGAGCGCGGAAGTCGCCGGCGAACCACGGCGGATATCGGATCACGGATTTCGGATTGCACACGGATGACACGCTGCCAGGAGCTTCGCTCCACCCGTGGCTACAACCCTCGGCCCCTTCGGGGACGCCAATCCTGCCACGCACCCCGGCAACCGGAGCCAACTGGAGACTGAGTTACAGAGTTTGCTCCAGCTACAGAATAAACCGGCTCAGAGCCTCGTCCGACAGCACCGGGCCCAGCCGCTTGCGGATGTACTCCACGTCGATCGCAAACGTCGTCCCCTGCTTCTCCGGCGCCTCGAAGCTGATGTCCTCCATCAGCCGCTCCATCACCGTCGTCAGCCGTCGCGCGCCGATGTTCTCGGTCGTCTGATTGAGGCGGTAGGCAATTGACGCCAGTTCCGCGAGAGACTCGCGCGAGTACTCCACCTTGACCGATTCCGTCGCCAGCAGGGCGATGTGCTGCTTGCACAGCGCGCTTTCCGGCTCCGTTAGAATGCGCAGGAAATCCGCCTCGTTCAGGTCGCTCAGCTCGACGCGAATCGGCAGCCGCCCCTGCAGCTCCGGCATCAGGTCGCTCGGCTTGGAACTGCTGAACGCGCCGGCCGCGACGAACAGAATGTGGTCCGTGCTCACCGGACCATGCCGCGTGCTCACCGTCGTCCCCTCGATGATCGGCAGCAGATCGCGCTGCACGCCCTGGCGGGAGATGTCGGGCCCGTGCGACTGCCCGGGCGAGCCGAGCTTGTCGATCTCGTCAATGAAAATGATGCCCGACTGCTCCGTGCGGCTCACGGCCATTTCGGTCACTTTTTCGCGGTCGATCAGCTTGTCGCAGTGCTCCTCGAAGATCAGGCGCCGCGCCTCGCGGATGGGCAGCCGGCGGCGCTTCGACTGTGAAGGCACGATCCGCTCCAGGAAGCTTTGCACCTCCGGATCGAGCTGATCCGCTCCGCCGAACGTGGCGAACATGCCCACCGGCTGCACGCGAGATTCGACCGCCATTTCCACCGGTCGATCCTCCAGCTCGCCCGCCTGAAGCTGCGCCCGGAACTTCTCGCGGCTGCGGCTGCGGCGCTGCGCGGTCTCGCTGAGCGGATCCTCCTCCGGCGTGTCGTGCTCACCCGCGGGCATGAGCAGGTCCAGCAGCTTTTCCTCGGTGAGCCGCTCGGCCTCGGCGCGGACGACCTCCGTCTGCTCCGTGCGCACCATGTGCACGGCGAGTTCCGTCAGGTCGCGCACCATGCTGTCCACGTCGCGTCCGTGGTAGCCGACCTCGGTGTACTTGGTGGCCTCGACCTTGATGAACGGCGCGTTCACGAGGTGCGCCAGTCGCCGCGCGATCTCGGTCTTGCCCACGCCGGTAGGACCGATCATCAGGATGTTGCTGGGGCAGATCTCCTCGCGCAGCACCTCGGGGAGCTGCTGCCGCCGCCAGCGATTGCGGATCGCCACCGCCACCGCCCGCTTGGCCGCGTCCTGCCCGATGATGTGCCGATCGAGCGCCGTGACGATTTCGCGTGGAGTGAGGTTCTGCATCAAGGAACATGTATCGCGCCCCGCCGCGCGACGCCAGCATCCTGCCCCCCGCGCCGTGGACACAAACCCGCCAACCGGCGTGTGGCATGCTCTCGCCGTACTCAGCGTGAGCATGAGTCTCCCTCGGGCAGGCGTGGCTCTCCCCGCTGCGAAGCGCATGGCTACCCGCTGCGCGTGAAGCCATGCCACCCAACCGGAGGGTGGCATGCTCTCGCTGTACTCAGCGTGAGCATGGGTCTCCCTCGTGCAGGCATGGCTCTCTCCGCTGCGAACAATCAAGGCGGCAGGCGGTCGGCGAAGCCCTCGGTTTCCGCGAGGCGGCGGAACTCGTCCGGCGGGAGCCACTGGACCGCGCAGTCCGTCCGGGCGAGGGTCACGCGGTCGCCCCACGGCGGCTTCTCAAACGCGGCCACGCGCGGGGTTGTCGCGGCGTCGGACCAGTCCACGTCGGTGAGGAAGATGTAATCGTTGAGGTAGGCGCGATCGTGCTGATACGCGCGATGCGGATTCGACCAGGCCAACTCGCAAAGGAGGACTGCGGCAAGGGAGGTGAACAGCACGACGGCCCCGAATGCGGCGATGCGCTTGCGGCACGCCGCAACGACGAGCAGGCCGTAGGGAATCAGGTGGGCCGTCCAGCTTGCCGTCTTCCCGCAGCGTTCCATCCAGACTCGGCGGGCGCGCATCCTTCCAACTTGCGTCTTGAAGCTGAAGGCCGGCGGCGCGGCGGCGAGCGCCCGGTCCAGCGCGGCCTGAGCGTTCGAGGGATCGGCTTTCAGTTCGTCACGCCAAAGACGAACGACGAACCCGACGGCATGGCGCGAGATCAGCTCCATAGTGTACTCGCGATCGATACTGAGCTGCGGCAATAGGAGCCTGGCCGCATACGACGCGATCAGCAGCAGCGTGAGGATCGCCAGGATTACGACGTCCCGCGTGCAGATGCGCCGCATGAATCTGCCGAGCCTTGTTTGCGGTCGGTCATGAAACGTGGCCATGTCCGCGGGATCAAACACCGTGGCGCACTCCGGACAGCGGGGATCCATCTGACCTCGCCGGTCGTAACCGCAGTGTCGGCAATATCCCAATGCCATTGGCATTCTGCACGGCGCTTTCAACGGATCGGTCGAGCGTGGTTCTTCAGGTTCTGTGTAGATGCCCGCCAGCAGGGCGGCTGAGGATTCTACGCGAGATGCGGGCGCTGGGTTCTCGGGTCCAGGCGGTCGAGCCAGGCCCGGCGGCGACGGGCTGACCTGCTCGACCTGCCGGGATGTTCCCGCCCTCGCGCCCGCCGGCGCGGCTTGGCCCGGTTTTCATCGGCGAGTACACTCCTCGCTTCGGCATGGACCGGCGCGAGGGGCGCGTCCGGACGCCGCGTCTGACGGACCATTCGCCTTGAGCGTGATACCCGACAATCAGCGCATCGTGATCACCGGCGTCGGGCTGACCTCGCCCATCGGCAACAGCCTCGCCCAGATGCGGCGCAACCTCCTCGACGGCGTTTCCGGCGTCACGTCGATCGAGACCCGCTTCATGGGACGCGTGCTCGCCGGGGTTTGCCGCTTCGACGAGAAGCAGTACCAGGCCGGCAAGGAGCGCCGTCGCGGCACGCGGGCGGGCGCGGTGTCCATCTTCTGCTCGCACGAGGCGCTGAAAGACGCGGGCATCGAGATCAAGGACCGCGACACCTCGCGCGTCGGCGTCTTCATCGGCGTCACCGAGCACGGAACCGTCGAGACCGAAAACGAAATCGCCGCCATCCGCGAGTACAACTACGACGTCAAATACTGGTCCCACCACCACAATCCGCGCACCGTCGCCAACAACCCCGCCGGCGAAGTCACCATCAACCTCGCCATCATCGGCCCGCACTACACCATCGGCGCCGCCTGCGCTGCGGGAAACGCCGGCATCATCCAGGCCGCCCAGATGCTGCGGCTCGGCGAAGTCGATCTGGCCATCGGCGGCGGCGTGTCCGAGAGCATCCATTCCTTCGGCATTTTCGCCAGCTTTGCCGCGCAGAACGCCCTCGCCGACCACGCGGACCCGACGCGGGCCTCCCGCCCGTTCGACGTGGATCGCAAGGGCATCGTCGTGGCCGAGGGCGGCGCGCTCTTCGTGCTGGAGCGCCTGTCCGACGCCAAGGCCCGCGGCGCCCGGATCGTGTGCGAACTTGTCGGCTACGCCATGAACTCCGATGCCGCCGACCCCGTCCTGCCCACGCCGCAGCGACTCTCTCAGTGCATGAGGAAGGCGCTCGACCGCGCCCGGCTCAATCCGTCGGACGTGGACATCCTGAACACCCATGCGACCGGAACCGAGCTGGGCGACATCCAGGAGGCCGAGGCCATCCGCGACGTTTTCGCCGGCTGCTCGACCGTGTTCATCAACAACACCAAGAGCTACATCGGGCACGCGATGGGGGCGGCCGGGGCGCTGGAACTGGCAGGGAACTTGCCCGCCTTTCAAGACAAGGTGGTCCATCCGACGATCAATGTGGATCGGCTCGACGAGCGGTGCGCGATGGCGGGGCTTGTCTTGAACAAACCGCGGACCGCCCCTAGAGTGAACGTGATTCTCAACAATTCCTTCGGGATGCTGGGGATCAATTCCGTGGTGATAGTCAGGCGGTGGGCGGAATGAGCCTGTCGGCTGACCCGCGGGCATCAGGCTCGGGTGCCTGCGAAGGTCCGGCGTGAAGCCCCGGCTGGGCGGCGCGACATAATCTTTTGAGGCAACGAAGCTTAGATGACTAATGACGTGGTCAAGAACATCGTCCTGGAGATCATCGCCGTTGTGGCGCCGGATGAGGACCTGTCCGACCTCCGCGGGGATGTGCGTTTGCGCGACCAGCTCGACATGGACTCGATGGACTTCCTCGACATCGTGATGGAGCTGCGCAAGCGCTACAAGGTCGAGGTGCCCAAGGAGGATTATCCTCGCCTCGCCACGCTCGATGGCTGCGTCGAGTATCTTCAGCCTCGGCTCACGGCGGTCGGTGTCCCCGTTTAGCGAAGGGTGCGTCAGGGACGACGCCTTACGCCGGGGGATGACGGTTAAGTCGTCCCGCGGCCTGATGTCCATCCCAGCGACGCTGCCGTCGAACGGTTCACCATGACCGTACTCCTCACCGCACAAAACGTTCGCGTCGAATACGGCCCGCTCGTGGCCGTGAGGGACGTTTCGTTCGAGCTTTCCGGCGGGCAGCTTCTCGGTCTGGTCGGTCCCAACGGCGCGGGCAAGACCACGCTGATGCGCGTGCTGGCCGGGCTCCATGCTCCGACGCGCGGCGAAGGACTGGTCATGGGTCGCCCCGTCCGAGGAGAGACCGAGGTCGTCCGCCGCGAGGTCGCCTTCGCCCCGGACTCGCCGCCCGCTTACGAGGACATCAGCCTCGTCGCGTTCCTGCGCTTCATCGGACTGGCCTACCAGCTTGATCCGCAGGAGACGGAGGAGCGCATCGACTTCTGGCTGGACCGGCTCTGGCTGGCCGACAAGCGCGAGGTGAAAATCGGGGCGCTGTCGCGCGGGATGCGGCAGCGCGTCACGCTCGCCCGAACCTTTCTGCCCAACCCGCACGTCCTGCTGCTCGATGAGCCGCTGACGGGGCTGGACCCGGCCGGTCGCGTGCAGCTTCGCGGCGTGCTGGCGAGCCTGCGCGATCAGGGCTGCGCGATGATCGTTTCGTCGCACATCCTCTCCGACCTTGAAGCCGTGGCCTCGCACATCGCCATCCTCGAGCACGGCGCCCTGGTCCGCTTCGGCCTGACGCACACGCTGCACGATCGCACCACCGGGCGACGCCCTTACCTGCTGCGCGTCATTTCCGAAATCGACCCGGTCGTCGAACGGCTCGCGGAGACGGAAGGCGTGACCGATTTGCGCATCGACGACGGCATGGTGCGCTTCGAGTACGACGAGCTGGAAGACCGCGCGGCCGACTTGCTCGCGCACCTCGTCAGCGCCGGCGTGCGCGTGGCGTCGTTCCAGCCGGTGCGCGAAGGGCTGGAAGAGGCGTATCTGCGCAGCGGCCTTCGCCAGGTCGATTAGCGGCGTGCGGATGGTCGCCCGCGAAGACGATTGCAGGCGCTCACTGCCCGACCGCGTGTAGCACCGGTTTCCAACCGGTGGGTGTAGCGCTGTCTGTTCCCCGAAGGGGAACCCCGTGAATGGCCGTGGGTGAAACCCACCGAGATCGTGGCTCAAGGTCATTCAACGCCAGCGGGGTCGCAGCATCGGCTGCCGGATGCACACGGCAACCCGGGCCAGCGTACAACCCCGTTCGGAGTTGGATTCCCTCGCGCGCCGGCTCCCGCGCGCTGCGCCCACGGATATTCGCGTGCATCCCCTGCGGGGATCAAACCAACGCCAAGCTGGTACATTCATTGCGCCACGCCGGGCATTCGTTCCAGCATGTCGGCATGACGGAGGCGCCGAACCCTGACGGCGCTGCGGCAAACCCGGTCGGCCTGGGCTTGTGAATGCTCTACGCGGATTTCTGGGCACACCCTGGCGATCTTGCCACAGACCGTACCCGGTTGCCGTGTGCCTTGACGTGCTAGAATAAGCGATGGGGCGGGCTGACCGGGATGGGAACTGCGCCGACGCCCACAGGGGAGGGGGAAAGATGGCACGTTTCCTGACAGCACTCGGCGTTCTTGTCTGCACATGGGTTTCGCCCGCAGGGGCGTTTGCCGATCGCCCGGCCAAGTGGACGGTGATGGTATACATGTCGGGGGACAACGACCTCGAGAAGTACGTGGTGCGGGATCTGGAGCTGGAGCTGGCGGCATCGGGATCGACCGCCCAGGTGCGGGTCGTCGCGCTGGCGGATCGAGGCCCCGGATATGACACCAGCCGCGGCGATTGGGAAACGACCAAGCTCTACCACGTCGAGGCGGGCCTGATCGCCGACGCGGAGCACGCGCTGGCCGACTGGGGCGAGCGCAACATGGGCGACGCGCGGACGCTCGTCGAGTTCATCGCATGGACGCGCGACAACTACCCCGCCGAGCGCTACGCCCTCTACTTCTGGGGCCACGGGTGGAACTGGCATCCCGGCTATGTGATGGGCGACGACACGGACCACGACGCGCTCGATCTCGACGAGTTGAAGACGGCGCTGCCGGACATCGGGGTTCTCGATTTCGTCGGCTACGACGGCTGCAACATGGCCGCGATCGAGGTGCAGACGCTGTGGCACAGTCATGCGACGGCGCTGGCGCACTCGCAGGAGTGGGTCGGCTGGGACGGGGTGGAGTACGAGGCCGTGCTTGCGCGGCTCGCGGCGAACCCGCACATGACGGCGGATGAGGTGGCCATCGCCACGAGCGAAAGCGCGGTGACGGACAAGACGTGGTCCGCGGTGGCGGTGGACGAGCGGTTTGATGAGTTGCTGCTCGCCGTGGATGCGTGGTCGGTGCTGCTGACGGACGGGCTGGCTGAGAACCGGCGGCTGTACAAGGACGCACTGAGGCGGACGCGATCATTCTGGCAGGCGCCGATGGACAAGGATCTGTACGACATGGCATACGAGATTCAGCGCCACGTGGACGACGCCGCGTTGCAGGCAAGCTGTCAGCGTGTGATGGAGGCGGTGGACGCGGTGGTCCTGCACGAGCGCCACCGCGCCAAGTACCGCGACGCGCACGGCATCACGATCTACCAGCCGTCGAATCGAAATCAGGAAACGAACCGGCGCTTTTATGAGAATCTCGACTTCGCGCGGCAGACGCACTGGGACGAGTTTCTGGACGGGTATGTGCGGTAGGCGTGGCGCGAGGGAGGATGATGGGTCGGTTTTATGGGATTCGTCTTACGACGTTGACTCTCTTCGTGCAGTCTCGCGCGGCGGGCGTCGCGGATGCCAATCACTCCTCGCTCCGCCGTTCATAGGGCACGGCCTCCCGAGCCTGCCGCTGCGTTCCGGGGTTCAGCAAGGCTCGTCCACAGCCCGGATGGCTTCATCGCTACAGCTTGTGCAGCGCACACGCCAACATGTACGGAAGTGCGGCGCGAAGCGCGTCGCGTTGATGAATCCCGATGGAGCTGTAAAGGTCACGCTACGGATTGTGGGTGAGCGCCGTGCGCTACTAGACGTGGTATCGCTCCGCGAAATACCATGCGAATCCGTCAGAGACTCCGCATCACGCGATGCTCTACTTGACAGCCGACCCTGTTCGCGCAGAAAATCTGCGCAACTTGGCTCATCGCCTTCCAGTTCAAGGGGTGATTCTGCCGAAGCAGGGTTTGGTCGCCAGGCTGGCGCAGGATTTCTGCGCGAAACACGATTTGAGGGCGCGATGCTCATCGAGTTCTACGGCAGGAACTTCGGGTGCTTCCGGGATGAGTTCCGGTTGTCGATGTTGGCGACTGACATCGAACCAGGATCCGATCGTGGCGTCGTTGAAGTGCGCGTGGAAGGCGACGACGAACCGCTTCGGCTGCTTCGCGCGGCGGCTTTGTACGGGCCCAATGCCTCGGGGAAGTCAACGATCATTCGCGCAGCGAGCGCGCTCCGCTACCTGTTGCAAGTGACGCCCTTCCTCCCTTCCGACGCACCGCTGCCGCCTTACGAGCCGTTCGCACTGGATTTCCACGTCGACCAGCCCGTCGAGCTGGGAATGAAAGCGCTGATCCAGGGTCGCGTATATGAGTACTGCGTCAGATTCACCAACACTGCGATACTCTCTGAGAAGCTTGTTCAGCTCAGCGGCGAGGAGCCCGTTGAGCTAGTGAATCGTGAGGGCGGGCACACCGAGGGATCCTGGACCAGCGATTCACAGTTCGATCTTATTCGAGAGAGCTATCGGGACAACGTGCTCCTGCTCGCTCTTGCGGATCGACTGGTTCCGAAACTTGCCAAGCTGATCGCTGTTGGCTTCGCCGCGCTGCTGAGAAGCAATGCGCCGGATGGTGGGTCGCCATTCACCTCCGGGCATCCCTATGGCGTTGCGAGGCGGATTAGCCGCGATTCTAGATTCCGGGAATGGCTCCTCAACCGATTACGAGATGTTGATTTTGGGGTCGTCGATTTCCAGACTGAGGAAATGCGTGAAGAAGCACAACGGCCCAGATCGATCGAGGATGAATTCGACGGATCCCATGAAAGCACGGAGATATTACTGACGCGACTGTCGCTGATGCATGACGGTCCAGCAGGGCCGGTCCTGCTGCCGTACTACAGAGAGTCGCTTGGAACACAGAGGGTTGTGCAACTCTCCGCGCTGCTCTTTGATTTGGCGCATGAGAATCGGCCTATTGCCGCTTTCGTGGATGAATTTGACGCATCAATGCACCCCCACCTGATCCAGGCTCTCGTCAGGCATCTTAATTGTGAGGGGTTGCCTGGCCAGTCGCGGGGCCAACTTGTTTTTGCGACTCATGAAACAACGTTGATGGACCGCGATCCGCTTTCCGTTGACGCACCTGAACAAGCCGTGTTGCGGCGAGACCAGGTGTATTTCACCGAGAAGAGTACTGCCGGCGCAAGCCGCCTGTATTCCTTGGCCCAGTTTCGTGAACGAAACAACCTCAATATCAGAAAACGGTATCTGCAAGGGCGTTACGGTGCGCTGCCTTCGCTCGGGTCGCTTTCTGAGGCTTAACAATGCGGAAACGAGAGGGTGGCAAGCGGACGGCACAGCACCGTGCAAGGTACCGGTCGCGCGTGGGAGCAGTCTATCGACCCCGGCCGAGGATCGTGGTCGTCTGTGACGATAAGGTGACAGCGCCGAGGTACTTCAAGTACCTGCAAGATGAGGTCAAAGCGCACGTCGCACTTCAAGTTGTACCCAGACGCGCGAGTTGTGACGATTCAACCGCCGTCATCGCGATGGCAAAGCAGTATTTGGATCGGTTACATGAGGAGGCGTCGGACGATTCCGAAGTTGGAAGTGTTTGGGCGCTGATCGACGTGGAAGGTTCATCCACCGCGCAGGCGTCGGCACTTCAGGCAAAGGAACGCGGAGAGCTACTGGGCGTATCGGTCGCATTGTCGAAACCATGTTTCGAAGTATGGACGTTGTTGCATCTTGAAGACACCGGGGCACTCTTCGCTGATTGTAACGCCGTGCTCAGCCAGGTCAAGACAGAATGGAGAAAACGATTTAACCAAGACTTCGGCAAGAAGACGCGTGCCGAGTATTCGAGAATCATCAAAGATCGACTTGTGGCCGCCGAACGCGCCCGCCGACACCATTCTCGCAATCCTCGGGATCCTTCCTGGACGGAAGTGTACCTCCTCATATCCGAAATCGAGAACCTGGTGGCACAAGAGCATGGTCCGGGACCATTTTGAGTGTCACGGTTTGTCCCCGATTATCTTTATCGGCTGCGCTTCTTCCGGTCCTTCCGGCGGTCTCGTTTGCTGGGGTTGCGCTGGGTGGCCGTGGTGCTTTGCTTGATCTTGCGCAACTGCCCGCCGCTCGCCATGATGTTGCCGACCTGGGTGCTGTACTTGAGCCGCTGGAGCATGTTCATGCCGCTCATCTTCTTCATCATGTCGCGCATCATCTCGAACTGCTTGACCAGTCCGGAGACGTCCTCGGGCTCGACGCCGGCGCCGCGGGCGATGCGGCGGCGGCGCGAGGCGTCGATGACGTCGGGCTTGGCGCGCTCCTTTGGCGTCATGGATTCGATCACCGCCTCCAGCCGCACCAGCTCCTGATCGTCGATCTCCTCATCGGCCATCATGGCGCCTATGCCGGGGATCTTCTTCATCAACTCCTTCATCGAGCCCATCTTCCGCAGCTTGCGAAGGTGATCGCGGAAGTCCTCCAGCGAGAACGACCCCTTGGCCATCTTCGCTTCGAGCTTGGCCGCTTCCACCTGGTCGAACTGCTGCTGCGCCTGCTCGACGAGGGAGAGGACGTCGCCCATGCCGAGGATGCGCCCGGCGATGCGATCCGGGCGGAACTCCTCCAGCGCCTCCATCTTCTCGCCGACGCCGATGAACTTGATCGGCTTGCCGGTGATCTGCTTGACGGACAGCGCCGCGCCGCCGCGTGTGTCGGAATCAAACTTCGTCAGGATGCAGGCGTCGATCTCCAGCCGCTCGTTGAAGATGCGGGCCGTGTTCACCGCGTCCTGACCGGTCATCGCGTCCAGCACAAGGTACACCTGATGCGGGTGGCAGTGCCCGACGACGGACTCCAGCTCTTTCATCAGGTCTTCGTCGATGGCCAGCCGCCCCGCGGTGTCGAGGATGACCACGTCGCGGTCGGTCTTCTTCGCGTAAGCGATGCCGTTGGTGCAGACCTTGGCCGCGTTCTCGTGCCCGCGCTCGGTGTACGTGGGGACGCCGACCTGCTGGCCAAGCACTTCAAGCTGGTCGATCGCCGCCGGGCGCTTCAGGTCCGCCGCCACCAAAAGCGGGCGCTTGGCCTTCTTCAGCAGCATGGCCGCCATCTTGCCGCAGGTGGTGGTCTTGCCGGAACCCTGCAAGCCGGCCAGCAGCAGCACGGTCGGTCCCGGCGTGACGAAGGGGATGCGCGGATCGACCGGTCCCATGATCTCCACCAGCTCGTCGTGCACGATCTTGACCATGACCTGGTCGGGCTTGAGCGTCTTGACGACCTCGGCGCCGACGGCCTTGTGCTGCACGTCGTCGCAGAACTTGCGCGCGACCTCGAGGTTCACGTCGGCTTCGAGCAGCGCGGTGCGAATCTCGCGCATGATCTCGGCCACGTTTTCCTCGGTGATCTTGCCCCGTCCGCGAAGCCCGCGGAACACGTTGCCCAGACGATCCGTAAGTGCGTCAAACATCCTCTGACCTTGCCCTTTCGATTGGGTCGGGATTATACGCGCAACGCGCCTGCGAAGCATGGGACCGGCTCCGATCTCGTCGGGCGTCGAACATCTGTTCAGCGTCACTTCATAAGCGGGCTTTACGTCGGGCGGCGACTTCATAAGATTGACCGCCATTACTTATAAAGTTGCCGACACTTCATAAGGGATCGTGTGATGTCGAGAACGCCTACGTCAGGGCATCGAGCGGGCGCCTTCGTTCGCCAGCCGCAGGGATTCAAGGCGTTTATCCCGCGCGCGCTGCCGCTCCAGCCGGAGTTGCGCGCGGATCCGGCAATGCTGAGCCTGCTGGAAACCGCGATGCTTCATCTGGGTCGCCTCGACAGCATCGCGACGCTGGTTCCCGACCCTCGACGCTTCGTTTACATGTACGTCCGTCAGGAGGCCGTGCTGTCCAGCCAGATTGAGGGGACACAGACATCCCTATCTGAATTGCTCGCCTACGAGGCGGATCAGGAGAACAGCGAGCGCACGGTTGATCTAGGCGAAGTGTTGAACTACGTCGCAGCGCTGGAGAAGGGACTGAAGCTCGCGGAGAAGTGGCCGATCAGCATGCGACTGCTCTGCGAGGTCCACGCCACGCTGACGAAGGGCGTGCGGGGCGGCGAATCTTCGAAGACTCCGGGTGAAGTTCGACGTTCGCAGAATTGGATCGGGGGGCGCGGACCGGACGACGCCCACTTCGTGCCGCCCCCGCCCCACGAGGTGCCCAACGCACTGAGTAACTTCGAGAAGTTCCTCAACGGAAAGAAGGAGATGCCGACGCTGATCGAAATCGGGCTCGCCCATGCGCAGTTCGAGACGATTCATCCGTTCCTCGACGGAAACGGTCGAGTCGGACGATTGCTCATCACGTTTCTGCTTGCCGCTCGCGGCATTCTGTCTCGGCCGCTGCTCTACCTGTCGCATTACCTCAAGCAGCATCGCGCAGAATACTACGAGCGGCTTCAGCAGGTTCGAGTGGCGGATGACTGGGAAGGCTGGATCAAGTACTTTCTGGGAGCGGTGGGTGCGGTTGCGGAGGAGGCGTCAACCCGCGCGCGCCGAATCCTCGAACTGAAAGAGACGGACCACGGCGCGGTTCGAAGGAAGCTGAAACAGCGGGCGGGTATTGCGTTGGACTTGATCGACTTTCTGATCCAGCGCCCAATCGTGACATCGAAACTGGTCCAGCAGGCGCTGGGCAAATCCCAGCCGACGGTGGACAAGCTGCTGCGAAACATGGTTGACCTGGGGATTCTCGTGGAGCCGCAGAAGGACCGAGTCTGGCGCAAGCGATTCGCCTATCATCGTTACCTGGAGCTGTTCGAGGCCGATTCATCCTTGCAGGGGAGCAAACGAATCCCGTGAAATCCGCCCCCGACGTCATTCTCTACACCGACGGCGCGTGCAGCGGCAACCCCGGTCCTGGCGGCTGGGGGGCCATGCTCGTCAGCCCCGGCACGGGCAAGGTCAAGAAGCTCTCCGGCGGGCAGCGCGAGACGACGAACAACCGCATGGAACTGACCGGCGTCATCGAGGGGCTTAAGGCCTTGCGTGGCACGAAACGCTGGCGGGTTCACGTGGTGACCGACAGCGAATACGTAGTCAACGGCATGACCGTGTGGATCGAAGGCTGGATCGCCAACGGCTGGCGCAAGGGAAAGAAAGCCGGCAGCGGCGCCATCAAGAACCTCGAACTCTGGCAGGAGCTTCACGCTCTCGCGCAGCAGTTCGACATCACCTACGAACACGTCCGCGGGCACGCAGGCCACCCCGAAAATGAAGAGTGCGACCGGCTGGCCGTGGCCGCGCGGGACGAGGCAAGGAATGAATAGAGAATGTCGAATGGCGAATGCTGAATGACGATTGAGCAAAACCGCACGTCCGAACGGGAAGGAAAGCCTGGAACTTCGAGCGGTCGGGGAAGACCTGAAGTCCGCACGGGAGGGGAACGCTTGACCTTTGCCTCGACATATCAGCCGTGCCTGCGGCCGCTGGAGCCGACGCGGCTGCCGGACGAATCCGACGAGATGATGTTCGCCCTGCGCGATCCAACCGGGATTTCGGAGGCGATCCTCAGCCTCTCCGGCGGCGCGCTGCGCGCGCTGCTGCTGATGGACGGTACGCGAACGTGCGACGAAATCCGCAGGGATTTTCAGCAGGACGTCGGCGTCGAGCTGAGCGAGGCGTCGATCCAGAAGCTCCTCGCCCACCTGGATCGCGCGCACTTCCTCGACGGACAACGCTTCGAGGACCACTACCGATCGCTGGTCGAAGAGTATCTCGGCGCCCCGACGCGAGCCTTGCGCGACGGCGAGTCGCTCGGCGTGGACGCGGCCACGGGCGAGCCGTTCCGCTCGATCCTGGCGGCGTCGCCGTCGCGGGAAGCGGCGCTCGCCGCGGCGGACCGCGTCATCGGCCTGATCGCGCCGCACCTGGACTACGCGCGCGGCTCGCCCTGCTATGCGGCGGCCTACGGCGCGCTGGTTCACCGTCGGCCGCCGGATCGCGTGGTGATCCTCGGCACGAATCATTTCGGGCGATCCTCGTCCGTCGTGGCCACGGCGAAAGCGTTCGAGACGCCGCTGGGCACGACGGCCTGCGACGTGGAGTTTCTCGAGACGCTGGAAGCGAAGCTCGGCTCGGTGCGGCGCTTCGAGCTGGACCACCGCCGCGAGCATTCCGTCGAGCTGCAGGTGATGTTCCTGCAACATCTGTTCGGCGCGGACCGGATGCGGATCGTGCCGTTCCTGTGCCCCAGCCCCTGCGGACCGACCGGCACGGCCCCGTGGGACGGCGAAGGCGTGGATCTGCGAGCGTTTTCCGCGGCGCTGGGCGAGCAGGTTCGCTCCTGGCCCGGCGATACGCTCATCCTCGCAGGCGCGGACCTCAGCCACGTCGGCGGTTACTTCGGAGATGAGCGCGAGCTGGACGAGGCGTTTCTGGCGCACGTGCGGTCGCGCGACGAGGAGGCGCTGCGCCACGTCGAGACCGGCGACGCGGAATCGTTTCGCCGGTGGGTCGCACGGGCCGACAATCCCACGCGCATGTGCAGCGCCGGATGCATCTACGCGTTGCTGACCGCGCTGCCCAATGCGGAACCCCGCCTGCTGGCGTATCATCAGGCGGTGACGCAGGAGTGGCGCAATTGCGTGACCTGCGCGGCGGTCGCGCTGCAGGGGTGACCCGTCGTTCCCGCGCAGGCTCTCGCGCGTCATTCCCGCGCAGGCGGGAATCCAGCGGTTTGCCGGTGCGTCCGGATCCCCGCCTGCGCGGGGATGATGAAACCGCGCGCCATTCCGTGTTCTGCCCTCGTATGGTACACCTCTACCCGGGCGCTGTTGCAATTCGGGCGATGGAACCTGTCCCGAATCCGGTGTCATCAAGCCGTTGGTCGTTTCAACTCAGGCGAATTCGCGCGGGCTGAAGCCCGCGACTCGAAAGCATGGCTTTGGATTCCTTTCATCGTCGAGTGATCGCTGACGGCGCGGGGCCGTGGATGATGCCCCTGCGCGCGAGCCTGTCCGCGATGGCCATGCTCTATGGTGCCGCCGTGCGCATTCGCAACGCGCGATACGATCGCGGTGAGCCGACCTATCGCTGCGCAGCGCCGGTGATTTCCGTGGGCAACCTGACCGTGGGCGGCACGGGCAAGACGCCGATGGTGATCGCGCTCGCCGAGCGGCTGGTGCGAAGCGGGAAGCAGCCGGCCGTGCTGATGCGGGGCTATCGCGCGGACGCCTCCGGGATGAACGACGAACAACGGCTGATCCAGCGGGCGTGCCCGGACATTCCCTGTCTGGCGGATCCCGACCGCTGCCGCGCCGCGCGCGCAGCCGTGGAGCAGCACGGCGCGGATGCCCTGATTCTGGACGACGGCTTTCAACACCGCCGACTCGCGCGCGACCTGGACCTCGTGCTCATCGACGCGACCTGTCCCTTCGGCTTCGATCGGCTATTGCCGCGCGGCCTGCTGCGCGAGCCGGTGGAAAGCCTGAGGCGCGCGCACGCCGTGGTCATCACGCGAGCGGACGAGGTGGAGGTCCAGACGCTGCGCGCCGTGCGCGCGAGGATTGAATCGCTGTGTCCGCAAATCCCACTGCTCGCCGCGCGACATCGCGTGGCGGGACTGGTGGACCTTGAGGGCCACGCGGCCGGGGCGCTCTCAACGGGAGGCAAGGTGTTCGCCTTCGCCGGCATCGGCAATCCGCAGTCGTTCCTTTCGACGCTGAAACGGATGGGGGCGGACGTCATCGGCACGCGGTGGCGGCCCGATCATGCTCATTACGGGCCGCGCGAGGTTGAATCGCTGCTGCGCGAGGCCGCCGCGCATCACGCGGACACGCTCGTCACCACGGAGAAGGACGCGGTCAAGCTGACCGAACATCGCGCACGGATGCGGGATCGGTTGCGAGTCGTGCGTATCGCCGTCGAGTTTCTCGATGACGGCGATAAGATGCTGGAGCAGTTGCTCGCGCGCGGCCTGACCCGCATGGGGGAATAGCAGCCCGTGGTGAAAGTCTCCTTCACCCGGGGGACCGGCCTTCCATCGGGTCATTCTCCGGGCTTTTGTGCGGGTTGACAGGCTGGAAAGCCTGTTCCCCCGCCTTTCACCGCAGGCTGCTGGCGTAAGGACGGCGCGCCCGCCGACACCGTGAACCGCTGAAAACGCCGGTAGGAACCCGTCGAACGCGCACCGCCCTCGCGCCGTTATCCATCGTCTTTGTAACCAACCAAAGCCATTTCCCCCTTCGAGTGGAGGGATGTGACGAAATCGCTCCGCGCTTGACACTGAACGCCCCTCCGCCCCAACATGCCGCATCGCGCGGTCGCCGGACCTCGCCGATGCGCGTCGGGCGTCAGCCGGCGCGTGAGCGGTGAGCCGGCGCGGATTCCGCGGAAAAACCACCGGGATGCGCACCGCCGTGGTGCGCCGCCGATGGGCCAAGGTGATGCACATGATCCCGGCTTTCACTCGAACTCGGCTTTGTCCGACCCATGCCCATCCCATCCGCTGCGCGACACGCCTGCTCCTCGCTGCCGTCGGGCTTCTCGCGCTCCCCGCCTGCTCGCCTCGAACCACGCAGATGCGCATCATCGACCACCGCCAGGCCGGGCCTGACGCCGTCTATGTCGAGACCTTCAACGAGTGCTACTACGATGCCGACGCGGAAGGCAACGTGGATCTCGTCCTCCGCCGCGAGCATGTGAAAACCGACGACCGCTCCCAGACCGTCACGCAGATCGTCCACGTCCGCAGCTTCTGGAAGTCCATCCCCGGCACCACCGTCGCCCACGACCAGCAGATCAACGCCACCGTGCGTTACATGATCCTCAGCGGCCGGGCCGGCGCGAGCTTCCAGGGCGCCGGCTCCATCTTCTGCGACAAGAACCGGGGCAGGAGCGTCCTCGAAGGCGACCTCGGCCTC
This sequence comes from uncultured Phycisphaeraceae bacterium, assembly GCA_964526695.1. Taxonomy (GTDB): domain Bacteria; phylum Planctomycetota; class Phycisphaerae; order UBA1845; family UBA1845; genus JABWBH01. The sequence goes on from CAZGJA010000089.1 coordinate 209,642, forward strand.
GCCTACCTGTCGCCGAGGACGCGGCTGAACAACGGCAACATGCTCTTCGAGCGCGCCGAGATCTCCGGCTCGTTCCGTGCCCAGCACGACCCGCGCCGCGTGGTCCGCATCCTCAACGAGATGGACGAGCTGTTCCGCTTAAGCGAGCCGGGAGACGCACACGCATCGTCCGCACGTGGGACCGACACACGCGCTTCCGCCGTGCGGCCATGATCTACCTCGACTACAACGCCTCGACCCCCGTCGATCCGCGTGTGCGACAGGCCATGCTCCCGTACCTGGGCGAGTGGTTCGGCAATCCATCCGCGCCGCACGCGATGGGTCGCGCCGCGCGCAGCGCCGTCGAGGCCGCGCGAGCGCAGGTCGCCTCTCTGCTCGGCGCCTCGCCGGACGAAATCGTCTTCACCTCGGGCGGCACGGAAGGCTGCAACACCGTCATCAAAGGCGTCGCCGCCCGCGCGCCCGACCGGGGGCGGCACATCATCACGTCCACCATCGAGCACCCCGCCGTGCTGAACCCCTGCGCGCTGCTGGAGAAAACGGGATTCGAAATCACGCGCGTGGCTGTGGACGGCGCCGGGCTGGTCGATCCGGCGGACGTCGAACGCGCGATCCGCCGCGGCACGATTCTCATCAGCGTCATGCACGCCAACAACGAGGTCGGCACGATCCAGCCTCTAGCGGAGATTTCGGCGATCGCGCGTAAGCACGGCGTGCCCGTTCACACCGATGCCGCGCAGTCCGTCGGCAAGATCCCGACGCGCGTGGATGAACTCGGAGTGGACTTCCTCTCCGTCGCCGGCCACAAGTGCTACGCGCCGCAGGGCGTCGGCGCGCTCTACGTGCGCAAGGGATTCGCCTTCGAGCCGCTCATGCACGGCGCGGGACACGAGAACGGCAGAAGGGCGGGGACGGAAGCGGTAGCCATGATCGTAGGGCTGGGCGTGGCCTGCGAGCTGGCGAAGTCTCTGATTGGCGATCCCGCGATTCGCACGCTGTGCGACATGCTACACGAGGGTCTCAAGGCCGCGTTCAAAGGCGAACTCGTCCTGCACGGACACCCCGACCTGCGGCTGCCCAACACGCTCAATGTCGGCTTCGTCGGCTGCCGGAACGGAGAGTTGCTTGAAGCCATGCCCGGCGTCTGCGCCACCGCGGCCGCCGCCTGCCACAGCACCGCCGCGGCGATTTCGCCGGTCCTCGCCGCGATGAACGTCGCTCCGCGCAGCGCCGCCGGCGCGATCCGCTTCAGCGTCGGACGCCCGACCACCGCGCCGGAGATTCAGGCGGCCGTCCGTCTGATCGCCGAAGCCGCCAACGCCGGTTATTCCTCAACCAGCACGCCGTAATACGGAAACTCGTCCTCGCCTTCCAAATCGGCGGGAATCTCGACGCCGGCCGTCTGATTCACCGTAGTCTTGTAGCTGAACGTCCCTTCCATGCGGTCGCCGTCGCGCGTGCCCACGGCCGTCGCGCGACCGCTGCCGACCTTCACTCCCGCGAACGTCGCGATCGCGCGAATCTGAAACGCGAAGCCTGAGTCGTTCTCCGCGCCGTACGTTGAGGCGGCGTACGACAGGCCCGAGATGGTCGTCGGGTGAGAGGCGCCGTCGGTGTCGATGCGATCGCCGAACACTTCCTCGCCGATGATCGTGTTCTCCACAAACGCATCGAGAGAGCCGTTTTCGTCAAACACCACGAAGCTGAGGAACTCGTCGTTGCGCGCGTCGAAGAGCGCCCACTCGCTCGATGCCAGAGATTCGGAGCCGCCGCCCCGAACGGCCGCAAGCTCCGAGTCGTCCGGCAGGGAGAGGTTCACCGAATCAGGCAACGCGCTGGAGGCCGCCCCGCATCCCGTCCACGTGAGCGCCCCCAGCAAGACGACCCCTCCCATCACCGCCTTCGTTAAGAACCTCAGCATCAGAAAGCATCCCTTCGTATGTGCGTAATCCCGGCGTCAACGTAGAGACCCACCGAACGCAACCGAGGTTGGCCCGACGCCCCCGGTTGCCTCAGCATCATCGGCCGCATCGGCTCTCCGACCGGATAGTCCCCCGCCCGCGTCGCCGCCGCCTGCAAGATCATCGAAAGCCCCAAGTGTCGCGCGAAGTCCGGTAACGGGAAGGCCTTATGTGCAGGCCACCTGGTCTCCTAGCACATGAAACGCTAAAACTACGGTTGCCATTCAAGAAATAGGCTTGACTTGACCGAGTATTATTTTAAGATTAGCGTCGGTAAGCGTTGTTTACCGCTAGCTATCGAAAGGAGCCGTCGTGAATACGACCACTGTTCTGCGGGACTTTCTGGAAATCCCCTACGATCAGCTTGAGGAAATGAACCTGCGCGCGAAGGCGGCTCGCTCCCAGCGCTCCGATCCCCGCGCGATCGCGGAGGAGCGAATTAAGTACCTCACGGATGAGCGTCGGATCAAGGCGGTGACTGTCTGCTTTTCGGACCTTGAAGGCAGGCTTCACATGCTCGATTACGACAAGAAGTTCCTGCTCAAGTCCGGCAACCATCTGACTTTCGACGGCTCTTCCGTTCGCGGCTTCACGGAGCAGGCGGAGTCGGATCTGGTGCTGACGCTAGACTGGCCGGCGTTCTACTGGCTGCCGGCGGACATCTTCGGCCCCGGGAAGGTGATCGTCTTCGGCTTCGTACACGACAAGGACGGCACGCCGTTTCATGCGGACTTCCGCTCGACCCTGAAGCGCTACACCGACGAGCTTCATCGCAAGGACCGTCTCGTGGCCCACGTCTCCGCCGAGATCGAGGGCTTTCTCTTTAAGGGGGTGGATGCCGAGCGGCACCACCACCGCACCGGGCAGTTCGAGTTCCTCTCCACCGGCGGCTACTACCATTCGCTGCCGCAGGATCCGCTGCGGCAGTTCATCGACCGCGCGGCCGAGGCGCAGCGCGCGCTGGGCTTCTCCAACGAGAAGGACCATCCGGAGGTCGCGCCGTCGCAGTTCGAGATGAACTTCAGCTACGCCGAGGCCATGGTCGCGGCGGACCAGATTCTTCTATACAAGCTGATCTGCCGGCAGGTCGCCAATCAGCTTGGCATGACGGCGAGCTTTCTGCCCAAGCCGATCGTGGGCATCAACGGCAACGGGATGCACACCAACATCTCGCTCTCGCGCGACGGAAAGAACCTCTTTTACGATCCCAAGGGCGAACACAGCCTCTCGGCGATGGCCTGGGACTTCGTGGACCGCATCTTGAACAACGGCACGGACATCTGCCTGGCGCTGAATCCCAGCGTCAACGCCTACCGCCGGCTGGATCCGCATTTCGAGGCGCCGAATCAGATCAAAGCCTCGGCGGTCAACCGCGGCGCGATGATCCGGGTGCCGCTGGCCAACGAGCGGTCGGCGCGTATCGAGGTGCGGTCGGTCGCGCCGGACACCAACCCCTACATGCTCGTGTACGCGCTGCTGCGCACGGGGCTGGAAGGTCCGCCCTCCGATCCGGCGGACGCCGAAGGCAAACGCTCGCGCACACGATTCCTGCCCGCCAACATTCACGACGCCATTCGCGTCTTCAAGGGCAGCAAATTCATGACCGACATCTTCGGCGAACGCACGGCCGACAAACTCGTCGAGCTGAAGCAGGCCGCCGCGGATCGCTGTCCCAAGGAATTGGGCAGCCTCATCAAGCGTGAGGAGGTCATGTTCCATCACGAAGTGACAAATCAGTTTCTCTGGGGACAGTTCTAGAGGGCAAGATCGCGGGGTCGCCAGTCCACTCGTCGCCAGAACGAAGCGCCGAAAAAGAAACGATCCTCGGCACAGCCCGCAAGGGTGGCCGAGGATCGCGTTTTTCAGTCGCCGTTTGCCTGGCTCAGGCTCCGTCGTCGGCGTTGTCGTCAACGATGAAGTTGGCGAGCACGAAATCGCTGAGGATGTTGGCGGGGATGCCGCCCAGCGAGTAGCCGAAGCCCTTCCAGATGTTGTTGGTCAGGCCGCTGAAGGTGCAGCCGCCGCCCAGCACCAAGCCACCGGTCAGCGTCAGCGCCGCCAGTTTCGAGAACTTACGCATGTTTCGTTCCTTCCAAAAAAAAACGAGATTCCAGATGAACCCAACCGCCGACGCCATCTCCCATGAATGGGTCGGCCCGCAACCCCCGCGCCTCAGGTCGGTTGCATCACCGCGATCAAGGCCGCGCCAGCCCTACGCAGTTAGGGGAACAGGTTGAACGCTCAAGGCCCGAACGTCAAGGGCGCGCCGGGCGGCTTTTTTTTGAATGCCCACACCGCCTACCGTCGCCCGTTGACCCAGCCGCGCAGGCGGCATGCCTCCGCAACCCTCGATACTGCAAGAAGATACGCCGCCTCACGCAGGCTGATCCGCCGCTCCTGCGCCAAGGCAAAAACCGCCTGAAACGATTCCGTCATCCTCCGGTCCAGCGCCGAATGAACGTCCTCCAGCGCCCAGTAGTAGTTGTAGGCGTTCTGCACCTGCTCGAAGTAGGAGACCGTCACGCCGCCGGCGTTGGCCAAAATGTCCGGAATGATCGGGATTCCCCGATGGTGCAGCGCGTGGTCCGCCCCCGGCGTGGTCGGACCGTTCGCCAGCTCGCAGATCATCCGCGTCGAGATCTTGTCCGCGTTCTGCCGCGTGATGACATGCTCGATCGCCGCCGGAATCAGCACGTCGCAGGGCAGCGTCAGCAGGTCGTCGTTGCTGATCCGCTCCCCGCCGGGAAATCCGTCGAGCCGCTGGGCATGATGCTGGTAGTAATCCAGCGCCGCCGGCACATCGATCCCTTTCTCGTTGCGGATCGCGGCATCCTCCGCCCCGATGGCGACCACTTTCCCGCCCGCCTTGTGCAGGATCGTCGCCAGCCCGCCCCCGACGTTGCCGAAGCCCTGAATGACGTAACGCGCGCTTGAGCCGAGATTAAGCCCCAGCGCCTTGTCGGCCTCGCGGATGGCGTACATCCCGCCCAACGACGTGGCGTCCGCGCGCCCTCGCGAGCCGCCCAGCGCAAGAGGCTTGCCGGTGATGACGCCCGGCTCGCTGTGGGCCTTGATCATCTCGTACTCGTCCAGCATCCAGGCCATGTGCTGCGGGGTCGTATGCACATCCGGCGCGGGGACGTCCCGGTCCCACGCCAACTCGTGCGCGAACGCCTGAATGTACGCGCGCGACAACCGCTGCGCCTCCAGCGGGGAAAGCGCCCGCGGATTGCAGGTGATGCCGCCCTTGCCGCCGCCGAGGGGAAGATCCACGACGGCCGTCTTCCACGTCATCCAGCACGCCAGCGCGCGCACGGTGTCGATCGTCTCGTTGACGTGCCAGCGCAGCCCGCCCTTGGTCGGCCCACGGGCGTTGTTGTACTGCACGCGGTAGGCCTGGAAGACCTGAATGGCGCCGTCGTCCATGCGGAAGGGGATACGAGCTTCGTATTCCCTCATGGGCCAGCGCAGCAGCTCGCGCAGCCCATCCTCCAGCCCAAGGGCGTGCGACGCATGGTCCACCAGCGCCTGGGCATGGTGAAACGGGTTATGTCCTTCGCTGCTCACGGATGCCTCCGAAGCCAAGTCTGAACACCGGGGATCTAAGGTGCGTAGCATACCGGGCGGGGACGGCATCCCAAAACTGGCGTCCAAGTTGGGGATGGCGTCAGGGCAGCGCGCACGGCGGCAGGGTGGCACGGTCTGGCGTGCTCGCCAGGCCGTGGAACGCACGCAGGGTGGGCTATGCCCGCCGATTCGCCGCACCGCCATCGAGGATGACTGAACAAGTGCATTTCGCACACAAGGGATCGTGATAGGGGCCCATCCAGCTTTCCGCCCCGTTCAACCGATATTCAACTGTCGATACCTTTGTCAGCCGCGCTTTCAAGAGACCTGCCATGACGAAAGCACAACTCACCAGCGCCACCGCCATCCAGACTCGGTTCGTCACCGTCGCCACACTCGCACTTGCCTGCGCCATCGGGCCGAAACCGGCTTCCGGGCAAGCATCCGAACGCGCCGCGCAGCCCGCCAACGCGGAAGTCGCGGCGTGGATCGAGAAGCTGGCCGCCCCGAAGTATCAGGACCGCATCGAGGCCACCCGCCGACTCTGCCAGTTGGGTCCGGTTGCGCGAGAGGCGCTCCGCGCGGCCTGCAAAAGTGAGTCCTTCGAGATATCCACCCGGGCGCAGCAACTCGTGGCCGTCCTGGACCGCCAGTTCTTCTCCGGTATCCGCGTGACGCTGACCGCTTCCAAGACCTCCGTCGCATGGGACGAGCCGTTCGACGTCGTGATCGAACTGGAAAACGCGTCCGCCTTCGAAGCCCGCGTGCCGTTTGAGCTTGGCGCGCTGCCCGTCGCGGACTCAACGACCTTGACCGATCTTCAGCAGGCCACGGCGATGGTGGACGCGGGCGATTTCCTGGAAGCCACGGACGGCGCGGGGCAGCCCGTCGCGCTGCGGCTGGACGACATCAACGAGGAACCCGCCATCCACGCCATGATCTCCGCGCGGGCGTCCGCCGGACCGGTCCACGTGCTCAAGCCGGGCGAGAAGGCGTCATTCGTCCTCGCGCAGTTCAACCGCGGGTGGGCGCGCTTCCCTCTGTTGACGGCCGGTGAGGCGACGATCCGCTTCGGCTACGTGCCGGAATGGCCCGAGGACGAGACCTTCGGCGACTTCAACCGCCAGCGCGTCGGCGAAGTGTCCAGTGCGCCGATCAAGGTTCGCGTGACGCGCGGCGCGCCCGAAATGCTGAGCCGCTCGGGGCGCATGGCCGAGATCAAGGTCGAGCCGTCGGGCGATGAGTACGTCGCCAAAATCCTCTGCCTCTACGACAAACCGATTCAACTCAACATTCAGTACGGCGCAACGCTGCCCTTCGCCCAGTTTCATTGGATGCTCAGCGCCGGCGAGGAAGATCGCATGATTGCCGGCGCCGAGCAGACGCGGTCGCGCCTGACCGACTTCGCCGCGTCGGGCTTCTCGATTCTACAGCCCGGCGAGTCGCTCGAATTGGGGCGCGTGAAAGTCGCCCGCGTCCGCGAGGCCTGCGCCGCGCCGCCGAACCCCTCGACCCAGCCCTGCCGGCTCACCGCCTCGTACATCAACCTCTGCTCGCGCGCCTGGCAGCTCGATCAGGAACGCCGCAACGCCGAGGAGTGGAAGACGATGCCGCCGCAACTGCGAACCCCGCTGCCCCCCCGCATCTTCGCCGGCCAGCTTCGCACCGAGGCCGTCGCCATCGAGCCGAAGTGATCGCGCGGGACACGCCCGCCGGCGCGGATTATCATCGCCTTCATGCGACGAACGACCGCCCGACAACGAGCCGCGGACCCAAGCCCGCGCGGATTAGTTGAGCGAGAAGCGCGCTCCTGGAGAATTGCATCGACGCTCGTGTCCATTCTGTTCGCGGCGTGCGCCAATCAAGCATCGACTCAAATCACGCCCCCTGCTGCCGATGAACCCGACCCGCCGCCGCGCCTTGTTCTGCCGGACGAGTCGATGTTCAAACCTTCCGCCGCGGACGGCCAAGGCTTGGCGATCGCCGCGCCGCAGCTTGTTGACGTGTCGTCGCCCATCACCGTGCAGGTCCGCTTCACCGTCGGCGCGCCGGGCATCGCCGAGGGCGGAGGCGTACGCTTCTCCGTCCCGAAGTTCTGGGGCTGGTCTCCACCGCAGACCCGCGATCCCGACGCGCCGGGATTTGCGACGGTCGCGGCGAGTCGAGCAGACGCAAGGATCGAGGTGAACGCGCTCCCTGCCGACGGCTTCGTCTTCGCCGTCGTGCGCGCTGCGCCGCTCATTGCGGGAGACGAGCTGCTCTTCACCTACGGCGACACCGCGGGCGGCCTGCACCCCGGCGCGCAAGGCCTCAGCGACCGATTCGCCGAGCGCGGCGAGCGGTTCTTCATCAAGGTCGATGGCGACGGCGACGGCTTCTACACGCCCATCGCGCAGCAGCCGACGATTTCCATCCGCTCGACGCGCGCCGATCGCCTTGTGTGCTTTGCTCCATCGCAGGCGAGGGTCGGCGAACCGTTCGAAGTCACGCTGGCCGCGCTCGACCGCACGTTCAATCTCGTGGATTCGCACGTCAGCGGCGCGATCAAAGCGGCCGTGACCGGTTCCGATCCGCAGGAACAACCGATTCCCATCCAGCTCAAGGAGGCCGATCGCGGCGCGATCCGTTTTTCGGTTACCCCAAAAGCGCCGGGCGTCCTTCGCGTGCGCGTCGAAGACGGCGATCACCCCAACCTCCAGCCCGCCATCTCCAACCCGATCCTCGTGGACGACGGCGGCGCCCGACCGTACTCGCTCTTCTGGGGCGATCTCCAGATTCACACCCAGCTCAGCGACGGCACAGGCGACCCCGGCGACGTGTACCGCTACGCGCGCGACGTGGCGCGGCTCGACGTGGCCGCGATCACCGACCACGACCACTGGGGCTACCAGCCGCTCGACGCGGACCCGCCCGCATGGCGCCGAATCCTCGACCTCAACCGCGAGTGGACGAAGCCCGGCGCGTTCGTGACCTTCCCGGGCTACGAATGGACCAACTGGACGCACGGCCACCGCCACGTGCTTTTCGCTCGAGAAGAGGACGCGGTCATCTTCAGCACCGCGGACAAAGCCTGCGACCATCCGCTCGAATTGTGGAAGCAGCTCGGCGAGCGCGACGGTGTGACGATTTCCCACCACTGCGGCGGCGGGCCGATCCCCACGTTCTGGAAATACTGCGACGCGAAATACGAGCCGGTCGTCGAGATGGTCTCGGTCCACGGCGTTTCGGAGATGATGGGGCATCCACGGTGCATCTATTCGCCCGTCGAGTCAGGCATGGCGCAGGCGGCGCTGGCCCGCGGTCACCGGCTCGGCATGATCGGCTCCGGCGACACGCACGACGGACATCCGGGGCTTGGCTCGCCGAGTCAGCGCGCGGGGCTTGCCGGCATCTGGGCCAAGGCGCTGTCGCGCGAGGCGATCCTCGAAGCCCTGCGCGCGCGCCGCGTGTACGCGACCACCGGCTGTCGCGGCATCCTGCGTTTTCACAGCGGAAAAACAGCGATGGGCGGCGTGCTTCGGCTGGATGACGCCTCGCAACCACGGACGTTTTCGATCAGCGTCGTCGCCGACGCGGCCCCCGTGCAGTCCGTCACGCTGGTCAAGAACAACGATCCGGTGGTTACGGTCCCCGGCGCGGGTTTCATTCAGACGGTCGAATGGCGCGACGAAGCGCCGGCGCGCAGTGGAGATTACTACTACGCGCGCATCGTGCAGGAGGACAACGAGTGGATATGGTCCAGCCCCATCTGGATCGAACTCGCCCCGCGCCGAGAAGGCGACGAGCAGGGCAGTTCCCCGCTCCGCGACGAGCAGGGCAGTTCCCCGCTCCGCGACGAGAAGGGTAGTTCGTCGCTCCGCGACGAGAGGGGTAGTTCGTCGCTCCGCGACGAACGCTCGCCACGGAGTGGCGAACTACCCGGTTCGCTCCGTGACGAGACTCAGCCCCCGCCTGCGCGAGAATGACAGCCTGGATTCCCGCCTGCGCGGGACTGACGAAGCCAACCTCTCGCCGCGCGCTGTCAGGCTTGAAGGGATTCCCAATCGCCGCGTCAGGGGGCCACAGGGCGCAGGTACGGCGCGGTCACCGAGTTCCTCACGGCCGTCGGGCTGGGGCGGACGGGTTTCCGGGCCGGCGTCGCCGAAGCCGGCCGGGCGGCGTTGCGGTCCTGTCGGCACCAATGGTCCACCACGTCGTCCACGTTGTTGATCGGCTTGTCGTTGGACCAGTGCCGGAAGAAGTCCACGTTGCCGGACTGCGGCGTGTGCTCCGGAAGGTCGATCAGCGTGCGCATCGGCATCATGACGCTGTCGCCGATCACAAACCCCTCGCCCGGGCGCAGAATCGGCAGCATCTTGATCAGATCGGTGAAGTGATCGCTGACCACCCGCGCAATGTAATGCTGGTCGTCCGGGTTGCTCAGCCGCATCACCAGCAGGTTGTTGCACTGCGCCAGCACCGTCTCCGACAGCTCGGACGGCCTCTGCGACACAACCATGGCACTCACGCCGTACTTGCGACCCTCCTTGGCCACGCGCTCGACGGCCTTCTTGGCGAAGCAGCGGCGCGTCTCGACGCGGGGGATGTAATTGTGCGCCTCCTCGTACACGAGGCAGATCGGGTGCCGGTCCGACGCCGGCGTCCAGAAGTTCACGTCGAACATCAGCCGGGTCAGCACCGCCACGGCCACGTCCACCACCTCGAACGGGATGCCCGACAGATCGATGATCGTCAGGTTGCTGCGCGGTTCGACCCGCCCCGTCAGCAGCTTGATCAGGTGGTTCAGCACGGCCGACATCTGGCCGGCGCTATTCTCCGCCGCGAGCTGGTCCCGGAAGTAGCGCGACTTGGCCGCATGCTCGATGGGGCGGAGCAGGAACTCATACCGCCGATCGTTGAGCAGGGTGTCTATGCGGTCTATGAGGCCTATGAGCTTGGCATGGTAAAGAGGGTGCGGCGTTTCGCCCTGCGGGTTGCCCTTGTTGAAGGGGCATCGCTGCCGGCGCAGGAGCTTCTGCTGCTCGACGGGGTCCATCGACCTCATGGCCAGGTTCGAGAAAGCGAGGTGCTCACTGTTGAGAACGAAACGGGCCTCGTTGAGGTTCTCCGCGTACTCCTTCAGTCGCAGAAGCGAGAAGTACACCGGCGTGTCGAGGGTCAACGCCTGCTCCAGCCCGAGTTCGGCGGCGGCGTCCTCTTTGAACTCCAGCAGGGCGGAACGCAGGAACGAAATCTGACTCGTGATGTGCAGAGGATTTGATTCATCCACGAAGAGCGATTCAAGCTCCTCATACTTCAGCAGCCAGTAGGGCAACACGAGCTCTTCGACGGATAAATATGTGGCGTTGGCGTCGATCTGCCCGGCTTCATCGCTGAACGCCTTGCGATACTCGCCGTGCATGTCGAACATCACCACCTGCGCCTGCGGGAGGTCGAGCACCTCCTGGAGGATCTTCGCCGTCGCGCAGCTTTTGCCGGAGCCGCTGTTGCCCACCACCGCCACGTGCTTGGCGAAGAATTCCGTTCCCAGAACGTTCACGTCGAAGCTGGTGTTCAGGGCGAAGCGGCCCAGCCGGAAGGCCTTCTGGTGGTCCTCGGCCTCGGTCATCCGGTTGAAACCGCAGAAGATGGTCTCGAAGTCGGCTTGGACGGCGAGCCGCACCGCGTCGCCGATGAGGGGGTAGGCATTGATCCCGCGTGCGAACGTGTTGCCATGGACTTCGCCCAGCAACTGCACTTGCAGAACCGTCCCGCCTGCCGCCCCGTCGGGACTGGTTCCGCGCTTGGAGGCGGTCACAAAACCGACGAGGTTGCGGTCGGCAGCGGGGAAGACAAGGTAGGAGCCGATCCTGCCCACCGGGTAATCGCGCCCGGCATGTTCGATGCGGGTCTGCTCCGTGGTCAGGTCCACCTCGACATGCCCCACGGCCACGCCCGCCACGGTTCCCACTGTCAGGTGATCGTCACCGTTTCCCATGCAAGCCATCCGATCGAAAGGCCGAAACTCGGTGTCCATGAACCGGGGTGGGAGCCACACCCCATCCATGAGTCTCGGATATCGCCAGGTGATCGGCGGCGCGCACGGCCGTGCAACGGACCGAGCCGATGGTTCTCGGTCCTGAATTCTGGAAATCGATAAACAATCCGAAAAAAATCACAGGTTCCGCTTGTCAAGAGCATTGGTGCGAGATATACTGAAATACTCCCGGTCAGACATCCCGAAACCCCGTGCGCGTCGTGAGATGCGAGCGACTCGGCGACTGCGATCCGGAGCGGGATGGGCGGGGAGGTTGTGGCGATCGAGCTTGGCTGACGATGGAAGTTGCGCTGCGTGGAGGGCGGGCTTGCCCGCGCCCCTTCTTAGAAGCGCGGCGAGATCGAATCAAGTTTTTTCAAGATTGCCACGATGATAGAGAAGGACCGGCGAGCCGTCGGTTCGACACGCTAAAACACATTGCTTCCACTCGCTGCGGCACCCTTTGACCGCGCCAAGACAGAACAGGGTGCCGCACGCCTTTTTACCGCACCTCGCGAGCCTTCAAGCAAGCTTCCGACCCCTCCGACCCCTCCGACCCCTACGACCCAGGCCCGATCTCGGTTGACCGGGGCGGATCGATCCATGCTCTTCGACCCAAGCCCGATCGACCGACGCCCGGCCACCGACGTGTATCCGAGGACGACGCGCGCCGGCAGACCCACTTTTCCGAACCCGAAGCGCAAGCGAGGGAAGTCGGGTCGCATGGACCGCAAGGACCTTATTCCCTCGCTTGCGCTTCGGGTTCGGAAAAAGCGCTTCGGGTTCGGAAAGGGCGCTTCGGGTTCGGAAAGGGCGCTTCGAGCCGCAGGGGCGCGGTGAGGCGCCCGGCGGATGCGCGCAAGGGGTGGTGCGGGGTGGTGCGGGGGTGGTGCGGGGGTGGTGCGGGGGCGGTGCGGGGGTGGTGCGGGGGCGGCGCGCAAATGAAAAACCCCCATCCGCGCCGAATCGGCGGGATGGGGGTGTCAACTGCAAAGCGTTGTGCGACGGCTTCCCGGTTCTCCCGAATCAGCCGCCGAACTCGACCACGTAGCTCATCTTCGCGCCCAGACTGGCGTTGTCGTTGTCGTCGCCGTCCAAGCTCACTTCGGTCATGAAGTTCAACGACTGGTTCTCCGCGAAGTGCCAGTCGAACCCGACTTCCAGGGAGTGGTTGTCCCGGTGACCCTCGGTGATGCTGGTGCCGTACACGTAGTCCCAGATGAGCTTGAAGTCGTCGGTCAGGTCGTAATCAAAACCCGTGATGATGCCCCAGCGGAAGTGGCGCCCGTCCTCGACCACCTCGTCGCCGTCATCGTTGACGGTGTCGCGGTCGAAGTTGTCGCCATTCACCGACCGGGCGTAGCCGCTCAGCGTGTAATGCGCCGAGTCCGAAACCGTCCACGTCATGATCGGGCGGATTTCGTAGTCGATCCCTTCCGAGTCGTGACCCGTCGGGATCCGGACGAACTGGCGGATGGCCGTGCCCGGAAGTCCGCCGTCCTCATTCCAGAGCTTCCAGTGCCAGCCCAGCGTGATGTCCCAGTTGCCCGTCACGCGTCCGTCGCCGATTTCCAAGGGCAGCGCGAACAGAAGCTGATGGTTCTCAACCAGACCGTACTCGAGCTCCAGCTCGTACTCCCATGAATCACTGCCGCCGCCCCGGATCGTGCTCCAGCCAAAGACGTTCTTCAGCTCCAGCTCGCCCGGCGGCAGGGCGTTCGCCGTTCGCAGGCTGATCGGACCGGTAATGTCACGGCCCGTGGAGGTGGTCACGGTCGTGACCGTCGTCTTCTCCGCGACCACCGTGTCCTGATAGCTCGCCAGCGAGAACGTCCCCTCGCCCTTCGGGGCCACGTACTTGCCCTCATCCGCTAGCGCCACGGTGCAGAACGTCACCGCCGCCAGCGCCAAAGCGTACCTCGAACAGAGAATCCGCATGTGTGTTGACTCCTTTGTTGAGTATCTGAGGATTCCGGTCGGATGTGCCGTGCGACCGCGCCTGCACGTGCCCTCCACCCTCCCGGGAACCTGTTGATCAGAATCCAGTTATCACACTATCGGTCACCTGAGGGCGTGTCAAGCAGAGTTTTCCCACCCTGAACCCGCGGAATGAGGCTGGAAACGCGGATTTGTTAAGCTGGGCTGACGATTCGACCTTAGTGGAACCGCCGAGTGTCCTGTCCGAGTCGCGGGGTTCACGCCGCGCGGGGGTGACGTAGCGGATGCCCGCGCCGCGATTCACCCGCCCCCCATCTCCACCAGCATCTGCGCCACGCGGGCCGACGCCCCCTGCCCCGACAAGCGATCCGTCAGTTGCCCAAGAGCAAGCGTCATCCTCGATCGCTCGTCGGCGTCCCCGAGGATCCCTATCGCCCTCTCGATGATCGGCTTCGTCGAGGCGTAGTACGGCATGAATTCGGGCACGACCCGCTTGCCCGCGAGGATGTTCGGCAGCGACAGGTGCGGCGTGGTCAGCAGCCACCGGCCCAGAAGGTGGTAGAACACCCGCGAGGCGTTGTACATGACGATCATCGGCTTGCGGTGATACGCGACCTCCAGCGTCGTCGTCCCGGAAGCGACCAGCACCAGGTCCGCCGCGCTGATCGCCGCGCCGGGTCCACCCTCCACGCACGACAACCGCAGACCCGACGGCCCCCGCGCGAGCACGTCCCTCACCGTCGCCGCCACCGAAGCACTGGCCACCGACAGCGCGAAGCCCGCCTGCGGAAACCGCTCCAGAATGCCCGCCGCCACCTCGAGCTGCCCCGGCAAGACCTCGGAAACCACGTGCTTCCTTGATCCCGGCAGCAGCGCGATCAGCGGCTGACCCACCGTACGGAGTCGGTTGATCTCCGCTGAATCAGCAGGATGTGCGGCCAGCTCCTCAAACAACGGATGCCCGACGAACTCGGCCTCCACGCCGCGAGCGCGGAAGAACTCCTCCTCAAACGGCAGAATCACGGCCACGCGTGTCGCTCGCCGCCGCAGCTTGCCGACCCGCCATCCCCCCCACGCCCACATCTGCGGCGCGACGTAGTACAGCGAGGGAACGCCGCGACGCCGGATGATCCGCGACATCGGAAGGTGCAGCGTTGGCGAGTCAATCACGACCGCCGCGGTGATGCGCCGCTCCGCGAGCAGCCGGTCCACGCTGCGCAGCAACCGCAGGCCCGTGCCCAGCAGGCCGACCACACCGGTCAGCATCCCCGCTTGACTGGTGAGGTCCGCGATGGCCTCGCACCCGGCCTCCCGCATCTTCGGCCCGGCGACTCCGATAAACCTCGCCTGCGGCCGCAGCGCTGCGACTTCTCGAATCAGCGCCGCCCCGTAAAGATCCGCGCTCGGCTCTGCAGCGCTGATGAAGTAGAGTGGTTCGGTCGAGTCAGGTTGAACTAGTGATTCCGTTTTCAGTTTATTTATTGTCCACGTCGCGATCGAACAGCGGGCGGTGAATGGCGAACTCCGTCGTTCCCGCGCAGGCGGGAATCCAGCGGTCGGGCCATCCGTATTGACAAACCAATCCGCGTTTCCAACCCCATCGGTCCGCTGTTGCGGAGGTGTGGGGTGCACTAGAGCGCTCGCGTTGCCCATTCCCCACGGCCTGGCGGGTACGCCAGACCGTGCCACCCGGGTTCGAGGCCGGGATGCCCCTCGGGTTCGAGGCCGGGGTGCGGTTGCCCCGGGCCACTCGGCCCCGCCGCATGACCCTACCTCATCCGCACGCCCTCTTGCGCCCGGTTGCTTCGCTTGGATTTTCCGCTAGACTGAAGCGTTCCGAACATTCGTCCCTCCGGAGAGGGATGGACAACCTTAGGTGGAGGTGTTTCTTGGCATCGGAGTTGGTTCGTCAACTGATCGAATCCGGCATTCATTACGGTCACCGCGCAAGCCGCTGGGACCCGAAGATGAAACCTTACATCTTCGGAAAGCGAAACACGATACACATTATCGACATTCGCGAAACCGTGAAGGGGCTCCTGCGGGCGAAGAAGCTCGTCGGGCATGTGGTGGCCAAAGGGGAGGATGTGTTGTTCGTCGGCACCAAGCGGCAGGCGAGGACCGCCATCGAGGAGAACGCAAAGCGCGTGGGCATGCCCTACGTCGCGGAGCGCTGGCTCGGCGGGACGCTCACCAACTTCCGCACCATCCGGTCGCGCCTCGCGCGGCTGGAGGAGCTGGAGCGCGAAGAGGCCGACGGCACGTTGATGCAGTACAGTAAGAAGATGATCGCGTCGCGCACGCGCGAGCTGCGCAAGATCAAGCGCAACCTCGAGGGCATCCGCAACATGACCAAGTTGCCCGGCGCCATGATCGTCTTCGACGTGAAACGTGAGCATAACGCCGTGGCCGAAGCGCGAAAGGCGAAGATCCCCACGATCTGCCTGATCGACACGGACTCGGATCCCGCGTTTGCGGACGTGCCGATCCCGGGCAACGACGACTCGATGCGCTCCATCGAGATGATCGCCCGGCTGCTGGCCGACGCCGCGTCGGAAGGGCTGCGGGCGCGCGCCCAGCGGAAGGAAGAGTCCGCTCCGCCGCCGCAGGAAGGCAATCGACCGCGACGCCGCATGAGCGAAGGTCGCGGCGACGGCGCATCGGAGAAGCGGCAACCCGAGGCGGACGCCGGCATGGTCGCTTCGGCGCCCGCTCCCGCGGAAAGCGCCGGCTGATCGCCTTCGCGAGAACGCTTGCGGATGTTGTGTAAGAATCCCGTGGACCTGCGCGATCGTCGCCAGGTCCACGTTTTTCTGATTTAATAGAGGTGACGGGCCCGGTCGCGCCGGGGATGCGCGAGGTCGTTCGCGGCGCCCGTCTCGACGGCGAATCGAGCCGCGCGGACCACCGGCATGGGGCCGTCCGCCGATCGGCGCGTCGCCTTGCGACGGGTCGCGCCCGCGCGCTGAAATACGAGTTTGGAGATCCACCTGACATGGCTGCCATCACTGCTGAACTGGTCAAGAACCTTCGAGAAACCACGGGCCTGCCCATGATGGAATGCAAGCAGGCGCTGAGCGAAAACAACGGCGACTTCGAGGCCGCCAAGGAGTGGCTGCGGAAAAAGCACAAGGGCAAGCTCGAGGACCGCTCCGACCGCGCCACCGGCGAGGGGCGCATCGCCTTTTTCCTCAGCCCGGATCGCAAGATCGGCTCCATCGTCGAGCTGCAATGCGAGACCGCGCCTGTCGCCAAGAACGAGCTGTTCATCAATCTCGCCAACGCCTTCGCCGCCCAGGCCGCCGCCGGCTCGTCGCCGACGCCGGACGTCGCCGCCCTTCGCGCGGACCCGGCGCTGGACAAGATGTTCGTCGAGACGTACGGCAAGCTGCGCGAGACGATGAACCTGCGCCAGGCCCGTCGCGTGGCCGGCGGCTGCATCGCCACCTACATTCACCACGACGGCAAGACCGGCGTGATGATCGCCATGAACGCCGCGCCCAGCGCGGAATCCGTCGCCTCGGACCTTTGCATGCACGCCGCCTTCGCCAAGCCCATCGCCATCGAGAAGGACGCCGTCCCCGCGGTCGAGGTGCAGAAGATCCGCGAGCTGGCGAAGGAAGTCGCCCTCGCCGAGGGCAAGCCCGCCGCCATCGTCGAGAAGATCGCCGAAGGCCGCGTCGCCGCGTACCTCAAGGAGAAAGTGCTCATGGAGCAGGAACACGCCCGCGCCGACGTCTACGGCAAGAAGACCGTGCGCGACGTGCTCAAGGAAGCCGGCGTGACGGCCGTGACGGACATGGTGCTCATGCGCGTCGGCGGTTGAGGCGGCGGGCGACGCCACCATCGCGGACGGCGCGTCCGGCGGCATGTTTCCAACGCGACGGCTTTTGCCCGGGGGCCGAAAGGCCCCTTTCTTGTTTGTTCTTGGGGTCTGCGCGGCGCCAAGGGGGCGTGCCAAGAAATCCGGGCAGGCCGCCGGCCTGGTCGTGGTGACACGCATTCTTGACCGGCACCTCGCGCCCGACCCCTATTCGCTTCCCGCCCGATCGACCACGAGACGCTCGCGCCCCTGCAGGCTCGGTCTACTCTTGCGGGCCACCGACGCGAACGCCACCGCCGAGACGTCTGCCGTTGCCATAATTTGGGTCGGCTTCAGCCGACCGGCTCTTGCCACCAACTTCAGTTGGTGGGGAACCGCCTTCCTGTTTTCAGCCGGCTTCAGCCGGCTTCGGTGGTGCTTGTTGCGGGTGAATTCACCGCTGGAGGATCTTCAACCGGCTCATGCGCCTCCAACCGGACATGAATCGTGCCCTGAGCATGGTGCTCGCGATGGTGGCGTCTGTACTCCACGACCGAAGACAGGTGCCGCCGCTTGAAACTCAACGTCACCATGCGCCCGCGCGGCTGACCGCGAAAGGGGCCGGAAAAGAGCATCCTGACACCTTTTCGCATCCTTGCGGAGACCCGGCGCCAAGCCAACGGCATTCAGACTGGCGCCTTTTCTCATCCATGTCGCGGCACTTTCCGGTCATTCGCATGGGACATCCGCGCACACCCCGTCGCCGTACTCCCACAGGCAGATCTGCGTTACGTCGCCGGCGTCGAGCCACTTCGTCTTGGCCCGGCCGCGCTCGTCGAGTTGGATGCAGTCGATGCGCCCCGTCGGGTCCACCGGCGAGACGAATGTGCCGTAGGGCAGGCGAGCGCGGACTTTGATGGCGATGGACGACTCCCGTCGGCAGCGGACGTCGAGCTTGCGAATCTGTCGCGGATCGGTCGGCGTGAGCAGGTAGCCGCGGTCCTCGCCGCGGATCGTCGCGCTGCCGACGACGTGCATGCGGTCGGAGACGCCTTCGGGACTTCCGAAGTCGTCAACGGGGCAGGCTGGCGAAATGAACGTGCTCAGGTCGATCAGTTCGCCCCGATGCCACCATGCGAGGAAATCCCGCCGATTCCCGTAGCGCCCGCTCCCGAGGATGTCGCCACGGTTGTTCATGGCCCTCGGGTAGGCTGCGCCCGTGTCCGGCTGGGCCAAAGGGTTGATCTTGAACTCAGCCGACCACGTGACCCGCACGTCACGATTGTCTTGATTGGCGACTTGACCGCAAGTGACGCCATCGTTGTTGATCGCCGACGGGTACGAATAATCTCCACCGAGCGTCGGCAAGAATTCGAACGAACCGTCCGCCGCCCAAACGACTCCGGTGAAATTCTCGAGCTCTGTATCATCAACGATCCCCAGAACGCTTCCAGCGTCGTTGATTCCAATCACCGCCTCCGGCCAACGTACCCCCTTCGGAAGGGGCAGGCCCCTCATCTGCCCGTCTTCCCAGATGAAGGGGGCATCGCCGTTTTCGTCATAGTCGTAGCTGAGTCCGGTGATCTGCCCCACGGAATTGACGTCCACAGCATATGCACCGCGGTCGCCCAGCGTTCCGAGATCCTCCAACCCGCCGCCGCGCCATAACACGGCATGGTAGTCATGGAGGAAGTCGCGCCACGAACCCACGATCCAACCCTGGTCATTGATCCTCACGGCCTCGCTCGTGGTCAACAGCGGTGCAAGAAGCTCGTGCGGAACACCGTTGATCCAGGTGCATGCAACGGTTCGTTCGATGTCCGGATTGGAACTAGTCCCAACGACCTGCCCGTGGATGTTCACATCCGCCGCCCAGACGCGCCTGTCGCCCGGCAGGGGTTTGAGTTCAGTGACGACGAATCCCGTCGGCCGCGAGTCCGCGGCCGAATCATCCTCATTCTCTGTTGCCGCGGAGACGGGGCTGACGACGTTCGGGACTTGCGGGGTCGCGGCGCTTGGTTGCGCCGGTGGGCCGGCCGATGCCGCAAGCATGGATGCACCCGTACCCAAAGCCGAAACAACGGTGGTCAACAGCGTGACCACAAGGGCCAAGCCCGGCCTTAATGAACGAACGTCAACATCAGTCATGGCGACTTCTCCTGAATTTTCCTTGGCTTGCAGCGATGCGGGAATCGAATTGCCGGTTCTGGGGCGCATTTCGAGGCGGAAACGCACCCCCCCCGAATATCGGCTTATTCCCGCCTCAAGACCCCCTTGATTTGGGCTGATGCTTCAGCCGCCTGCCGTCCAGGCTCCGGCAGAATGTCAATACCCGCAACTTGCGCCAGGTGCTGCTTTCCGTTACTCCAAGCGGCATGACACGGAAGTCGCCGGCCCATCCGATGGATGCGCTGCTGGAAGGGGCGCAGCGCGGGGTACTGAACGAAGTGCAGGCTCAACCCCTCGCGCTTCGGGGTCCGGAAACCGTCGTCCTGATCCAGTCGGCGTGGGCCGATCGCATTGCCCAGCAGAACTTACGGCTCGCGGCCGAGCAGAACCTGCGCCCGGCGAAGCCGCAATTTCCCGCGGAAGCGGCCTCGGCCACGCCGACCACGCCGGCAGCCGACCCGGCCGCCACGTTCCTTCATACGATCCCTCGCCGGCTCCACCCAAGTGTAAGAACCGCCGCACGAACGACGGAAGCTAGATAAGCAAGCCGGGCCAGCGAGAAGCAATCTCCTCCGGCGTGCGAAGCACCTGACCGTAAGGAGGTTCAGCCATGTGCACCGTCGCTTCGAAGAGCATGCCCGCAAAGTCCATGCACCGTTCCTCTCTGATCGTTGCCGGCTTCGCGCTGGCGGTCGCCGCGTTCGGTCCACCGGCCTGGGCGGGGAACAAGACCGTGAAGTTCTCGACGTGGAGTTGCCAGCCCGGCAAGTTGACGCTGACCTTCACGATGCCGGGGAACAACCCCATTCCCCACGATATCATCATCCCGCACGCCATGACGGCCGAGGAGAAGGCGGCGTTCATCGTCGCGGATCTCAAATTCTGGGATCCCGCGGGCACGTACGAAGTCTCCGGCAGCACGGTGTCGATGCTCAAGGACGAGCGGATGACGGTCGAGGCCAGTTGCGGCACAACGCAGGAGGCGAAGGACATCCTCAGTTGCGCCGCGCCGGGCAACGCGGTTTGCACCTTCACCGGTCAGTTCGAGCCTTTCGACATCAGCCAGCAGCCGGCGATCTTCACCGCGGGCATCGTCACCGACGTGGGCGAGCTGACCGTGCGGGTTTCCGCCCAGGAGCTGAACTTCCAGACCGACGGACCCATCATCTGTCAGGCCCTCTTTCAGCGGCTCGCTCCGCGAGCTCCGGACTACGGCGCCCAGATCAACTACGCGGGCGATCGGCTGGAGGTTTACTTCGACCCGGCCTACACGGTCACGCAGGGCGGAATCATCTTCGGCACGACGTCGCCGAGTCCCGGCTGCTCCGGCGGCGTGGAGCTTTCTCCGCCCGGCGGCGAGACCTGCGGCGAAGGCGCCCAGCTCAACGCCGTCTGCAAGAATGGCGGCGCCACGGTGATCGGCAAACTGAAGAACGCGATCCCCAATACCCCCGTCACCTTCACCCTCGACGACGGCCAGCCGGTGGACAGGACCGTCAACGACCGCGGCAAGGCCAAGGCCAAGTACACCGGTCAGCCTCTCGGCCGGCACACCGTCGGCGTCTGCGACCTCTCGGCAAGTTGCTGAAGCCGCGCGGCTCGGGCATGAGCTTCTTCAGTTTTCCCTGGGCGACCGGGTTCTGTGAACGCCGGGATACGGTAGGGTGGATGACACGGGTCCGCAGCCGCGGACCCGTGTTTCGCCACAATGGAGTTTCCAGTTGGCTCCGGCTGCCGGGCCTTGGATTCGCATGAACCTACGATCAGGCTGGGAAAACGAAGGGATTTCTTGTGCCCCGGCAGGGCCGCCGAGCGTAGCGCAGCGATGGATCGCCGGGGGTGTTCGCGGCGATGGACCGGAAGTCCCTGTGGGACTGCGCCGCCCAACGCGACCTCCCGCAGCCGCGAATGGCTGGGCAATCCGTGAATGCCCCTCCGAGGCACACAGGCGCGCCGCATCGCAACCTCAAGACAACCAAGGCGCCGTGCACCGGAGTCAGATGGAGACTCAGAAGCGAGCATTCGTCGAGGTTCGGACTTGCGCTACCAGTTCCGCCCCGGCGCGCGCTCGATGGCCGCAAGCTCGCCGCTGTCCAGCCACAGAACTTTGCAGCGGGAACAGGAGTCGATGACCTGATTGCCAGGTCCGTAGTAGGGATGCGTCTCCATCCGCTTGCCGCAGGTGGGGCAGTCCGTCGCGCGCTGCAGGCTCTCCGCGTCGAGCGGCTGCGGTCCGGCCGAAGGGCGCTCGCACGCCGCCCGGCGGAGGCGCACGACCATCGCGAAGTCGTCGTTGGTGAGCAGCAGCCCCGCGCATCCCGGGCATTGCAGCGCCGGATACCCCTCCACGGCGGCCTGCACCAGACCTTGCCTGCACACCGGACACAGCGCGTCGCCCACCTCGCCCAGCACGATGACCCGATCCACCGAGCCGTCGGGCGGGGCGACCGCGTGCAGGGCGCCGCAGTGCGCGCACGTGAGGAGGGTTCGACCGGGCACGGGTGACAGCGGCGCGGCACAGTTGGGACAGTTCATGACGGACACTCCGTTCGGCGGCGGCGTGTGCGGAGCACTGCGGACCTGGCGACGGGCCGATCGCGTCGCCGACCCCAACGGATATCGACCGATCGCGGCGCGCGACAAAACGAACAGAAGGACCGAGAATCGGAGCCTCAACGGGTTCCGCGCGGGGTCGACGCCCGCGCCGGATCCGCCTTGCCACGGACCGTGCGCACGCGTAGTGCCTCACAAGTACCGCGTCGTCGGCACGCCAGAGCCGCAACCGTGAGGGATCGCTTCCTCAGGTGAGCGTCAGGACGCGCTTCCTTACGGTCGCGGCTCTGAGAAGACGCAGCTCTTGCGAGCCACTACGCTACTCCCCCGCCATCAGCCCCAGCCCTTCCGCCCAGACTTCGGCGACGTGCTTGATCTTCATCGGCGAGCCGAGGCGGTGGGCCGTGCCGCCGATGGTCATGCCGCAGCCGCCTTCGTTGCAGACGAGCGTGCTTGCACCCGTCTGGCGGACGTGGGACACCTTGTCGCGCGTCATGCCGTCGCTGATCTCGGGGTATTGCAGGTTGAACGCGCCGCCGAATCCGCAGCACACGTCCAGTCGCTCCAGAGGCCGGTAGTCCACGCCGTCCAGCTCGCTGACGAGCCGGCAGGTGAGCGACGGGTCCGCCAGCTCGCGCATGTGGCAACTGTAATGCACGGTGTACGACTGCCCCGGCGGCGCGGGGATCGTCGCCGGGTCCACGTGCAACACCTTCGTGGCGAACAGGGCGAACTCCCACGTCCGCGCCGCGAGGTTCTTCGCCGGCTCCGCGTAGGTCGCGTCGTGCTCCAGCAGGTGCGGCAGGTGGTGCTTCACCAGCGCCGCGCACGAGCCGGAGGGCGTGACGACGTACGGGTAGCCCGCAAAGACGTCGATGAGCCGCCGCCCGAGCCGCGCGGCTTCGTCGTGATAGCCGTTGTTGTAATGCGGCTGGCCGCAGCAGGTCTGCTCGCGCGGGAAATGCACGGTGCATCCGAAGTGCCGCAGGAGGCGCACAACGGCCACGCCGACGCGCGGCGTGAACGTGTCGGTCAGGCAGGTGATGAAGAGTGCGACGTCCAAACTTCCACGCTCAAGCCGGGCGGATCCGACGCGGACCGCATGCGCCGCGGCGGGGGGCGGGCGTCCTCGCCCGCCTGCGGGCCAGAGGCCCGCATCCTATCCGTTTCGAGTCCATTGCAGATACTAAGAGGCGCTGCCCTAGTTGGCGGCCTTGACGTTGTCGATGGCGAGCAGCGCCCCGCCGACGGAGAACTGGGTGATCAATGCGGGGTTGCTCTTGAGTCGCACGCGGCAGCCGTTGTCGTTGTAGTTCACGCCGCCGTAGGTGCCGTTGGCCAAGCCGCCGAAGGTGGGACGGGTAAAGCACATGCCGTTGAAGCGGATCTGAACGTTGCCGGTCATGCGCAGGTAGCGGAAGATGACCTTCTTGACCGGACCGCCGAGGATCGCGGCGTAGTCGGTCATGTCAAAATCAACCAGGACGCTGCGGGCGACAAGCTGGTTGGGCGGCGACCCGTTGGGACAGGGCGCGAACGCCTGCGTTGCGATAATGCACACGCCGAACGCCGTCGGAGCGCAGGCGTTGCCGATCGTGTCGGTGTACGGCGTTTGGATCATGTCCACCCCGTTGCTCGTGAAGTTAACCGGCAACTGACCCTGCGGCAGGGCGTCGTACTTGACCGTGTGCGAGGCGCCGAACGCGCCGGCGCATCCCATCAACACGCCCACGGCGATCCACTCGTGCCGGACTCGATGATAACGCTGCATGATGTTCCCTCCCGTGCTAGCCGGCCGCCGCGATTGCCCAGAACCGTCCGAGCCTCCGCGGTCGGTTGCGAACCAGCCCAGAACCATGCTACCCGAATCGGGCGCGGCGGTTCAAGCAGGCTTTCGAATTCGGGCGAGCGGGGAGTCTGGCGGTGGATTCCGGCATATCAGCTTCGATCCGCAGCCGACCTTCGACTGGTCTCTCGGAGCCCCGCCCTGATTCCCTCAGCCGAGTCAGCTTTCTTCCGCCGGCCGATTCAGCTTTGTCCTGCCGCCCAAGCAGCGTGATTCTCAACACCACGTCAGTGTGATTCTCGAAGCCAAATCAGCGTGATTCTCAATGCCAAGTCAGCGTGGTCCCCGCAGGAAAGTCAGCGTGATCCCCGGAGGCAAGTCAGCGTGATCCCCGAAGGCAAGTCAGCGTGATCCCCGAAGGCAAGTCAGCGTGATCCCCGAAGGGGATCAACGTGAGTAGCCGTGGGCGCAGCCCACGGGATGCGACGCACGATTGAATTCAACCCCGCGAGGGGTTGTACGTCTGCCGCGGTTGCGGCGCGCGCAGGGGAACCCAGGGTACGACCCCGTCGGGGTCGAAGGGCCGTGGGGGCTCGTTTTCCGTGGGCCGCGCCCACGGCTATTCACGTATTTCCCCTTCGGGGAAGGGATTGAACAGCGCTTGCTCGGACCGGTCGGCGCCTTCAGGGATCGATCGACGCACGCACAGCGGGATCCCGAAGCCTCCACTTGCCAGAGTCGGCTTGCCAAAACGAATAGGCAAACCTGCGGGGGGGCATGGGTCGAAGTGCTTTCTCCGACTCGCGGGCAGGCAGGCGGAGCTGGTGGAATGGGTGGCGCGGGGGGTATGGGCGGCGCGCGTGGCACGGGTCCGCGGCGGCGGACCCGTGTGGCGCCCGAAAGCGTTCGAATCACCCGTACGCCACGGCCTGGCGGGTACGCCAGACCGTGCCACCCCGGCGCCTCGCCCGATGAACGCGGTCTGCTCGCCCGATGCAGGCGTTGTGCTCGACCGATACAAGCGGTGAGCTCGGCCGATACAGAGGGTCTGCTCGCTCGAGGAAAGACGCGACCCTATAATGTCGGCGCGGGGCCGCGCATCCAAACAGGCGGAGGGGCGATGCGCCGGCGCTGAACCCGCGTACGGATGGAGCCGCACATGAAGGAGACCCTGAGTCTTCCGGAATCCAAACCGCCGCGCACCGGCGCGCCGCCCACCGCCGCCAGACCCGCGCTGCCGCCGAGCCGGGCGACGTTGCGCGATCGCTTCGGGCGGCGGGGATTCAGCTTTCTGCGCACGCAGTGGCGCCCGCTGTTGCTGATCGGGTTCGTCCTGCTGGTCCTGGTGCTTTTTCAGGCCGTCCTCACCCCGTTCATAATTTCGTTTGCCCTGGCCTACGTGCTGTACCCGGCCGTGCTGCGGCTGACGCGCGTTCGCTTCGGCCGGTTCCACCTGCCGGTTTGGGGGTCGATTCTGGTCGTGTACTTCGCGCTGATTGGAAGCTCGGCGCTGCTGGCGTCGCTGGCGGGTCCGCCGGTGGTGGCGCAGCTTCAGAAGTTGATCGACAACGTCCGCGTGTACTCCGGTCAGCTCGACCGTGCCAGCAGCGATATCGTGAACCGGCTGGAAACCGCTCTGAAGGCCTGGCAAAACAAGCAGAAGGATTCGGCATCGACCGAAGATTCGCACAGCCCGCCGGATGCGAGCCGAGCGGAAGGAATGGAAGGCAGTGCGCCCCCGGTGGACCGGACCGGGGTGACGGAAGGCAATTCGCAGGGGGTCGGGAAGACCGGGGCGGACCCGGGGGAAGCTCAGCCCGCGGACGGGAAATCACCATCCGAAGAGCAGGCGCAGCCGGCGGAGCGGACCGGGACGCCCTCAGACGGCGAGCAGGCTTCCGCAAATCCACCGGAGGTCGCCAGTACGCCCCTCTACATCCAGGTCATGCAGTCCGCTCAGAATTTCATGAAGGACTACAATGAGAAGCTCGTCGGATGGGTCGCGCAGTTCGGGGCGGCCATGCCGGCGTTCATCGAGGGGCTGGTGCGGTCGATCTTCAACTTCTTTCTCGTGCTGATGCTGACGTTCCTGTTCCTGCTGCATTTTCCGAAGATCTTCAGCTTCGCGCGGAGCCTCGTCCCGGCGCAGTATCAGCCGGAGTTCGAGGGCATCGCCGAGGAGATCAACGATCGGCTGGCGGGCGTGGTGCGCGGGCAGCTCATGATCTGCCTGGCCAACGGCATCCTCACGTACGTCGGCTTCGCCATGATCGGCGTGCGGTTCGCCAGCCTGCTGGCGTTCGTGGCCGGCGTGCTGTCGCTGATCCCCATCTTCGGCACGATCATCTCGACGATCCCCGCGGTGCTGCTGGCGCTGACGCAATCGCCGATGATCGCCCTGCTGGCGCTGGGGTGGGTCATCATCATTCACATCGTCGAAGCCTACGTGCTCAACCCGCTCATCATGGGCGACGCGGCGCACATGAACCCGCTGCTGATCGTGTTTGCCCTGCTGGTCGGCTCACACTATTTCCATCCCATCCTCGGACCGCTGCTGGCGGCGCCGATGGCGGCCATCATTCAGACGGTCTTCCTGCACTTCCTGACGCGCAGCGAGGAGCCGCCGGATGCGGATGCTGAGCCGGCGCCCGCCAGCGGTTAAGTCAGGTCTAGCGGTCCGGGGTCAACGGCGACACTCGTCATTCACGCGCAGGCGGGAATCCAGTTTCCTCATTCCCGCTCAGGTGGGGATCCAGCCGCCGGTTTGTAGAAGGCACAATTCCAGCGGTTCTCCCGGGAAGCCCCGACCCCCACCTGCGCGGGCGCGACAGACCCCGTTTCCGGTTCCAAGTTCCGCCACGAGGTTCTGAGTCCCATAAGGTTTGCTCCCCCGTTGCGCAATGCGCCAGGATTCTGTTATCATGTGGAGCCATGCCTCCGGGGCAGGGGGTCGGTCACACCTGATTAGGGGAGTCGAACATGAGGTCATTGAGCGCACACGCGCGGTCCGGGCTGCTGGTCACGCTTTCAGGGTTCGCCGCGGCGGCGGTGGAGGTCCGCGCCACGGACCTGACGGTCTCGGGCATCGAGGTCAACCAGACGGTGCAGTACGGCACCACGACGCTGGTGGGCGACCAGGTGACCTACGTCCGCGCGACGATCGGCGTCAGCGACTCCACGGTGGACGTGGACAACGTCGATGCCGTGCTGCGCGTCTTCGCCGGCGGCGTCGAGCTGCCGGAGTCGCCGATCCTGTCGCTCAACGGACCGATCAAGGCGCCGCGCTCGCCGCTGCGCAGCGAGCTGAACCATACGGTCAACTTTCTGCTGATCGTGCCGCAGAGCACCGACGTGGACTTCCAGGTCGAGGTCAACCCCGACCGCTACGTGGTGGAAACGAACTACGCCAACAACATCGGCACGTCGAGCAACCTCAACTTTCAATGCCGTCGAATCGTCGAGGTCGCGTATGTGCCCATCGACTACCGCCCCGGCGGCAACGGCGGCCCGCCGGACGCGACCCTCATTGAGCCGGGCATCGGCGACGGGTTCCATCGCGCGATCTACAAGGCCGGCGAGTGGAATTACCACAAGTCGCCGCTGCCCGATCTGCTCTGGACGCAGGACGTGAACAGCTCCGACACGGCGCTGCTCAACGCCCTGCGCGACATCCGCGTCAATCAGCTTCCGCGCGCCGGCTACCCGGTCCCCGATCTGGTTTACGGCTGGCTCCCCGGCAATCCCTACTCCGGCAACGGCCGCGCGATCGGCATTCCCGGCGACGCTGCTTTCGGCAACACCCAGACAGTCCGCCACCAGCGCACCATGGCGCATGAATGCGGCCATCTATTCGGCCAGGTGCACAACAGCCGCACGATCGGCACCGTTGGGGTGGACGTTGAGCATCACCTGTGGGACACGGAAAGCCTGCCCGTGCTGCACCAGAGCGGGCAGTGGGACATCATGGTCGGCGGTCAGCTCACCAATACCGCCTACGTGGACCGCACGACCTATGAAGCCGTCGAGGCCGACAGCCGCCTGCGTTGCTCGTCGCCGTCGCGTTTGCCCTCCCCCGTGCTGCGCATCAGCGGCGAATTCCTCCACGCGACGGGTGAACTCCTCCTGGACCCCATCACGCGCATCGAGGATGGCGACGCCGACGCGACTGACCCCAACGGCGCGATCTCCATCGTCGGCTACACCCTGCCGGGCGAGGAGCGCATCTACAATGTTGAGGTTCCCGCGCCGCAGGCCTGGGAATCCTGCGCCGGTCCCGACGAGCAGGGCAACGTGCCCACGGCCGCGTCCTCTCCGTTGTACGCCCTGCTGCCGGAGAGCGTGGAAGGGCGGCGCATCGACCATGTCCGGATCATCGACGTGGCGACCGGCGTCGTGCTTGCGGAGCGCGCCCGATCCGTGAATGCGCCGGAGGCGCGGTTCACGCAGTCGTGGATCAACGGCGCGTTGAACGGGCGCGTGACGATCGCCTGGACCGCCGCTGACGCGGACGGCGACGCGCTCACCACGACGCTCCTTTACAGCCCGGACGCGGGCGATTCTTGGGTTCCGCTGGTGGTCAACACGCCCGCGATGTCGTTCGAGTTCGACACGTCAGCCGTGGCGTACAGCCGCGGCGCGAACGGGCGCCTGCGGCTTGTCGTCAGCGACGGCTTCAATGTGACCACCGTCGAGGATGACGATGGCGGCACGATGGCGGGTCCGACGCCGCCGTGGACGTATCTGCTCACGCCCAACGACGACTCCGTCCACCTCCTCGGCGCACCGATCGCTTTCCACGCCGCGGTCTGGGACAAGGAAGACCTGATGCTCACCGGCGGACAGGTCGCGTGGTCGTCCGACGTGGACGGCCCGCTGGGCACCGGTCTGCTGCTGACGCGCGACGATCTATCGCTGGGCACGCACGTCATCACCGTCACCGGCACGGACACCGACGGCGACTCCAGCTCCAAGCAGGTTTCCATCACGATCGAGAACCGCAGGTTCAGCGGCATCCCGTGCAGCGAGGTCAAGAAGTTCGTCGGCTCGTGCAGCAACGGCGGCGCGCTGAAAGCCAAGCTCGTGCTGCGCACCGAGGCCTTCGACGGCGCGACCGTCATCTTCTCTTTCGACGGCTCGCCGCGGACCACGCAGGTCAGCGGTCGCCGCGCCCGCGTGAGCGTGTGCTGCTTCATCGGCGAGCACCAGGTAAGTCTGGACAGTCCGGCCGGCTGCGCCGACCCGGTGACGACGACGTGCCCGTAACCGGTTGCGTCGGATTGCCGAAGCGGGCGCAGGCGCTGTCACCTCCGTGCAGGCGGGGTTTCAGGGTCAGGGCGATCGCATTGACTTTTGATTCCTGGCGGGCCAATCCATGTGTGGCGCAGTCCGAAGGTGGTGCGGTCTGGAGGTGCACGGCGTAAGGTTGGCGTGGCTTCACGCGCTGGGTGGCATGGCTTCACGCGCAGGGTGGCGTGGCTTCACGCGCAGCGGGTAGCCATGCGTCTGCCATTGTGGAACCCCATGCTCACGCTGAGTACAGCGAGAGCATGCCACCCGCGCATGATGAATTGCCTTCACGGCGATGCGTGGCACGGCTTCACAGGTGTTGCGTGGCATGGCTTCATGGTGCTGGGAGGCATGGCTTCACGCGCAGCGGGTAGCCATGCGTCCGGCAGTGGGGGATCCCATGCTCACGCTGAGTACAGCGAGAGCATGCCACCCTGATGTCGGGCCGGGATGCGGTTGCCTGGGGCACGCGCCCGTGTGGATTGGCCGCGGCGCATGAAGCGGAACTTGCGATGCCGTTGAGTTTTCACATCTTCAACGACCCGATCTACATGGAGAACGGGTACGTCGTTTTCGCCGACGGCGACCCGGCTTGCTGGATCATCGATCCGGGACTGCCGCCGCAGGGGGAGGACATCGTTCGCTTCGTGCGCCAGCGCGGACTGGCGCCGCGGGCGATCGTGCTCACCCATGCCCATGCGGACCACATCGCCGGGATCGACGAGGTGCGCGACGCTTTGGGTCCGCTCGACGTGTACCTGGCCCGGGAGGAATGGGCGGCGCTGCGCGATCCGATGGAGAACCTCTCGGGTCTGATCGGACTGGGCTTCGCCACGCGGGTCACCGATCCGCATGACCTTCCGCACGGCGGCGCGATGGAGCTGGGCGCGACGCAGTGGGGCGTGCTCGACGTGTCGGGTCACTCGCCGGGCGGGCGGGCGCTGTACTGCCGGGCCGAGGGCGTGGTCATCGTCGGCGATGCGCTCTTCGCCGGCAGCGTGGGTCGCACGGACTTCCCCAATAGCAACGGGGCACGGCTCCTGCGCAACATCCGGGAAAACCTGATGACGCTGCCCGATGCCACGCGCGTCCTGTCCGGGCACGGCCCCGAGACGACCATCGGCCGCGAGCGACGATCAAACCCGTTCGTGCTGCACGGCTTCTGAATGTCCACCGCCTCCGAGGCCGCATCCCCTCGCGAGAAGCACCAAGCCAGGCCGCGGGATTTTATTTCGCGCGGAGGATCGTGCCGGGCTTGTCCCGCGGCGCTTGGCGCTCACGGCGCGCACGTCACGTCCACGATCGAGTCGCAGACGAAGACGCGATGCTCGCCGAGCGGAACGCCTCGCAGCTTCCCCTTGCCGCGGCCGGAGCCGTCCAGGGGAATGCTCATCGACTGGGGATCCGGCGGATTCAGCAGCGCTGTCACGATACCATTCAACTGGCCGCTGCGCACCTTGACGAGCACGTCGCCCTCCTGCTCGCCATCGCGCACCCCGTATTTTGCGAACACCCGCTGGCCACCCGTCGCCCTGCGTTTCGTAACCCCCGACGACTGCCGGGGATGTTTCAGAGGGTGCGGCCATGACGCTACACGCAAACGTAGAATGCTCTAGCAGCCTGTGGCGAATGGCGACACTCGTTATTCCCGCGCAGGCGGGAATCCAGCGTGTTGCTTCGGAGGAGGCTGGAATCCAGCGGTTTCGCGGGCGGACTGGACCCCCGCCGGTTGGAGTGACGATGCCAGTGCCCCGTTCCGAGTTCCACCACGGACTGCTAGACAATCACGGATTCTCATTCCACTCCGTATTCTGGATGTCCTCGAGTCCCCGTTGTGCCCGCCTGCGCACGTCGCCACTCGGGTCGGTTTGGGCCATCAGACGGAGTTTCTCCTGTAGATTGTCGCTGTTCTCCTGACCCCTGGAATGCCGACGGATGCGCCGGATCATCTCGCCTGTCTGGGTGACGGCTTCGGCGCGAAGGATATCCACGGGTGAGTTGAGATACTTGGCCCACACATCTCGCACGCGCGCGTGCTGCTCGGGCTGGACAATCATGCCGCTCCCGATCGAAACAAACGGAAAACCCGTGCGCATGTCCTGCCAGCGCTGAAGCAAATAGCCAAGGAGTTCCAGGTCGCAGGCCTTGCTCACAATATGCTCAATACCGCCACAATCTTGCGCGAAGCGATCCTCGTCATTAAAATATCGCAACGCAAGTCCAACAAAATCGAGCATGTCGTATTTATCAGCGAGCTGCCAGGCCTCATAGCGATGCACGAAAGGAAACTGGTCACGCACTTCGCGGAGCATTTCGTGTTCACCCCAGGCTGACCACTCATCCCACCCATTGATGAGCACCTCGGCCAGGACGATCTTCAATCTCGGGGTGTCCTCCACAACGCGTTCGTCGAGATGTTCAAGCATGAAGGCCTCAAATTCCTCAAAGCCCGGTTGGCCCTTAAAGTAGGGAATGGTCTCAAGAATCTCCCTTCGGGTGGGCACCGGGACGAGCCTGGGCCAGCGATCCGCCACGTGTTGATTGCGTGGCTCCCCTACGCGCGGCGCCTGGAGGCAGTAAACCGAACGAATGGCCAGATCAAAATCCAGCCTCGTGGCAGCGTACGCGGCAGGGTCCGCGCGCTTCAGTTCCTCCGCCCGACGCAGCCATTCCTCGGGCGAGGGATAGCGTTGCAGAACATTTTCGTCGCGAGCGTCCGCATCCAAGGATAGCAAGAGCAAAACCACACTTCCGGCCACAGCGAGAAACGACCGACCCTTTCGCATTGATCTCCGATTCACGGGAGTCTCCTTGCTTCAGCAACCCAACATTCCACATCCATCATGGCTCCACTTCCCACCAGCGCTGGAAGGCAGCAGCCGTGGGCGCAGTACGAATGACATTGGTACCACAATGCACTTCACCGAAGCTACGGTGATACGTGTTCCAGTCATCCACGAAATGCGACGTACGAGTACCGGACAGGTTCAGTGTCGTCTCAAACTCCTGCAAGAAGAGATCCACGCGCTGACCGCTGACATCCGCGCGAGGGCCGAAAGGCCGGGCTACCCAGAGCTGGTCCTGCCAAACCTGCATGTTGGCACTGCCGGGGGAATACGCGAAGGCCCCTCCCTCGAAAAGTGCGGACGGGCTCGTGCGCCCAAGATACATCATGGGTATGAGAAAATCCGGAGCCTGATGGCTTCCGAGCGCGCTTCGCACGGCTTGCCATGCTACCGTGAGGCGAGCTTCGATAGCGGGGGTCACTGCTGTCCAGAGTTGCACATCGGCTGCGAGCTCTGAAGCAGTGACCACAGCCGGGAATGGCATTCCCGGAGGCCCGGCTGCCGGCGTAGCCCCAAAGAACCGCTTGCTTCCTGGAACACAGATGTAGTACGAGTCCACGGTGGGCGTATGGCCGGCGTGCCATTCCCCATTGTTCCGTCGATATTGGGGCTCGTCATCCATGATAGCGGTGTAAACATCTCGTGCGCTCCCAAACCGCCACACCTTGCCCAATTGCAGTTCGTGCTCGGTCGTCCCGGAGGCGACGATCTCTCCAATTTGGCCCTTCCCCGGTCCACTGTAGATGCGCACATATCCGCCGACGAAGTCCCTAAAATCATCCGAGTCGTTGTCGGTGAGACCGTTGGCATCCGCGGAGTCAACCGCTCCCTGTGCAACCGGGTCAGTGGAGTTTTCATAGAACAATGGCTCGTGCGCCGGTGCGGATTCCAAGATTAGCTTAGCGTAGCTTGGGGAGGCGAATACCACTCCGAAGCCAGCCGGATCAGGGACAAAGGCCATGTACTCATCAATATGCCCAACCGCGAGCCAAGATGTGTCCAGTTGCAATGCCGGACCTTGAACCTCCTGGCGGTTCAAGAATGCTACCTGTACCTGCGGCATGGAGCCGACCACTATCCGCCCAAGTGCATGCCCCGTATACGGCGGTATCAACTCAAGATTTCCACCGTAGGATCGTGTGATGTCTAATTCTGCTTGGCGGAAAACCAAGCCGACTTTGTCAACAAGTGCCGCATGGACGCCCCCAAGCAGGGAATTGCGACCCCATGGCTGCAAGGGGCGCCGTTGCGCAAGTTTGAGCGGATTATATCGTAGCGTCTCGAAGCCCGAATAGAGATTCCACGCCCCCCCCCCTGAAGTTGGGCGACTACTGAGCCCAAATTCCCAAGCATCTTGAGGCCAGAGGTCGCACTCAAAGCTGTTGCATTCGTGAAATGCAATGACGTTCGGCACGCCAGCTCGTGTCTGCACGAAATTGAGAAAGCCGGCATCATCCGAGGCCACCAGCACCCGATGCGGAGGAGCGGTGTTGGGAAGCATGATAAATGGTGCGACGCGGAGTTGGATGGTATCGGTGCAGACGACCACGCCGAGGTCGTCCAGCAGGTCGAGGTAGAGCGTGACGAGGCCGGTGAAGTTGGTATGGTTCCGATCTCCGGGGTAGGCGATCGATTCCACACCGTAGTGAAACTCCTGGCTCAGCGGATCGGGGATCATGTAAACAGTGTCCGTCGGACTCATGATTTGCGGCGCACCGTCGGCTAATGCGCCGAACACACGAATAGCTTTGTTCCCGGGAATGCGGAGGCGGCGCTGCCAGCCTTCGTGGTTGGTCGACGGCACGGCGCGGATGACCAGCTCCGACAGGTCCGCCACGTCGTTGGGGCCGTTGACCACGTTATCGCTCAAATCCCGCGCGGGAGGCGTCGCGCCGTCCGCATCACAATTGACCAGCACAATGGCGCCCTTCTTATCGGCCCCATATTCCCAGACGTCCTCGCCTTCCTCATCGGCTTCGGAATCCGTAACGACTCCGTCGCGATTGGCGTCCATGTCAGAATCCGGGCAACGGAAATAGCCCAAGGTGGCGGCGGCCTCGCAGTGCTGTTCGCCGGCGGAATCGAAATCCAAGCGGAATAAAACCGTCCCGCTGCGGTCGCACGGCATCTTGGCCTGGACATACAGCATCACCGTTTCGCCGGTGCAGTCAATGGAGCCGGCCGTGGCGTCAATGAAAATCACGCCGGCCGTTTCCGGACTCGCCGAAATCTCCCAGAAGCCGCTCTCGCAGTCCGGGTAGCATTCCAGCGCGAGCCGTAATTCGAAGACTTCGTTCGTGCAGACCTGTGCCGGCTCGATGCTCATGGAAGCATTGCAGTACGCGGCCTCACAGGCGCAGGCCAGGCAGAAGCCGTCTTCGCAGGTCGTGCAGTCGTCCAGACACGTGTGTGTGGCGGCGCCGGTTTCCGGATCGCACTGGTCAAGCGTGCAGGGGTTGTCGTCATCGTAGTTGGCGACATGCTCACATTGGCCGTTCTGGGGATTGCAATAGTCGTCGGTGCACTTGTCGCCGTCGGTGCAGTTTTTATACCGGTGGCGGCAGCCGCCGTCGCGGCATTGGTCGAGTGTGCAGAGGGCGTCATCGTCGCAGTCGCCGTTGTCGCAGCAGACGCCGGGGCAGTCTTCGCAGACGCCGCCTACGCATTCATTGCCGGACGGGCAGTCGCCGTCGCCGTTGCAGGGTTTCTCACACTGACCGCCGATGCACTCCTGGCCTGGCGGACATTCGCCACTGCCGTTGCATGAATCGTCCACGCATTCGCCGCCTTCGCAGTGCGAGCCTTCGGGGCAGTCCCCCGGCCCGTTGCACTCGTCCGGGACGCATTCGCCGTCGGCGCAGTGCTGGTTCTGGCCGCACTGGCTGTTGTTATCGCAGCAGTCGCTCGTGCCGCAGCAGTCCGTGCCGTAGGTCAGTTCGATGGCCAGGTCGTCGAGCGTGAGGAGCTCCGTGGGCGCGAACTCATAATCGCCGTCCGTGCCGGTGGTGAAGGAGTTGTTGTGGCATTCGTCCTCGGTATCGAGGTCGCCGCCGTGGTCGTCGTCGGCCAAGAGAAAACTGGGATCGGAAATGTCCGCGGGGTCGAAGTCGAGGGCGACGGCGATGGCGCCATGGGTAGCCAGCGGCCAATCGGTGGCATCGGGCGGGGCGGCCAATGCGAGTGTGACGGCGTCGGCCAGCAGCGAACTATTGGAAGTGAACTGCGCGCGGTTGACACCGTGATTGATTTCCAGTCGCAGCAATGCGTGGCCCAGGTCGGTGTGGGTGTAGATGCGGCGGCCGAAGACATAAGGCTTGGCGTCGGCATGATCGCGCCACACGGCTACAAAGCTGTCGGGCGGACTGGTGCCGGGCAGCGGCGGCGCGGCGGTGACGAAGAGAATGCCGTCGTCGTGGAAAAAGCGGATGCGCGGGTCGCAGATGGCCGGGGGGGTGAGGCAGGGATCGTCAGGATATGCGTCGGGCGTCATGGCGGAGAGAAGGGGAAGGGAGAGGAGGATGGCAACGAGGCAACGAAGGTGAATCTCGGATTTTGGATTTCGGATTTTGGATTTCGGATTTGAAGAGCGAAGAGCGAAGAGCGAAGAGCGACTTGCTTGCGGAGCATCGGGACGCCTCCTTTTCTTGGGCAGCGGCCGGGCACAGCCCGGGATTTTGGCTGCAACTGCGGACGAGTATAGCGGCTATCGGACGGGGCGTCAAGGGGGCGGCGAAGAATAGTCAGGCACCACGGTGGACGCGTCGCCCCTGAAAGCCCGGAAGCTTGGTCTTGCGCGCTTGACGTGGCTGGCAGTCGCGGGGCGCGGACCCTCCCCCGGCCCCTCCCTGGGAGGGAGGGGGGTTGAACAACCCTCCCCCGGCCCCTCCCTGGGCGGGAGGGGAGAGTCAGTCTCGCTCATGACGGCCTTGCGACTGCGCCGACCGGTTCCACCCATCGCCAGCGCCCATCCGCCTGCGCTTGAGAAGGCGAGACGATGTTCGCAGCCGCCGGCGGGCCGGCTACCGATGCACCACGCGGCCCTCGATGTTCGGGTCCGGCGTGCGGGTGCGCTTCACCGACGGCAGCGGCGCGGGTTTGCCGTCGTTGGGGAGCACGACGATCTTGCAGGCCTCGCCGCCTTGCAGATCCTGCACGGCCGCGTTGACCTCGCCCAGCGCCACAGTGCGCGTGATGAGCGGGCGCAGGTCCACCACGCCGTCCTCCAGCAGCCAGCGCGTCTTGTACCACGTGTCGAAAATCTGCCGCCCGTTGAGCGCGCGGACGGTGAGGTTCTTGAAGATCATCATCTCGGCCACGTCGATCTCGACGGGCTTGGACGGGATGCCGAAGAGGATCACCTGCCCGCCGTTGCGCACGACCTTGAAGGCGGAGTTGATCGCGCCCGGCGCGCCGCTCATCTCCAGCACGAGGTCCACGCCGTAGCCGCGGTTGACGTTCACAATCGTGGCCACGAGATCGGTTTCCTTCGACGCGTCGAACACCTGCGTCGCGCCCATCTTCCGTGCCAGGTCCATGCGGAACGGGTTGAGGTCCACGGCGTACACCGCCTTGGCGCCCATTGCCTTGCAGATGCCGACGGTGAACAGCCCGATGGGTCCGCAGCCCATGATGGCCACCGACAGCCCGCTGACCTGCTGATTCATCGTGGCGAAGACGGCGTTGCCGAACGGCTCCTGAAGCGTGGCGATGTGCGGGGGGATCTTCTCGCGGTTGTTCTGCCAAATGACCTTCTCCGGCACGACGACGTAGTTGGCGAAGGCGCCGTCGCGGTCCACGCCGAGAATCTGCGTCTGCGGGCACATGTGCGCCTGACCCGTGCGGCACTGGTAGCAGATGCCGCAGGTGACGTGCGACTCGGCCGAGACGAAGTCGCCCACGGCGGCGCTGCGCACCTTGTCCCCGATCTCGACGATCGTGCCGGCGAACTCGTGCCCCAGCGTCAGCGGCGGCTTGATGCGCCGCTGCGACCACGCGTCCCACTTCCAGATGTGCAGGTCCGTGCCGCAGATGCTGGCGGCCTCGACGTACACCAGCACGTCGTCCGGACCCGGCGACGGGCGCGGCACCTCGCGCATCTCCAGCCCTTCCGCCGTCTTCATCTTGCGAACCGCGTGCATCATCTCGGCCATGCGATCAGGTCTTTCTGTTTTTCAGGTGTCGTTTGTGCAGTCAGCAAATCAGGTTGGGTTTCCACGGTGCTTCGCCGGCTCGGAGAGCCGGCGGACCCGTGGCAGCTCGGAGAGCTGCCCCACCTTGCGTCGCCCGACGTTCGCCGAGAACCGCTCCTGCACAGAGGTCTACGGGAGATCCTTGTCGGCCGGGCCGTCCTCGAGTTTCTCCTGCGTGCGCTTGTACTTCTTCCACTGCCCCGGTTCGGCAAAGTCCGCGTCCTTGAGGTTCGGATTGACGGACTTCTCCGACAGATCCGGAAAGTCCGCCGTCGTGACCTTGTAGCCGTCCGCCGAAACCGCCTTGATGCGGGTCGGCAGGTGCGCCGCGCGGCCCACGTGAAACTCCAGCTTGCGGAACTTCGAGGCCATCCGCGTGTTGGGCTTGGGCGTGCAGACCAGGTGGTCGCTGTCCGGCGGGTCGCCGGGCTGCGCCTCCACGAGCGATACGTCGAAGCGCTGCAGGATGTACTCCTTCTTGTGCCCGAACGGCAGCGGGAACGGCGTTTTGTCCAGGTCGAAGAAATCCACTTTCTCGCCGGGCCTGACCACCTCGCGCTCGATCACCGTCGTGTTGCTCTCGCGCGCTTCCAGCAGCTTTACACCGTTAAAAAGATACCAGACCTTCTTCTGCTCCAGGGCGGCCTTGCCGTCCTGCACGAGCCGATCAAAGGTGATAAAGAACTTCGCGTTCGGCTCACCCTTCTTGAAGAGGATGACGCCCTCGCGGCGCTTGCGGCTGAGGTTGACCTGATCGTCTTCGTCGTACACGACGCGGCAGCGGATGTCCTTCAGCTCCTCGCCGGCTTTTTGCAGCGCGTCGAGGATCGCTTCGACGCGAGAGGGCGTCGGCGACGCAGGTGCCGCAGGCTGCTCAGCCGGCGGCGTCTGGGGCGCGGGCGTCGGCGAGGCCGGCGCGTCCGGCGGCGCGGGCTTGCCCTCGTTGGGATTCTGCGCGCGGGCGACGCCGGCAAGGCACGCGACGATCAACACCCAGAGACTTGTTCGCATCCCAACCGTCTCCCACTCCGCCGCGCGAGCCGTGCGCGATCGGCGCTTCCCCGCTGAAAGCAAGAACGCTCTTCTGAACGAATGTTAGAGTAAGGCCGCCGCTGTCGCAAACCTGCGGGTTTTGCGGTGAAAGCAGCGGACCATCGACTGAAGCGGCGAGTGACACCGCGCAGCCGGCAGACCTGCAGGAACGCAGAACGAGTTCCCTGCTGATGATCGCGTGAACTGAGCCTCGATCGGACTCAGTTACACAGCGCATCGCAGCCGGATGGAATCATGATTGGCGCGGGTTGCCCGCAAGCTCAGCGGGCCTTGGCGGACTCGGTGGAGGGTTTCACGAGACCGAGCTGCCGGATTGTAGCGCGCAGATCCTTGGGAACGGGCGCCTCAAACGTGACCTCCTCATCCGTTCGAGGATGGCGCACCGTCAGCCGCCACGCATGAAGCGTCAGCCGCCTGATCAACGGTCGCTCGCCCCATCGCGCGTCCGGGCGGTAGCCCGCCTTGTAGTGCGACAGGCAGATCTCCTTCTCGCCGCCATACAGCGGGTCCACGCCGAGCGCGTGGCCGATCGCGGAAAGATGCACGCGGATCTGGTGCAGCCGCCCCGTCCGAGGCCGGCATTCCAGCAGCGTGTGCCCCGCGAGGCGCTCCATCACCAGGTACCGCGTCAGCGAGGGCTTGCCGTCCTTCCCCGCCACGACGACTCGTCGGTGGGATTTGTCGGTTTTCAGCGGCAGGTCCACTTCGCCCGCCGACTGGACGTGGCCTTTCGCCAGCGCGAGATAGACCTTCTCCACGGTGCGGCTGACGAACTGCGCGGTGAGCTTGCGCTGGGCGTCGATGTTCCGCGCGTAGGCGACGACGCCGCTGGCGTGGCGGTCGATGCGGTGGACGGGGCGAAGCTCATCGTCCTCCGCGAGAATGCCTTGCGCCTCGAGGGCCTCACGCACGCTGCGCGCCCGCTGACCCGGCACGCAGACCAGCCCCGGGGGCTTGTCGATCACCAGGAGATCGGCGTCGGCGTGAAGGACTTGCACGAGCAGCGGTTTGCGTTTGCGGCGTTTCATGATGGGATCGGTCGGCGGACGTCGTACAGCGCACATCACGCAGCGCGGAGCGCTCACTCTTCAAGCTTCGCGCGCACGGAATTCGCCGGCTCGGAGAGCCGGCGGACCGGTGGCTGCTCAGAGAGCAGCCCCACCCCGCGCACGCAGCAGCCCAGTTTCGTCGCGGAGCGACGAACTACCCTCTCGTCGTGGAGCGACGAACTACCCTGAACCCTGAACCCTGAACCCTGAACCCTGAACCCTGAACCCCGAACCCTGAACTCTGAATCCCGAACCCTGAACTCACGGACACTGCGCGCCGGCCGTGAGGTCACAGCCGTCCACGGTGACGGTGTGCGTACCCGAGCCGGACGGGCACCACTTGGCCACCGCCTTGCCATTGGCGTTGACGGTGCGCGTGACCGGGTCGCCGCCGTCGAGGCGGAAGATGGCGTTGACGCCGGACGTAGCGCCTTTGAGGACGCCCTTGACGCGGTTGCCGCAGCTCTTCTCGTCGCAGCGGGCCTTGAGCTTCTCGCCGCCGGTGCAGGGCGAATCCACCGTTTCGCCGTGCAGATAAAACGCCCACTCGTTGTCCGGGACGAGGTTGAAGACGTCCATCGTCACCCACTCACCGCCGACGGTTCCGTCGGTGAAGACGTCGAAGTTCCAGTTCGCCCGCGCGTCGGCGATGGCGGTGCGCGTGGTCAGCAGGCTGTGCTTGCCGCCGCCGTTGCGGAACGTGATGAGGCTGCGCATGCCGAGGAAGTACCGCCCCGGCTCCAGCGTGATGTCAGCGTCCATCGTGTTGCGGTACACCGTGCCGAAGCTGGGGTTGACGATGCCGCTGTCCTCGTGCGCCAGCGGCAGCGTGTGCGACGCGGCCACGAGCGCGCCGGGGTGCCCGTCGCCGCCGATCTCGTAGAGGTACCAGTCGCCGGCGAGGATTTCGGCGTCGAAGTCCACACTGTAAAAGCCGATCTGGGTGATCCGCGTCCGCTGCGTCAGCGCGAAGTCGTCCGCCGCGCAGCGGAATGAGATGAAGTCGTCGTCCTCCACCCGCGCGGCCGTCCAGGCGTCCACGCTGGCGGCGAGGTCGTCCGGGAAGTTGACGACGTTGAGCCAGTTGAACTCCTCGGCGCGGGCGAACGAGGCGATACCCATGATCCCAGAAAACAGAAATCCGATCGCGAACTTCATGCCAACCCCTCCAAGTGTTCCAGTGCTCCAGCGTTCCAGCGTTCCGGTCGCATAGACTCGGGGACCGGCCCGATACGCAGTGTACCCGAAATCCGCCCGCGAACTCCAGCCCGCGTGGATCGGGCCGGAGCGATTCGGTCCGAACTGAACATGCGAATCGTGGCCGCTCTCCCTTCCAAGCCCGCAGCACAAGCCAGGGTGCCCTTCCGAACCCGTAGCGCCAGCAAGGGCGCCTTTCCGAACCCGCAGCGCCAGCAAGGGCGCCTTTCCGAACCCGCAGCGCCAGCGAGGACGAGCACGCATCGGCCGTGGCCGCCCGACCGACACCAACGCCAGGCCCCCAAACCCTCAGCCTCGAAGGGACTCCAACGGGGCGCTCGCGCAAGTTGCAGGCCCGTGCGACGGTTCTTATTCTCGTTTTGCGCTTGCGTTGCAGGCGGAGCCGGCAGCCCTTGAGCGAGGTTGGTGGCTTTGAGAGCGGGCTTGGCGAAGCCGAACGCGGGGCTGGCGCGGCCGTGGGCGGTTCTGGCGAGGCCGAGGGTACGTTTGGCGAAGTCGGGGAACGGTCTTGAAGTCGGTCTTTGGATTGGAACGGATGTCGCCGCCCGCCGGGGGGTGCGTGCTGACCGTCGGGAACTTCGACGGCGTGCATCGCGCGCACCGGCGGTTGCTCGCCGTGGCGCGCGATCGGGCGCGGGGGCTGGGACTGCCGATGATGGTGCTGACGTTCGAGCCTCATCCGCTGGCGGTGGTGGCGCCGCAGCGTGTTCCTCCGCGGCTGACGCCTCTGCACGAGAAACTGCGGCTGGTCGAGGCCTGCGGGGTGGACGTGACGGTGGTCGCGGAGAGCCGCGCGTCGCTGTTGGAGCTTTCGGCTGAGGCGTTCGTCGAGGGCGTCCTGGTGGCGCGCTTCGCGCCGCGGCACATGGTTGAGGGGCCGACGTTCGGCTTCGGGCAGGGGCGTCGCGGCGACAACGCGCTGCTGGCGGGCATGGGGGAGAAGCGGGGTTTCACGGTCGAGGTCGTGGAGCCGCTGTATCTGGAGGGATTAGGCGGCGCGAGGGAACTGGTGTCCAGCTCGCTCGCCCGCGACGCGCTGCGCGAGGGCAACGTGGAGCGGGCACGGGCCGTGCTCGACCGTCCGTATGCGCTCTTTGGAACGGTTGTGCCGGGGCTTCGGCGCGGGCGGGAACTGGGGTTTCCGACGGCGAACCTGGCGTGCGAGGAGCAGATGATCCCCGCGGAAGGGGTCTTCGCGGGGTGGGCGTCGTGTGAGGGGCAATGCGGCGCGGCGGCGATCAGCATCGGATCGAACCCGACGTTCGCGGGCGGGGCGGTTCAGGTGGAGGCGCACCTGCTCGCTGAGTCGCGCGAGCTTTACGGCCAGCCGATCCGGATCGAGTTTCTCGCACGGCTGCGCGGTCAGACTGCGTTCGAATCCGCGGATGCGCTCAGGCAGCAGATCGCGCAGGACGTGGACGCGGTTCGCGGGATCTGCGCGAGGGAGAGGAGCCCGGGCTCGTGATCGCCGACAGGACACGGGGCGACGTGCCGCAGAGGCACGGCCGGGGCGTCACGGCGGAAGGCGCACCCTCGGATCGAGATTTGACGCTTGACCGTGCAACCGGCGACGGCCCGGCCGTGCGATTCGCCTGCTCGTCGCGCCGTGTCGTGCGTTCGCGGCGGGCTTGGTCGCCGATGACCGTGGTCCGCTCCGGATGGGTTCGTCCGCGTGCCGAGCGATTCCCCGAGACGTTGGATTCGGCGACGCCGCACAGTGACAGCGCGCCGGGTTCCTGAAAGGAGCATCCACACCGCCATGTCGTCAAGCACGAGCGATTTCCTGGAGGCCGGGCGTTTCGTCGCGACGATGCGCCGCCCGCTGCTGCTCTCGCACACCAAGCCCGACGGCGACGCCTTTGGTTCGCTGGTGGCGCTGCGGGAGCTGCTGCGCGGCGTGGGATCGCGCCCGCTGGCGGTGGCGTTCGACCCGCTGCCCCACACGTATGACGTCTTCCGCCGCTTCGAGCCGGTCTCCGTGTGGCGCCGGGACCTGGACGAAAAGGGGCTGGCCGACGCGGACGGCGTGGTCATTCTCGACACCTGCGCGTACAACCAGTTGCTGCCGTTGGAGAGCTGGTTGAAGGCGGCCACCGTCCCGATCATGGCGGTGGATCATCACGTCACGCGCGACGTGCCGGTGGCGCATCTTGTGCTGGACGAGACCGCGGCGGCCACGTGCCTGATCCTGTATCAGTGGGCGCGTCGCTGCGGATGGAAGATCTCGCGCGACGCGGCGACGGCGATGCTCATCGGGCTGGCCACCGACACCGGCTGGTTCACCCATTCCAACACGGACCCGACGGCGCTGCGCGTGGCGGCGGAGCTGGTCGAGCTGGGCGTCAGCGCCAACGAGTTGTATCAGCAGCTTTACCAGTGCGACTCGACGGGGCGCGTCCGCCTGCGCGGCGCGATGCTCTCGGGGATGAAGCTGCTGGGGGACGGGCGGCTGGCGGTGATGCGCGTGGACCGGGAGACGCTGCATCGCACGGGGGCCACGCTGGCGGAGACGGAGAACCTCATCAACGACCCGCTGACGATCCGCACGGTCGTGGTCTCGCTCGTGCTGTCCGAGCAGAAGGAAGGCCCGGTGCGCGTCAGCTTCCGCAGCAAGGCGCCGATCGCGGGGTTCTGCGAGCTGGACGTGGACGTGGCCGCGGTCGCGCGCTGCTTCGGCGGCGGGGGGCATCGTCGCGCGTCCGGCGCGCGGATCGAGGGCACGCTGGATTCCGTCGAGCAGGGCCTCGTGGAGCACATCCTGCCGCTGCTGGGATGAGCGGATACCGGCGCGCCGCCTGGCGAGAGTGAACTTGGATGGGACACCGTCCTTCCAGCCGATGGTTCCGCGGCTCTGCGGCGAGGTTCGGAGGCCGCAAGCCCCGTCCCACGGAGGTTCACCACCGGTCAGGGACGCAGCAGGGATGACGGTTGGCGGGGCGCCTGGGTCCGCAGCCGCGGAACCGTGGGGTCGTCAGACACGGTTTGAACCGGGAACCTCACTACCGGAGCATCCAATGGACTCCGGTTGCGAAGCCCCGCGAGGATTCGCAACGGGAGTTGATTTGATCCTCAAATCGGGCCATATGTTTGTCATTTTCAAGGAATGCTCTGGGACACGCGTTTCCGGCGGATTCAGCGTGATGGCCGGCGGGGCGAGCCGGCGCGCCGATACCGAGTCAGAGGTAGCCCCGCTTCGGGAGAACCGTCTTTGTGTTTGAAAAGCCCCGCGCGAGAAAGCAGCTTCGCCCGTTGTCATCAAGCAAGCCCCGCGATTGGGTTTCGAATTGACCCTGAGGTGCGATCCTGCACGGCGCGACTCGTGTTGTTGTGCGACGGCAATGTCATTCTCACGCGTTCCATTTTCTTCTTGCATTCGCCGCCCGGCGCCGAATAATCCCATCCGTTACGCGAAGACACTCTATTGTCCTGAGTTGCAAGTACGTTACATAATCCCGGGTCGCGGACCTCCGGTCCGCGCTTCACTCAGCCCCTTTCTCCCAAAGCGAATAAGGGCTTCGCGATCCAAGACTTATGCAACGTAATTACAACTCACCACACCAGTCCGCGGATCAAAAAGGACGCCGTTCTCCGCGGTCTGGGAATGGGTTACGCGCTGCAGCGGACGCTGGCCGGCGGACCGCTTTCCGTGCCGGTGCCCGACGTCAACAATTACGGCCTGTCCGGCTGGGATCGCACCGAGCGCCAGCGGCGGGAGGCGCTCAGCACGATGTACGACGCATCGCAGGAGCCGGTTCGCTCCGCCGCCGCCA
The DNA here is from genome assembly GCA_964526695.1 of uncultured Phycisphaeraceae bacterium. Lineage (GTDB taxonomy): Bacteria > Planctomycetota > Phycisphaerae > UBA1845 > UBA1845 > JABWBH01. The sequence goes on from CAZGJA010000089.1 coordinate 253,845, forward strand.
ACACCCAGGCGACGATCGACCTCCTCGACGCCATCGACTTCGTCAATTACCAGCCGTCCGGCGGCGCTGTCTATCCGCAGACCGACATCGGCTACGCGCTCAAGTCCTCCGCGGCGCTCATCAAGGCGCAGGTCGGCGTCGAGGCCATCGCCATCGACCTCGGCGGCTGGGACACGCATAACGCGCAGGGACCGATCGACGGGCAAATGGCGGCGCTGATGACCAGCCTCTCCAATTCCCTCGGCGCGTTCCACACCGACATCTTCACCGACCTGAGCAACCTGGTGGCGGTCGTCATGTCCGAGTTCGGCCGCAACGTCCGCCAGAACGGCAGCATCGGCACCGATCACGGTCACGGCAACGTGATGCTCGCCCTCGGCGACCCCATCAACGGCGGACAGGTCATCACGCAGTGGCCCGGCCTGGAAGATCTCTACGACGGACAGGATCTGCACATCACCATCGACTACCGCGACATCCTCGCGGAGATCGTGCAAGACCGGCTCGGCAACGCGAATCTGGGCGAGGTCTTCCCGGGCTACACGCCGACCTTCAGGGGCATCACGCGCTGCTGATCGGCGGAAAGGGCAGAGCTGCGCCAGGTGGAGCAGGTCTCTGACCTGCCAAGGTGGAGCAGGTCTCTGACCTGCCAAGGTCTTCGCAGGTCTCTGACCTGCCGAACGCCGGGCAACCCTGCGCGCCGACGTGGCGTGAGCGCGCCGTCACGATGCGGCGGGTCCAATTTACCGCGCGGGTCCGGCTATTCCCACCGATCTTCCGACATCGCGACGCGCGCAACCTATCCCCGAAGTAGGTTATGCGTACGTGCCTGGGAGGAAGGGCGACGGCTGGGAGATCCCCGCTCTGTGCGCTCGGCACTGAGCGCGCTATCATCCCCGGCATGTTCAGCCTCTTTGCCACTTCACTCGCCGGCGGGATGCTCGTTGCGCTGGGCACGGGCCGGCTGGCGGAGACGTCCGCCAAGTACGTGCGGCTTGTCGGCGGCCTCTCGCTGGCGCTCACCGCGCTGGTGACGGCCTCCGCGCTCTTGGACCCGGGCGCAGGCTCCGTCTTCCCGCCGCCCGGCGGCGCGGCCGGCTGGATCCCGTTGATCGGTTCCGCACTCTGCGGAGTCGGCGCCGCCGGCGTCGTCGTGCAGGCGCCCGCTGTAATGCTGAAGACCATCCCGCTGCGGGTGTCCGCGTGGATCGGCGGCGCAGCGGGCATCATCTCCGCCTGTGCGACCGTGCACGTCGCGCTGGCGCTGGACGTTTCCGTGACGGACGTTACCGCGGCGGCCGCCGGCGGGCTGGTCGCGCCGGACACCCCCCTCATGGCGACACTGCGAGTGCTCTCACTGGCCGGCGGATCGCTGCTGCTGGGCAGTGTCACCGTCGCGTGGCTGCTGGGGCACGCGTACCTGACGGCCACGGAGATGACTCTTGCGCCGCTGCGGCGGTTCGGTCGCGTGCTGGGCGCGGCTTACGTGCTGCGTCTGGCGCTGGCGGCGCTGGTGTTCGCGCTGATCATCCACCATGCGCGGGCGTCCGGCGCGTCGCTGACCATCACGCTGCTGGGAGCGCACGGCGCGCTGCCCATCAGAGGCATTGCGCTGCTGGTGCGCTGGCTGGTGGGTCTGCTCGTTCCGGGCGTGTTCACCTGGATGGTGATGGATTGCATCCGCCTGCGCAGCACCCAGTCGGCCACCGGGCTGCTGTATTTCAACTCCGCGCTCATCTACTTCGGCGAGCTGGCCTCGCAGTATCTCCTGATGGAAATGGGCTGGCCTCTCTGACCGCGCACCCGTCGCCGGTCAGCGCCGCGCCCGTCAGGAAGCGGTCCCCCAACCCAACCGGTGCCAGAGATATCAGCGAGTCTTGGCAGAACTCGGAAGGCTGTGTTCGCACCGGAAGCCCTGCGCCTACGGGGATCCCGGGCGCACAGCCATCCCGCTGGATTCCCGCCTGCGCCGGAATGACGAGTCGCGCCTTTCGCCAGCGGCTGTTAGACACTCGTTGACGCCGCATGTGTCGAAGGAACCGGACCTTCCACCCGGTTGCGTCCATGCCGCTTCGCGCGGTACATCGCCTCATCCGCCAGCCGCAAAAGCAGGCTCGGGCCCACGCTCAGGTCCACGCCGTCCACGCACGCCGTGCCGAAGCTCGACGTCACGCGCAGCTCGCGCCCTTCGTGCAGCAGAACGATGTTCTCGATCCGCCGCCGCAGCTCCTCCGCCAGCCGGTCCAGCACCGCCGGCGGCTCGCCCGGAACGACCACCGCGAACTCCTCGCCGCCGTATCGCGCCACCAGACCCGTTGTGCCCACGGCGGCCTTGACGCACGCCGACAGCGATCGCAACAGCGCGTCGCCGGCGAGATGCCCGTGCGTGTCGTTGAATCGCTTGAAGTGGTCGATGTCCAGCAGAATCAGCCCGACGCGCGAACCGGCGCGCCGCGCTCGATGAAACTCCTCCTCCAGCCGGCGGTCCAGCGTCGCCCGGTTCGCCAGGCACGTCAGACCGTCGGTCGAGGCCAGCTCCCAAATCGCCTCCTTCTCGCGCTCCAGTCGCTCGGCGTGGCGCACGGCGTCCTCGGCCTGCCGCTGCGACGCGGCGCGATCCAGCTCCGCCTCGAACGTCAGCTTCGCCATCTGCTGCGCGGCCTCGGTCTGGAGCTGCGCGTAGGACACCGTGGAGCCGACCTGCACGTTGAGCATCTGCGCCGTTTCCTGCACATGCACGTCGAGGCTCTTGAGAACATCTTCCATGTCGGACTTTGATATGCCCGTCCAGCGCTCGCACTGATCCTGCGCCTGCGGAAGCGTGCCCGCTCCGTGTTCGCTGCAGAAGGCGTCGCAGATGCTCGCGGCCGCCATGACCAGCGCGCAAAGCCTTCGCGTCTGTGGCTCGACCTCTGGGGGTTCATTTAGGTGATGCGCGCCGACCGCCTCGCACAGCGGAACAGGAAGCCCCCAGTGATTGAGCAATTCCCGACCCAGCTCCGCGTGATCGGTGCCAAGCCGTTGTCGCTCCAAAACGGAGAGCGCCTGTGACGTGTCGTGAGCCTCCTTCAGCACGGGCGCGTACACGTCCGCCGCGCAGCGGTACGCCGCCAGCGTGCCGATCTCGCTGAGCAGCCCCGCGACGAACGCCTCGTCCGCCGCGGTCGCCGCGACGCGGCGCCCCAACTGCCGCGCGGCCGTCGCCGTGGTGAGCGAGCGCCGCCAGAAGGTCACGTAATCAAACCCGCCGCTCGCGCTGCCCTTGAGCGCGTCGGTCAGCGAGAATCCAAGTGCCAGAACTTTGACACCGCGAAGCCCCAGCAGCACGACGGCCTGCCGCACGGACGTCACCTTCCGCGCGATGCTGAACATGGAGGAGTTCACCACCTGCAGCAGACGCGCGGTCAGCGCCGGGTCGTTCTGCAGCACGGCCGCGATGCCGTCCGCGGAGACGTTTTCATCGCGCGTCAGCGCCAGAATCTGCATCGCCACCGCCGGCAGCGACGGCAGGTTCTCCGCCTTTCGGATCCGTTCAATTAAGTTGTCAGACATCACACCCCCGCGCCGGCGGAAACCGGCCTCGATCCGCGCCGCGTGACGGGCATCCGACCGCCTCTTCGGATGACCTGCGACGACCTGCCTCATGGACCGGAGGGGTGGGCAATCCGGTAGGCAATTCACCTTACGTTTTTGTACATCGGCAGGAACCCGATCCAGTCTGAATTGCACGGCGCGATTTGTTCTTCGCCGACCTGGCGCCGACGCGCCGATCTTGCAGGTTTCATAACCCAACGGATCGGTGCTCTCCTCACCCGCCACGGCGGCGCCAGAGGTAGTAAACCGGTTGGTGGCCGATCAGCCCGCGAAACGTGCGCGCCAGCAGCTCCGGCGACTGCCGATCCACGCGAACGTCGCCGCCCCCGGTCGTCGCCTGGTACCACTCACGCACGACTTGCGCGACGAGCTTTCGCACCCGCCGATCCCGACCGGCCATGTCCAGCAACTCGTGCGAGTGCGGATCCACGCCCAGTTCCGCCAGGCGTTCCAACGCAGCACGGCGGCGCGGCGACAGCTCGCAAGCGCCGATCCGCGCCATGCCCGCCTTCTCGAACACCGGGTTCACGTCGCCCATCGACGCCAGGCACTCGACGTACTCTGTGCCCACCCGCGGCAGCGTGCGGCGCACCAGCCACTGCCCCAGCCCGCAGCCGCGCAGGTCCGGATGAATCACCAGCCGCCGCAACATGCGCACGCAGCGGTTGAGTTCCGCGGGCCTGCGGACGAACCGCCCCGCCGTCGCGCGGTTGCGCAGCGCCAGCTCCAGCGGACCGTGCGAGTACACCACGATGCCGAGCAACTCGCCGGCCGCGTCTTCGCGCATCGTGAACACTTTGTCCACGAATCCCAGCTCATCCGTGGCGCGGTAGTGCAGCGGCGCGAACGCCTCGTAGTCGCGCTTGCATCCCGGCGCAATCACCATCCGCCGGCGCAGGCTCAGCGCGCCGCCCGGCGACGCGCCGATCTCGATCTCGCATCGCCCCCCCCCTTTCATGCGCAGGACCACGTCCGGCGCAAGATCCGCGAGGACGTCCTCCTGACTGCACGCGACGACGACGCTGAGCTTCTCGCGCTGAGCGATCTTGCGAAGATTGTGCGCCACCGCCAGCGCCGCCCGCCGGTGCAGCCCGGAGCAGAACTCGTCGCACAAAAGCTGCGCGGATCGCCCGCGCTCCAGCGCAAAACCCAGCGCGGCCGCGAGGCGCGCGCGAAACTTCTCCCCTTCGGAAAGCCCGTTGAAGCGCCGCAGCCACAGCGGCGCCTCCGCCAGTCCGCACGCGCCCAGCAGCCGCAGCGCCTCGCGCAGCTCGAGCGTCGGCGCGACCGTATCCACCACGGCCGCGTCGTCGGGGAACACGACGCGATCCACGCTCACCGCCTGCGGGAATCGCTCGCGCAGGCATGCCAGCACCGACGACTTTCCGCTGCCGCTCGCGCCGACGATGGCGGTCAAACGCCCCTGCGTGCAAGGCAGCGCCGTGCGCCCCACGAGCGTCACGGAGGCGGGGTCGAGGCTCAGCCCGAAACGCAGCGCAACATCGACCACGCGGCGCGACCGTCGCGGCGGCTCGCACCCCGCGCGGCGCTCCACGATCACGTCCTCGCCGGTCGTCGGGGCGTGGGGGCTGGACCGCACGACGCCTCGCGTCCGGGCGGATCGAGCCGGCTCGGTCTCCGGGTGAGTCCGCTTCGAAGCGGGCCGCGTGCCCGGGTCGGGATCGCCGCGCCGCGGAACGGGCGCGAACGGATGATGCCGATGGGGCGATCGACGACGGCGGGGCCGGCGAATGTCACGCTTGCGAACGGGCCGCTGATTGGGCATGACGCAAATCCTCCAGAACCAAACTTACACCGAACAAACGACCAAGTCAATTGCCCGGCAATATTCATGGCGATAACGTATGTGAATCGCGCTGGATGAACAAATTATAGGACTTTACTGGCCGCCGTCACCCGGCGCGAGCCGGGTGAAGTTCAGAGCACCAGGCGCAAGCCCGGTGTCCGCACGCCCCGCGCCAAGGGGACAGTGCCTTCTCGTCATCAGTGCGACCGCGCGTTCATGGGGCGACCGTGCACTGGGTTGCGACATGACCGTGGGCTTGCGCCCACGGCTCCGATGCGCGGCCTTTCCAATCGAGGCGACCCATCGGTGGAACGCGGCTGCTTGGAGGATCCAAACTCGCGTCGCGGCTTCCGACAGAAACGCACACTCCCGATGGACCCGAGGTGTGGTAGGCTGCAGCGCAAGCGCGAGCGAACTCGCCTCCACTCAGTGGAACCCGCGGGGACGTTCGACTTTCGTTGAAAGAGCAGGCCAATGAAACGCAACTCAAGCACGCGTCGGCTGATCGTCCTCTCCGGCTGCACGCTCGCGCTGCTCGCCTCCGCTGCGGCCGCCTGCACCGTGTTCTTCGCCACCGACGGCAAGCTCGTGCTCGGCGGCGACAGCGAGGACTGGCTCGACCCGAACACGCAAGTGTGGTTCATTCCCGCCACCGACAAGACTTTCGGCGTCGTCTATTTCGGGTTTGGAAAGGGAGAGTATCCCGAGGGCGGCATCACGCTGCACAAGGCCGAGCTTCCACCCGGCGGCGTCATCAACATGCAGCCCAGCGACGCCTACGGATTCCCGCAGGCGGGCATCAACGATCAGGGGCTTTTCTTCGGCGGCGCGGCCACGAACTCCGTGCGAAACGTGAATCCAAACGGTAAGGAAGCCTTCGACGGCTTCGTCGCGGATCACATCCTGCGCACTTGCGCGACGGTCAAGGAGGCGCGGGTCGTGCTCGATCGCTTCAGCGTTGGCCTGCCGCAGGGGCAACTGCTCTTCGGCGATCGCACGGGCGATTCCGTGATCGTCGAGGCCGGCGACGTCATCATCCCCAAGAAGGGCAACCACCAGGTCATCACCAACTTCAAGCTGTCGCAGATGCCCAACGGCGGCGACAAGTGCGCCCGCTTCAAGAAAGTGGACACGATGTTCACCGGCGCGGAGTCCGTCTCGATCGACATGGCGCGCGACGCGCTGCAGGCCGTGGGCCTCAAGCCGTCGCCGGACGGCCTGGAAAAACGCATCCCCGGCACGCAGTATTCGATCGTGTTCGACCTCACGCACCTGGAGTTGCACCTGTACCGCTGCTTCGATTTCGAGCGCCCGATCCGCATGGACGTGCGAAAAGAGCTGTCGCACGGCGCCCGCGCCGTGCGGCTGGCTGACTTCGTTCCGGACGCGCCGACGAATCCGTGACGCGCGCCCTGACAGAGCTGCGACCGTAAGGGAGCGCAGGCGCACGAGTACCTTGCGATCACACGCTGACGGGCGCGACTTTGTCGTGCATGCGACGCAGCACTGGTGGGACAGCGCGAAACCGCCGCCCGTCACATCGGCTTGCGGAACGCCGCGAGGATGTCCGCGCGGGGGCAGCGCAGCGCGCCGAACAGCCCGTCGAACAGCGCCGCCGGCGTGACCATGCTCGCCCCGGGGCGAAACGGCTCGAACGCCAGGTCCAGCGTGTTGTCGCGCGATCGCGCGTAGCGCAGCCACGAGCGCACGTTGATGAACGGCGCCGGCGTGTTCACGTAGGGCGTGTCGTACCAGCGCTCCAGTTGCCATCCCAGACCCTTGGCGAGGTCCAGCAGCGCCCCGCGAGAAAGAACGTGCCGGTGATACGGCTGGTGCAGCGAGTGCCGGTGGAAGTCCGCGCGGCTCAGGTCGATGTGCGCAGCGTCCGGCGTGCCGACGACGATCCGGCCGCCGGGATGGGTCAGCTCGTCGAAGCGTTTCAGCAACTCGCGCGGATCGGCCACGTGCTCCAGCACGTCCTGCGAGAACACCATGTCGTACCGGCGCTGAAGCACGGTCGCATCACAGAACCCCGCGGCGTAGGCGTCGTAGCCGCTGACACGCTCGTAGCCGCGGTCCGACAGGAACCGCACATACAGCCCCTTGCCGCAGCCGTAATCGAGCAGGCTCATGTCCCACCGCAGGCCGCAACGCTTCAGCCGTCGCGTCAGCACGCGGTAGAACAGACGCGTCACCCACGTCATCTGCGCGGAGTGGAAGGGGTAGTCGCGGTAGTAATGATCGAGGTCCACGTCGTCGCGGGCATGCAGGCTGCGACAGTGCGGGCAACGCCAGACGATGAACGACTCGTCGCGAAACCGGCGCACGTTGCACGGCACGGCGGCACGCTCGACCGCATCGGCATCGCAGGACGCCCCGCACGCAGCACAGATGACCGATGACGGCATGATCGGATGATAGTCCGCGAGGCTTGGCGTCGCCACGCCAAGCACATTGCGGCGTGGGTATGCGCCGTCGCATGTGCAGGGATCAGGAATCCGGCGCGTCTGTATTGCCTTTTCCGAACCCGTAGCGCCAGCGAGGGTCTCCGCCGCCCCGTGGAACCCCGCCAGCCCATCGAGTGCCGCCTTCCCGTGGATCCGCTGCATTTTCGTCTCGCGTCGCCTTCCTCTCGATCGCCGCCCTCGCTTGCGCTTCGGGTTCGGATAACAGGCCCGCCAGTCCATCGAGTGCCGCCGTCCCGCGGATCCGCTGCATTTTCGTCGGACGTCGCATGCCTCTCGATCGTCGCCCTCGCTTGCGCTTCGGGTTGGGATAACAGGCCCGCCGCACATCGACGGTGACGCGAACGGCGACCGTGACCCCGGCAGGGCCATTCGCTATAATGGCGCACGGCGAGGCCGGTTCCACATCGGCTCATCCGCCGGGGGGTCGTCACAAGGGCTGCAGTCGGGAGGATTCACATGGGCCGGATCGGGCTTTCAGTCAGGGGCATGGTTTGCGCGCAGGCGCGGATGGGCTTGGCAGCGCTGGCGTGGACGGGCTTGGCGGCGCTGGCGTGGGCGGGCATGGCGGCGGAGGCGTGGGCATCGGACGATGCTCCGATAAGCCTCCAGCCGGGCCGGCTCTACCTCGCCGCCGGAACCATCGAAACGGCTTCGCAGCCGAATCTCCTCGACGAGGCGACCGCTGGCTTCAGCGAACCGTTCGGGTATGTGATCCAGCTCGAGGGTCCGATGACCGAGCGGCGCGACGCCCGGCTGCTGGCCGCGGGCGTAGTCCTGCACGACTATCTGCCGGTTCATGCCTACCTCGCGGACCTTTCCCGCACCGATGTGAAACGCCTCCGGGCGCTGGGTTTCGTGACCTGGGTCGGGCACTGGCAGGACGCTTGGAAGGTGGACCCGACGATCGGCGCGCGGGTCGAGCCGTTTACGACGCAGGAGCGGATCGATCTGGAGAACCGCGGCTTCGTTAAGCTTGCAGTGACGCTGTTCCACGGCGCAGACCTTGCGCAAGGGATGAACGACCTCGCCGCGCTCGGCGCGGACGTCCTCGACGGCAACATCGTCGCCCGGCAGGGGCTGGTCGATCTGATCTTCCCGCACAGCCAGCTTGCGCTGCTGGCGGCGGAGCCTTACGTTCAGTACATCGAGGAAGCCGGCGAGCTGACCTACCGCAACAGCACCAACCGCTGGATCGTCCAGAGCAACATCTCGAACAACTTTCCCCTTTACAACAACGGCATCCACGGCGAAGGGCAGCTCATCGGCATCCTCGACGGCAAAGTCGGCTCCACGCACTGCTCGTTCACTGACGGCCAGCCCTTCGGCGACAGCCATCGCAAGATCCAGGCCTACAACACGAGCACCGGCTATGACCAGCACGGCACGCACGTGGCGGGCACGTCCGTCGGCGACGCGTTCGCCGAGGACAACACACGGGGCATCGCTTATCTCGGCAAGCTGTGCTACGGCACGATTCCATCCTTCAGCGAGTCCGCGATGAAGACCAAGCTCCTCACGCACCACAATCAGGGCGCGCGGATGCACACCAACAGTTGGGGCGACGACGGCACCACGCAGTACAACAGCCTCTGCCGCGGCATCGACGACTTCTCCTACACCAGCGAAGACAGCCTGGTCTTCTTCGCCGTCACCAACCAGTCCACATTGCGCAACCCGGAAAACGCGAAGGACCTGCTGGCCGTCGGTGCGTCGCAGGACACGCCCTCGCAGGGCAATCACTGCAGCGGCGGACGCGGACCCACCAACGACGGCCGGCGCAAGCCCGAGATCTACGCTCCGGGCTGCAACACCATCTCCTCCAGCGGAACCGGCTGCGGCACCGCGGGACTCTCCGGCACCTCCATGGCCAGCCCCGCCGTCGCGGCGACCGGCATGTTGGTCCGCCAGTATTACACGGACGGCTACTACCCGACGGGTCGGTCCGAGCCGGGAGACGAATTCCTCCCATCCGGCGCGCTGGTCAAGGCCACGCTGCTCAACTCGAGCGTGGACATGACGGGCATCAGCGGCTACCCGAGCGCGACGGAAGGCTGGGGACGCGTGCTGGCGGACAAGGCGCTGTACTTCGCCGGGGACGCGCGAACGCTCGTGGCGCAGGAGAAGCGCAATGCGCAGGGGCTGTCCACCGGGCAGGCGGACGTGTACACGATCGACGTCTTCGGCGGCGCGGAGCAAGTGCGCGTCACGCTGGTCTGGACCGAGCCGGCCGCCGCGTCCGGGGCGAACCCGGCTTACACCAACGACGTGGACCTGGAAGTGGAGCGTCCGGACGGCCAAACGTACCTCGGCAACTACTTCGTCAGCGGCGAGTCGGCCACCGGCGGAACCAAGGATGAGAAGAACAACGTCGAGCAGGTCCACGTCTCGAATCCCGCGGTGGGGACGTGGGTCGTTCGCGTACTGGCCACGGCGGTGAACGTCGGTCCGCAGGGCTACGCGCTGGTCGTCACGGGTCAGGTGGCGGAAGGCGGAACGATCGGCGATCCGACCTGCGACGACATCCGCAAGCTGACCGCCCGCTGCAAGGATACGGGCGTCATCAAGGGCAAGGTCCGACTCAACTCGGCGAACTTCACGGGGCGGACCGTCTCCGTCCTCATCGACGGCAGCGAAGCGATCACGGCCACGATCGAAGGCGACACGGCGCTTTATGAAGGCTGCTGCTACACGACGGGCGATCACACGGTGGCGCTGACTTCTCCGCCGGATTGCAACATCCAGCGGACGACGACGTGCCCGTAAGGGAACGGGCAGCACCGCGCGGGAGGCGGATGCTGAAGCTGTAAGGAGTGGACTCCGGTCAGAGGACCGGGCGCAAGCCCGGGGTCCCCTGGCGCGGCATCCGCCCCTCAGCGATGCGCCTGTGGGCTTGCGCCCCTGCTCTGTTTCGGTCGCTTTACGCCTGCGTCGCCGGCGCCCTCCTGGGGGTGCGCTTCATCGGGTGTGCCCGTTTTCTCCGGCGAGTCTGCGAGACTGAAGTTCCAACCCACGAGGGAGCAGCCAGAAACGTCGAGGGCGCCGCCGGAGACGCCGATGGCGCTGCCGGAAAGGTCGATGGCGCAGGTCTTGCGAGCGCCTTGTAGAGACTTCAAGGCACATTCGTGGACCCGCGCGTCGACCTTGCCGCCGACCTTCCCGTTGACCCGTCTCTTGACCGGCTTCAGCCGGTCGGCGTTTGCCACCAACTTCAGTTGGTGGGTACGATGCCCACAATCAACCGCAGCGAGCCGGCTTCAGCCGGCTTCTCGAAGGAGCCTCCGCATGAGCAGTCATGTCTTCCATGAGATATTCATCCACTTGAACTGGCACACCAAGCATGATCAACCACTGCTTCGCGGGCGCACGGAGGAACTTGCGCATCGCGCATTGCAGAACAAGGCATCGCGCATGAAGGGAGTAAGCATCCTCGAACTTGGCGGCACAGATGATCATGTTCACCTGGCCGTACAGATCGAGCCTCCTGCGACCATCAGTGACCTGGTGCAGGAACTCAAAGGCGCCAGCGCGTTCGAGGTCAACCAGCTCGTGCGGCACAAGGCCTTGGAGTGGCCGCGAGGTGATGGCGTGGTGAGTTTCGGGCGGCGGCACCTGTCCTGGGTCGTGGAGTACATACGCCATCAGCGCGAGCACCATGCTCAGGGCACGACTCATGTCCGGTTGGAGGCGCACGAACCGCTTGAAGAACCTCCAGCGGTGAATTCGCCCGCAACAAGCCCGACCGAAGCCGGCTGAAGCCGGCTGAAAACAAAAAGGGCCGGTTCCCCACCAACTGAAGTTGGTGGCAAGAGCCGGTCGGCTGAAGCCGACCCACGAGCAGGGTCGCGTTCAGCGCAGTGCGCCCGATGGCGGAGCGACCGGGCGGCGGCCACGAGCATGGCCGCGTTGACGGGCGGGTGCGCGTGCTCTTAGGCGCGTCGGCAAGTCCAAAGCGCTGAACCACGATGGCGCGGCCAGAATCGTCGATACCGCAGGCCTTGCGAGCGCCTAGCCCGGATTCTCGGGCACACCCGCGCCGTCCGCGCTGCGCGGATTCTGTTGCACGACCGCCGCCTCTGCCGGAGAATGCCCGCCCAGCAGGGAGGCCGCACATGACCGCAATGCGCTGGACGGTCCGTGGTGTTCTGACGGTTGGAATTTCACTGGTTTTTTCATGCACCCCGCCCGCGCCGCCGGGCGACAATGCCAACGACAACAACAGCGGCGCGCCGGCGGATCGCGTCGGCAGCGGCACGGCGCGCCTCAGCGGCGTCATCTACTCCGCCGACTCGGACGTGAACATCCCGCTGGCCGGCGCGGTGCTGGTGCTCGGCGACGCGGTGGGCGTGGCGAAGGCCAACGGCGCGTTCGACCTCTTCGGCGTGCCTTCGGGCCTGCAGCCGCTGCTGATCGACGGCTCGCGCATCCTCGCGGGCGACGGGCAGTACGCCCAGTTCGCCGCCCACCTGCCCGTGACCGAGGGAGAGCAGCGCCTTCTCGACGAGCCGATCTACCTGCCGTTCATCCTGAGCAGCGAAATGGTCACGGTGGTTCCCGAAGCGGAAACCACGCTGATCAGCGGGGGGGGGGTCTTGCTGCGCATTCCACCCGGCGCGGCGCGAGACGATGCGGACCTCTACGAAAGCTGGCTGGCGCTGCTGAACGTGGGCGTGGATCGCGCGCCGCTGCCGATTCCGGCGAACCTCAGCGGGTCCGCCCTGGCGCTGATGACGCTTCAGCCGCTCGGCGTCGAGTTCCCCGCGCCGCTTCCGCTGCGCGCGCCTGCAGAGAGGGGTGCGGATTCCGGTCCGTATGCCGCGCTGATGGAGATGGACTTTGCGACGGGAACGTGGATGGACGTTGGCGTGATGCAACGGGCGGGAGACCGGCAGGACGTCATCGGCGGCGGACTTCGGCGCAGCGGCTGGTTCATGCTCAGCCGCGACCTGCACGTCCGCGTGTTCGACTCGTGCGCCGCGGCGGAGTCCGGCGGCTGCCTTCGCCGCTGGGCGCCGGTTCGATCCGCCCTTACCCGACTCGAAAGCGGGAGCGTCGCCGGCGCGAGGGCGACGCTGGAGCGGCTCGCCCTGGCGATGCTCGATCATGAGCGATCCGTCGCCGGCGCCAACACCCTGCTGGAAGACACCGTCGAGGACTTCAGAATCGCACGGGCCAACTTCGCGGACATGGCCACGACGTATCGCCGGTCGTCCGATCTCGACGCTCTGCGGGAATCCGTCAGCCAGGTGATCGAAGCCTGCGGGGGCGAGGACGCCTGCGACGCCACCGACTCGGATCTCCAACTTGAGATGGAGCGCCTCTCGCGCCTCGTCAACCGGGTGTCCGCCAACTTCAACCAGAATGCTCCCAAGATTCAGCGAATCGCGCAGAGCGCCGAGGCGTTGCAGGAGTTTTACGAGTTGATCGAACCGCTGGACGAAGGCACGCTTGAAGGATTCGAAGCCGGCGTCAACGAGTTCCTGCAGGCGTTCGCGGATTTCAGCCCGCTGGAATCTCCCGCCGACGCCAACGACGCGCTGCTGGCGCTCCTGGATGATACCGGCGCTGCGGCGGCGATCGCGCTGGGTCTGCTGCGCGAGCCGGCGACTTCGACCGACGCGGCGCCCGTCACGGTGCTGGAGATGTCCGCGCCCGCCGGGCTGCGAGCGATCGGACGCCCGCTCGCTGGCGTCGCCGACTTTCGGCCTCGCACTTCCGCCGGCGAGTCGTTCATCTGGGCGTTCGATCCCGCGACCGGCGAGTGCAGCCTGCCCACCCGGCTCGACGACTTCGTGACAACCTCGAGGCCCCCGCTGGAACTCACCTTGGATCGCCGGATGCAGCCCGGCGAGTTGTTCGCCGACAGCCCCGCCTCCGCTTCGGTCACGGCGGAGGCGCCCGTTCACAGTTGGACGTTCAGCGCCCCGTCACGCCAGGGTGCGGAGGTGTCCTTCGCGGGTGATTCCAGTCTGCTCGTGGGCATCGCCATGAGCGACGGCCTCCCGCTGACGGCCCTGCCCGCCGGCTTCCATATCAGCAACCTCCCGCAGGGCGGGCCTTATCGCTTGCAAGTCATCGGCACCGACCTCGCCGAAGCGGCGGTCATCGATTATCGCATTCAAGTCGATCCCGACGAGACGCTCTTCAGCTTCGGCGAGTCGGTGCGCGGCTCGTTCAATCTCTTCCGCCGCGCGGAGGTCATCTTCTTCGAGGGGCAGGCCGGCGAGCGGCTGACCGTTGATCTGCGCTGCTGCGGCGCGTCCGGAGCGGAGCTTGCGTACGGCGTGTTCGATGCGTCCGGTCGTCTGCTCGACGGCGCCGTGCAGCCCGGCGCGCAAGGCTTCCTCGGCGCGAGGTTCTTTGAACTGACCGAAACCGGCCTGTATCGCGTGATTCTCACGCCCGGCGAGGACGTGTTCAGCAACTACGAAATCGTGCTCACCAGCCTTCCGCCGTGGGATCCGAGCGACTACGTGCCGGGCACGGACGTCACGCTCGACCTTGACGAAATCGGAGCGGTCGGCGTGCTGCGCTTTTCCGGTGAGCAGGGAGAAATCGCGGATTTCCAGGGGCTTTCCGCTGAAGGGCTGGATCGCCTCGTGCTGCACGTGGAGACGGCGGCGGGCGCGATCGTCGTCGATCAGGCCGTTGTCTATTTCGACGGGACGTCCTTCTCGCACGTTCGCTTCACGCTTCCCGCCGACGGCGACTATCTGATGACGCTCTCCCCCTCGGCTGGGGGGCAACCGGCAACCGGCCGGGCCACGGTGCGCATGGACCTCGTCAGCGCTCCCTCCGATCCTTGAGCGGGGCATCGCCGCGCCTGCGGCACGCATGTACGATGGAGGCGCCGCACGGGAACCCCGCGGAGCGTCCGCGTCATGCGCATCAGCGAGATTTTTTACAGCATCCAGGGCGAGGGGAAGCTCGTCGGCGTGCCGAGCACCTTCATCCGCACCACCGGCTGCAACCTGCGCTGCACATGGTGCGACACGCCGTACACGTCATGGGCGCCGGAAGGCGACGAGATGGAGCTTGACGCGATTCTCGATCGCGTGGCCGACCCCCCCACGCGCTTCGTCGTGCTCACCGGCGGCGAACCGATGATCCAGCCACAGGTGGGGGAGCTGACGCGCCGCCTGCGGGAAGGCGGGTATCACATCACCATCGAGACCGCGGCCACCGTGTTCGCCGACGTGGCCTGCGATCTGGCGAGCCTCAGCCCCAAGCTGGGCAACTCGACGCCGTGGGAGCGGGAGGGCGGCCGCTTCGCCGACGCGCACGAACGCCAGCGGCTGAGCGTCGACGTGATTCGCCGGTTCATCGCCGCGTCCGCCGATTACCAGCTCAAGTTCGTCGTGGAGCAGCCGGCGGACGTGCGCGAGATCGAGATTCTGCTCGCCGATCTGGGCGACCTTCCGCCGGAGAACATTCTGCTCATGCCGCAGGCCGTTTCGCGGGAGGAGCTGATCGCGCGTTCGCGCATGCTTGCGGACCTGTGCAAGCCGCGCGGATGGCGCTTTTGTCCGAGGCTGCACATCGACTTGTACGGCTCGCAGCGGGGCACCTGACAGGCCCAGGTGGAATGCAAAACCGGACCTACGGCTCGTCACCCCCGCGCAGGCGGGAGCCCAGTCCGCTCCGCAAGACGGGGATTTATCGGTGGATTGACAGGCGGATGAACCACGCCTAGCATGACCCATCTTGGCCATTCACCCCGCCGACCGCGCCCGGCCCGGTCATCGGCGGAGGAAGGTGCCACACGGGGCGTAGCTCAGCCTGGCTAGAGCGCTGCGTTCGGGACGCAGAGGCCGCTGGTTCAAATCCAGTCGCCCCGACTTTTCGAGAGATCAAGCCCTTCGGCGAGCACGTCGAAGGGCTTTCTCATTGTGGGACAAAGACTTGCGCCTTCGAGGGTGCAGTTCAAACAGACGATTTCGAGGATTCGCCGCTTGGTGGCGTAATCCGCAGAAACCCACTGATTTTGCAGGGTTTGCGAGAGTTCAAACACCTTCGCCGCCAGCTCCGCCGTTTCGTCGTGCGAGCGGTCCAGAACGTCCAGTTGCAGCTTGATGGACGCCAGCCGGTCGCGTAGCTCTGTGTGTTTCCTGCCGAAGGTCTCCTGGTCCACATCGTCGGCGATCCGCAGGTTGAGCAGGCGGTCCTGCTGGGCGACCAGGAGCGATGCCTGCCGCGTCAGTTCCTCCCGCTGGGCGCGGGCGTCCTTCTGGGCGTCCCGCGTCTGCGAGGCCAGGACCATGCGAAACCAGTCGCGGACATCTGGGTCCTCGACCTTCATGCGGCCGAAGATCGCGATCACCTGCCGCTCCAGTTCGGGTTCCGGCACCCGCACCCGCGGATGCCCGGGCGCGGTGTAGCCGCTGCACCGGTAGTAGACGTAGCGGCGATCCCCGCCCTTGCTGCGCTTGATGACCTGTTCCCCGGTGACGGCACGGCCGCAATGCCCGCAGGCCATGAACTCGCCGGCGAAGGTCATTTGATGGGCGTGGTAGACGTGCCCGCCGAGGAGGGCCTGCACGCGGTCCCAGGTGGAGCGTTCGATGAGCGGCTGCTGTTTGCCCGGATACCACTGCCCCTTGAATGGAATCTCACCGATGTACGCCCGGTCGGTGAGCATCGCGTGCAGCTTGCTCCGCGTGAATCGCGGAACATCGGGCCGGTACTCCATGCTGTCGGCGTGCAGCCGGTCCCGAAGCCCATCGAGCGTGAGCGGCTCGTAGGCGTAGAGGTGGAAGATTCTCTTGACTTTCTCCGCAGCGGCCGAATCGACTTCGGTAACGCAGCGACCATCCTTGCGGACGTTGCGGTAGCCGTATGGCGCCTTGCCGACGAACCAGCCTTCCTGGACGCGACGGGCGAGACCCTCGCGGACATCGACCGACTGTTGCTCGGTGTAGAAGCTGGCCATGTTGGCGAGCGTCCGCCGCATCATGCGGCCGGCGGGGTTGTTCTCCGTCGGCTGGGAGACGGAGATAAAGGCGAGGCCGTACTCGCTCTCCAGCCGCTCCAGTTCCACGTAGTCGAAGAGATTGCGGGCGGCACGATCGACCTTGTAGAAGAGCAGGGCGTCGAGTTCCTCCGCGTTCTTTTTCGCGTAGGCGATCAGCTCGCGGTACGTTTTCCGCTCGTCGCTCTTGCTCGCCGTCTCCGCGATGCGGAAGAAGCGGACAATCTCGCCGCCGGCGGTCGCCGCGTACCGGCGGAGAGCGTCCTCCTGGACCGCGAGCGAGAAACCCTCGCGCTCCTGTTCCCGACTGCTGACCCGTGCCAGGGCGACGAAGCGTTTCATGCTGCTCACTCCCGCGACAAGTGCCCGAACAACCGTCCCGCGTTCTGGACGATTGTAACGGCGTCATCGGGCGTGAGAAGCTCCGCGTAGTACGGCTGCCACACCTTGAGCGTGAGGCGGATCAACTCGGGCGTGATCCACGCCGGCGTGCCGGGAGGAAGGGCGATCGGCGCGCCCTCGCGCCGCTCCGCCGGTTCGAGATTGGCCTGTTCCGCCCGCACGAGCATTCGTCTCCCTGTGGTTCCGGGTCAGGCGTGTTGAGTCTGCGCGAAATGCTCGCAGAGCCTCTGGTGCGCCGCCGACACTTCCTTGAAGCGCTGCACCGCCAGTTCGACCAGGTGCGGCTCGACGTTCTGGCCGGTGAGCCGGTCGGGGTGGTACTTGTGGCAGGCGACCCTGTAGGCTTTCTTGACCTGCTCCAGCGTGGCGCCGCGTTCGAGGCCGAGAAGGGCAAGGTCGGCGTCCAGCGAAGCCGATGAGGCAGGCGCTTCGCGCCGGGATCGGGTTTCGTCGTCGTCCGGGTACCAACGGTGCCGACCGTTGCGTCGGGCATGCGAAGCGCCCTCGCGCTCCACCTTCAGTTCGTCCAGGACAGCGAGGATTCCATCGAACTCGGCCTGCGCCTGTCGCAGGAAGAACTCCTTCCCGGCGGACGAGTAGGTGACCGTCGGCCACGCCCACACCCGGTAGTCCAGGCTTGTCTTGCCGTTCACATCGATGAAAATCGTGCCCACGAGCATCGGGATTTCGGTCCAGCGCAGGTCCCGCTCCCACGGCACGCGCGTCACGGACCGATCGCCGCGGCGGTAAACGTCGAAAGTGTCTTCGCACTCGAAGACGACGCATCCGCGGCCTGCCAGGTGCAATGCCACTGCTCCGCGGACCTCGCGCAGAGGCAGGTCCAGCGTTCGACTGCCTGTCCAATCGGCGGGCCGAGTTGCCGTGCTGTTCTTGGTTCGAGACCACGCCCACGCCGCCCCGGCCAGTGCGAGCTCAATGACGGGAATCAGTGCGTGATGCATGATGTCACTCCCTCTCCTGCTGCGGGGGTTCGGGCTCACGGCCACGGTCTGCGTCACGCTGCTGCTCCGCCTCTTTGAGCTTCTCGCTCAGGATGGACGGGCGCTCATCCGGGTCGCGCGACTCGCCCTGTTTGTCCAACATCACCTCTCCGGGAGTTTTCGTGCCCGCGACTCCATAAACAGTGGGCTGCGCAATGTTGGACTCGGGATAGAGCGCCGCGCGGAGTTCCGCCAAGCCTTGCCGGAACATCGCCGAGGCGTGCCCGGCCCCGATCTTGGGTGCTTTCTCTTTGCGTGCTGTGTTCTTTTGGCGTGCCATGAATCTGTTCTCCTGTGAGTGAGAGAGTTACCGACCGTCGCGCATGCGGCGGAACGTTTCCGCCGAATCGCGCTGTTCGAGAAAGGCATCGTGCAGGTCCATCGTGCGGCGGTGCTGGAGCGCGCCGCTCATGCCGGACGAAACTGCGGCGCACAGACCGGCGAGCGCGAGGTACGTTGCCAGCGGCACGCTCACGATCGCCGCGCACAGGGCGATGAGGCAGACGTAGAGGGGCTCGATGACCGTCTTGATCCGATGCTCCGGGCTGCGCCGCCAGACCCTCTGAAGAGTGGGCGTGCCGTTGAAAAGTGTGTGCGGCTGGGGACCGCCGCGCCTCACGCGCGCCTTTGTGCGAATCCTGGCGCAGAGCAGCGCCAGCCAGTAGAGCAGCAGGAAGACGACCATCGGCCCGGCCGAGTGGCCTTGCCACAGCACCGGCCAGAACAGGATCAGCACGAAACCCACTGCGGCCTGGAGGCCGAAGTAGCGCTGGCCGAACGAATCCGACCGGCGCAGGAAGACTTCGACCGTCACGCCGAAGGTGCGGACGATGAAGAAGAACACACCGAGGAAGTTGTTGACGCCGGTCTTCGAGAAGAGCGGCTCGGGTTGTCTCTGTTCCAGCATCGTCGAGTCTCCGTTGCGGGCGCGCAGTCACCGCGCCGGCGGACTGCGCCGCCTTTCTGTCGCTCTCACATCACGCGGGCGCTACGCCCTCTGGTTGAACTGCACCGGAAGCCAGCTCCGGCCCGATGCCTTGAACACCCTTCCGTTCTGAAACACGATCCCGTCCACGATCCAGCCGTTGTCCGGCCCGCCCGTGCGAAGACGGGTGAACTCGCGCGGCTCGATTTCCGCTTCCATGACCTCCGAGAACCCGCCGCTCGTGGTGCCGTTCTCGCGCGCCCAGTCGAGGCCGAGCAACGCGGTCATCTGGTCGTCCGACGGGTGCGAGTGATTGCCGCTCGCCCGGTATTGCAGCGTCCGGCCGATGAGACGGGACGCCCATTCGTTCGTCTGCGGATCAGAGTTGGCGTGAAAGACCTTCAGCCCGCAGTTTCCGAAGATCGAATCCGCTTCGGCGCGGCCCTTGTCGCCGCCGCCCAGCGCCGCGTACACGCCAGGCACGCCCTGGGTCAGGAGGGCGCACCCGACGCGGGACGACCGACAGGCCGCAAGGAAGGCGGCATCGCGCGAACTGGCAAACGTCTGGAACTCGTCACACCACAAGAACACCGCGCGACTTGCCGCATCGAGCCGCCTTCCCTCCATGCAGCGCTGCCAGCAGTATTTGAGCACAGCATTCGCGATAACGCCGGTTTCTCGATAGACCTGCGTCGGCAACCCGCAGACGATCACAGCGCCCTTCTCACAGTCGGCGGGGGTCAGCGTTGTATCCGTGCCGAAGATTTCGCGGAGCACGCTGCGCTGCATGGGGTCGAGCTGGGAGGTCAGGCACGAGACGACGACCGATCGCGTCTTTTGCGACAACGTGCAGAACTCGCACAGCACGTAGTCGGCGACCAGCGCGAAGTCCTGCTCCTGTGAACTGTTCTTCGTGCGTTTGTCCGCCTCCGTCAGCAGCTTGAAGCAGAACGACGAGTTGCGCCATTGCTCGGAGCGGACTTCATCCAGTGATTGCGGGGCCGCGATCACCGCTTTGTAGAGGGCGTCGATGCTCACGGTGCCGGTCGCCAGGATCAGCAGGTCAACGAAGTTCCGGATGAGCTGCTTTGTCGCGCGCCGCCAGTACGTCTCGTCATCGCGCGCCCCGCCGCTGTCACCCTGACGATCTGCACACTCAAGAATCGCTTCGAGCAAGCCGACGACATTTTCCGCCGCGCCAACGGCGCCCTCACGCGCCAGTTCGTACGACACGGGGTTGAACCGCCAGGGACCGCCGGGGCGTATGACGCGAAGATCCGCGGTGCGTCCCGTCGCGGCACAGTACTCTTCCCACAACTCAACCTCGGAACTTTTCGCACAACATACGAGGAGGCCAGCTTTTGCATTTCCGAGCAAACCGAGAGCGAGAGCACGCCCGCTCCCCGTCGTCTTTCCCGCGCCGCTGGCCCCGACGACCAGGGTGTTTTCGGTGGCCATCCGCACGGTATACACATCATCTACCGACCACCGCACCACGGGCACGGACATCGCGTCCGGCGCTGCGGACTTCGCGCGACGGCTGCGCCGCCGCAGGTTTCGCACGCACAGCGCCAGGAGTACGACGAGACTGATGATGCCGATCCATTCCATTGCTTGTGCCCTGCTTCCGCGGGGTTCCCGCAACCATGCCGCGCACCACGCGCGAGAAACTCAATTGCTTGTGCCCTGCTTCCGCGGGGTTCCCGCAACACCTGCTCTTCACCGACCGAGCTTGCGCTTTGTCTCTTGCTCCGACTTCCAGATCACCGCGATGATGAACACGATGAACGAGGGGATGAGTTCCATGACGAGTCTCCTACTTGCCGTTGCCTGAGATGACCTCGATGACTTCCGCCAGGGGCCGGCCGTCAGCGCCCGCCGACCTGATCCGCTCCGCCAGGTCGGCGAACCACGCGATGAGGCTCTCCACCGAGAGCGTCGGCGCCGACACAGAAACCGACCGGCCGTCACCGAGCGGGATGCTGACGCGCTCGCGCGCCGCGCGCGGCTTACGTACCGGGCGCCGGGGCGATGCCCGCTGCGTCTCCAGTTCCTTGGCTCGTTGAATCACGTCCTCGCGCGTCAGACTGCCGTTCACGGCCTGCTGGCAGAGCCGCTGTCGCTCCGCAGAATCCGCGAGCTTGGCAAGTTCGTAGGCGGTGCTCATGCCAACCGCGCCCGAAGTCACGGCCGCCTGCACTTCGGCGGGCAGTACGGTGAGTGTCAGCAACTTCGAGATGCTCGCAGGAGACAGGCCGAGCTTGACCGCGACCTCGCGTGCACACCATCCCGTCTCCGACATCAGCTTCTGGATCGCCGCTCCGCGCTCCATCGCAGACAGCCCGACCCGCTGGGCGTCCAGGACGAGTTGCCTGTGCAGCACTTCACCATCGGAGAGCGACTTCGCCTCCACTATGACCAGAACTTCAGTCAGGCCGGCCTTCCGCGCCGCCCGTAGTCGGCGCTCGCCATCGAGAACGACCAGAGCGTCACCCTCCCGGCGGACCTGGAGCGGCTCGAGAATGCCCGCCTCGCGGATGCTCTGCGCCAGCCCGGCGAGC
Source organism: uncultured Phycisphaeraceae bacterium (assembly GCA_964526695.1). Lineage (GTDB taxonomy): Bacteria > Planctomycetota > Phycisphaerae > UBA1845 > UBA1845 > JABWBH01. Next base: position 275,568 of record CAZGJA010000089.1, read on the forward strand.
TCCTCGTCGCCGAACCCGGTGAACTCGCGCACCTGCGGCCGGCAGACGAGGCGGTCGATGGGAACGAGTTCAATTCTGGGAGTGGACATCGCCCGCTCCTTTCGCGCGCTGCCGGAGTTCGGCCATTTCAATTTCGTCGTAGATCAGCCGCTTCTTCCGCTCGCCCAGGCCCGAGCGGACGGACGCGACCGCCGCGACGATGTAGCCGATGTCGTCGAGCCATCCGATGACCGGAATTGCGTCGGGCGCGATGTCGATCGGGCTCGGGATGAGCAGTACGAGTCCGGCTGCTGCCGCGTACTTCAAAAGCTCCAGGCCGACGGTACGGAGCCGACTTGCCGGTAGGGATAAGAGGACCAGCATCGCCAGGAACAGCAGCGTGCCACAGATCACGAGTACCCGCAGGAGTCCGAAGAATTCAGCCATAGCAGACCTCCCGGCGCTAGACTCAGGGTGTCGCCGAGGCCCACCGAGCCCGTTGCTCGGTGACTTGCCCTCAGCCTCTATCCACGACAAAAATACGTGGGAGCCAAGGACAGCTCCCCTGCGCGAAGCGGGAAATCTCGGTGGCATCTGGGCGAGCACACATGGACAACACGACAGATCGCGCACATGAATGTCGCACTGATGAGATCGAGCGACTTCGATTGCACCGGGGGCTTAGTCTGGACAAGCTGGCGCGCGACGCCCGCATCCACATCAGAACGCTGAAGCGGCTCCTCCGCGGCAATCGAGCTTATCTCCACACGATTGCACGAATAGCGGAAGCTCTAGGCACGCGCTGCGACAACCTCCTGCTTCATCCACCAGGCCTCGCTCCACTCGCGTCTGACGAACACACGCTTTCCGAGTTTGCGCTGGCCATTTCGCTGATAGGGCGGTGCGACTCCAGCAGCGATGTCACCCACCTCACCCGCATCGCGCCGGCAATCGCGGAGGAGCTTCGGCAGAAGGGAGTCTCACTCGCGTCGTACGAATCAACGCTTCAGGTGTCCACTCCGCTCTCCGCGGAATCGCCCGAGACTATTGTGCTACTCTACGGTCGCAAAGAAAACGGCTCGCCCATGTGGGTCTTCGTGGCACTCCACCCAAGTAAGATTGCGCTGTTCCTCAAGGGCCAGCCCGAGCAGCACATCGACCTCTTCAATTTCACATCACTAGGCCGTATCGTGTACTATGGCTACGAGTTGTATCCGCCGGATGATACGGTTGCTTTCGTGACTAATCTGACAGGCGTCGATTGTCGCCCGCTCGCCGATGTGTTGCGGCACATTACGAGCACAGAGGCATTCATACGATCGCTTCCTTCAGAGTTACTTTCTGCGCCGATTGACCGCTTTCTGATTACCGGCGTGCGAGCAATTTGTGACGCAACGCCGGATTGAGCGCAGACCATCATGTTCGCGGCGCCGAAATGGCGCGGTCATAAGCACAAGCATTGACTTGCGCGCACACATGTTGTATGGGTTGAGATCAGCGTCATCGCGTAGAGTGCATGATCGATAATAACACCGTAGCTATACTAACAAAAACAAACGACCTGTTGGAGCGCTTTGGCGTGCATCCGTGCGATGTTGTCGTGACGACACGCTCGGACGACAAGCGCGGCACCGTCCTGTTCTTTGAGACGCCGCCGCCCGATCCTGAAGGCGAAGAGCGGTTCTTTCGCATGCTGACGCACTTGGGCCTTTCCGATACTCAGTTGGAGCTAGCGGGAACCGACCGCCATATCTATGACAGGCTGCAGGAAGCGCTGAGTCGCGCGCCTCGCACCGGGCCGCGCCGCTGACTCAGGGAAGCATCGGCCCCAATATGCTTGGAGGCGCCCATTGCCAGACGGCTACTCGCCTCTCTGCCTTGACGCACTTTAGCCGATACGCACATCCGATCCGCTTCGGAGCCGAAAGCCGCCGCCGAAGCCGATCATGCACGATCGCTCGTGCTTCGTCCGGGTCGTGGCTTCCGAACCGGAGTTCCCGCAGCGGCCCGCCGACGCGGCCGTAGCGGACGGTGACGACCCAGTCGCCGAGCAGGTCGCGGCCGACGGACACTTCGTACCGGCGGTGATTGTTCCGCTCATCGCTGTGCGCTTCGAGTGCGATCGTCAGTAGGTCGAGCACGCCGCCTCCGCCTGCTCGGATTCCCGAATGTATTGGTAGAGCGTCTCCCGGCTGATCCCGAACTCGCGGGCGAGCCGGGCCTTCTTCTCACCCGCAGCGGCCCGCGACCGAAGCTCCTGTACCTGCTCCGGGGAGAGTGCCCGCTTACGTCCCCGGTAGACGCCGCGCTGCTTGGCCAGTGCGATGCCTTCCCGCTGCCGTTCCTTGATGAGGTCGCGCTCGAACTGCGCGACGGCGCCGAGCACCGTGAGCATCAGGTTCGCCATCGGCGAGTCCTCGCCGGTGAACAGCAGGTTTTCCTTGATGAACTGGACGTGGACGCCGCGTTTGGTCTGTTCCTGCACGATGCGGCGCAGATCGTCCACGTTGCGGGCCAGGCGGTCCATGCTGTGGACCACGATCGTGTCGCCCTCGCGGGCGTAAGCGACGAGCGCCTTGAGTTCAGGACGGTCGGTGTCCTTTCCGGATGCCGCGTCGGTGAACACGCGGTCGAGTTGCACGCCTTCGAGTTGCCGCTCCGCATTCTGATCGTACGAACTGACCCGTACGTACCCGATCCGTTGACCCTTCCCCGACACCTTCCCCCCATACTGTCAGGAATGGTCTATGACATCGCGCCGCACCTGTCAACAAATACTTGAAGCGACTCTACTCTGACAGGCTCCGCGCAAACTGTCTGACATCAGGCTGGGGTAGACCCCAACCTGACAGTGTGCGCGGGGCTCGACTCCCATGCACTCGGTCCGCATTTTTCATGTACACAAGTAGCAGATTGTGCTACGTCATTCGGACCACGAACCACGGCCCGCATGTCCACTCCCAACCCACTTCACCTCGCCAACACCGCACAGCAGATGGCTCGCAACGCACCCGCTGCCGACGCTGTTGTATTCAACAAGGTCGCAATGTGCTCTATGGGGGTCATGGCTATCGCGTCTGTCGTGCAGATTCTTCAGCCGCTACTACGCGACCTGAACCGCCATGACTCTGCCAAGCGCCAGGCACATGGCCGCGGCCGCTAAACCCCCGGTACGTCATGTCGGCCCTCAGGCGGCTTGGCGGTTAACCGTTTGTTTACGCACACGCTGTAGGGTTCCCCAATGCATCGCTAACCACAATGGAGTCTTTATGTCCGGCCGCCGCTTTGCTCTCGCACTCTTCGGCATTCTATGTTTCGCTAGCATTCCCTGCCACGCCGTATCAGCGTACATTGCGAACTACGGGGCAGCCAATGTCTCCGTTATTGATCTCGATTCGAATACGGTAACTGCCACTGTGTCGGTAGGAAGCCTGCCCAATGGCGTCAGCGTGACCCCGAGCGGCACCAAGGCATACATCAGCAACATCTCCGGCGATTCTGTGTCGGTCATCAATACTGCTACCAACACTGTGTCCGCGACCATCACCGGTTTCAGCGGGCCGGAAGGCCTCGCCACAATGCCGGATGGTAGCGCCGTCTACGTAGCGAACTCAGATGGCGACAATGTGAAGGTCATTACTACTTCCTCGGACACAATTACAGCTACCGTCAATGTTGGCGATGCACCATCAGCCGTCGCCATAACGCCAGATGGGGCAAAGGCATACGTCACGAATGTGAATGGCAACACCGTATCCGTCATCAATACGGCAACCAATACCGTGTCGAGCACGATAAGCGTCGGCAACGATCCCGGCGGCATCGCAGTCACAGCCGATGGCACGAAGGCATACGTCGCCAATAATCAAGACGACACTGTCTCAGTAATCAACGTGTCTAGCGGAACCGTGACTGCCACAATCCCAGTCGGCGATCAGCCGAACGGCGTTGCGGCTACACCCGACAGTGCCAAAGTCTTTGTCGCAAACACATACGCCGACTCAGTCTCCGTAATCGCGACCGCTACGAACGCGGTGCTTGCGACCATCGCGGTCGGAGATGGCCCTGTAGGCGTATCTGTGACTGCGGATGGGGCGTTCTTGTACGTGGCAAATGGACAGTCAGACAACGTCTCGGTGATCGACATTGCCACGAATGCCGTCATTGACACCATTGCTGTAGGAGATAGCCCGTTCAGCGTGGGTCAGTTCATCCAACAGATCCTCCCTCCAGGAAGCGGCACCGCCTACGTCTCCTACTCGGACTCAGGCGCGGTGTATGTCGTGAACACGGCGACGAATGCGGTTACAGGCACGATCTTTGTCGGGACCACCCCTGGCGGCGCCGCTTGGCTTCCGGATGGAACCAAGGCATATGTGCCAAACTTCGGGTCTGACAACGTGTCAGTCATCAATCCAGCGACCAACGCCGTCACCGCCACTATCACCGTGGGCGACGGCCCCACGGGCATTGACTTCCTCCCTGACGGGACGAAGGCCTACGTGGCCAACTACTTTTCGGACAACGTCAAGGTCATCACCACCTCGAACGATACCGTGTCTGCCACCATCACCGTAGGTGATGCTCCTTGGGGCACGGCGGTGACCCCCGACGGCAGCAAGGCGTATGTAGCCAACGTCAATGGGAATACGGTGTCGGTCATCAACACGTCGAACAACACCGTTAGCGCGACCATCAACGTCGGCACGGGGCCACGGGGCGTAGCCATTACGCCCGACGGCAGCAAGGTCTACGTCGCGAACACCGGGTCAAACAACGTCTCGGTGATTTCAACGGCGTCGAACACCGTTACGGCGACGGTCAACGTCGGCACCTACCCCAGCGGCTTGGCAGTGTCGCCGGACGGAGCCAAGGTGTATGTCGCCAACCAGGATACGGACACCGTCTCGGTCATCAGCACCTCGACCGACACCGTCAGCACGACCATCGGCAGTGCTGGGGATGGACCGTTCGGAGTCGCCTTCACGCAGGACGGCACCAAAGCCTTTGTCACCAACTACTTCTCCGGCGCATACACCGTCATCGACACGGCGACGAACACGGTGGTGAAGACGATGGGGTCACACCCTGCCACGCTGGGCAAGTTCATCCAATGAGCACTCTCGAATCTGCCCGGCGTGTCGCGGCGTGGCCGCGCTGTCCGCTCAGCAACCAGGGTACAGGAGTCGCATGGGTCTCGACGTGAACATGGTCGAAGCCATCATTCGGGAGCACAAGCACCGCCCGATCGACGGCGATGTCCTGCTGATGGGAAGGCAAACGGTCTACTTGTCTCCGGCGGCCACCCTCGCACTGCTCAGCGAGAACGGCCTTCAGCCGCGCCTGAAGCCCGGACAGATCGTCGTGGACACGCAGACGATGAACCGGAACGCCAAGACGATGGAGACACAGGCAGAGCTCATAAGTGACCGGTCAGTGTTTGAGTTGCTCGGCGCCAAGTCGGTGCGAGCTCTCGATCACTCGGACTACGAAGGAGCCGAGGTCATACACGATCTCACGGCGCCACTGCCCGAGGCTCTTCGAGGCACCGCCGACTTCATCGTGGATGGCAGCACCTTGGATAATACGTTCAGTCCAGCGCTGACTATCAAGACCTATGCCGAACTCCTGCGTCCTGGCGGGCGCCTGCTCATGGCCAACATGCTGACGAATCACCACGAACCGTACAACATGATGCCCCCACTGTGGTACTTGGACTACTTCACAGCAAATCGCTTTGTGGACTGCAAGGTGTACATCAGCCTACGGCGTGGTGATGCCTCCAATGCTTTCTGCATTGACCTGGAGCATCTCATGAACCCGGAGCGCGGCGTGTCCGGCTTCGAGTCACCATACGAGATGGGCGTGGTGGTGTTCGCTGAGAAGGGGGTGGAGTCAACGAGCTACGTCTCCCCATCCCAGCAGCACTACCGCTCGCAGACGGAGTGGAACACCTATCGCGAGAATCTTGCGGTGATCAGGTCCAACACCAGGCCCCACCTTATCCGGTCCAGAGGCCGGATGTTCTTCTTCAATGCGCGTCGCGGACACCTGTTCATGGATGAGCATTTCGAGGCCATTGATCCCACACGCGCGGCGGAACGCGAAAGGGCGAGAGATCGCCGCTAGTCGTCCTTTCCACGAACGCGCAGATTCCATTCCCCTGCTCTACGTCGCCTGGTTCGCTGACCCCATCACCAGTCAATCGAATCGATCACCGTCTCGCGTTCGCCTGCCTCCATGCCGGCGGCGCGGTCCGCCTCTTGAATCCACGGCACGCGGTGCCGCGTGATGCCCTCGAAAAGCCGCACTGTCGGCCGCACTTCGGCGTTCAGGTTGCGGCCCTTGATGCGGATCTTCCTGCCCGCGACCGAGAGCGTGATGCCTTCGGACGGGTTGAACTCCACATGGTCCATGTAGCCGTAGCCGACGGCCAGAATGGAGCCGTCCTTCCGCCGAAGCTCCAGCATCCGCGAGAAGTCCTTCACGCCGCGCAACCAGCCGAAACCGCCTAAATCGTCGGCCGCGTCAATGTCTGTCACCACCGACTGCCCGCCGAGTCCGGCGGCAATCTTCGGCGCGTACCGGTGAAGCACGGAACTATCGCTCATGGGTCATCCCCTCGCGTTCGTGGTCCAGGACAGGCACGGCCGGCATAAGGGACTCCATGCGATGGAGGTGCTCAGCGCGTTCGCGGAGTGTGCCAATGCCGACGAGCTCCGTCGCCGTGATGCGATCGTCCGAGTGACTGACCGCGTCCAGGAGCGATTCCTTGTCGTCGGTGTAGACCGTCACTCCCTTCCGCCCGCGCGAGACCGATACGTAAAACTGCTGGGTGGAGCTTGCTGGGAATGACTGCGCCGACTGCCCGATGAAGACGCGCTTCACCGTTTTGCCTTGCGAGGCGTGCGAAGTCACGACGTACCCGTGTGCCAGGTGCCCGAAATCCCTCGCGATCGTCTTCCCGTTGGTGAGCCGGATGTCGCCCTTGGGCGTGAACCCCGCCACCGTGCACAGGGTTCCATTATTGAGATCGCCTTGCTCGTCGGCCGTCTTGCCGTTCCGGGTGATCCGCAGCTTGTCGCCCGGCGCCACCGGCAGGAAGCTCGGAAGGAAGACCTGGAACTTGCCGGCCTGGTCGAGCGGCAGCGGGTCGCTGCCGACGACGACACGCTGCCCCTTCCTGAATCCCTTCGCGTTCTGGTGGAAGACCAGCACGTCGCCGGGGGAGTAATTGAGCGGATCGGCCCGCTCGCCTTCGGTCAGGTTCGCGCTTTCGAGGATATCGAGGCGGCGCTCGCCGGGGCCGAGTTCACCCGACTGCTTGAGCCGTGCGCGAATTTCATCGGTGATCCACTCTCCCTCAAGGTGCGTCGGCGAGACGACGAGAGCCGCATCGTCCGACTTGTCCGCTTGGATCGCGGCCACGTAGTCGGCGGCGAGCATCTTGTACCGCTCCGTCTCCGGCACTTCCCTGATCCAGCCGAGATCGTCGAGCCGGCGGAAGCCCTCTTCCGTTCGGCCTTCGGAGAGCGCCCGCACCGCCTGCTTGTAGTCGCCGTCCTGCCGCTGAATCTCCCGGATGTTCGCGGGAACCAGGCCAGCTTCTTCTTCGAGTAGCCGCAGCGCCGCGCCGCGCTCCACCGATCCGTGCTGCCGCCTGTCGCCCGAGAGAATGACGCGGGCATCCAGCCGAGCGGCCAGGTCGAAGACTTCGCGCATGGACTTCGTACCGAGGAGTCCCGCTTCGTCGATCCAGAGCACCTGCCCCTGCATGCTCCGCTGCATCCGCTCATCGCGAAGCAGGCGCGCCACCGTGTCGGCGCCGGCGAACCCTTCCTTCTCTCTGAGCACGAAGCGGCTGGCGTCCGCCGACGGCGCGAAGACGAACACGCGCCTCCCATTCCCTTCGATCGCCTCCACGGCTTCCTTCATCATCGTCGTCTTGCCCGTCCCCGCCGCGCCGCGAATCAGCATCACGCGATCACGCGAGTTCAGGACATGCTCGACCGCGTGTCGCTGATCGTGGTTGAGCCACTCGCGGGCAAAGACGCGCCTTCCGATGCCGAGTGTGCGGCACGCGCCCCTGCCCTCGCGTGCGAAGTCGAGCATCCGGCGCTCTTCTGCGAGCACTTCCCGCGTCGTGACCATCCGCCGCCCGTCGCGCTCGGCGCTGATGAGATTCTCCCGTGCCAGTGTGTCCACTATCCGTTCCGGCGGCACTGCGCCGACCGACCGTTTCAGCGCTTCGGCCAGGAGCTTCCGTTCCGGGACGACCGAGGCACGCTCGAAACAATGCTCCATCGCCAGCCGCACAGCCTCGCGGGCCGAGCGGTCGTCCTCCGCGATGCCCTCTTCCCCCACCCGCCCCTTCACTCCCGTCATCGCCGCCAGCTCCTCCGGCGAAAGCCGGGCGGTCCACTGCTCGCGCAGCTCCTCCATCGACAGGTCTTTCTGCTTGTGCTCCCGTGTCTTGGCCCCCAGCTCGCCCTTGGCGTCCGGATGGGTGATGCCCATTTCCTTCGCCAGCTTCTCTATCTGTGCGGTCCGCCGCGAAAACTTGCCGATGGCCGAGGACGGCACGCCCGTCAGTTCCCAGCCCTGCCGCGTCCGCTGCGTAGGCAGCCCGAGTTCCTCGAGCCGCCGCGCCAGCCGCGAGTGGAACACCGCCTCGAAGAACGGGCCGTCGCGCTTCACGCCCGCGAACTGCCCCGCCTTCCAGCGTGATTCCTTGTCGTCCCAGGTGGTATTGAACACGAAGCAGTGCACGTGCAGGTGCGGGTCGGGCACGCCCTCCACCGGACGGGCCGTGAAGTGGATGAACTCGCCCCACACCATGTTGCCGGTCGTCCGGTCTTCGTTCCGCCCGCCCGCGCGGACGCGGGTCTGCATTTCCGCTTCGATGTCCTGCATGGTCGCATCGACCGACTCGCGGAAGGCGTCGAGGATGCGCTCGTCGCGCGTGAGGCCGTAGAGCAGCGAGACAGACTTCGGCACGTGGAAGTTGAAGTCGTAGCCGATGCGGCGGTTCTGCTTCTGCCGGAGCGTCAGCGTCTCCCCGGTCGCCGGGTTGCGGTTGTCGCACAGCGCGTCCCACGCCTCCCGTCGCACCGATCCGGCAAGGCCGAGCCGCTTGGACCCCTCGCCTCTCCAGCGGCCGACAAGCTCCTGACCCTCCGTGTAGTAGTCGGCGGTGGAGTAGTAGCTCTTGGCTCTGTCGGATGAACTGTTCTGACTGATTCGCAGCATGATGGCGCCATTTCCTAGCGCCTCATTCGCGATTGTTCAAGCACTTGTTCGCGTGTGAGTTGTTTCTTTCACGGCGTTTCACGGCATGCTGCGGCTGCCCTTCGTCCCGCCCGTGAGTCAGTCTCCACCGCGACGCCGGGTTCGCGTCTCAACGCGGCACAGAATGCTGTGATTGTGCCCTTGCCCGTTTAGCCCGCGCCAAGGCGAGTCCATTCGTCACCGTCATCGCTGCGCACCGTCGGCGCCGGCAGTCGCCCGGAGCGGTTCGCGCGGCAGGTTCGTCCCCTCTTCTCTTGCTGTTTCCTGCACCCACACACGGCCTGATTGACGGCATCGCTAAAGCCGCCGCCGGGCCGGTCAAGCAGAAAACCGGTTCCTCCCAACATCTTCACTGCGTTGCAGACGCGGGCCCCTCCCGTTTTCCGCTGTGACCCGTGCGCTCGCTGTCGCTCTCCCCGGCTGGGGCGGCTTCTTTCCGCGTGCCATCAGGCCGCGATGGGCGCGGCCGGAAACAAGAAAAGGAGACATCACCATGACCGACACGAACAACACCGCTTCCAAGGCTCCCAGCCACGTCGCCTACCAGGTGCGTGACCGCGAAGGCAAGAAGGCCTTCTGGACCCGCATCGGGGCCGCGTGGCAGCACGCCGACGGCAAGGGCTTCAACATCCAGCTTGAAGTCGTGCCGCTCGACGGCCGCGTCACGCTCCGCGTCGCCACCGAGAAGAAGGACTGATTCAACCAACCGGGCGGGCCGAAAGGCCCGCCCTTTCTCTTGAAAGGAACCTGAGCATGACCACAGAACCGACAAACATCGACCGCGCCGCATGGGCGAAGGAAGCGCTCGCCGTCTTTACGGCCCGTACGTTCAGCGGCGATCACCCTGACACAATGGACCGAGACGATCTCGAATCTGCCATCGGCGACCTGATTACTGATCTGCTTCACCTTGCGCGACTGTCGGGCTTCGATCCCGATCGGATCTTCCCGCGAGCGCTCGATCAGTTCACGCTGGAGCAGCGCGAGGAAGGAGGCCGCGTATGAGCATGCTCACGTCCATCAATCCGTTCCTCGCGCGACGCCGTGTGCGGGCGTGCTTCCCTGTTTCGCGTCCGGAAGGGAATCCGCCTCAGCATCGTGTCCAGCTTTCCCGCTGGGCCAGGCTTCCGCTGGCGCCGGTGAACGGCAGTCCCGTCCCTCACCTCACGAGCCTCTACCACTTCGACGAGGCCGGCGAATACGGCGACCGACGCTATCCCGGCAACTGCGGCGGCAACCTCATCCGCGACCTGCTCCGCTTCTTTCAGCCGGGCAGCGTACTGGACCCAATGACCGGCAGCGGCACGTGCTTCGACGTGTGCCAGGAACTCGCCATCCGGTGCTGGTCGAGCGACCTGCACCAGAGCGTGGACGCCTGTTCGCCATCGGCATTCCCTCGTGAGGCGTTCGAGTTCTGCTGGCTTCATCCGCCCTACTGGCGGCAGAAGCTCTACACCGATGACACCCGCGACCTGTCGCGTACGCCGACACTGGACGCCTTCCTCAACCGCTACCGCCAGCTCATCGGCAACTGCGCCGCCGCTCTCATTCCCGGCGGCAGGCTGGCCATCCTCATGGGCGATTACAGCGATAGGCAGGCAGGCTTTGTCCCCCTCGTTTACCACACAAAACGGCTTGCCTTCGATGCCGGACTGCGGCAGTGTTGCACCGACATCATCCGCTTCGGGCACGGCGCGAGCAGCGGACGCAAGGTCTACCGCTCCGCCTTCATCCCCGGCCTGCACGACGTGTGCATGGTGTTCGAGAAACCACGCTGACGGAGGCAACCATGACCAATCCACCCGATGACTTTGACTTCGCGGCGCTCTCGGCGCCCGAGCGGCTCCTGCTTGCCCAGCAGTTGCTCGACAGCGTGCTCGCCGAAGCCATGCCGCTGACGGTGCAGCAGCTTGACGAGGTTACTCGCCGAGCCGCCGCCATCGACGCCGGCGAGATGACCTGCGAGCCGTGGGAGACAGTGCGGGCGCGACTGCTGCGCCCCGAATGACCCGGCTGGTGCTTACACCGCCCGCCGCCTTCGAGATTGCCGAAGCGGCGGCATCCTACGAGGCGACCCGCCCCGGGCTCGGCCGCACCTTTGTCCGGCACATCGACCGCCTGATCAATCACGTCACCCGGTACCCCGAGTCCGCCCCGGTCATTGAACGCGGTTTCCGGCGAGCGGTGGTGTACCGGTTTCCGTTCTGCATTGTCTACCGCGAGAAGCCCGGCGAGGTCCAGGTGCTCGGCTTGCTGCCGACACGCTCCGACCCGATGCGCCTGATGGAGCGGCTCACGGCACACGCAGACCGGTAACGCCATGACCGACAACGACATTCTTGACGACTTGTTCCACGGCTGCGCCTTCGCCGCATTCCTGGAGCAGGCAGCCATCGAAAGAGGCTGGCCCGATCCGGAAGCGACCCGCATCCGTGCCTACCGCCATTACGAGGAGGCTCTTGCAGCCAGGAGCCGCGACGCCCAGGCTCGCCCCTCGCCCCGTCGCCACGCGGCATGAATCACCGTTCCGGCAATCTAGCACGGTCCGCGCCAGGCGGGGCATCGCCTGTCACGTCCCTTGCCCCTTCAATCCAGTCAGAAAGAACCCTCCGGCTCAGAACCTTACCGGCAGATGGATTGTCAAAGAGAGACGCATCCCCGGCCGATCGCGTCGGGTCCCGGCCATTGCGAGAACCCGACGGCGACGGCCTTATACGGCAGATGCGAGTTTTCCGGTTTACTTCCGGTGAACGCCGGAGCATCCTGCCACTGACCACCACGACGCACGCACATCCGCATGAGTTCACACAAGCAGCCCCGCCCCGAGGGTGAAGGCGGCGACGCCGGACAACTTCGATTCAACTGGTCGCATTCGACTTCGGTCCGACACGACTCGCCACCCCAGCAGGCCAACACGTCGGTAGAGGAACCGGCAGCGGCGAATGCGGCGCTGCACCCTCCCCCGACGATTCCGCCGAGTCACGCTCCAGATTCCTCTGATTCATCAGGCTCTTCGTACGGACCCGGCCACCCGTGGCACTACCTGCCTCAGGGCGACAACGCCTCGCCCGTCCCGTTCGAGGACATTCCGGCCAGCGACGAATCGGCCCGTGCGATGGAGCGGGATCTGCCGAAGGCACGAGCCAAGCGGATCATCGCGGTCCGCGAGCGGCTCGAATCCGAGAGACGTGAACTCGACGAGGCCCGCGTCCGCTACCAGGAGATCATCGACCGCGGGGCCGAGGCGCTGAGCCGCTACGACCGCGAGATCGCCTACGGCGGCAATGACGAGCTGGCCCGGGCCGGCACCCTGGCCCTGCTGTTTAACCAGGCGGCATGGCGGAAAGGCCGCATCGCCTGCCTTGAACGGGAGCAGTCGCGCGGCGGTGCCGTCCGGCGCTGAGAACACCCGTCCAATCTACATGCCGCCCCCTGCCTCGCGTCCGCCTGAGTCAGTCATCCCACTGAGCGCCCGGTTGACACGCTTGTCGCAGTACGCTCCGAGGGGTCTCCGAGAATGCGCCAACAGACAAAAGTTCTGCAGACGTCTCCCCTAAGCTCTGCTTAGGCCGTCTTTCACCGTGAAAGCCAGCATGAAAGCATGACAGCCTGCCATCATGCAGGCTTGCCAGCAGGCTGTACGGATGGAGGACATGACGGCATGAAGGACAGATGGATGGACTGCCGGCAACCTGTCAGGCATGCACGTCAGCCATCAAGCAAGCAGGAATGACGGCATGACAGCACTCCTGCAATCATGCAGAGCATCATGCTTGCGAGCTGGCGTGACAGACTGCAAACATGCCAGTACGAAATAGTGCTTGCCAGCCAGCATGCCATCGTGCTAGCAGTCAAGCATGATTATCGTCGTCGCGAACTCCAAGGGCGGTGTCGGCAAGTCCACGCTTGCCGTGCACCTCGCGTCGTGGCTCTCCGACCAGGGGCACCGCGTCACCCTCGCGGACTGCGACACGCAGCAGTCATCGTCGGAGTGGATACGCGAGGCGCGGCCGGACGTGAAGGCCGTCCGCCTCGACAATCCCGACATCATCCTCAACGAATTGCCCGTGCTGGCCCAGGACACCGATTACGTCGTGGCAGACGGACCCGGCAGC
>CAZGJA010000090.1:0-20732 GCA_964526695.1 uncultured Phycisphaeraceae bacterium
ACCCCCAAAAGCCGCTTGCGTCCGGCCCGGCCCAACGAGACAATGCCGTCCATGGCTTCGCCTCCAGGATCACCGGGTTCTCGTTAACCACCGGTATCCTGGGGGCAAGCCAGTTTACTTTTCAAGGGGAGCTATTTAGCAATGTTCTCGTTGATCATGTGCTTCTCGGCGCAGCCCGGACTGAGTCAGGAAATCACGACCGAAGTCGTAGGCGAAGCGCACGCAAGGGGTTGGGTTGTGCTGCGCGCGGTTTTCCCTGCACGGGGGAAAGTCGTTTACGCCTCACTCGGGATGCGTGGCGACGACGGGCAGCAGCAGCCGATATCCGCTGGATTGGGACATCATGGTGAGCTTCCGCGGTTCGTTTCCGCTGATGCGCAGCGCACCGTCATCGACATCTTTGTCGTGCAGGACGCCAAGGAGCCATGCGACCGCGCCGCCTTCGACTCGCCTGGAAGGTATCACTTGCGGTGGCACATACGTTTCGAGGAGCCGACGGGGGAACTGGAAATCGATCAAATCGTTGATGTAGCGGCTGTCACAAAGCCTGATGCGTGTTTTCTCGACCGTGCCAGTGATCTGCGCTTGATGGCGCGCTTGCTCGGTCGAGACCCGCTCGAGTCTTTCAGTCCCGAAGTCCGCGAGGCCGTCCTACGTCCGGAAAACGCCGACTGTCGTGCATTCCTCTTCATTGAAGCGATTAGAGAATTCATGGGGAGTGACCCTCGTACCTTGGTTAAGTCGCTTCCGCGTGAACTGGACCGACGTCTCTGGGCGGACACCTTGTTTGAAGTCTTCGAGGAGTGTCCGGAGTCCAGCTACGCCCCCTACGCGGCCTGCGTTGCAGGAACTTTCTATGTGGCAGAAATCGAGGAAGCCAATCGCCGCGACCACCAATCGCGCATCGCCCTACAGGCGAGGCAAAGCGATGATTACCGCCGCGCCCTGCGCGCCTTGAACTTTGCGACGGCCAATCGTTACCTAGCTGGGAACGCATACTTCAAACTGGCGGTGCTTGCGTGTTTTGGAGCAGACTGGGAAAGCATGGAGTCCGCATTCGTCAGCATGGAGGCGCTTCCATGGGACGAGGAAGCTAGGAAGGAAACCGCGTCTCTGCGCCGCTCCTTACAGGCCGCGCGGGACAAGTACGAGCGCGAGCACGGCGAGCGGTAGTCGTCCGGAAACGCCGGGCAATGTAGACTGTGCGGGTGGAAAGCAGGAATGGGGCAATTATGACTGGCCCCACGAGCCGTTCAGCCTCAGCCCTCCCTGCTTTCGTCGATGACCTTCCGGCGAGCGCCCGGCAAGTTCTCGACGTGGCCGGGCCAATTCCGCGCGCCGACCTTGCCGCCGCGGGCCTCGCCTGGTCGGGATGATCGAGCCATGAAGCAACCGCTGAATCTGACGCAAACCGCCTCAGGCGCCCGGCTCGTCCAAGTGTCCGCAGCCCTCAAGTCCGCCGCCCTCTGGTCCGACGCCGCCTCAATGGCTTTGTTTTGCCCAGAATTGCGCGCCCGCCGACACCGCGAACCCCCGAAAACCCCGGGAAAAACCCGCCAAACCCGCCCCGCGTGCGCGCATTTTAACATCTTTTTTTTTCAGCCAAACGAACCCACGCCGCCCCCCTCGTTGGGCAGAGGGACGTTACGAAATCGCTCCATGCTTGATACCGATTGCCCCTCCACCCCAACATGCCGCATCCGGCGACCCATGCGGTCCTCGCGCGCGTCGTCGCGCCGGTTCTCGCGCCGATCGTCGCTCCCTTTTGACAACTCTTCCGGGCCAAGCCAGAATCCCCTCATGATCTACGAAGACGCCATCCGAGCGCTGCCCGACCTTTCCGCCCGCATCATTGCGCTGCGGGACTCTCTTTGACTGGCCTAAAAAGCAGGAACAGCTCAAGGCCATCCAGGACAAGATGGCCGTGCAGGGCTTCTGGGACAACGGCGAAACCGCGCGCGAGACCGTCGCCGAGCTGAAACGCCTCAAGGGCGTGCTCGATCCGATGGAGGCCGCCGCGGCGAAGCTCGAGGATCTCAAGGCCATCGCCGAGTTGCTGCGCGAGTCCGACGATGAGGACGTGCGCGTCGAGCTGCTCAAGGGCGTGGCCGACCTCTCGAAGGCCATGGACGGCATCGAGCTGCTCAATCTCCTCTCCGGCGAAAACGACATCCGCAACTGCTACTTCAACGTCCAGGCGGGCACCGGCGGGGCGGACGCCTGCGACTGGGCGCAGATGCTGCTGCGCATGTACCTGCGGTACTTCGAGCGCAACCGCTACGAGGTGGAGGAGTTGTCCATGCGCGAGGGCGAGGAGGCGGGCATCCAGTCGTGCAGCCTGCTCGTGAAAGCGCCCTACGCCTACGGGCGGCTCTCGTGCGAAACGGGCGTGCACCGGCTGGTGCGCATCTCGCCCTTCTCCTCGCAGGGCAAGCGCGAGACGAGTTTCGCCTCGGTGGACGTGCAGCCGGAGATCGACGACATCGAGGTCGAGGTGGACTGGGACAAGGACGTGCGCGAGGATACCTATCGCGCCGGCGGCAAGGGCGGGCAGCACGTCAACAAGACGGCGTCGGCCGTGCGGCTGACGCACCTGGCGACGGGCTTAGTGGCGCAGTGCCAGGGCGAGCGCTCGCAGCACAAGAACCGCGCGAGCGCGCAGAAGATGCTCATGGCGCGGCTGTATCAGTTGGAGCAGTCCAAGCGCGACGCGGAGCTGTCCAAGATCTACGGCGAGAAGGGTCAGATCAGTTGGGGCAACTCGATTCGCAGCTACTTCCTGCACCCGGAGCAGCGCGTCAAGGACACGCGCACCGGCGTGATGGTGGGCGACTCGCAGAGTGTGCTGGACGGCGAGATCGACGAGTTCATCGACGCCTACCTGCGCAAGCGGGCGGCCGCGCGAACGGGGTAGAGTCGCCGAAGCGAAAGCGGCGCGGAGTCGGTGCGCGGATTCGGTGCGCGGGAGCGACGTGCCTTCGGGTACTTCGCCGCTCCGCGACGAGCAGGATAGTTCGTCGCTCCGCGACGAACGTTCGCCACGGAGTGGCGAACTACCCGACCGGCGCCGCGAGAGATTCGCCATGAACCGGCGGCTCATCATCGACGGCAACAACCTCCTGCACCTGATGCACGCCTATTCGATGGGACGTCCGGTCGGGCGGCTGCACCTGGCGGGCATGATCGACCGGTATGTGAAGTCCACCAGTCGGCAGGCGACGCTGGTCTTTGACGGCCCCCGGCCTCGCGGCGGCATCGCCAAGCAGTTCGACGCCCTGCATATCGAGATCCTCTTCAGCGGACCCGTCACGGCAGACGACATCATTCTGCAGATCGTCGAGCGATTGCCCGATCCGGCCGGTGCGACCGTGGTCTCCAGCGACCACGCGGTTCGCGACGGCGCCCGCCGGTGCAAGGTGGAGGTCGTCGGCTCGGAGCAGTTTGGCGGCATCCTGCTCGCCGCAATGTCGCCACTTCGTGCGGCGCCGACCCAGCCTATCCCCGCGCCCAAGCCGGTGTCTGAGGAAGAGAAGCCTCAGGCGGCGGGCAAGGAGGAGGTGGATCGGTGGCTGCGCGAGATGTGGGAAGGGGAGGATGACCTGCCGCCCGACTGGCAACTGGGCTGAGGGCGAATCCTCAAGCCCCTCCCCACTGTAGAAGAAGTGCGCTTCTTTCCAAATTGAGAAACAGCGTCGGGCTCGGTGATCGGGGTGTGGCATGGTCATTGGGGGTGGCATGGCTTCACGCGCAGCGGGTAGCCATGCCGGGCAGCGCTTGGGGCGATGACATGCTCACGCCGAGTACGGCGAGAGCATGCCACCCAGCCGCCCGACTGTAAAAAGAACGCGCTTCTTTCCGACATGAGGATTGCGGCCACGCCGTCTGATTTGTACAAGAGGAAGTGCGAGGGAGAGCCTCCCGACGAACCGTGTACGGAGCGGGCGATCGAGCGTACGGCAGTTGCCGGCCGATCGGATCCGCCGGATGCGCGGCTCGGCAGGAGCCTCGTCCTCGCGCTGCTTGTGAGAGCATGTTGCCATGAGTTCAAGGGGGAGTCGCACGGATTGCGCCTTGGCACGATCTGCGGCCCCTGAAGCGTTCAGGATGCAGGATGAGGACGAGGACGGTCATCTGGGTTTGGGCTGTTGCGCGCGGCGCGAGCTGCGCGTTCATTCCGTGCCTGGGAACAGCCGCTTTGGCCGCCCAGCAGCCGCAGCCCACGGCCATTGCTGCGGAAGCCCAGACGCCGCCGCGAGCGTCCCAGATCGACGAGTTCAAGCGGAGCATTCTCGATCCGGCCGCGGAATACGCCGCGCGACGGACCGTCTCCAATCTGCTGATTCGCGTGGGCACGCCTGAGGCGTTTCGCGGCGCGGCGGAAATCCTCGATGCCGGCTCGCAGCCCGGCGCGCAGAAATCGTTGTGTGAAGCGCTCCTCCAGACGGCCTCGGAATCGCCTGAGCTGTTCGATCTCCCGGAAGCGGAGCTTCTCGTCGATCGCCTCTCCGTGCTGATCGGGCAGGAGGAGGCCGAACTGCGTACCCGGGCGGTGGCTGCCCTTTCGTCGCTGCCGCACCGGCACGTGGTTGGCAAGCTGCTCGCCGTCGCGGCGGATGCGGCCATCCCGGAGCTGCGGCGCATGGCCGCCATCGACGCGCTCTCCCGCCATGTGCATCTACGCCAGGTCACGGGTCTCTTCATCCGATTGCTCGACGACGCCTCCGCGAACATCGTGCAACGGGCGCTCGTCGCGCTGGCGCCGGTCTCGCGGACGCCCCTTGGCGCGCGGACGGAAGACTGGAAGGCCTGGTGGCGGACGCAGGAGCGCCTCAGCGAGCAGGATTGGCTCGAAAGTCGGGTCGAGTTGCTCAGCGCGCGCGAGCGGGCGCTCGACGCGCAGCGCGGCGACCTGCAGGCCGCGCTCGAGCGGCAGGGCGCGGCGCTCAACACGCGCATCGCCGACCTGCAGAGCGACCTGCTTCTGGCGCTGCCGGAGCAGGACCGCGAGGCGAAGCTGGTCACATGGCTGTCCGACCCGATGCCCGCGATCTGCGGTGGAGCGATGCAACTCGTGCTGCGCCGGATCAGCGACGCCAGCGGCGCGCCGCCGGAATCGGTTCGCGCCGCGGTCGTCAAAAACGTCGAGCATCTCGCCCCCGAAGTGCGCCGCAGGGCTTTGCAGGTGATCGGCGCGATCAAGGATCCGGCTGACGCGGCGCTGGTGCATGACCGCCTCGGGCGCGAGACGGATCCCCTCGTTCGCCAGACCGCGCTCACCGTGCTGGGACAGCTTAAGAGCACAGGCTCCCTGGCGATGCTCCTGTCGGAGATCGGCAATCCACAGGCGCCTGTGGAGTGCGTTGCCGCCGCGGCGCGGGCGGTGGCGGAGATTGCGCTGAGCCGCCCGGAGATGAAACCCGCGGACTGGGATCCGACGGTGACCGCGCTGAAAGACCGCCTCGGCAAGCTGGGCGAAAACGGCAACGGGCTGCGGGCCGCCGTGGTCGAGGCGATGGCGGCGCTGGCGCATCCGGCGCTGGAAGGGGAGCTGCTGGCGGAGGTGGATCGCGCCGAGCCGGCGGTGCAGCGGGCGGCCATTCGCGGGCTGGTCCGGCTGCGCAACGCCACGAAGCTGGCGAGGATCCGGGCGCTGACGGGCGCGGCCGACGCGCCGGTGCGACAGACCGCGTGCGAGGCGCTGGGGCAGATCGGCGCAGAGGACGCGGACCTCGAGACGCTCTTGCAGCGCGTCAAGCCGGGCGCGGAATCGCAGGCGCCGGTCCGTGACGCGGCATGGATCGCGCTGAAATCGCTGCTGGCGCGGCGGGCAGTCGATCAGCAGTGGGCGTGGCTGGACCGGCTTTCCGACGCCCCGGCGCTTCAGGTCGAATACCTGACGGAGCTGACTTCCGATCGCGCGCCCTCGCGGCTGGAGGCGGCGCAACTCCTGATCGCGCGGGAGCGGCTGGGCGCGGCGCTGATGGCCGGCGGTCGCTGGAACGACGCGGTGGATCCGTTGCGGGAGGCGTTTGAGCAACTGACCGCGCAGCAGGACGCGCGGGCGATGGAGGCCGGCTTGAAGCTGGTGGATGCGCTGCTCCGCGCGGACGATCCCTCAGGCCTGACCGTTTGGGTTCCGCGGATCGCCTCGCTGGGACCGGAAGCTCAGTCGCAAGTCGCCGCGCGGATCGAAGCGTACCTCAACAGCGACGAGGTTCGAGCCAAGTCCGAGCGCCGGGCGGCCGTGGCCCGCCACATCGAGAACATCCCCAAGGACGGGCTGGGCGAGGGATGGCAGCGGCTGATCGACGCGCTGAAAGAGCCGGCGAAACCGACGCCCGGTCAGTTGTCCGCGTCAGGGCCTTGAGCGGCTCAACCTCAGCATCGCGCCCCGACTCAGGCTCCAACGCGGAAGCGTCTTAAGACTCAGGTCGGGAGTGCCCCAAGCTCCGCGCTCGGATGCGCCGCAAGCGGCGTGTTCATCGAAGCCTGGACCTTTGCGTCAGGCGGGAGCGCCCTTGAGGGCGGTGCGAATTTCGCTGAGGAGCTGGTCCACCTTGAAGGGCTTGAAGAGCACGGCGTTCAGCCCCTCGTGGTTGGCGCGGACGATGGCGTGGTTCGGATCGTAGCCGAACCCGGTCATCAGGATCACCGGCGTGTGCGCGTTGGCAGCGCGAGCCGCGGCGAAAATCTCGTAGCCGTTCTTGCCCGGCAGGCGGATGTCCGAAAGCACGAGGTCGAACGTCTTGCCGGAAATGTGGTCCACCGCGGCCTGTCCGTCGCACGCCACGGTGACTTCACACCCGTATCCCGCCAGCACGTCGCGGACGGTCTCGCGGATGATGTCTTCGTCGTCGGCGATGAGCACGCGCTTTTCGCGCAGCACCGGGTCGAAGCGTGCGACGCGGCGGTTGCGCGGGAGGATGACCCCCGGCTGCGGCGAGGTGATCCGCGAGAACGCATCGCGGACGCCGACCACCGTCTCGGACAGCGCGCCCAGCCGCGTGCGCAGGTCGTCCATGCCGATGTAGTCTTCCCTCAGCGTCTCGATGCCCGTCAGCACGTCGTTGACCGGACCGAGCACTTCCGCCTTTACGTCCTGACGCAACTGGCCGGTCGTCGTATGCCGCTCGGTGACCAGCAGCTCCAGCGTGTGCAGGGCGATGGCGATGTACCGGCCGAGGATTTCGGCGAACTGGCGATCTTCCTCGGTGAAGGCGGCGAGGCGGTCGCTCTCGACGTTGAACACGCCGACAAGCTGGTCGGTCAGCGTCAGCGGCACGGTCAGCGACGACTTCGCGTCGCCGAGTCCCTGAATGTAGTACGGGTCTTTGGCCACGTCCGGGCACAGGTAGCTCTGCCCGGTGGCGGCGACGTAGCCGCTGATGCCGTTGCCTTCCGCGCCGGCGTAGATGTCGATGCCGCGCACCTCGGACGGCATGCCCGACGCCAGCGCCAGCTCGAGCTTGTTGTTCTTGCGGTCGAGCACGAACACCGCGATGTGGTCGAACTGCAGCAACTCGTGCGCGTAGCGCATGACCTTCTGCTCGAGCAGCGCGAGCCGCTCGGCCACGTTCAGTCGCGTGAGCTGCTCGGCGTCGATGCGCACCAACTGGCGTCCGGCATTGTCGATGGCGTTGATCTTGGCTTGAAGGCGGCGGGCGTAGGTGGCGTTCGTGATGTAGGCGCTGAAGCCCGTCAGCGCGCCCGCGTCGTCAAACAACGGCGAGATCGTCGCCTCATGAGTTTCGCCGGCGTCGGTGATCAGGTCGAATCGTCGGGGAGTTGCGAGCGGGCGGCAGGGCGAAGGCGAGCAGGGGGTCGAGGCGTTGCGGGCGTCAGCGGAAATACACGGGACTGCGGAGGCGTCTGGTTTCAAGGCGGTGAGCGGATCGAGCATCTGGAGGCATTCTTGCTGGACGGCCTGTTCAAGCTCCGCCGTCGGCGCCGATCCCGGCGAGCTGCGTCCGATGATCCTCGCCTGCGCGTCGAGCGTCAGCAGCAGCGCGGCCGGCGCTTCGCCGACCGGCGAGACCTGCGGCGGGCGTTTCATGCCCATCAGGAATCGCAGCAGGTTGCCGTCGCTGACGACGACGTCGTACTGCCGATCCTTGAGCGCCTGCGCGGCCTCGGACCAGTTGGTCACCCGCGCGCACTCGCCGCGGCATTCGAGCCGTTCAGCGAGGTCGTCGAGGCCCTCACAGCGCCCCAGCAGCAGGAGGTTCAACTGCGTCACCATGCTGTCATTCATCTTCTCGTGCCCCGAACCCGCGCCTTCCCCCAAAGCCCACCTCACGAGATTATAGTCCATCGACCGCGAGTTTCTCGTTTCCCCACCGGTGTGAGGTTTAGACCCGAAAGAACCCATCAGGATAGCATCCAGACCCCTGTGACTTCAAGCCCATAATCGAGATCTTACACAGGCGGGCAGGGCAGCCGCGTACGTAAGGTTGTTGAGCGTGGCACTGTGGCGCGGGGATCGGCGGGCCTAGCCCGCCCTACGCGCTCGACCCCCACGGCCTGGCGAGTACGCCAGACCGTGCCACCCCGCGCGCTGCGTGTTTTGGGGAGTCACACCTCAAGGAATCGTCAGCGAGGATTCGACGGTGCGATGCGAGGTTCGTTGACTTCGCGCGGGCCGGGGCTTAGCGTGAATGCAGGGGTTTACCATGTCCACGCGGATCATTCATCGACTCACATTGACGGCGGCCCTGACGACGCTGCTGCTCGTGATGGGCGCGTGTCAACGAGATGCCAAGGTTCTGTCGGCTTCGACGAATGACCCGCAAGCCGGGCAGCGCGTAGCGGAGACCGAAGGGGCGTCGCAACGATCGGCGGAGAGCGCACCGTCGAAGGCAGGAGATGCGCCGGCGACGGAAAGCTCGACCAACGAGCCAGACAGGGTCGCACAGGCGGATGCGGTTCAAGGGACCGAGACGAAGCCCGACACGGCCGTTCAACCGGAACCGGCGTCTCACACAGCGCCGCCCGCAGCCGTCGACGCCGGCTCAACCACTTCGGAATCACCGGCGGCCGAAGTGACGCCGGTCGATCCCCAGCCGGGCGAATCCATCGTCACCGAGACTCAAACCTCCAGTCCAAACTCCAAGCCGGCCGATGCGGCGCGCGGCGGATCGCAATCGGCGGAAACATCGGCGGCGCCCGCCGGGAGAAACCCAATCCCACCCGAACCCGTGGTGTCCAATCCGCTGCTTTACGATCTGCACAACAATCCCTCGGCGCAGTCGGATCGCGGCGAGCCTTCGATCATCGACCCCATGCGTCCCTGCGTCTGGGTTTCGCTCGATGGCCGCGAGGGGCGGATGCAACCGGGCCGCATGCAATGGCTGGTGGAGGAGCCGGTGTCGCCGCGCCCGACGTTCACCTTGCGCACGGTTCCGCAGGTGCTGGGCGAACCGGTCAAGCTCCGCCTCGCCGTGATCCGGCTGGAGGAGCTGCCCAACGCGCGCGGCATGAGGGCCGACGAGAAGTGGCTCTACTTCCTGGAATCGAAACAGGACGGCAAGGTCAAGGCGGGGATTCCTTATCCGTTGTGCTCCTCCAGCGACCTCCTGACGTACACCGACCGCGCATCGAGCGAGGGGCGGATCGTGGACGCGATGCCCAACCTGCCGCCGGGAACTTACGAGCTGATCGGCGACTTCGTCGGCACGCAAACGCACGGCGAGAAAACGCTGGCGGTGACGCGGTTTACGGTCAAGGGGGATTGAAATCGCGACCGGCGCAGCGGGTTTCGGAACGCGCCTACCGTCGCAAGCACGCACGTGTGGCACTTGCTTCCCGACCGGTGCGTGTGGCACCGGGTTCCCAGCCGGTGGATGTGGCACCGGTTTTCCAACCGGTGAATGTGGCACCGGTTTTCCAACCGGTGCGTGCGGCGAGCGCTTTCGACCTGCGCGCGCGTTCGATCGGCCAGCATACCCTCCTAAGGCCATCAGCGACGGCTCTGCCGTGACCGATTCCCAGCCGCTCACGGGAAGATACACATCCAGCCAACCACGCCACCCGAGAGGATCCCGGCAAGGCTCCCCGCGACCGGCGCCGCGCCGGCGAGAACTCTCCTCGCGCCCGGCTGGCTTCGCTCGAAGATCATGATGCCCAGCGTGACGACCCACCAAACATAGACAGCAGCGATCGAGCACAGCCCAAAGAGGAAAAGTGCTTCCCACGCATCGTGACGCCATGGATGCATGAACCCCGAGCCGGCGGCGGCATCGAGGGCGGCGCTGACGAGCATCATCCCACCGACCAGCGCGCCGGTGATGCAGGCGAATCCACTCGTGTAGTGGGTCAGCCCTCGCCAGAAGTGATAGGCCCGCCGCGGGTAGAACGGACGCACCACTGCGGCCAGGATCGCGGACGTCGCCACCTCGCAGACCGTCATGCCCACCGCGGGCGCCGCCAGGCTGCCCCACAGCAGCGCAGCCAGGCTCCGATCGGGATGTGCGGCAAGCAAGGCGATCCAGCCGCAGACGATTGGCGTCATGGCGAGAAGATAGCAGACGGCCGAGTAGCAGACGGCTCGGTCCTCGTGGTGCCAGCCGGGAAAGCCGGCGGCAAAGCGCCGGGGCTGCGTTGCGACGGCCCACCATGTTTGGACGAATCCGCGCCGTCCGCCGAGCGTCTCCCAGGCCGAGGCGACTCCTTGAACGTGACCGCGCAGGATGTCGAGCCGCTGAGGATCGAACGGCTCGCCGCACTCCGGGCACCGCTGCTCAAGCAGCCCGCGCAAGTTGTACAGGCATCGCGGGCAGAGCATTTCCTGCGACTCGGGGAATAGCCGCTCGGGCGGTCGGAGGTCGGAATCGATCATGGGTTTCCCATCGCTGCCAGTGACTTCACACTCAACCTTGCCGCAGCGTCCTCCCTTCGCAGCATGTGGCCGATACCGGCAGTATCTGCATGAACACGTCAATGCTCCGGGCAAAGCCGCGTTCCAGCCTTTTCCGCCGGTCGTCCGATAAGGACCGAAGGCGCTCGGTGATTCTATCCACCTCCAACGCGGCGATCTCGCTGTCGGCCGGTCCGCAGGTGTGGGACCGGCTGTGGCGGCATGCGCCGGATGAAGCGAAGGACGCCGCGCGGATCGAGCGCGAGCGGCGCGGACGGCGATGGGCAGCGACGCGCGAGTTCCTCGTCCGCGTTTTTGGCCGCATCGAGGGGCTGGAAACGGTGGAGCTGGGCAGCGGCCTGGGCGATGTCTCGGTGCTGCTCGCCGAGCAGGGCGCGCGCGTGACGCTGGTGGACTTCTGTGATCGCGCGCTGGATGAGGCGCGGCAGCGGTTCGCGCGACTTGGACTTTCCGCAAGCACCGTCAAGGCGGATCTGCTGGAGGATGTTGCGGGACTGGCGGAGCGATTCGACGTGGCCCTGTCGGTCGGCGTGATTGAACATTTCAAAGGAGCGGATCGGACGCGCGTGCTCGATGCGCATGCCCGCGTGCTGCGTCCGGGCGGGGCAGTGATGTTGACCGTGCCTCACGCCCACTGTCCGACCTACCGCTTGTGGAAGGCGTACCTGCAGGTTCGCGGATGGTGGCCTTATGGGCTGGAGATTCCCTATGCGAGGACCGAGCTGACGCGCCGCGCGCGGGCGGCCGGGCTGTCGGACATTCGATGCGAAACGTACGGATTGCGCGCTTCGCTGACGGACCACGTCCGGCGTCAACTGCTTCGGCGCACGGTGGAGATCGATGATCGCGCGTCGGTGTGGGATCGGTGGTTCGGGTCCGTGTTGATGATGACCGCGAGGAAGCCGGGGCGGTGGCGGAGCGATCACGAAACGCCGTCGCCGCAGGCCGTAATCTCTGATTGAGGCGAACCCATGAGTCTTGCCGGGCAATGTTACTACCGCACGTGTCGGACGCGTCCCGGGCGCGGGGTCGCCCGCGCGACGGTGGCGACGCTGCGCCGACTGGGCATGTTCCGGGCGTTCAAGCTGCCGCTCGACGCGCTCGCGCTGCCGCACGTTGCCACGCGAAGCCTGATGACGCTCTGGTCGCGCATCCACTGGATGGGCGGCGACGGCATGATGCCTCCCGAGCAGATGCTCGCGCTGTATCGACTCGCCGTAAGTTGGCCCGGCGACGGCGACATCGTGGAGCTTGGGGCCTGGACGGGGCTGACGACGTGCTACCTCGCCGCGGCCGCGAAGGCTCGGGGCGGCGGGCATGTTTACGCGGTGGACACCTTTGTCGGCACGAAGGAAGGCAGCGAAAGCTACGCGGCGGTGGCGCGGTACGGCGGCTCCACGTGGGCGACGTTCCGCAAGCGCGTGCGGACGGCGGGGCTGGCGGATCGCGTCACGGCATTGGTCGGCGACACGGTGGAGCAGGCGGCCGCGTATCCCGGGCGACCGATTCGATTTCTCCTCATCGACGCGGACCACTCTTATGAAGGCGTCTGCCGCGACTATCACGCATGGCTGCCGCACGTGGCGCCGGGGGGACTGATCGTGTTTCACGATTACGCGATGCCCGAGGCGGGCGTGCGCCGCTTTGTGGATGAAATCGTGGAACGACAGGGAAGTTGTGAAGCCACGCCCGGGCGCGTTCACGAAAACGTTTTCGCCGTCGCGCGCCGGCTCCCTGAGGATTCGTTCCCTCCGCACGACGCCGGAACCCGCGAGGAAGCGCATGATGCCATCCTCTGCTGACGCTCCGCTGACGATCACCTGGCTGGTGAAGCGATTCTGGCCGGAGGTCGGTGGCGTGGAGAAATACGTTCTCGAGTTGGGACGGGAGCTGACCGAGATGGGGCACAGCGTCCGCGTCGTTGCCGGCGACCCGACTGGATCGCGCGTGCGGCATGAGCGACACGCCGGACTGAGCATCCACCGCTACGCCAGCCGCCGGTCGCCGTGGCGCGCGGCGTGGGGGCTTCGAGCGCTGGCTCCGCTCTTTCGCCATGCCGATGTCGTACACATCAGCGACGTGGAGATGTTCGAGCGATACGAAGTCGTGCTCTCGCGCGGCGTCGGCGCGCGGCCGATCTTCCTGACGCGACACGGCATGGGCCTGCGCGATCCCGTTTCGCAGGAGGATCGAGAGCGCCATCGCCGCGCGCGCGAGAGTGTCGCGGGGCTGCTCGATGACGGGACGTTTATTCAGCGTCGCTACGGACAGACGCCGGACTGCGTGCCTGATCCGGGCTTGCGTCCGACGGCGGATGAGATTGTTCAGCGCCCGCCGCCCGCGCAGCCGTGCGCGGTGTTCATCGGACGGTTGGAGGCTGACAGCGGCATCGACCTCTACCTCGATGCGCTGGCGTGCCTGCGGGATTGCCACGGCACGGACTTGCCGTTGACGGTTTACGGAGACGGCTCGCTCAAGCCGCGGCTGATCGAGCGGGCGATGCGCGATCGCCTGCCCGTGGCGTGGCAAGCGCCGGCGCCGGATGCTCAGGATCGCCTGTTCGAGGGGAGCTTGGCGTTCGTTTCCGGGCGCATGGCGATCTTCGAGGCCATGGCGCGCCGGAGGCCGGTCGTGGCGGCCTACGTGGATCCGCTCAAACGCGACTACGTATGCTGCGAGTGGTTCAGTCGCCACATCCTGGCAGGCTCGAACGGTGCGGACCTGGCCGATCGCATGCTTCCGCTGATGCGCGATGCGCGCCTCTGCGAGCAACGGGCGGAGGAGCCGTTCGAGCCGGTTCGCCGATTGAGCTGGCGCACGACGGCGCGGCAGTACGAAGCGGTGTGGCGGCAAGCTCTGCAAGGGCGATGCGTGTCGGACGAGCGGCATGCGTCCAGCGCGGAAGATCTGATCGCGGCGAGCGAGACTGAGGAAACAAGTGTCGCTTGCCCCTGAACGGGGTCTGCACTTGCCTCCGGTTGCCGCGTGTTGGAATCGCATGAAACTGCAATCCACAAGCGAAACCGACGAGACGTCTTGTGCCCCTCCGGGGCGCAACGCCTCCCGTCGATTTCTCGGCATGGTCCAAAGTGCATGTGATTCCAAAGCCCGGCAACCGGAGTCAAGTGGAGACTCAGACTTCGTCTTTTGCCGCGGACTGCTATCCTCTCCGCTCACGGTCGCAGGCCGATGCCGCTGAGCCGTGGAGGAGGACGCGGGTGAACCTGGACGGCGCGGGCATTACGGTTTTCTGCAGTTCGAGCGACGGGGCGGCCGAGGCGTTTCGTCGCGCGGCGACTGAGTTGGCGGCAGCGCTGGCGCAGCGGGGCGCGGTCGTGATTTACGGCGGCGCGTCGGTGGGGCTGATGGGCGTGCTGGCCGATGCGGCGCTGGCGGCGCAAGGCCGCGTGGTCGGCGTGATTCCCCATCAGCTTGCGGATAAGGAGGTCGCGCATGCCGGGCTGACGGAGCTGATCGTCGTCCACACGATGCACGAGCGCAAGACGATCATGTCCGAGCGCGCCGCGGGATATGTCGTCCTGCCCGGCGGGTTCGGCACGTACGAGGAGTTTCTCGAAGTCGTCACCTGGAAGCAGCTCGCCCTCCACGCCAAGCCGATCGTCCTGCTGAACCTCGACGGCTTCTACGAGCCCCTGCTGGCTCAGGTGGACCGCGCCATCCGCGAGCGCCTCATCAAGCCGGCCTACCGCGGCTTGTTCGACGTGGCCGCGAGCGTGCCAGAGTCGCTTGCGCTGCTCGATCGGGCCGAATCCCAGGTTTCAACCGGCGAAGGGAAGTGGTTCTAAGTAGAACCGCAGAAGGATTGCGTCTCTGTCAAGCGTGGCGCCAAGGGCCGATCACGCGCCGAGTGACGCGCGACAAGCAGGGATCCGCGCGGGATCAGAGACGAGGAACGATTCGCGCGGGAGCAGGGACATGGTCGGCTTCAGCCGACCGGCTCTTGCCACCCGCTTGAGCGGGTGGGGCGGTGCGTCGCGCATCGGTCGAGCCGGCTTCAGCCGGGCTTTCCCTCTGCACAGCGCAAGCCGGCTGAAGCCCGGCTGGCGGCGCGCCGGCGGTCTGTCCCCCACCGCCTCAAGGCGGTGGCACGAACCGGCCGGCTGAAGCCGGTCCAGGACGACTCAGCACGATACAAGCTGAAGCTTGGAACCGGCTGCGATCGAAGACATTCATCACTGGGCGCAGGCAGAATCAATAGGCGCAGGCAGAGTCAATAGGCGCAGGCAGAATCGGGTAAGACGTTCTGCGGTTCTACTCAGTCCTTGGTCGCCCGCGTAGTGCAAGCGCAACCTGCGAATTGCTCGACGCGCGGGTGGCGCGGGTCCGCATCAGTGGACCCGTGTAGCCTACGAGTGTGCTCGGACTCTCAATGGCCACGGCCTGTTCCCGCCTGCACGGCAATGACGGAGTACGCCGGACCGTGCCACCCGCCGAGTTGCACCCTGAACCCTGACCGCTGAACCCTGAACCCTAACCGCTGAACCCTAACCCCTGAACCCTGAACCCCTGAACCCTGAACCCCGGGTGCAAAGCCCCTTGTCCGGTTTGGACCTCCAGCATCGGCTGCCTGGCAAGGCTCGCTTGTGGGCGCCCGGCCCGTCGGGTATATTCCGCCGCAGGTCAGGGAATCGCCCTGTCCCCTGGATCAGGTGAGTGCATGGCGAATACGGACGTTATTGAATTGGAAGGCACGGTGGTTCAGGCGCTGCCCAACGCCATGTTCCAGGTGCAGGTGCCGGTCGGCGAGGACACGCACCGCGTGCTCTGCCACATCTCCGGCAAGATGCGGAAGAACTACATCCGCATCCTCCCCGGCGACCGCGTGCTGATCGAAGTCTCGCCCTACGACCTCAACCGCGGGCGCATCACGTACCGCAAGTAGACCGTCTGCCCTCACCCTCTTCGCCTCGTCCAGGCATCTTCGCCTCACCCAAAAGCCGTAACCTCACATGCTTGTCCCTGCGCCGACACTACGCTCGGTCGTGCCCGGCCCAGGGCAGCGTCGCCATGCCGCGAAGAAGAACCACGGAGCGTTCTACCTTCCGCCGCCGGAGCCTGCTGACGGTTGCTCGGAATCCCGGTCGGTCCTGCGTGCGAGTCTGCTTTACCTTGAAACGTCATGGGCCGGCTTCAGCCGGGCGGATCCAGCCGCCGATTTCAGGCGGTGGGTGCGTGCAGTCGCCGCGTCAGCAGCCGGGCTTCAGCCGGCTTGCGCTCCCAAGCGGACAAGTCCGGCTGAAGCCGGCTCGCCTCACACGCCCGGCGCGCACCCCACCCGCTGAAGCGGGTGGCAAACGCCGGTTGGCTGAAGCCGGCCTGGTCCCGACGTGCGCGCGGGAGGAGAGTCATGGTGTTTTCCGTTGAGCCGGCGCGGGATTGCGCGAAAGGCTTCGATCGCCCTCGATGCATCCGCGGTTCAACCTCAACGCTTGTACGTCGAGGACCCCAGCCGCAGCGAGCCTCGCCATCAACGCCCTCAGCGCAAAAAAACGGACGGAAGGTACCGCCGTGGCGGGAAGCACCTTCCGTCAACGTTGTTTCGGTTGAGACCGAACAGGTCTCGAAGGGCATCGACTCAAGCCGTGGCGCGGAACGTTAAGTCGGGTTGCCTTCGAGAAGCTTCAGACGACCTTGCATTCTGTAGCGGCTTTCCACTTTCGCCGACCGGGACTTCCGGTCGATGCGCGACCGCGTGCTACAGGGTCTGTCTGATCGCGGTCTTACTTCTTCTTCTTCTTGCCGCCCTTCTTCGTGGCCTTTTTCTTAGCGGCCTTGCGTGCTTTTGCCATGCGTCTCACCTCCTTTCAATTTCAAATGCTATCGGTCGTCGCGGACTTGTCAAAAGAATTTTCGCTCAAGTTTCGCGACCCTGCACTCTACTATCGGCTTGTCCCCGGTCGTTCCATGAGTCTATCACGCCGCGCAAGCGCTGGCGCAAGGCGTCGAAGCGCGACGCGCATCGCATCCGCTGAAGCGCCGCACCTGTGAAGTGTCATCGCGTTGACGCCGCCGATCGCGCACGCGCCCGCGCGTGTTTGCGCGATCGCATCGCGCGATCGTGCGGCGACGCGCAACGGCGCGAGACTTGCGGATACACACAAAACCCCTGTTTTCAAGTGTTTTCTCGATCGCGCCATCGGACGATGAACGCTCTTACGCGCGCGTCGCCGACAGCAGCGCGTCCGTCACGTCGTCGAAGTACGGGCGCGGGTCCGGTTCGAACTCGAGACTGTGACGCGCGCCGTGGTACGTCGTGATGCGCGTCCGCGGCCAGTTCAGCGCGCGAAAAAATTGCGCCGTCCGCGCGTTGTCGATGATCCGTTCGTCCTCCGCCAGCAGCAGGTGCAGCGGCGCGGCGCGACGGTCGGTCAGCTTCGCCCACACGCGGTCCATCCTGCGCGACGCGAGATAAAACCCCGCCGTCGCCTGGCGCAGCGTCAGCGGATCCTCGTTAATGAACGTCTGCTTCGGCGCGTGCGACGTGAACAGCTCCGCGTCGTTGAGCGGAATGTCGAACAACCGGCCGGGGTCCGTCACCATGGCGATGCCGATGCGAAACTTCTCCGCCGCGCTGACGCCGATCAGCGGAAAAAGACCCGGCGTCACCAGCGTCAGGCTCGCCACGCGGGCGTCATCGACGGCGTACGCTGCGGCCACCAGCTTGCCGCCCCAGCTCACGCCGAGCATGTGGAACGCGTCGAGCCGCGCGCGGCGCTGCAGCTCGTCGCGCGCGATCCAGACATCGTGGATAAGCTGCTCTGCGGAAGCGGCGTGCCCCCGCTGCTCCAGGTTGCGCCCGCTGCCCCGCCGGTCCGGTTGGAGCACGGCGAAACCCGCGTCGCGCAGATGCCGCGCCGACGCCTCGTACCACCCGCAGTGCGACTGGATGCCGTGAAAATACAGCACCGCGCCGCGGGGACGCGGCGGCGCGAAGTAACGCGCGTACGCGCGGTAGCCGTCGCCCAGCGTCAGAAAAAGCTCCTCGAACTCTGGCACGAGCGTATCCTACCTTGAGACCGCGTCCCTTCCATGCCATGATGAAGGCGAGGCATCGCCATGTTCGTGCGGCAACCTCTCGCGACGCGAAACGCAAATGCGCGAGCGGGGAATCTTCATTCGAGAGGCGCGCGACGGGGTGGCACGGTCTGGCGTACTCGCCAGGCCGTGGCGAGCGCGGCGGGTGATTTCGTAAAGCAGGGCGCAGGCATGTCCGTCGAAAGCGAGAACCCGATTGGCATTCTTCGGCCGCTGCTCGAAGCGGACCAGCGATGCGGCGTGTCGTTCTGGCCGGTGCCTGCCGCCGCCGCCATGCGCCGCACAACCCTGCCCGCGCCGACACAGCGACCCGCGCCCTCACCAGGATCCGCATCGACCGCGCGTGGGGCTTCGATGTCCGTGCCGCGGCGCGAGCCGGTGGCGCCGCTTTCAACCGGCGACGAGGTCGTGGACCGCCTCCGCATCCTCGACGAGCAGCAGGTTCGCGGCTGCACGCGCTGCGCCCTCTGCAAGACGCGCACGCGCACCGTGTTCGGACAAGGCAGCGCCCACGCCAGGCTCGTGTTCGTCGGCGAGGCGCCGGGCTTCGATGAGGACCGGCAGGGGCTGGCCTTCGTCGGGCAGGCGGGCCAGCTCCTCACAAAGATGATCACGGTGATGGGCACGACCCGGGACGACGTGTTCATCTGCAACGTGCTCAAGTGCCGCCCCCCCGGAAACCGCACGCCCGCCCCGGATGAGATCGCCGCATGCAGCCCGTATCTTTACCAGCAACTGCGCCTCATCCGCCCGGAGGTCATCGTCGCCCTCGGCGCGCCGGCCTCGCAGACCCTGTTGCAGACCAGCGAGTCCATCGGCCGGCTGCGCGGACGTTTTCATGATTTCTATCCCTCGGGCGTTGCCGGTGGGGGAGAGGCGATTCCGCTGATGCCCACGTATCATCCGGCCTATCTGCTGCGAACGCCGTCGGAGAAGATGAAGACGTGGGAGGATCTCAAACAGGTCATGGCGCGTCTCGGGCTTGAGCAACCCGCGCAGACCTGACGCACGGAATACGCGGACCGCACAGGAGAGACCGGTTGGCCATTCATCCGACCGCCATCGTACACCGACAGGCCGAGATCGGCGCCGACGTTGAAATCGGACCGTTCTGCATCATCGACGCGGGCGTCACCGTCGGCGCCGGCTGTCGCCTGCATCAAAGCGTGCACCTCACCGGGCGCACGTGGATCGGCGCCGGCTGCGAGCTTCACGCCGGCGTGCTCATCGGGCACGCGCCGCAGGACGTCAAGTACCGCGGCGAGGAGAGCTGCTGCCGCATCGGCGAGCGTAACATCATCCGCGAGTACACCACGATTCACCGCGCCACCGGCGAGGGACAGGCCACGACCCTGGGCGACGACAACTTTCTGCTCGTCGGCGCGCACATCGGGCACAATTGCACGGTGGGCAACCGCGTGACGATGGTCAACGGCTCCAAGCTCGCCGGGCACGTGCGGGTGGCCGACCGCGTGACGTTCGGCGCCGATGCGCTGGTGCATCAGTTCGTGCGCATCGGCGCGCTCGCCATGATCGCCGCGGGCGCGCGCATTTCCATGGACATCCCGCCGTTCATGCTGACCGACCACGAGGGCTTCATCGCAGGCCTCAACAGCGTCGGGCTGCGGCGCGCGGGCGTTCCGCCAGAGCAGATCCTGGATCTGCGCCGCGCCTTCCACCTGCTGTATCGCCAGTCGCCGCTGTTCCGTAAGGGCATCGCGCGGCTGGCGGAATCCAAGCCGACGGGCGTCTCGGGAGAGCTGCTGGCATTCCTCGGTGAGCGCTCGCGCCGCGGCATTACCGGTCGGGCCAGTCGCGGGGGCGGGAGCGAGGACGCCGCTGATGACTCCCACTGAGCCGTTTTGCACGCAGCCGACTTCGGATGGACGCCGTCAATGACACGGCCGCCGACGACCTTGGCGCACTGCCTCTTGGAAACTGCAACGAATTCGAAACGGAGGGGCGCGGGCCTCTGACCGAGGGGGGCGGGCCTCTGGCCGAGGGGCGCGGGCCTCTGGCCGAGGGGGGCGGGCCTCTGGCCCGCCGGTGGGCGAGGACGCCCCCCCATGATTGAACGCTGTGATATTCGCGAGGCACTACACGAGGTCGTCGCAGTTCCAAAACAACCGGCGGGCCCCTAACCGAGGGGGGCGGGCCTCCGGCCGGGGGGGGCGGGCCTCTGGCCCGCCAGCGGGCGAGGACGCCCGCCCCCCAAGATTGAACGCTGTTCTATTCGCGAGGCACTACGCGAGGTCGTCGCAGCTCCAAAACAACCGAATCGCCGGCCTCTGCGAATGCGGGAGGAAAGTCCGATAAACGCATAACTTGATAAACGTCTGGCCCATCCCCCGTTCGGCCGCGCGGCTTCAACGCGCTTCATCTTAGATCCCAAGAGTCCGTCCAAGCCGATCCTGGCACAGGGAACCCAACGCCAACCCTGGCCTGACGTGCGCGGCTCAGAGGGATTCTCCCCATCAGGGACGACCATCCGCCGCCGGAGCGTGGGCGGTGTCTTCTACAAAGGAGCTTTCTCGACCTCAGGGGCTGGGGGGGGTGGGGGCTGCGCGATTCGGTCCGGCCTGCAACGTCGGGGGCGGCGCACGCCGGAGAACTCAATTCGCCCGACAGGCTTGCCGGCCGTCGGAGAATGACGATCATTGGACGAATACACCGGCAGCGGCAGCGCGACGCTCCGAGGAGGAGGGTCGCGCTGTCCCCGGGCACTTT
The DNA here is from genome assembly GCA_964526695.1 of uncultured Phycisphaeraceae bacterium. Classification (GTDB taxonomy): domain Bacteria; phylum Planctomycetota; class Phycisphaerae; order UBA1845; family UBA1845; genus JABWBH01. The sequence goes on from CAZGJA010000090.1 coordinate 20,657, forward strand.
TCCGTACGGGAGGCATATCATGTTCGCACGCATTTCGAGAGGGAGGTCGGCCCGGCGATCGGGCGGCTTCACGCTG